>JAMCRJ010000043.1 GCA_023381645.1 Gammaproteobacteria bacterium
TGGTGCTCCTCCCCCTGCACAGCGCCTGGCATCTGCACGCGACCGAGACCGGCCCGCTCATGGCCATGGCGTTACTCGGGTCTTTGCTGGGAGGCCTGGCGGGCGGCGTCTTCACCGACCGGTTCGGCCGCCGCAAACTGCTGTTCCCAAATATATTCCTCTACGTCGTCGGTGCCCTGGTCAGCGCCCTCAGCCCGGATGTCCCTGTGCTTTTTCTGGGCCGCTTTCTGACCGGGCTGGCGATTGGCCTCGACTATCCGCTGGTGGCCACCATCGTTGCGGAATACAGTCCGTCCGCCAATCGGGGAAACCGTTTCGCCAGGGTAAACCTGGCCTGGTATGTCGGCGCCCTGCTGTCCACCGGCGTCGGCTGGGCCCTGTTGTTTACCGGCGACGACTCCTGGCGCTGGATGCTGGGGAGTGCGATGGTCCCCGCCTTTGCCCTGCTCTGGTTGCGGCGCGGCCTGCCGGAGTCGCCGCGCTGGCTGGCGCGTAACGGGCATGTCGGCGCGGCCCAAGCGGCCCTGGCCCGGCTGTCCCCCGAGAGCACACCCGCCGAACTCGGCGCGCAGTTGGCGACTTTTCGGGGGCATCGCCAGTCGTGGCGGGTACTGCTGCGTAAAGTCTGGTTGCGTCGGCTGCTGCTCAGCATCTTCCCCTGGTTCTGCCTGGATGTGGTGGGCCTGGGCATTGGTCTGTATTTTCCCCTGGTGTTGCGCAGCAACGGCCTCGCCAGCAGTAACGGAACTGCCGCAGCCATCAACGCCGTCTTTCTGGTGATCTCCGCTCTGGGCATTCTCTATATTCTCTCCCGACTCGACCGTTGGGGCCGGATCCCCCTGCAAAGCGCCGGGTTCGGCATGATGTCTCTCGGCCTGGCGCTGTTCGCGCTATGCTCCTGGAATGGCTGGATTGCCGGAATTTATGGGGGTGCTGCGGTCTATTCCCTGGGGGTGGGCATCGGTCCGGGAGTGACGGTTTTCGCGTTGGCCGTAGAAATTTTTCCGACGGAATTGCGTGCCAGCGCGGCAGGGCTGGCGACGGGACTTTCCCGCCTGGGGGCCTTCGTCTCGGCGCTGTTGTTTCCGATTTTCGAGAAAAGCTGGGGCATACCCCTGGTGCTGCTGGTCATGGCCCTGGTGTCCCTGCTGGGACTGTTCACCACCCTCATCTACGGGGTGGAATCGCGGCAGAAAAGCCTGGAAGACTTGGAACGCGTGGATGCGCCGATGACAACGCCCTGAGCACGCGGGTTGCCTATTCAAAGCTCCAGGTCCGCACTATGCGCAGCGGCGTGGGCGGGGATTGCCAGATGGCGGGCAGAGGTGGAAAGGGCGCCGCCTGCCGGATGATCGTATCGACGGCATGTACCAGCGCGGCATTCCGCGATCCCCGCTGCATCTCGATCGCCAGCAGCCGCCCGTCGGGGGCGATGGTAACGGCGACGACGACGCGACCCTGAGGTACGGCGGTGTGGTTCCCCCCAAGGAGGTGTTTCTCGGCCAGTGCCATGATCCGGCCTTCCCAGTCCTTCAGGTAGGCGTTCAGCGCGACCGCCCGCGCCGCCGATGACACCGTTGCCGGCGCACGCTCCCGGCTGACGGGAAGATCGCCGTCCGGGCGGCGCGGCGCGGGCCCCGCGGGGGAGGCAATCCGGGGATGGAGCAGGTTCGGCATCAGGGAAATTTCCACCAGCGAACTGACGGGCGTTTTTTGCGGCAGGGACCCCTCCAGCCCGCCCAGCAGCAACAGCCAGACCAGCACGTTGATGGCCACGGAAAGCAAGGCCCAGGGGTACAGGGTATCCAGGTCTTCCGCCCGCAAACGCAGGACGCGCATCATGCCGAAAAATGCGGCTGCCCCGAACCAGCGGATCAGGAACAGGAGGCCCGATACCGACGTAAAACCCCCCATGAACGGCGACGGCAGCGCGGCATCTGTGTGCCGCGAGGGCTTCATCCCAACCAATCGGCTGCAACAAGGGCAAAATAGGTGATGATGGCGTCGCCCCCGGCCCTTTTGATGCCGAGCAGGGATTCCAGGACACTGCTCTGCAGATCCAGCCAACCGGCGCGGGCGGCGGCTTGCAGCATGCTGTATTCACCGGACACCTGATAAGCCAGCACCGGCAGGTCGCAGCGCTCGCGGAGGTCACGGATGATGTCCAGATACGCCATGGCGGGCTTCACCATCACCATATCGCAGCCCTCCTGGATGTCCAGCGCCATTTCGCGAAAGGCCTCACGCCGGTTGGCGGGGTCCATCTGATAGCCTTTGCGATCCCCGAACTGGGGCGCGCTGTCGGCCGCATCGCGGAAAGGGCCATAAAGAGCGCTGGCGTATTTGACGGCATAAGACAGAATGCTGACCTGCGGATGCTGCGCCGCGTCCAGCGCCTCGCGGATCGCCATCACCATGCCGTCCACCATGCCCGAAGGGGCGACGACGTCCACCCCCGCTTCCGCATAAGAGATAGCCTGCCGCTGCAGGTTTTCCAGGGTGGCATAATCGTCCCGGTCACCACCCGCATCCATCACACCGCAATGGCCATGGGCGGTGTATTCGCAAAAGCACGCGTCGGCGATGATCAGGAGTTGCGGATATTTGGCGCGAATGGCGCGAATCGCCCGTTGCACCAGCCCCTCCGCCTCCCAGGAGGCGGAGCCGGTGGCGTCCTTGCAGTGTTCTTCCAGGACGCCAAACAACAGCACCCCGGAGATACCCCGCGCCGCGGCCTCCGCACAGAGTTGCAGCGCCGAGTCGATGCTGTGGCGGAAAACGCCGGGCATGGAGGAGATTTCCGCACGGACGCCTTCGCCTTCCACCAGAAAGAGCGGCAGAATGAAATCCGCCGCGCGCAGATGATGCTCACGCAACATCCGGCGCATGGCCGGATGGCGGCGCAGGCGGCGGGGCTCGTGGCGGGACGACAGATTGAGCAGGTTCATGCAACGGGCTCCAGGCTTTGCGCCCACACCGTCAGCGCCGCCAGCATACCAGCCGCACTGGCTTCCGGGGCGATCCAGGGGACGGGCAGACCAACCGTGGTGACGGCCTCGGCGGTGAGGGGACTGATGGCGATGATGGGCGTGCTCTTCAGCCAGCGTTGTCCCAGCCCTCCCACCATCTGATAGAAATTATTGAAGATCTCCGGGCTGGTCACGGTGACGGCATCCAGCTCGCCCCGCGCCCAGGCATGCAACAAAGGCGTCGGGTTGGTGCCGGGCAACCGGCGTCGGTAGCAGAACACTTTGTCGATGACCGCCCCTCGCTCGCCCAGCGCGTTCTCCAGCAACTCCCGGCCCTGATCACCGGCAAACAGCGCGATGCGCTGTCCCTGCACGGCCACCAGATCCGGACTTTCCAGCAACCCCTCGGAGCTGAACCTCTGGGGGACCAGATCGACCTGCAGACCAAACTCACGCAGCGCCTTGGCGGTCTCCCGCCCCACCGCCGCAATGCGCGGCCCCGCCGGCCAGGACAGGTTGCGGCTCTGCAAGCGACTGAGGGCGAAGGCGACGGCGTTGCGGCTGGAAAAAATCACCCAGTCATACGCCACAAGCCGATGCAAGGCGTCATCCAGGGACTGCCAGTTCTCCGGCGCCTCGATCTCTACGGCAGGGAACAAAATGGGGCGCGCGCCTTGCGCCTGCAACAGGGTCAGCATCTCGCCGGCCTGCGCGCGCGGCCGGGTGACCACGATGCCTTTGCCTTGCAGTGCGGTGCTATTCATGTGTTTCGGACATCCTCGATAATCTCTGCCGCCCCTTGCGCGACCAGCGCCGCAGCAACAGCCATGCCGAGGGCAACGGGGTCGCTGCCCTTCGCCTCGGCATGGAGCACCCGGCGGCCATCCGGAGTGGCGACCAGCCCGCGCAGGAGCATCTGCGGCCCCTGCCATCGGGCGAGTGCCGCCACCGGCAGCCGGCAATCCCCGCCCAGCACCCGATTCATGCTGCGCTCCGCCAGCACGCAGTTCTGGGTATCGGCATCAGCCAGAGGGGCCAGCAGTTCCCGTGTTCGCCGGTCGTCGCTGCGCGCCTCGATGCCTATGGCCCCTTGTCCCACCGCCGGCAGGGAGCAGTCGATGTCCAGCAGATGGGTGATGCGATCGGGCAAACCGAGGCGCTTGAGGCCTGCAGCGGCGAGGATGATCGCGTCATAATGCCCCTCGTCCAGCCTACGCAGGCGCGTAGCGACATTGCCACGCAGATCATCGACCCGCAGATGGGGGTAGCGCTCCAGCAATTGCGCCCGACGCCGCAGGCTGGAACTGCCTACCCGAGCGCCCACCGGCAGGGCATCGGGATGCAGAAAGGTATTGCTGACGAAGGCATCACGGACATCCTCCCGGGCCATGATGGCGACGATTTCCAGACCATCCGGCTGTAGCGCCGGCACATCCTTCATGGAGTGCACGGCGACATCCACCCGCTGCTGCTGCAGGGCATCCTCGATTTCCTTGACGAAAAGGCCCTTACCGCCCAGCGCATGCAGGGGCGCATCCAGAAGAATGTCGCCGCTGGTGGTCATGGTGAGGATTTCGACCGTCATTGCCGGGTGATGCCGCAACAGGGCGGCGCGGACATGCTCTGCCTGCCAGACGGCCAGCGGGCTGGCGCGGGTACCAATGCGAAGGGAGTGCGGCATATCGGCTCGGCGGCTCTGAGGATGATCAGGAGAAGAATGGGTTATTCACCTTAACAGCGCGGTTTTTTCTGTCAAGGGCGACACTGCGGCGCTCACCGCGAAACCGGGGTCACCAGCACCCTCTCGCGCAGCGCCTGCGCCATCTTGGGACCAACAACCGCAGCGAGGGAGGCGGGGCCGGGAAAGGGGCCATGCGCCTCCCGGAAAGCGACGATCGCGGCGGCCCGTTTTTCGCCAATGCCGTGCAGGCAGCGCAACTGGGCCACATCGGCGTGATTGATGTCGACGGGAGCCGGGCAGCCTGTCCCTGCGGCCTGCGCCCAAGCGCCCGCGGCCATCATGCACAAGGACGGCAAGCCCAGCCACAACCCCTTCCGGGTCGCTTTCATCTGCCGCAACGGTACCCCCTCCGTGCAAATGCGTTGCGCGTTCAACCCCGCAACGCCGCGCGTATCCTATCCCCCATCGCCGCCAAATCCGCTGCCGGGGTATCTCTGGCGTTGGCGAAATTCAGGTCCGGGATGGCGTTCATCGGGATCAGGTGCACATGGGCATGGGGCACTTCCAGCCCCGCCACCATGATCCCGACCCGCCTGCAGCCGGTGACCTGCTCCAGCGCCGGCACGACGCGTTTGGCAAAGGGCAGAAGCCCGGCCAGGATTGCGTCGTCCAGAGTGAAAATATAATCGTGCTCCACCTTGGGGATGACCAGGGTATGCCCCGGACGTACCGGGCGGATATCGAGAAAGGCCAGATAACGGTCGTCTTCCAGTACTTTCTGCGCCGGGATTTCACCGTTGATGATGCGGGTGAACAGGGTACTCATGCGTCCTCCTTGAGGGTGGCCAGAACGGCCTCGGCGGCATCCAGGGTGGCGGCTATCTCGGCGTCGCCGTGGGCCGCCGAGAGAAAACCCGCCTCATAGGCACTGGGAGCGAGATACACCCCGCGCGCCAGCAGGCCATGGAAAAACCGGGCGTAGCGTTTACTGTCGGCAGCCATCACCGCATCAAAACCGCGCACCGGCTGTTCCGCAAAGAACCAGCCGAACATGCCCGGCACATGGTTGATCTGCATCGGCACGCCTGCGGCTTCCGCCCGCTCGGCCAGGCCCTTGCAGAGCACCGCCGTCTGCGCCGCCAAGCGCTCATGGAAACCCGGTACCGTCAGCAGCCGCAGGGTCGCCAATCCGGCGGCCATGGCCACCGGATTACCGGACAGTGTCCCTGCCTGATATACCGGCCCGGTGGGTGCCAGATATTCCATCATTTCCCGCGGACCACCGACGGCACCCACCGGCAGACCACCGCCGATGATCTTGCCCAGCGTGGTCAGGTCGGGCCGGACCCCGTAGAGCGCCTGTGCGCCCCCCACGGCCACCCGGAATCCGGTCATTACCTCGTCGAAGATCAGCACGCACCCGTATTGATCACAAACGGCGCGCAGCCCTTCCAGAAAGCCGGGCTCCGGCGGCACGCAGCCCATATTGCCGGCCACCGGCTCGACAATGATGGTGGCCACGTCGAAGCCGAACTGCGCCATCATTTCCACCACCGCGGGGAGGTCGTTATACGGCAGCACCAGGGTGTCCTGGCTGACCTCGCGCGGAACCCCCGCGCTGGAAGGCTGCCCCAGGGTCAGCGCCCCGGAACCGGACTTTACCAGCAGACTGTCGCTGTGACCGTGATAATTGCCCTCAAATTTGATGATCCTGTCGCGCCCGGTGTAACCGCGCGCCAGACGAATGGCGGTCATCACCGCCTCGGTGCCACTGGAAGTCATGCGCACCGATTCGATACCAGGCACCAGGGCGCAGACCAGTTCCGCCATCTCCACCTCGATGGCGGTGGGCGCACCAAAGCCCAGCCCCTGGTTCACCTGCGCATGCACCGCCGCCAGCACCTCCGGATGGCCGTGGCCGTGAATCATCGGTCCCCAGGAACCCACATAATCGAGATAGCGCTTGCCTTCCACATCCCAGAAAAAGGGTCCCTCGGCGTGGTCGATGAAAATCGGGTCACCGCCCACACCGCGAAAGGCCCGGACCGGCGAATTCACCCCGCCCGGAATGCACTGTTGCGCCGCATGGAACAGCGCGTGTGAAGTCTGCGTCATCATCACTCCTTACGGTTACTGAACAGGGCGGTAAAGCGTCGTGCCGCCCCTTCCACATCCTCTGCGGCGAAAACGCCGGAAATTACCGCCAGGGCATCCGCGCCCGCCGCAATCAAGGCACGCCCATTGGTCTCCGTGATGCCGCCGATAGCGACAATGGGCAGGTCGATCGTCGCGCGCGCCGCCGTCAGGACATCCACACCGACCACCGGCGCCTGCGGTTTGCTGGGAGAGGCGAAAAAGGACCCGAAGGCCACGTAGTCCGCCCCCCGCGTCGCCGCCTCCTGCGCCTGCAGCACGGATCCATAGCAGGAAACCCCGATGAGTATGGCGCGGCCGAATTGCGCACGCAATGCCGCCGGGGGCGCATCCCCTGCCCCCACATGCAGGGCGGGAGCGCCGACAGCCCGCGCCAGCCGGGGATCATCATTGACGACGAAAAGGGCGCCGTACTGCGCACATAGTTCCCGCAAGGCGCCCGCCTGCATGCGCCGTCGCCGCGCGTCAGTCACGACATCGCCCTTATCCCGGTATTGCAGGATGCACGCCCCCCCGCGCAGCGCTGCCTCGGCCCGCGCCAGGAAAACAGCCTCCGGCATAAGATGGGCGTCGGTGATGGCATACAGCCCAGAAATCCCTCGGTTACATCCGACCATCCGGCCCCTCGCGATGCCTGCGCGCCCAAAAGAACCGGTCCGGAAAATACTGCCCTTCCCCCAGCGGGTAGGCATGGACCAGACAGGCATGGGTAAAATCCAGTGCCCGCGCCACGGCCTCCTCCATGGTCAAACCATGCGCCAGACCTGCCGCCAGCGCGGCGGCCAAGGTACATCCCGAACCGTGGTAACTGTGGGGCAGACGCGCCTGCCGGAAAGTGCGTCGCAAGACCTCGCCCCGAAACAGCAGGTTCTCCAGCTCCGACTCCTCGCCGTGCCCGCCGCTGATCAGCGCCCACTCCGCTCCACGGCGGTTGAGCCAAACACCCGCCGCGGGCAAATCGCCGGTACCCGACAAGGCCAGCGCTTCCGGGCCATTGGGCGTCATGACGGTCACCCGGGGCAGCAATTGTGCCACCAGGGCTTCGCGCAACCCGGCCCCGGCCAGGGTCGTGCCGCCTCCGGCCGCCAGCACCGGGTCCAGCACCACGGGAATCTGCGAATGGTCCGCCAGCAGCGCGCTCACCGCCGCCACCATAGCCGCGCTGCCCAGCATCCCAATCTTGATGACCTGTACGGACATGTCCTCCAGCACGGCACGGGCCTGCGCCATGGTATCCCGCGGATCGACCGGCGTGTAGCTGCGGACGTTCACCGAATCCTGAACGGTCAGCGCGGTGACCGCCGTGCAGCCATGCACCCCCAGACTGGCCAGGGTCAGCAGGTCGGCCTGCAAGCCCGCACCCCCACTGGGATCGGAGCCAGCAATAGCAAGAACGACGGGCAAAGAACCCACCGCTTCCGGATGACGGGATTCCATCTGGGTTGAATCCTCCCTATCAAAGGAGCCCATATCAGCGACCATTATGGGGACTCCAGCCTGGTACAAAAACCTGTGGATAACTTTGTGGATACTTTGCCTGTCGTAGGGATTCCGTCATGACAAAGACATCTCCACGTCGGGGAAACCGGGTCTTCAAAAAATAATTTTCATTAATAACAATGACATATAAAAACTAATGAAACATGATTCCCAATAAAACTCCATAACTGCTGTTTCAACGCCTTTGTGGAAAACTTTCCTCATCCAGAAGACGGCTCCAACCGCCATTTGGATCAGGATTCCGCCACGGCGTCGCCCATCCTCCGCCGTTTTCCCGCCACCCTGGCAAAAATCGGGTCATAGATGGCTATGGGCAGATACCGCAGAAGGGTGCCCAGCACCGCCGTCTGCCCCTCACCCCGCCCGCATAGACACCAGTTCACCCCCCCAACCGCCTTTCATTAAAGCACTATATTCTATTTAACAGAAATTTGTCGATACCATAAAAGTCATACTCACCTGAAAACATATGGAACCTGATAACTGCCGAACAGCAGATATAAATTGCATTTTAATAAATAAAATTCAATATAAAACAAATTGTAATGTAAGTGTTTTACAAAACAAAATAAATTTATCCCGAAATCACTGCGCCGCCAAAAATCCGTCGGCCATAGCGATGTGCTGGCATGTACCGCTATAACTGGATATACTCCACTGACGGAGAATTATGGTGAAACGCCCTTCCCGTTGCGGGAAGCGAGCCCACTCTGCTGCCGCGTGACACTGCACTTGGCAGCGCCGGGGCAAAGCACCTTTCACCTTCAGACCCTCTGACCAGGTTACGCATGAGCAGTCATCCAGCGCCATCCGCGCTGCACAACGGAGATGCCCTATGGGCAGCGCTGTGCGTGCAGTTGCAAGAACAGACCACCGCCCAGCAGTTCAACACCTGGCTGCGCCCCCTTCGTGGCGAGCTGCATGGTAACGAATTGCGCCTTTTCGCACCCAATACCTTCGTCATGGAGTGGGTACGGGAAAGGTTGATAGGCCTGCTGGAAACGGTGCTTGCCGAGCTTGCACCTGGGATGCTGCTGCGCCTGGAACTCAGCCCCGACCAGGGGATGGCGCAGGTCTCGGCGGGACCGGCGACGCCGTCCGCCCCTTCCGTCACCGAGCCGCGCAACGGCAACCGGCTCAATCCGGGATTTTCCTTTCGGTCCTACGTCGAGGGCAAATCCAATCAACTCGCCGTGGCGGCTGCCCGACAGGTCGCAGAAAATCCGGGGAAATCCTACAATCCCCTGTATATCTATGGCGGCGTCGGACTGGGCAAGACCCACCTCATGCAAGCGGTGGGCAACGCCATCCTCCAGCGCAATGCCGATGCCAAGGTGCTCTATGTGAGCTCCGAAGGCTTCATCATGGACATGGTGCGCTCCCTGCAACATAACACCATCAACGACTTCAAGCAGCGCTACCGCAAGCTGGACGCCCTGCTCATCGACGACATCCAGTTTTTTGCGGGCAAGGACCGCACCCAGGAAGAGTTTTTCCACACCTTCAACGCCCTCTTTGACGGTGGTCGGCAGATCATCATCACCTGCGACCGCTATCCCAAAGAGGTGGACCGGCTGGAAGAGCGCCTGCAATCGCGCTTCGGCTGGGGACTGACGGTCGCCATCCAGCCCCATGATCTGGAAACCCGCATGGCCATCATTCTTTGCAAGGCGGAAGAAAGCGGCGTCGATTTGCCGGAAGAAGTGGCCTTCTTCATCGCCGAGAAAATCCGCTCCCATGTCCGCGAACTGGAAGGCGCGCTGCGCAGGGTCATCGCCCACGTCAATTTCACCCACAAGCCTTACGACCTGGACACCGCCCGCGAGGCCCTGCGCGACCTGATCGACGTGCAGAAACGCATGGTCAGCCTCGACAACATCCAGAAAGTCGTAGCCGAGTATTTTCACATTCGCGGCTCCGATATGCAGTCCAAGCGACGCAGCCGCAACATTGCCCGTCCCCGACAGGTAGCCATGTGCCTCACCAAGCAACTCACCAACCACAGTCTTCCGGAAATCGGCGAGGCCTTCGGCGGACGCGACCACACCACCGTCCTCCACGCCTGCCGCCAGATCGATAAACTCCGTCTGGAAGATACCCAGATGGACGAAGATTACCGAAACCTGTTGCGGATTCTTGGCGCATGATCCGAGATCCGCATAAGCTGTGGATAAGCCCCTGCATAACACCTGGGCTATCCCTGTATGAAAAATGGCGCTTTTTTTTATCCCTGGATATACC
This sequence comes from Gammaproteobacteria bacterium, assembly GCA_023381645.1. The sequence goes on from JAMCRJ010000043.1 coordinate 10,546, forward strand.
CACTTACCCACAGCTTGTCGACCGTCTGCCAAAATCGGAAACTTCATACTGGACAAGGTGCTACGACACCTTTCCACAGGCCATGTGGCCATCAATAGTATTAGTAGTTAAAAGAAAATTTATAAATTATATTTATAAATCGACACTACGAATCCCTTTCCAGCCCTGGCATTCTAGGAGCACACCCCGATGAAAATCACCATAGATCGCGAAGATCTTCTCCCCATCCTGGCCAATATGGCCAATATTGCCGACCGACGTCCGGTACAACCGATCCTGGCCCATGTCCTCATCGAAGCCGCAGGCCAACACTGCCGCTTTGTCGCTACCGATCTGGAAGTCCAGCTTTCCGCCGATCTGGATCACCCGGTAGATGCTCCGGGCACCTGCGCCGTCCCCGCCCGCAAACTCTATGACATCTGCCGGGCATTACCAGAACACACCCCCATAGAATTTCATAAAGACGGCGAAAAGCTGCTCTTGAAGGCCGCCAAGAGCCGCTTTACCCTGCACATATTGCCAGCCGATCAATTTCCTTACCTCAGTACCCACAGCAGTCTCTGTCAGGGCCATTGCAACGCCAAAACCTTTCGCGAAGCGCTCGCCGTCGTTGCCAACACCATGGCACAGAACGACGCAAGGCTATTTCTGAACGGCGTCCTCGTCGAAGTGGAAGGTCAGGAACTGCGTCTCGTAGCCACCGATGGCCATCGTCTGGCCATGATGACGCTGCCTTTTGCCAGCAGCCTGGAAAGCGGAAGCTACCAGGCCATCCTGCCCCGCAAAGCCGTCCTCGAACTGCTGCGGATTCTCGATGACGGCGACATCGTCCTGGAGATGTCGGATGCCAGCTTTCTGCTCGATGATGGTACACAGCAGTTCGCCTGCAAGCTCATCGACGCCAAATATCCTGATTACCGCCGGGTCATCCCCCAGGGACACCCCCGCTTCGCCATACTGGACCGCCAGGCCTTCAAAAGTGCCTTGCAGCAGAGCGACGTTTTGGTCAGCGACCGTAATCCGACCACCCATCTACATCTGGAAAACGACCAGATAACCCTGCGCAGCCGCAATGAGGAGCAGGAGGAAGGCGAAATCCAGATTCCCGTCGAGTATCAGGGCGACACCCTGGATATCGCGTTCAACAGCCGCTATCTGACGGATACGACTCAGATATTCCCCCAGGAAAGTTTGCGGATGCGGGTCAAGGACAGCGACAGCAGCGCCGTTTTTACCCCGGTAGACGGCAATAATCCCCTGTATATCATCATGCCCGTCCGTCTTTGAGATGCCGCTGGAGGCGCTGCATATCCAGTCCGTGCGTTGCATAGAAACCTTGGAGCTGAAAACGGACCGCCAGTGGAACTGGCTGATAGGCGCCAACGGCGCGGGCAAGAGCTCGGTGCTGGAAGCCATCCACATGCTTGGTACTGGGCAGACCTGGCGACACGGGTCCCGCCATGTCCAGCGAGAGGGGGACGACGCCTATCTGGTCAGCGCACGCCTGTCCGATCATTTCCTCGCCCTGCGCCGACGTGGCGAAGAACGAGAAATACGCTATGATGGGGAGTCGCTCGGCTCTGCCTGGCTGCTGCTGGATATTTTGCCTCTGCAAAGCCTGCACGATGACAACAGCCACTTTGTCTCGGGGACGGCGGAGGACCGCCGGCGCGTGCTGGACTGGGGCATTTATTACGCAGACCGGTATTACGGCACGGTATTTCGCCAATACCGGCGGGCGTTACAGCAGCGCAATGCCTGGCTGAAAAGCGATCAGAACCAACAACCCTGGGACGACGGTGTCATTGCCGCCGGCGAAGACATCCAGCAGCGGCGGCAGGCCCATCTCACCGCCGTGCAGCCCGAAGTCGTGACCCTCTGGGAACGCTGGTCCGGGTCTCTGACCGGGCTCAGCCTGCATCTGCACAGCGGCTGGAAGGAAGGCATGGCGCTGGGCGACTGCCTGCTGCGGGATCATGAACAGGATCGTGAGGCGGGTTATACCCACAGCGGCCCGCATCGCGCCAATCTGGCATTCCGGGTACGCGGCAAACCGGCACCGGATATTCTTTCGCGTGGCCAGTTGCGAGTGTTGGGTCTGGCCTATCGTCTGGCGCAGGTGAAAATCCTGAAGCGGGCCGGCTTGCCCCTGCCGACCATACTGATTGACGATTTCGCGGCGGAGCTGGATGCTTCGGCACGGGATTGGTGGGTCAACGAACTCGATCTGCTGGGGGTGCAGATCTTTGCTGCCGTCACCACCGCCCGACAGATTCCGGCGATGGTAGGCGGCAGTCATTTTTGTCTGGCAGCAGGCCAGCTTGAGAAGGAAACAGCGTCATGATGGAAACATACGATTCTTCCAGTATCCAGGTATTGAAAGGTCTGGAAGCGGTACGCAAACGCCCCGGCATGTATATCGGCGATACCGATGACGGCAGCGGACTGCACCACATGGTCTTCGAAGTGGTGGATAACGCCATCGACGAGGCACTCGGCGGGTATTGCGACACCATCATCGTGACCCTCCATGAGGATGAATCCGTCAGCGTCAGCGATAACGGTCGTGGTATACCGGTGGACCTGCACGCCGGGGAGGGCCGATCCGCTGCCGAAGTCATCATGACCGTGTTGCATGCAGGCGGTAAGTTCGATGACAACGCCTACAAGGTTTCCGGCGGCCTGCACGGGGTTGGTGTCTCGGTGGTCAACGCCCTTTCGGAAACGCTGCAATTGCGTATCTTCCGCGACGGCTATGTCTGGACCCAGGAGTATCACGATGGCGAACCCCAGGCACCCATCGCCCGCGGCGATGCATCACGCAAACATGGCAGTACCATCCGTTTCAAACCATCGCCCCAGGTTTTTGCCGATACCCATTTTCACTTCGAGATCATCGCGAAGCGCTTGCGCGAACTGGCCTTTCTCAATTCCGGCGTGCATATCACCCTGCTGGATGAGCGGGCCAGCCGGGAAGAAATCTTTCATTACGAAGGCGGTATCCGCGCTTTCGTAGAGCATCTCAACCGCAGCAAAACCGCCATTCATCCCAGCGTGATCACGCTCACCGGCGAGCGCGACGGCATTGCCGTCGAAGCGGCCCTGCAATGGAATGAAGGCTATAACGAGGCGGTGCTCTGCTTCACCAACAACATTCCCCAGGCCGATGGCGGCACCCATTTGGCGGGCTTTCGCGGCGCCCTGACCCGTACCTTGAACCAGTATATGGAACGGGAAGGCATCCTTGCCAAGGCCAAGGTTGCGGTGAGTGGCGAAGATGCCCGTGAAGGACTGACGGCAGTGCTTTCCGTCAAGGTACCGGACCCCAAATTTTCTTCGCAGACCAAGGAAAAACTGGTCTCCAGCGAAGTCAAACCGATAGTCGAGTCCTCCATGTCCGAGGCGCTGACCGTGTTTCTGGATGAGCATCCCAAAGAGGCGCAGGCCATCGCCGCCAAAATCGTCGAAGCGGCGCGGGCGCGGGAAGCCGCCCGGCGGGCACGGGAACTGACCCGCCGCAAGGGCGCGCTGGACATTGCCAACCTTCCCGGCAAGCTGGCCGACTGTCAGGAGAAAGATCCAGCCCAGTGCGAAATCTATCTGGTGGAGGGCGATTCCGCCGGCGGATCTGCCAAACAGGGCCGGGATCGCCGGCATCAGGCCATCCTCCCCCTGAAGGGCAAAATCCTCAATGTGGAACGGGCGCGTTTCGACCGGATGCTTTCGTCCGACGAAATTGGCACCCTGATTACCGCGCTGGGTACCGGTATCGGTGCCGGGGATTTTGATGTGGCCAGGCTGCGTTATCACCGGGTCATCATCATGACCGACGCGGACGTGGACGGCAGTCACATCCGTACCCTGTTGCTGACCTTTTTCTACCGGCAGATGCCCGATCTGGTGGCGCGCGGCCATATTTACATCGCCCAGCCGCCCCTCTACAAGGTCAAGAAGGGCAAGGAGGAACGCTACCTCAAGGATGACGCCGAACTGGCCGCCTATCTGCGTGACATTGCCATGCAGAGCGCGCAATTCCGTCCCGCGGCGGATGCCGAGCCGGTAACGGACGAGCAACTGGGCGGCATGATGCGTCAATACCAGAATATCGAGGCACTGGTGCAGCGTCTGGAACGGCGCTATCCCGGTACCCTGCTCTGGGCCTTGGCCACGTTGCCACCCATCGTTGCGGAGTCGGCGGATAGCGCCGCCTGGGACGATTTCGCGCGGCAGCTCCGCGCGGCATTGGAAGTGAATGCCCTGCCCGCCGAACATTACACGGTGGAGCGGGTGGGTGAAGCGGAGGCCTTGCGCCTGGTGGTGCGCCGCGAACATCATGGCAGTCTGGAACTGCGTTTCTTCGATCAGGATTTTTTCGCCGGTGGCGAATATCGGCATCTGGCGGATTATGCGCGGCAGATCGAGGGCAAAATCGGTGTGGGCGCGCGTATGGAAAGGGGCGAACGAGGGCTTGCCGTCAGCCGTTTCCGCGCCGCCATGGACTGGCTTCTGGCGGACGCCCGCCGCAGCGTCGAGATTCAGCGCTACAAGGGGCTCGGTGAAATGAATCCGGAACAGCTCTGGGAAACCACCATGAATGCCGAAAACCGCCGTCTGGTGCGGGTGGATGTGGAAGATGCCATCGCCGCTGACGAAGTCTTTTCCATGCTCATGGGCGAAGCGGTGGAACCGCGCCGGCGCTTTATCGAGGACAATGCGCGTTTTGTATCCAGACTCGATATCTGAATACGCGGCGATATCTTGGTCAAAACGCAAGGGTATGGGCCGGCGGATGACCTTTCCGTCCGGCCATCCTGAAAAGATGACAGAATCCCATATTGCCAGCAGAATATGATGGTTTCATGAATGCTGTCGCAGCGCAGTCGCTGGTATGACTCGGGAGATCATAAGTGCTTAATTTACTCAACTTTGAATATAAAGAACTTTTTACTTCTGAAGGGCTCGCGCGGCTGGATGGGGAATTTCTTCGTGTCCTGGCAGAAAAAGACCTGACCCTGGTGGAAAGCCTGCAGGCATATCGTGCCGCTGGGGCGCGGCCTGCGGATAAGGCCCAGAGCGAGTTTCTGCTGCGGCTTGCGCCGCACCTGGAACAATTTGTCGCGCAACTCTTCCGCCTGGGGCCGGAAGTGGCGGAGTTGCAGGCCCGGACCCGCAGTCATGATGTGGTCATGGCGTTCAAAAAGCATTTCGTGTTACGCCGCGCGCGCCGTTACCGGGGCGAATTCCCCGAGTCCTTTGCCGATCTGGATCAGTGGCTGGACAGCGAAATCCGGCAGCGCGGCTGGCCACTGGAAGATCGCGAATGGGCCATTGCCCGGCTGAGTGAAGCATGGCTTGAGAATGAAGCGGCTCATGCCGCGGCCATCGACCGTCTGACCCGGTGGTGTGCCCTCATCCTGAGGGATCCACAGGCCGCCCTGGCGGTGCAGGGCTGGTCCAGTTTCCGCCTGCCCCAACGAGTGGACCACGAGGCACTGGTCCCCTTGAAACGTCGGGAGGATATCCCCGGTGCGCCCTTCGTGGCGCCGGACGGTACCCTGCGGCGCCGCGACAGCTTTCATCTGACCGACCTGCGCATGGACGCCCGCAGCGTCCAGAGTGAAGTCCATTATTGTTTGTACTGCCATGATCACGACGGGGATTTTTGTTCCAAGGGCTTTCCGGAGAAAAAGGGCGTGCCGGAACTGGGTCTCAAGGTAGACCCGCTGGGCGTCACCCTGACGGGCTGTCCCCTGGAAGAAAAGATTTCCGAGATGCAGGTACTGAAGCGGGACGGATTCCATATCGCCGCCCTGGCCATGGCGATGGTGGACAACCCCATGGTTCCGGCCACCGGCCACCGCATCTGCAACGACTGTATGAAGGCCTGCGTTTACCAGAAGCAGGATCCGGTGAACATCCCCCAGATTGAAACGCGGATTCTCACGGATGTGTTGAATCTCCCCTGGGGCGTGGAGCTCTACGATCTGCTGGCCCGCTGGAACCCGTTGCGCGCCGTGCAATATCTGGCGCAGCCCTACAACGGGCGCAAGGTGCTGGTGGCGGGCATGGGCCCGGCAGGCTTCACCATGGCCCATCATCTCCTGCAGGAAGGTTGTGCGGTGGTCGGCATCGATGGCCTGAAAGTCGAACCCCTGCCCCGGCAGTGGCTGGAGCAGCCCGTCCGCGACTGGAGCAGTCTTCAGGAGGACCTCGACGAACGCATTCTGCTCGGTTTTGGCGGTGTGGCCGAATATGGCATTACCGTGCGCTGGGACAAGAATTTTCTCAAACTGATCTACCTGACCCTGGCACGTCGCTCGAATTTCCAGATTTTCGGTGGCGTGCGGCTGGGCGGTACCATCACCCTCGAAAACGCCTGGGAACTGGGTTTCGATCATGTCTGCATCGCTACCGGCGCGGGTCTGCCGCGGGTGGTGCCCATGGGGGAGAGTCTGGCGCGCGGTATGCGTCAGGCCAGCGACTTTCTCATGGCGCTGCAGCTCACCGGAGCGGGCAAGCGGTCCAGTCTCGCCAATCTGCAGGTACGCCTGCCGGCGGTGGTGATTGGCGGTGGCCTCACGGCGGTGGATACCGCCACCGAGGTACAAGCCTATTATGTGCGGCAGGTAGAGAAGGTGCTGGCGCGCTACGAAGCGATGGTAACGCATTCTGGCGAAGAAAAACTCCGCGCCGGACTCTCCGCCGAGGATGCCGGGATTCTCGACGAGTTCCTGACCCACGGCCGCGCCGTGCGTGCCGAGCGCGAGCGCGCCGCAGTAGAGAACGAATTGCCCAATTTCGTGCCGCTGATCCAGTCCTGGGGCGGCGTCACCCTGGCATACCGGAAGGGGATGCAGCAGTCGCCCGCCTATACCCGCAACCATGAAGAACTCATCAAGGCCATGGAAGAAGGACTCTATTATAGTGAGGGTCTCGATCCTCTCCGCGCAGAATTGGATAGCTATGGGCATATCGCGCACATGGTCTTCCGCCGGATGCGCGAGGTGGAAGGGCGCTGGCTGGCCAGCGATCAGGACGTGCGGCTGCCCGCACGCGCCGTCTTCATCGCCGCCGGCACCGTCCCCAACACCATCTATGAAAGGGAATATCCGGGGACTTTCCAACTGGATGGGGACCACTTCCTGACCCATGTGGCCCACGACAACGGGCCGTTGCAGGCGGTGCAGGTGGCCGAGCACTGCAAGGCCCCCGAGGCCGGTCCCTTTACGTCCTACGGTGATGCGCAAGGACATCGGATCAGCTTTATTGGGGACACGCATCCGGTGTTTCACGGCAGTGTGGTCAAGGCTATTGCCTCCGCCAAGGCGACGTATCCGCAGGTCATGCAGAGCCTGGAGGCGCTGGATAGCGCCGCCGACCTGGACGTAAAGGGCTTTCAGCAACGCTTGCAGCATCTGCTGAGCATGCGGGTACTACGCATGGATCGCAGCAACCCCGCCGTCACCGAGATGTGGGTGGAGGCCCCGCTGGCGGCCCGCAATTTCCGGCCGGGACAGTTTTTTCGTTTGCAGACCTTCGAGAGTCACAGCCCGGTCGTGGATGGCACCCGCTTGCAGGTACCGGTGCTGACGGTCAGCGGTGCAGGGGTGGAAGGCGACGCGGTGCGCCTCATGATCCTGCAGTGGGGCACTGGACCGCGTCTGGTGGGCCGCTTGCAGCCGGGCGATCCCCTTATTCTCATGGGACCGACCGGCGCGCCTACCGACATCCCCACAGGTAAAACGATTCTGGTGGTCGCCGGACGCTGGGGTGCGGCGGTGATGCTGGATATCGGCCCGGCCTTGCGGGCGGCGGGCAACCGCGTGCTCTATGTGGCGGCACTGGGCAAAGCCAGCGAACTGGATAACCAGGCGGAGCTGGAAGAGGCCGCGGACCAGATCATCTGGTGTACGGGCAGTGGCCCGTTGATCGAGGCCCGCCGTAAGCAGGATCTCAGTGTCGAGGCCAGTGACATGGTGGCCCTGCTGCGCGCCTATGGGGCTGGAGCGCTGTCCGGGCAGACCGCGCCAGGTGATGCGGGGATAACGCTGACCAGTGTGGATCGCCTGATGGTCATGGGGTCCACCGGCTTGCTCAAGGCCTTTCAGCAGGCCCTCCAGGGGGAGTTGCAGCCCTATTTCCGAGCTGATCTGGAGGCCACCGCCACGGTGGGCAGTCCCATGCAGTGTATGCTCAAAGGCGTCTGTGCCCAGTGCCTGCAGTGGCAGATCGATCCGGAGACGAGGCAGCGCACCAAGGCGGTGTTCTCCTGCGCGCAGCAGGATCAGCCCCTGGCCTGGGTGGATCTGGACAATCTCACCGCCCGGCAGAGTCAGAATCGCCTCCTGGAAAGGATTTCCAGCCAGTGGCTGGATCACGTAACACTCTGGGAAACATGACAAAAAGTCATGTCATTTATCCGATCAAAATCCAATCATGCTGCGGAATTTGTGTTACAGTTATACTTGATGTAGTACAATAAATGGGAGGTGTATCGTGAAATTGCTTCGGGAACAGCACAAAAAATTGTTCGTCGGCCTCAGCGTGCTGTCAACGCTGATGCTTGGTCTGTTATCTGATCAGCCCCAGGCTTCGACAGCCACTGCCACGTTCACGGTTTCCGCGACCGTGGCAGCTACCTGCACGATTTCCGCGACCAACCTGGCTTTTGGCACCTATAACGGTGCGCTAACGAACGCCAACTCCACTGTTACCGTCACCTGCACCAACACCACACCGTACAACGTTGGTCTTAACGCAGGGACTGCCACTGCCGCAACCGTAAGCACACGGGCAATGACTGGCCCTAGCTCGGCAACCCTGTCGTACGGACTGTTTCAGAATGCCTCGTACACTACTAACTGGGGCGACACCATTGGCACAGATACAGAAACCGGAACGGGGAATGGCAGTGCCCAGGCGCTGACCGTTTATGGCCAAATTCCGGCTGGGCAGTATCCTGCACCAGGAGCCTACACCGATACGATCACCGCGACGATTACCTACTGACATGGGATGTGTGATGTCGATCGGTGCTGCGAATATCCGGCGACTTATTGTTGGAGTCGCGAGTGTATTTATTATCTCGCTTGCCGTCGGTGTAGCCAGCGCGGTATCCCTGACCGTGTTGCCTGTCACCATTCAGATGGCTCCTGGACAGAGGACAACGGCGTTGACCGTTATCAACCATGGCCACCGCGAGATTGCCTTTCAGGTTCGCGCCTTCGCATGGACACAGTTGAATGGCCACAACAAATTGGCGCCCACCGCCGAATTGCTGGCTAGTCCACCCCTTGGCACTCTAGCGGCAGGCGGCCGCCAGATTATTCGGATGGAGTTGCGCCGACCCCCGCAGGGGAGGGAAGCCAGTTACCGAATCTTGCTGGACGAAATTCCGCCGCCGGCGGTGCCAGGGATGGTCCGGATCGCACTACGTATGTCGATCCCGATCTTTGCCGAGCCCCAGACTCGAGTCGCACCCCATGTGCTATGGAAGGTGGATAGCTCTGACGGGCAGTCTTTTCTGGTCGGCGTTAACGAGGGTACACGCCACGAGACTCTCCGCGACATCAAACTCCAGGTCCCTGGCGGGGGCACGCTGAAAGTCGAGTCCAATATCAACCCCTATATCCTGGCCGGAGCCACAATGCGTTGGCATATCGTCACACCGTCCCCTCCACTGGCCCCCGGCGCAGTCCTGCAACTAACTGCAAGCACCAATACAGGGCATATTGACCAGTCGGTCCGGGTTGTTGGCAGCCCATGACCGGCGTCGCGCGCTGGCAATGCGGTTCGCCGCAGTGGTCATCGCGGCCCTGATTCTTTTGATCGGAACGCCGCAGGGCGCCGCAGCCACCGGTGAGACGCTGCTGCTCTCCGTGGTGGTCAACGGTTACCCCACCGACAAGGTCGGCGAGTTCATGCTGCGCGATGGCACACTGCACGCCCGGCCCCAAGAATTGCGTGACCTTGGCTTCAAGGTGCCGGATTCCGTTCCAGTGGGGCCGGATGGCCGCATCGCCTTGTCCGCGCTTTCCGACTTTGGTTGGCATATCGATCAGGCAACCCAAACGCTTTATGTCACGGCGGCTGGCAAACGCCTTTTGCCTATGCTCCTACAGGCAGCAACAAGCCCTGCCAGCAAGCTTCCGGTGCGGAGTAGCCTCGGGGCGACCCTCGACTACGATGTCACCGGCACTTCGGTCACAGGCCAGAAACTGGGTGCCGGGCAATTCAACTTCCGGGCTTTCTCGCCATGGGGTGTTGCAAGTACGGGCCTGTTGGGTTATCTCGGCGGCGGCCCTCAGGGCCTCGGTACAAACTCCGCCATACGCCTGAACAGCACTTATACCTATTCGGACCCCGAAACACTGCGCCGCTATCGCGTCGGAGATTTCATCAACGGCGGCCTGAGCTGGACCCGCCCGGTCCGACTGGGCGGCATAGAAATCAGCTCAGACTTCTCCATGCGGCCAGATCTAATTACTTTCCCGTTGCCCGGCGTCAGCGGAACCGTCGCCGTTCCCTCGACGGTCAACGTGCTGGTCAATGGCATGCAGATGCTTTCAAGTCAGGTGCGACCCGGGCCTTTCGTGATCCCGCAGATCCCGGTGATTACCGGTGCCGGAACGGTGGTGACGACGGTGACCAATGCGCTCGGGCAACAGGTCACTACGACTCTGCCGTTCTATGCTAGTGCGAATCTGCTTGCGCCTGGATTGCAGACCTTCTCCGCCGGGCTCGGGTTCGTGCGGCTCAACTGGGGTTTCCTCAGCAACGACTACGGCCCATTGGCCGGATCTATAACCTTTCGCCGCGGCCTTACGGACGCGCTGACGGTGGAAGCCCATGCCGAAGGTACGCGTGGGGTGGCCATGGCAGGCGGCGGTATCGTGGTAAATATCGACAATCGCGGCGTACTGAATCTTTCCGCCGCCGGCAGTACATCCCGAGGGCACACAGGTGCACAGTTTTCTATCGGGGTTCAGCGCATTGGCCGTGTTTTTAGCGCTGGCGCCTCGGCGATTTTTGCCGCTCCCGACTTCCGCGACATAGCCGCAATGAATGGTGATCCGGTCCCAACGCGCCAGATCAGTGCCAACGTCGGTCTGTCCCTCGGCCGTTTTGGCTCCTTTGGTGTCAGCTATGCCGGCATCGACCGCAATGCCGCATCAATGCCAATCCCGGTCTACGCTCCACCTGGAACCGTGGTGACGGAAGGTGGGGCCCCCATAAGGGTATATTATTTCCTGCCTGCAGAACACGCGCATATCTTTTCTGCCAGCTATTCACTGCAGATTGGCCCGGTATCGTTCTACGCCACGGGCTACCATGATTTCGCCAACAGCGGTGACAGCGGTGTGCAGATGGGCGTGACTATCCCGCTCGGCAGCCGTAGCTCGATCGGGGCCAATCTGGCATCCTCTTCGGGAAACGGTTCCGCACAAGTGCAGATGATGCAGTCCCCGGTTTCGATCGGGGACTGGGGCTATCAGGCCTACGCCACCACCGGTCCGACCAGCCAGGAATTCGGCCAGTTGCAATACAAGTCGCCCTGGGGACTTGTTTCGGCCGGCGCCAGTCGGATCGACCGGCAAACCATGGTGCAGGGCGAAGTACGGGGCGCGCTTTCTTTTATTGATGGCGGATTGTTCGCATCCAACACCATCAACAACAGTTTTGCCATCGTGGATACCGGTGGTTTCGGAAATATTCGTGTGCTGGACGAGAATCGGTTGGTTGGCCGAACCGACTCGGCTGGACAACTGCTGGTTCCGGATCTGCGCTCTTACCAGGTCAACCATATCGCCATTGATCCCAACGATGTGCCGATTAATGCCACCCTACCCTATGCAGCCCGCGACGTGCGCCCACCGGACCGGTCCGGTGTCGTCGTAAAGTTCCCCATACGGGCGAGCTACGGTGCGCTGTTGCGATTAGTGGGCAAGTCGGGCAAGAACCTTCCGGTTGGTAGCGTCGCCACACTCCAGAAAACCGGTGTCAGTGTCCCGGTCGGCTACGATGGTGAGACCTATGTAGTCAACCTGAGCCCCAATAATCGGCTGCTTGTCGAGCGGCCGAACGGGCAACGCTGCGTCGTTACCTTCGCCTTTCATCCCATAGCGGACACGATTCCATCGATCGGCCCCCTAACCTGTCGGAATGATGGACCATGAGACGGAAGCTAGCTTTGGCCGCACTGCTGATTTTTGTGCCACCGGTGGCAGATGCGGCCTCCTGTAGTGTTACCGCCACCGGCGTGGCATTTGGAACCTATGTGCCATCCTCTACCTCAAATTCCACTGGCACAGTGACCGTCAGTTGCAGCGCTACTCTTGGGTTGTTGTTTAGCTGGACAATCGCACTCAATGCGGGCGTCAACAGCGGTGGCAGCTTTTCCAACCGACGGATGGCCTCCGGAAACTCCTATTTATCCTACCAACTCTATACCAATTCTGGGCATACTACGGTATGGGGCGATGGTACAGGCGGTACCTCCACGGTCCCTGGCAGTTGTTTAATTAGCGTCTTGGGCATACCCTGCACTGGCAGTGCCACCGCCTACGGCCAGATTCCCGCCTTGCAAAATCCAAGCCCCGGCAGTTACAGCGACACCATTACGGTAACGGTCACGTACTGACTGATGACCCCAAATTCGCCAGTTATCCCCGCTGAACTATGAGAACACTCCCGATAAATTGGGTTTTTCGTCGTGATGGAGGATCACCCCATTTGCGCGAAGCCGAATTTGGGCCGCGTAAAGTAATCTCTACGGCTGTGGAGGCCATTCAGCCCGAATTGAGTGACGTGTGCTCAGTGCTGATCGGAGAACAGGATGTTCAATTCCTGCACTTCAGAATCCCCCCGCCGCTCCATGCTCACCTTGATATTTTCCTTTAAGTCTCGTTTTCCTGTGTGTTGATTGCGATATTTTACCGCGAGATTATTAGATAAATCGCTCCGGTCCAATCGCTCCCGGATGCGGTCAATGGCGTGCCTGTCCTGAATGATTTCCGCGTAATTGCCTGCTTCATCCCTGGCGATGCGTGTAAGTCCGGTCTGTATGCCGCTCAAACGCGCCATAATTTCGTGATCGCGTTCGCGGGCGGCATCCAGCTCTGCCCGAATCTTCCTGAGTTGCTCCAATACGAGATTATTGTCTTCCGCCATACCGGAACCCCCTTTGCTGCATGCGAAGATTATGGATGCCGCGCAGAAAATGAGCAACGCCTTCCCCCCCAAGCCTTCACCGCCTTGTGGACGGCTCGTTACTGTGTAACGACCAGCCAGCGCACGCGCCAGCTTGCCGATCACAACCCCAGACGGCCAACCAACCCCCGGTTGAGGTCTCCATGCGGGTTGCCTCAATCATAGGCCTGCTGCATGCGTAGCCACATCCCAGGCCCGTTGCCCAGGTACTTGCCGATACGCAGCGCCATCTCTGGAGTGTGGCATTGGACCAAGGCTGAGGGGTAAGGAGAGGTTCATCCCGTTATTACGGTACGGCCTTCTTTTCCGCTGATGGCGGACGCCCGCCAAGCCGTCCGTTTTTTCTGGCTGCCTCTGCCTTGGCGGGGCTTTTTGATATACCCCCTTTCCGTCCCAGGCTGCGCATCCATGCCGATGTGCCGAGAACTCCCCGCGCCAATGCAGGGACGTATAGATCAGCGTCCAGTCGCGGGAAGTGTAACCCAATGCCATGCCCCTCAATGACGATCTCTGCCATGTCTGCGGGGGTGGCATGCTCCATGCCTTGAATCAATGCCGGTGGGATGTGCAGGGCAACGCCGTTATTCAGCTCGACCACGACCTTTCCCGTAGGTTGATCATAGTAGGCGGACTCCGCCAGCGGGCCAGCGGCAAGCGTCTCCTGTCCACGCTGATTTGCAGCGTCCCAGTCGTGCTCAAGAATTTTGTCTATCTGGTCCATGGTGTCTCTCCCACTCTCCACAGAACAACGCCAATCGGGATATGCTTTCTTCCAAAATGTGACGCATCTCCGTTCTGGAAAAGCCGATATTCTCCCGTAGCTCCGGTGGCCCGTCCGGGCAATGCAATATCAATACTGCCCTACAATTCCCTTGTACCACATGCACATGAGCGGGACGATGATCGTTGAGGTAGATCACTACCCGCATTGTGTCTATGCGATCAATGGTGGGCATAATGCTATTATCCTATTCGTGCTTGGGTTTATATACAAGGCATCACCCTCATAATTTTCACCAAGGACGCTTTTTGTTCTCATCGTGCCCTATTGGTTCTGGCTTATGTCAGCAAGTCATCGCATTGACTTACGGGGTTACCACATCGGTTTCGGGCCACCGACCTCTTGCTTATAGGTTTTGAGTGGCTACAGTGCTCAGTGCTGATCAGGGAACAGGATATTCAATTCCAGCACCTCAAAATCTCCCCGCCGCTCCATGCTCACCTTGATGTTTTCCTTGTCCACCGGGATATATTTGGCGATCACCACCAGGAGTTCTTCCTGCAATGCCGGCAGGAAGTCGGGGCCGTCGGCATCACGCTCGTGGGCGAGGATCAGTTTCAGGCGATCCTTCGCGACATTGGCGCTTTTTTTGCGGGAGCCGAGGAAGTAATCAAGAAAGGACATGTCAGCCTCCAAAGAGTCGTTTGAAGAACCCCACCTTGACCGGCTGAATAAAGCGCAGGGGGCGCTCTTCGCCAAGGAAACGGGCGACGACGTCCTTATAGGCCTCAGCCACGTCGCTGTTTTCCATGTGAATGGCGGGTATGCCCTGATTGGAGGCCTGGAGGATCACTTCGGATTCGGGGATCACGCCCAGCAGGGGGGTGCGTAGCAGTTCCTTCACGTCTGCCAGGGACAGCATTTCCCCTTCCTCCACCCGCTTGGGGGAGTAGCGGGTCAGCAGCAGATGTTCCTTTACCGGATCCTCCCCCAGTTCCGCCCGCCGCGAGCGGGCCGCGAGAATGCCAAGAATACGGTCGGAATCGCGGACGGAGGAGACTTCCGGATTGGTGACCACAATGGCTTCGTCGGCATGGTAGAGCGCCATGAGCGCACCCGACTCGATCCCTGCCGGTGAATCGCAAACGATATAATCGAATTCCTTGCGCAGTTCATCCATGACCGCCGTTACCCCTTCGGTAGTCAGGGCATCCTTGTCGCGGGTTTGGGAGGTGGGCAGCACGTAGAGGTTGTCACAGCGCTTATCCTTGATGAGCGCCTGCTGCAGCTTGGCTTCTCCCTGGATGACGTTGATGAGGTCGTACACGACCCGCCGCTCGCAGCCCATGATCAGATCGAGGTTGCGCAGACCCACGTCGAAGTCGATGACGACGGTACGATAGCCGCGCAGGGCGAGGCCGCTGGCGAAGGCGGCGCTGGTGGTGGTTTTGCCGACCCCGCCCTTTCCGGAAGTGATGACAATGATTTTGGCCACGATTCTTTTCTCCAGGACTTAAGGGTTTAAAGCGGTAATATGCAATTGCTCGCCGCGGCTGTAAATCTGCGCGGCCTTGCCCCAGAGTGGGTGACCGGATTCCAGCGTTCGGTAGAGACCCGCGACAGAAACCAGTTCTGCCTCCAGGCTCATGCAAAAAATCCGCGCAGCGTCCTGCCCGTTGACCCCGGCCAGGGCGCGGCCACGCAATGGTCCATATACATGGATGTTGCCGTCGGCCATGATTTCGGCGCCGGCATTGACGGCGGCGAGACAGACGAGATCACCACCCCGGGCGTAGCTGCGTTGGCCACCGCGTATGGGGTGATCGATAATCAGGCCACCCGGACTTGCCGGGTTAGGTTTTACCGGCGTGGGTGTTTCGGGCTGTGGGGCAGCGTTACGCTCCTGGCCCCGTAAAATGGGAAGGTGCAGTGCTTGCGCCAGAGCCTGGTGGCCGGGCGCCGCATTGCGTAAACCGACAGGGAACCAGTTGGCGGCGCGCAATACCTCCAGGATTTCGGGCAAAGCCAAAGGCGCTTCTTCTGGTATGGCACTCAGATCCAGGACCACCGGCGCATGGCGATGAAAATCGGCAGCGGCGGGGTGGCGTTGATGTTCTTCGGCAATACGCTGCGCCAATTGTTGGGGGTTATTGCTTTCCAGGTGGAGGATGGAGAGGGTGAAAACGCCTCCGGACACGCGTAGGGGTGCGCCGGATTCCGTGCCGGGGGAGCGGGAGTTAGCCATGTTTCACGTGAAACATCGACGCGCATCGCTTCATGAGCGTCGCAGCAAAGGGCGTTTGCTGCTCTTGCCATTCCAGGTTTCCGCATCCGGCAAAGCGGCTTTTTTGCGGAGGATGACCGGCCAGTCTCGGGCAAGCTCCGCGTTGATGGCGGTAAAGTCTTGCTGATCGGCCGGCACCTCGTCGTCTGCGAAGATCGCGTCAGCCGGGCACTCGGGCACGCAGGCAGCACAGTCTATACACTCAACGGGATCGATGACGAGGAAGTTCGGCCCTTCGTGGAAGCACTCCACCGGGCAGACTTCCGCGCAATCGGTATATTTACACTGGATGCAGTTTTCGGTAACGACGTAGGTCATGAATTGCTGGCACTTTTCGCGGCGCGTTTGCGGGATGGGGGTGTCTTGCCTTCGCCGGCTGACGGGGCCCTGCGTTTGGAAGCCGCGGGCTTTTTTGCCGCGGCGGTCGTCGTTTTGGCTTTCGCCGGTTTTTTGGCGCCAGCCGCCGTGGCTTCCGTGGCCGTTTTCGCTGCCGTTTTGCGGGCGGGCGCGGCCTTCTTGGCCGAGGGCGGGCGCTTTTCGCGGGGCGGCGGTGGGCTGAATCCGGGCAGCAGGGCGGCGATTTCCGCGTCGCTGGCGTTTACCGGGAAGTGGAACGCACATTCGCTCTGCGGGCAGGCAAGCTGTTCTCCCAGCCGTTTGCCGCTTTTCTCGATCATGATGGGCCAGCCGCAACGCGGACAGGGCCGTGCCACCGGTGGTCCCCAGACGGCGTAGGTGCATTTGGGGTAGGTATTGCAGGAATAAAAAACCTTGCCGTAGCGGCTGCGTTTTTCGACCAGTTCGCCCTCACCGCACTGTGGACAGGTGACGCCCGATGACTTGGGCTGGGTCAATGGTTCGATATGTTTACATTCCGGATAGCCGCTGCAGGAGATGAAACGGCCATAACGCCCGGTTTTGTACACCAACGGCTTGCCACAATCGGGGCAATCGCGGCCTACGGGCTCGGCAGGTTCGCGCGGCCCGTCTACCGGACGGGTATAGTTGCATTCGGGATAACCGGAACAGGCCACGAAACGCCCATGGCGCCCGAGGCGCAGGAACAAGGGCTTGCCACATTGCGGGCAGGCTTCCTCCAGCGCTTCGCTGGTCGCTTCGGCGCGGCTGACGTTGGCTTTTTCGTCGAGCAGCGCGCGGAAGGGGCTCCAGAACGCACTGAGGACGGGCTGCCATTGCTTTTCGCCACGGGAGACGGCGTCAAGCTCATCTTCCATGCTGGCGGTGAAGCCGTAGTCCACATATCGTTCAAAGTGGTTGGTCAGGAACCGGCCGACTACCCGGCCGAGGTCGGTGGGGTGGAACCGGCGCTGCTCGACGGCGACGTATTCGCGGTTCTGCAGGGTCTGAATGATGCTGGCGTAGGTGGATGGCCGGCCGATGCCGTGGGCTTCCAGGGTTTTGACCAGGGTGGCGTCGCTGTAACGGGGGGGCGGCTCGGTAAAGTGCTGTTCGGGATCGATGCCGAGCACCTGGGGTTCATCGCCGGCATCGAGGGGCGGCAGGATGCGGTTGCTCTCATCCTCGTCGCCGTCGTCCTTGCCTTCCTGATAGACGGCCATGAAGCCGGGAAAGGTCACCGTGGAGCCGTTGGCGCGCAGGGTCCAGTGTGTCCCGGCATCCATATCCACGGCGACGAGATCAAGGCGGGCAGGCGCCATCTGGCAGGCGATGCTGCGTTTCCAGACCAACTCGTACAGGCGCCAGAGATCGCGTTCCAGCACCCCTTGGAGGGATTCCGGGGTGCGCGCGATGTCCGTGGGACGGATGGCTTCGTGCGCTTCCTGGGCGTTCTTGGTTTTGGTCTTGTAGCGGCGCGGCGTCTCGGGGACAAATTCGCTGCCGTAGTAGCCATCAATAAAAGTACGGATAGAGGCAATGGCGTCCTCGGCGAGATTGACGGCATCGGTACGCATATAGCTGATGAGGCCCACGGTCTCGTTGCCGATATTGATGCCCTCATAAAGCTGTTGGGCAACGCGCATGGTCCGGCTGGCGTTGAAGCCGAGCTTGCGCGACGCTTCCTGCTGCAGGGTGGAGGTGGTGAAGGGCGCGGCGGGCTGGCGTTGTCGGCTCTTGCGCTCCACTTCCCGGACCCGCAGTGCCCGGCGACCGAGGTCGTCTTCCATGCCGCTACGAATGGCCCAGGCATGGTCACCGTCGGTGATGTCGAACTGCTCGAGCTTTTTATCCTGCCAGTGGGTCAGACGGCTGGTGAACGCGCTGCCCGCGTGTTGCAGGCGGCTGGCGATGGTCCAGTATTCGCGGCTGACGAAGGCTTCGATTTCGTTTTCGCGCTCACAGATCAGGCGCAGGGCGGCACTTTGTACCCGTCCCGCGGAGAGCCCCGGACGCACCTTGCGCCAGAGCAGCGGCGACAGGTTGAAGCCCACCAGATAATCGAGGGCGCGGCGCGCCTGCTGGGCGTTGACCAGATCCATGGCGATTTCGCGGGGATGGGCAATGGCCTCCTGCACGGCTTTCTTGGTAATTTCGTGAAAGACCACGCGTTGCGTCGGCTTGTCGCCGAGCAGGTGGCGTTCGCGCAAGAGCTCCACCAGGTGCCAGGAGATGGCCTCGCCTTCGCGATCCGGATCGGTGGCGAGCCAAAGTGTATCGGCACCGCGCAGGGCCTTGGCGATGGCATCCACATGGCGCTCGTTGCGCTCGATGGCGGCGTAGCGCATGGCGAAATCGTGCTCCGTGTCCACGGCGCCCTCTTTGGGCTGCAGATCACGGACATGACCGTAGGACGCAAGCACCTGAAAATCATCCCCCAGATATTTCTGGATGGTCTTGGCTTTTGCCGGTGATTCTACGATAACGAGCTGGTGTGCCATAGGTCAGTGGAGAATCCGTGCGCCGTTGCTGCCCAGCAGGGCATCGACCCAGAAGGCCTCGGGACCGGGGTCGTTGGCCATCACCAGGAAGGTCACCCAGTCGAGGGTTTCGAGATCGGTGTCGTCCAGTTCCAGGGCGAGCAGGCGATCGATAATGCGCTCACGCATGGCGCCGTTGATGACACCAAGCCGCTCCCAGTCGTGTAACTGCCCGCGGGCGGCCACCGAAAGATTTTGCTGTTCGTAGGGGTGGTAGGCGCGCAGTGAGCGGGGGCTGGTTGCCTCTTGTTCCTCTACCGCGAAGCCTTCCATCCAGTCGAGGGCACGCTGAATATCGCCATCCGCAAAACCGACGGCGCGCAAATGGTCTTCAACCATGTCGTCGTCGTCTTCGTCGAGATGGTCGAGCAAATAACTGATGATGTCTATGACGTCTTCCATACCTTGGCCCTAGGAAGCAGGTGGGAGGCGACAGAAACGGCCGCCGGGACAGGCCGCGAGGTAACCTTGTAATTCCATGTCCAAGAGGATGGCCGAAAGCTCGGTCAGCGTCAATCCGCAGCGGTTGGCGATCTGTTCCGGGGCGAGGGGGTCGAAGTCCATGGCGGCCCAGACCCTGGCCTGGGCCGGATCTTCGGGCTGCCAGTCTGCCGCGGGTGCCCTTGCCTGACCGTCCCGCAACACGGCGTACAGGGGACCGAGTTCGCTGAGCACGTCCTCGGCACTCTCGACCAGTTTGGCGCCGTCGCGGATGAGGCGGTGCGGGCCCCGCGACAGCGGCGAGTGGATGGAGCCGGGGATGGCAAAAACTTCGCGGCCCTGCTCCATCGCCAGCCGGGCGGTAATCAGTGAGCCGCTGCCCTCAGCGGCTTCGACCACCAGTACACCCAGGCTGAGGCCGCTGATGATGCGGTTGCGGCGGGGGAAGAGGCCACTGCGCGGTCCGGTATCGGGGGGCTGTTCGCTGAGGATGAGGCCCTGTCCGGCAATCTGGCGGGCGAGCTGCAGGTGGTTGCGCGGGTAGATGAGATCGGCGCCGGTACCGAGTACGGCGACGGTGCCGCTGTTCAGCGCGCCGCGATGGGCGGCGGCATCGATGCCGAGGGCCAGACCGCTGCTGATGATCAGGCCCGCCTCACCCAGATTTCTGGCGAAGGCTTCGGCCGTCGCGATACCGCTCGCGGTGGGGCTGCGGCTGCCGACGATCGCCAGCATGGCCTGGTTCAGGCAAAGGCGCTGTCCGCGTAGATAGAGCAGCAGGGGCGGGTCGGAGATATGGCGTAGCAAAGGCGGGTAGTCGCTGTCCGTCCAGCGACAGAGGTCGGTATCGGGACTTTCCAGCCAGCGCCGGTCCGCGGGCGTGAGAATGTCCTCGGGCGCCTTCTGCAGAGCAGCGATTTGCGCTGCCTGCAAACCAAGGTCGTGCAGGGCGCCGGCGCCGGTTTGAAAGCAGCGATCTACCTCACCAAAGCGCTCCAGAAGGGCACGTTGGCGGATCGGGCCGAGGCCGGGGACCCGACCGAGGGCGAGCCAGGCCCGGTCCGTCACCCGTTTCCTGCGGAACTGTCGCTGGCCGTTACCGGACTCGGACTGGCCAGATGGTCACCTACCTGGATGCCACGCGTCGCTGTGGTAATCACGGCGTAGGAGACGGTGGGGAAGACACGGAACAGCATCACACTGCCCACCTTCTGGGATGGCAGGGCGAAGGCTTTGCCGGTCACGGTATTTTTCGTCGTTTCCGCGGGCCTTTCAATCTGTAGTACATTGCCGTCGCGCAGACCATCATCCCGGCCCTGATCCACGATAACCACCTGACCCGCCATGAGTTCCGGGTAGTCACTCATCTTGGCGATGATGTGAGCATTCACCGGGTGGGAGGGGGCGCTGGGGAAGTAGTGGGGAACAACGCTCTTTGTGGTGGGTACCAGCCGGTCACCCAGAGAGATTTCCTTCAGGGCGTTGGTGATTTCCATGGCGGTGTGGGCGCCGTTGCGACGCACGACTGCGCTGCCCAGATCGCGGAGCGCATAACCGACGGCATTTTTGCGGCCGGGGCGATAGAGTTCCGGCCCGAGGGCGACAATCTGGTAACGGGCGCCAACGGGCGCATGTGCCAGGCCGGAGGCATAGAGTTTATCGCCGACCGTGTAGACGATATGTTCGCTGGCGCTGGCCGCAAGATAGGGCAGTTGGTCATAAGCTTTCTTGCTGGCAATGACACCGGGCGTGCCGAGAAAAGGCACGACCTCGCCACGTGCGACCGTGGGCAGGGGCTCTGTGGTCATCCGGGGATGCAGTGCGATCACACGGAGTTCCGGTTGGCCACCCGGCCCGCGGGTAATCACCACACGGTCGCCCGGATAAATCAGGTTGGGGTTTTTGATGTAGGTATTCCGGTGCCATAGCCGCGGCCATTCCCAAGGATTTTTGAGAAAATGCGCAGCAATACCCCAGAGGGTGTCTCCGCGTTTGACGGTGTAGCTGTGCGCACTGCGCAACGGCGTGCCGGACGGCGCAGCCTGCGCCGTTACCGGGACCATGACGCCGAGGCCGAGACAAAATAAGGTGTTGCGCCAGGTGTTCTTCTGCATGAATGATCTCCGCCGGACTTCCGCAGGGCATAGTATTAGTTCAAGATACGATTTTTGCCGGATTACAATAATTGGTGACGAAATGCCCCTTTTGAAGATACTGGAGTTTCCTGACGCACGCCTCAAGGACGTGGCCCGGCCCATAGCCAGGGTGGACAAACAGATTCAGCAGCTTGCCGACGATATGGCGGAGACCATGTACGATGCCCCGGGCATTGGTCTGGCCGCGCCGCAGGTGGCCGCCGGCCACCGGCTGATTGTCGTGGATGTTTCGGAAAATCGCAACGATCTGCTGACCCTGCTGAATCCGGAAATCATTGCGCGCACGGGTGAGGAAGAGATGAAAGAGGGTTGTCTGTCGGTGCCGGGGGTGCTGGAAACGGTGCGCCGTGCCGAAAAGGTGACGGTGCGCGCCACGACGGTGCTGGGCAAGACCCTCGAACTGGAGGCTGACGGGTTGCTGGCGGTTTGCCTGCAGCACGAGATCGACCATCTCGACGGCACCCTGTTCGTCGATCATCTGTCCCGCCTCAAGCAAAATCTGATTCGCCGTAAGGCGGAAAAAAGGGTGCGGCTCGGTGACTGAAAAACAGCGCATCGTTTTTGCCGGGACGCCGGAGTTCGCACGCATCATCCTCGCCGAACTGCGGCAAGGACCGGAAGCCGTCGTCGGGGTGTTTACACAGCCGGATCGCCCGGCGGGCCGAGGGCGGGCGTTGCAAGCCAGCCCGGTCAAGCAGGAGGCTCTGGCCGCAGGCATTCCTGTTTTTCAGCCGGAATCCTGTAAAACGGGCGAGGCCCTGGAATTGCTCCGGAGCTTGGCGCCGGATCTGCTGATTGTCGTGGCCTACGGTCAGATTCTTCCCCAGGCGATACTGGCCCTGCCGACGCGCGGTGCCATCAACGTGCATGCCAGCCTACTGCCGGCGTGGCGCGGCGCGGCGCCCATCGCCCGGGCCATCGCGGCGGGCGACAAAGAAAGCGGTGTCGCCATCATGCAGATGGAAGCCGGGCTCGACTCCGGCCCGGTGCTATGGGAGGAGCGCGTGCCCATCGCACCTGACGACACGGCGGCCAGCCTGCACGACCGTTTGGCACGATTGGGCGGCGAGGCTTTGCGCCACGCCCTGGATGATCTCTGGGCCAATCGGCTCAAACCCACGCCTCAGGATGCCGCGCTGGTGACCTATGCCCGCAAGCTGAAGAAAGAGGAGGCCCTGCTCGACTGGCAGCTTTCCGCGACGACGCTGGAGCGTCTGGTACGGGCGTTCAATCCCAGTCCGGTCGCCCATACGCTTTTTCGCGACAAGGGCCTGCGAGTCTGGCAGACGCGGGTGCTGGGCCCTGGCGGTGACCAGGCGCCCGGCAGCATCAGTGCCGTGGAAAAGGATGGGGTGGTGGTGACCTGTGGTGAGGATCGATTGCAGTTGCTGGCGGTTCAGCCTGCAGGCAAGGGAGTGCTCAGTGGCAGTGATTTCGCCCGTGGTTATCGCCCGCAGGTCGGTGAAGTGCTGGGATGAGGGAAGCGCGAACAGGGATTGAACGGGCAAAAAGCACATCGGGTGGGGCCGTGCGCACGGCCGCCATTGCCGTGTTGCGCGACGTGGATAGCGGGCAGACGGTGGATGCCGCGCTGCTGCCGGTTTCGTTGACCGGTGCGGATCGGGCGACCGTGCAATGGTTGGTTCTCGGCACGCTGCGCGAGTATCTGTCTGTACAGGCCCTTTCCGCAAAATTGCTGCGCAAGGCGTGGCGCGAGGAGGATGCCGATCTGGGCTTTCTGCTCAGTCTGGCCCTTTTTGAGTTGCGCCACGGCCAACGACCCGCCTTTGCGGTGGTCAATGACTGGGTGGAGATGACAGCGGCCCTCAAAAAACCGTGGGCGCGCGGCCTGATGAATGCCGTCCTGCGCCGTTATCTGCGAGAGCGTGCGGTTTTGGATACAGCGCTGGTCGATCGCGATCTCGGGCATCCGGCCTGGCTGGCGGCGCGCTTGCGCGCGGCCTATCCGCAGGACTGGCCCGCCATTGCCGCGGCCAACAACAGCGTGCCGCCTCTCTGGCTGCGGGTGAATACGCAGCGGGTGGACCCCGGTGCATATCGGCGGTTGCTGGCGGAGCAAGGCCGTGAGGCCGAGGGCGTGACATGGAGCGCGGCGGCCTTGCGCCTGCCCGCCAGTGTGCCGGTAGCGACCCTGCCGGGCTGGGATGCTGGCTGGGTGGCGGTACAGGACGGCGCGGCACAACTGGCGGCCCACATTCTCGCTCCCCGGGAGGGGGAGCGAATTCTGGATGCCTGCGCGGCGCCGGGCGGCAAGACAGCCCATCTGTGGGCATTGGGGGCAACACGGCTGGATGCCCTGGACCGCTCTGCGGAACGCCTGAACCGGGTGCGTGAAACTCTGGAAAGACAAGGCGGCGAGGCGTATTTGCAGGCGGCCGATGCGGCGGAAACCACTACCTGGTGGAATGGTGAGACCTATGACGCCATTCTCCTGGATGCACCCTGTACCGGCACCGGAGTCATTCGCCGCCATCCCGATATTCGTCTGCGCCGCCACCCGGAAGATGTGACCGAAGCTGTGGCGCAACAGGCGCATCTGCTGGAAGGGTTGTGGCCTTGTCTGCGCCCCGGCGGTCGGTTGCTCTATGCCACCTGCTCAATATTGCCCGAGGAGAACGAAGAACAGATCGCCGCCTTTGTTCAGCGGCATTCCGATGCGCGCCGCACGGCTCATCCGCTGACCGGACAACGCCTGCCCGGTCAGGAAGACATGGATGGTTTTTACTATGCCTTGCTGGAGAAGCGCCCGTGCGCCTGAGCAGCGCGTTGCGTTTGCCGGCCGGCAGAAGCGGGCGGCGGCTATTGGTCGTCATACTGCTCGGGCTATGCGGTGTTTTTTGCGTAACCGGGGTAGCAGTGGCTGGTCCGGCGTTTCACGTGGAACGTGTGCAGGTGACCCCCCTTGCGAATGCTGTTGAAATCGACGCCAGCGTGCAGTTGGGCAAGGAAGCGCTCCTGCAGCAGGTGCTCGACCAGGGGCAGACACTGACTTGGGTTGTGGAGGCGGAGTGGCGGGAACCCGAGCCCTTCTCCTTCATTCCCGGTATCGGCGTTCATGCACGCCGAGAACAGCGCTGGTACATCCGTTATTATCCCCTGACAAACCAATATGGCATTGAGGATCAGCACGGCGTGCTTACCTTGTACGCGCACTGGAGTGAGGTTGTCACGGCGCTGACCCAGGTGCGGAGCTTCGTGCTCCCGCTGGCCCACGGTGCGGCGCGGGGTCGGGTGGCATTGCGGGTAGGTGTCGACAGTCAGGCCTTACCTCTGCCGTTGCGTTTGCGATCTTTGCTTGACCACTGGAAACTGGAGTCTCCATGGACCGTCGCACCCCTTCCCCGTTGAAAAACTGGTTGCGTGCCCTGAGCACCGGAACCACAGGGGAGCATCTGCGGGTGGGACCGCGCTGGGACGCCGTTCTGCTCCTGCTCGCCGTTGTGGCCTTTTTGGGGATCAACTTTTTCACCAGCGCCGGGGGGCCGCTGAGCCATTATTTTGTGCCCATGCTGGTGATTTCGGCAGGGATCGTCCTCTTTCTGCTCTCCCTGGTACTGATCTCGGTAGTGGCGCTGCTGTTGCGACTGCGGCGTGGCGAGGTGGGCAGTCAACTGGCTACCCGCCTGGTGGTCATCATCACTCTGCTCAGTTTTTTGCCGGCAGCCGTCGTTTTCGGTTTTTCCTGGCAGTATCTGAATCGGGGCGTGGACTCGTGGTTCAGCAGCGCTGTGCAGAGTGCGCTGGATCAGGCCCTGAATGTGGCCAAGGCGGGCATTGATCGCTACCGCAATTCCACATTGCTGGCGGCGGAAAGCATTGCCCAGGCGCTGGTGGGGGAGTCGGACAGCAGCGCCGTAATCACTGTGATTGCCCTGCGCGATCAGTATCGCCTGAGCAGCGTAACCCTCTTCTCCAGCGACAACCGGATCATCGCCACCAGCAGTGATAACCTCAGTCTGGCCCCGCGTTTGCCGCGCCGGGAAATTCTCGCCATGGAAGAGGGCCATCCGACCGCCACCATCGAGCCGGAACCCAAGGGCGGCCTGCTGGTAAAAGTGCTGGTCCCGGTGCTGAGCCCACACCTGGGGGAAAGCAACCGCATGCTTTATGTGGAACAACCCATCCCCGAGCAACTGACCCGGGCTGCAGAGGCGGTGCAGGTGGCGTATACCCGGTATCACCAGTTGATGCTGATGCGCGAACCGATGAAAACGGCCTTTCAGCTCAGCCTGGCGGTGGCCTTACTGCTGGCTGTGCTGTCGGCGGTGTGGATGGGTCTGCATCTGGCGCGACGACTGACCGCGCCCGTCGCGCGTCTGGCCGCGGGAACCCAGGCGGTGGCACGTGGCGAGTTTATTCCCTTGCAGACCGTGGCGAGTCACGACGAGCTGGGTGTTCTGATACATTCGTTCAACAATATGACCCGACAACTGGCGCGGGCCAAGCAGCAGGCGGCGGCGGCGCAGGAGCAGGCGGAGCAGCGGCGGCTGTACCTGGAGACCGTGCTCGGACAGATTTCCAGCGGCATCCTGACCTTTGATGGCGAAAACCATTTGGCCGAAGTCAACGCCGCGGCGACCCATATCCTTCAGGAGGATCTGTTCAGAGGCAGTGCTCTGGATGACTTGCATGACGGTACCGCGCTGGAGCCCCTGTGGAAACTGGTGGCGGATTGGGTGGAACACCCCCGTAACGGGATGCAGAAAGAATTGCAGATCGAGCGCTCCGACGGGCCACAGACCATTATCGTGCATGGCGCGCATTTTGCGGATGACGCCGGCAGTCGGGGTTTCGTCCTGGTTTTCGACGACATCAGTACGCTGGTCGCTGCCCAGCGCAGCGCCGCCTGGAGTGAAGTGGCGCGGCGTCTGGCTCACGAGATCAAAAACCCGCTCACCCCCATTCAGCTCTCCGCCGAGCGGCTGCGGCGCAAATATCTGGAACGCCTTGGCGATGAGGGGGAGGCCCTGGATCGTGCCACCCGCACGATTATCCATCAGGTGGATGCCCTCAAGGTGATGGTGGATGCCTTCTCGGAGTACGCCCGGCAGCCGCAACTCGAGTTGCGCCCGCTCGATCTCAACACGCTGATTCTGGATGTGCTCGACCTGTATCGCGGGCAAGAGGGCGGGGTGGAGATTCGGGCTGAACTGGGTGCGGGCCTGCCCCCCCTGCGGGCCGATGTGCATCGCCTGCGCCAAATCCTCAATAATCTTCTGCGCAATGCCCTTGACGCCTTACAGGGTGCCGTAGAATCTGCTGATGGCAAGCATATCCTGATTCGCACCCGTTTGGCGGACGCAGGCCCCGCAAAGGTGCTAGAGTTGAGCGTGTTAGATGACGGACCCGGCTTCCCGGTCGAGTTGCTGGCGCGGGTTTTTGAGCCCTATGTCAGCAGCAAGGTGAAGGGTTCTGGGCTGGGTCTCGCCATCGTCCGGCGTATCGTTGAAGAGCATGGCGGCCAGATTATTGCCGATAATCAGGGTTTGCAGGGCGGTGCGCGTGTCGTTATTGATTTTCCGTTAGGTTGAGACAGGTGTTCAGGAGGCGGCATGGAAGATGCACGATTGAATATTCTGGTGGTGGATGACGAACCCGATATCTGCGCGACCCTGGCAGAAATTCTGGAGGACGAAGGCTATGGCGTGCACACCGCCGGTAGTGCGGAAGCGGCCGAAGTGCTGTTGCGCGAGCAGATGGTGGACCTCGTACTCCTTGATATCTGGATGCCGGGTGAGGACGGCGTCAGCCTCTTGCGGCGCTGGGCCGAAACGGGTCTGGCGCAGCCGGTGGTGATGATGTCCGGGCACGCCACCATCGAAACGGCGGTGCAGGCGACCAAGCTGGGCGCCTATGACTTCATCGAAAAGCCACTGTCGCTGGACAAGACGCTGCTTACCGTCACTCATGCCCTGGAATCCAGCCGCTTGCAGCGCGAGAACCGGGATCTGCGTGCGCAGGCGGGTTGGGTGGAGCGACCGAGCGGTGACAGTCCGGCCATCCGTCAGTTCCGCGAACAGTTGCAACGGGTGGCGGCGGTGGATTCCTGGGCCTTGCTGCTGGGCGAGCCGGGCAGCGGCAAGGAAGTGGCCGCGCGTTATCTGCACCGGCAAAGCCGGCGGGCACAGGGGCCTTTCGTGGATCTGCGTGCCGCCGCCATCGCCCGCCCCAATGTGGCGGTCGAACTGTTTGGCAGCGAGGAGCATGGCAAGCTGACCCGCGGGCGACTGGAAGTCGCCCATGGCGGCACGCTCTTCATCGACGAAATTGCCGATATGGATATGGAAACCCAGGCGCGCCTGTTCTCGGCGCTGCAGGAGCGGCGCATCATCCGGGTGGGTGGGACGACGCCCGTGCCCGTGGATGTGCGCGTTATCGCCGGGAGTGCGCAGGATCTGGCGCACGCGGTGCAGAGCGGGCAATTCCGCAGCGATCTCTACTACCGTCTCAGCGCCCTGCCCCTGAAGGTGCCGCCGCTGTCGGCGCGGAGTGTGGATATTCCGGTGCTCATAGAAGAGTTCGTACGCTTTTATGGTGCCCGCGATGGTCTGGCGGCGCGCCGTTTCGCCCCGGAAACCCTGGAGGTGCTGCGGCATTATCCGTGGCCGGGCAATATCCGGGAACTGCAGAACCTGGTGGAACGCCTGCTGATTCTGGCGGAAGGCCCGGAGATCAGCGCGGAAGAGGTGGAGGGTGCCCTGGGACTGGATAATCGCCTCGTCCTCGCCAACAGCAATTTCGATGGGGAAGATTTCGGCGGTACGCTGAAGCGCGCGCGAGAGCGCTTCGAGCGCGCCTTCCTGGAGTATCATCTGGCGCGTAACGAGTGGAATATCGCGCGGACGGCGGAAGTGGTGGGGTTGGAGCGCACGCATCTCTATCGCAAGCTGAAGAATCTGAGTATCGCCCTGAAGGGCGAGCGGCGGGCGGGCGAGGATGGGGATGAGGGGGAGGGTTAAGGAGAGTCCGTGAATCCCTCAGCCATAGCCCATGCTGCGCGGGATGCAGAGGGCGCGTGGCGGGATCCGCACGA
The DNA here is from genome assembly GCA_023381645.1 of Gammaproteobacteria bacterium. The sequence goes on from JAMCRJ010000043.1 coordinate 39,308, forward strand.
TCTCGTTGAACATCTTTCCGGAGTGGGTGCGCTGGCTACGGGTTTTGCAGAGCGTTATGGCCCCGATTGGGCGCGTTTGGCTGGACGTTGGCACGATCTTGGCAAATACCGTCCGCGTTTTCAGCACTATATCCGTCAGGCCAGTGGCTTCGAGGCGGATGCGCATATAAAGGGTGAAGTGGGCGGGAAGGCTCCGCATTCGACCGCGGGAGCCATGCTGGCGACGGAACGCTTCGGCAACGCCGGGCGCGTGTTGGCGTATATTATTGCCGGGCATCATGCCGGACTGGCAGATTGGTTTGGTGGCTTGGAGGTGCGCCTCGCCAGCACTGACAGCCGTGCAGAGTTGGCGGAGTCCCTAGCGGCGAACCCGCCAGCGGCATTGCTTGATACAGGTGATTTCAAGCCGGATTTGCGCACCATTCCCGGCGGCAAAAATGGCTTCGCGCTCTGGGTCCGTATGTTGTTTTCAGCCCTGGTCGACGCAGATTTCCTGGATACCGAGCGTTACATGGACCCGGACAAATTTGCGCGGCGTAACCAATGGCGCACACTGTCTGAACTCACGACGCTGTTTGACGACCACATGATCCAACTCGCCACCAGCGCAGCACCTACCACTGTCAACACTTTGCGCGCCGATATACTGCGCCAGTGCCGCGAAAAGGCCGCGCTGGCTCCCGGTTTATTCTCCCTCACCGTTCCCACGGGTGGCGGCAAAACGCTTTCGGGCATGGCCTTCGGACTGGAACATGCGCGCATTCACGGCAAGTGTCGGGTGATTCACGTCATCCCCTACACCAGCATTATTGAGCAGACCGCTGACATCTTCCGCAGCATTTTCGGCGAGGCGGTGATCGAACATCACAGCAACGCCGAATCTGATCCCGAGCGGGAAAACCACGCTTCGCGCCTGGCCTGTGAAAACTGGGACGCACCCATTATTGTCACCACCAATGTGCAGTTTTTCGAGTCCCTATTTGCCGCGCGCACCTCGCGCTGCCGCAAATTGCACAACCTGGTGGACAGCGTCGTCATCCTCGACGAAGCGCAACTGTTGCCGCCGGAATTCCTGCAACCCATGCTCGACGCGCTTAACCTGCTGACGCAGCATTACGGTGTGAGTGTCGTTCTGTCCACTGCCACCCAGCCTGCTTTGAGTACCCGCGAATACTTTGATGCGAGCAAAAATCTACGTGGCCTGGAGGGTGTGCGTGAACTCATGGATGATCCTGATGCCCTCTACGCGGCATTGGAGCGTGTGCGTGTGCGTTTACCTGCCGATTGGCACGCCAGTACCGACTGGCCGACGCTTGCGGGTGATCTCGCCGAATACGATTCCGCGCTCGCTATTGTCAACACCCGTAAGGATGCTCACGCGTTGTGGGTGCAGATGCAGAAGTACGACCAAGGCACGCTGCATTTATCTGCACTGATGTGTGGTGCGCATCGTTCGCAGGTCATTGCTGATATCAAGATGCGGTTACAGGCAGATATCCCCACGCGCGTGGTGAGTACGCAATTGGTCGAAGCGGGTGTGGACGTGGATTTTCCTGTGGTCTATCGCGCTCTGGCCGGATTGGATTCCATTGCCCAGGCGGCAGGCCGCTGCAATCGCGAAGGTCGGTTAGCCGGGAAAGGCGAAGTTGTGGTTTTTGTGCCTCCCAAGCCTGCTCCACCGGGATTGTTGCGTCGTGGTGAGGATGCCTGTCGCAACGTCCTGTATAACGTCACCGGACAGCCGCTGGCGCGAGAACGCTTCGCCAGCTATTTCCAGCACCTGTATCATGCTTGCGAACTCGACAAAAAGGGCATTTGCGACGATCTGTGTATGGCCGGAAATACCTTGGATGGCCGCGAACTGGCCGTTAATTTCCGTAGCGCTGCTGAAAAGTTTCGCCTCATTGAAGACGAGGATAGTGCACCCATTATTGTGCGCTACCTCGGTAGTGACGGACAGGATGACAGCATCGATAAGTGGCTGGCTACCTTGCGCAAAGAAGGCCCGCAGCGCTGGCTCATGCGCAAACTGCAGCGCTATACCGTCAATCTGCATCGCTCGCAAGCCATGCAACTGCTCGGGCAAGGCGATATCGAAGAAATTATGCCAGGGCTCTTCGTGCAGTTGAGCGATTGGCTTTACGACGCGCAGATTGGATTGCTTCCTGAGGGTAAACCGATGCAGGCAGGCCTGCTCATCACCTGAGGCCAGCTCGTTGCCATTTGCTCCTCGGCACAGAGCGGTCTAAGATGACCATCTATAGTGGTCATATGGAGTGGGTCATGAATATTAATGCCTCCGAATTCAAAGCCAAATGTCTGAAACTGATTGACGAAGTCGCTACAACGCATGAGCCGTTGGTCATCAGCAAGCGCGGCAAACCACTGGTCAAATTGGTCCCTATCGTTGATGACACGCCAAAAAGCATGTTTGGTTATATGAAGGGCACCGTCACGATCCATGGGGATATCGTCGCTCCGCTGGACGAGGTGTGGTCAGCGGAAAGTGGCGATGAAGATGATCTCTACGCCGGCTTGCGAGCTGGCGATGGCAAAAAATGAGCGACGCTTTACTACTCGATACGCACGTTTGGGTCTGGTACGCAGAAGGCAGCACGAGGCAATTACCAGTTGCCGTACTGGCTGCCATTGACCAGGCCAGACTGGATAACCGCCTCTACGTTTCCGCCATCAGCGTGTGGGAGATAGGAATGCTCTGCGCCAAAGAAAAAATCAGCCTTTCCGCACCGGCCGGTGAATGGATACGGCGCGCCCTCGGTATGCCGGGTTTGCGCCTGCTGCTGCTGGATGCAGAAACAGCAATGGAGAGCACCCAGCTCCCCGACAGCCCATGCGGGGATCCCGCCGACCGGTTCCTTATTGCAGCGGCCCGCATCCATGGCCTGCGTCTAATTACGGCTGACCGCAAAATCAGAGAGTACGGTAAGGTCGGCCATGCTCAGATACTGGTCATCTGACGTAGAGGAGAAGCACTTGAAAACCTTTTGTCTGGAACTCTCCGGCCCCTGGGCCTGCTTCACTCGCCCGGAAATGAAGGTGGAAAGGGTGAGCTACGACGTGATGACGCCGTCTGCCGCCCGCGCCTGTTTCGAGGCGATTTTGTGGAAACCGGCAATCCGCTGGCAGGTGCGTAAGATCGAAGTGCTCAAACCCATCCGCTGGATCAATCTGCGCCGCAACGAGGTGGCTAGCGTAGTATCCACACGCAATGCAGAGACGGCCATGAAAAATGGCCACGGCGATCTCGCCCTTTATATTGAGGATGAACGTCAGCAGCGTGCCGGATTGTTCTTGCGCGACGTGGCTTACCGGGTGCATGCCGATCTGCAGTTTCTCCCTGCGCACGATCCCAGTGGCAACGCGATGAAATATTACGAGATGTTCGAGCGCCGCGCCGCCAGGGGCCAATGCGTCAATCAGCCTTATCTCGGCACCCGCGAGTTCGCAGCCCATTTCCGGCTCATTAACGATGCAACCACCGAACCCCAGCCTGTCGATGATTCCCGCGACTTGGGTTTCATGCTGCACGATCTGGATTTTTCCAATCCGGCTGACCCGCAACCGCTTTTTTTTCGTGCACAGATGGAGCACGGTGTGGTTCAGGTTCCTGACTGGAATAGTGCGGAGGTACGAGGATGATTCTGCAAACACTCGATGCTTATTATCGCCGAAAACAAATGGACCCGGATCCATCCAAACGCCTGCCGAGCTTTGGGCTGGAAGACAAGGAAATTCCCTTCGTGCTGGACATTGATGAGGATGGGAGACTAATCAACATCACGGACACCCGCAGCGGAGAGGGCAAGAAGAAAGTCGGCCAGCGTTTTCTGGTGCCTCAAGGTGTCAAGAAAACCTCGGGCGTGGCGGCTAACCTGCTGTGGGATAACGCAGAATACGTGCTCGGCATCCCGGATGCCAAAAAACACGAAAAAAGTCGCCTGGAAAACAAGGAGGCCGACTACCTCGACCGCCTGCTGACGATGCATCAGAAATTCCGTGACGAGATCGCCGCCTTACCCGACACTGTGCAGGCAGACGCCGGTATCCGCGCCGTGCTGGCTTTTCTTGGTGGCCTCTCTCCAGAAATGCTCACGGGTTTTGCCGCACTGGCCGACATTCAAGCCAGCAACCCCATCATCAGTTTTCGTCTGCACGGCGACTTAGATCTGGTTTGCCAACGCCCTGTAGTGGTTGCAGCCACCGCCAACCAAACCCAAGAAGTGCCCGACGGCATGTGTCTGGTCAGCGGCGCACCTGCCGCCATTGAGCGTCTGCATCCTGCGATCAAGGGTGTGTGGGGCGCACAGACTTCGGGCGCGAACATCGTGTCGTTCAACCTCGACGCTTTCAGTTCCTACGGCAAGGCGCAGGGCGCGAATGCACCGCTGGGCAAGGCCGCTGTATTTGCCTACACCACGGCGCTCAACCACTTGCTGGCGCGTGATTCGCGTCAACGCATCCAGGTTGGTGACGCCTCCACGGTATTCTGGGCCGAGGAGGCGCACGACCTCGAAAACACCATGGCCGATCTATTCGGCGACCCGCCCAAGGACAACCCGGACAAAAACGCCGACGCGATCAAGGCGCTGTACGCGTCCGTAGCGTCAGGGCAGTTCAGCGTCGGCGGACCAGATACACGCTTCCATATATTGGGCTTGGCTCCCAACGCCGCGCGCATCAGCATCCGCTTTTGGGAAACCGCTACCGCCGCCGAGTTAGCAGGGCGAATCAAACAACACTTCGATGATTTGGGTGTTGTACATGCACCGCATGATCCCGAGCATCTGTCGCTGTTTCGTCTGCTGACCGGTGTGGCATTGCTGAATAAGGCCGATAATATCCCACCTAACCTTGGTGGCGAGGTCATGCGCTCTATCCTTGAAGGTCTGCCTTATCCGGCCACGCTGCTCAATCTGGCTGTAGTGCGTTGTCGCGCAGAGCAAAAACCGACTTATGGACGTGCCGCTGTTATCAAGGCCTGCCTTAACCGTCATATCCGTTTTCGCAAAATCGCAGAGAAGGAGTTCACGCCCATGCTCGACCCCTCCAACAATAACCCCGCCTATCGGTTGGGACGGCTGTTCGCTACGCTTGAACGTATCCAGGAGGATGCTGCTGGCGGCCCCGGAAAACTCAACGCTACCATTCGTGACCGATATTATGGTGCGGCGTCCAGTACCCCTGCCGCCGTATTTCCGACCCTGCTACGTCTGAGTAAGGCCCACCTCGGCAAGCTCTCAGCAGGCTTCGCCATCACCCGTGAGCGACTTATCGGTGAGATCATGGATGGTTTCGATGCCGATACGTTCCCGCCGCGTCATCTTGCTCTTCCAGATCAGGCGCGTTTCGCTCTCGGTTACTACCAGCAGCGCCAAGCCTTTTTCGTTAAAACAGAACCTAAGACCCCGGAGGAAATCCAATGAGCCTCAGTAATCGCTACGACTTTGTGCTGCTGTTTGACGTGAAAGACGGTAATCCCAATGGTGACCCGGATGCCGGAAACCTGCCGCGCCTTGATGCCGAGACCGGTCACGGCCTGGTGACTGATGTATCGCTCAAACGCAAAATACGCAATTTCGTGACCATGACACGCGATCAGGACGTACGTGACCCACAGCCGGGTGAAAAGCGCTTCGAGATCTATGTGCGTGAAAAAGCGATCCTTAACCAGCAAAACCAGCGCGCTTATTCCGCGCTGAAGTTGGATGTGGAGCCTGCTGAATCTGCGACAGACGAAGTCTCTGAGAAAAAGGCGACCAAGGACAAAAAGCGCAAAGGTGGCGGTGAGGATGTAAACAAAGCCCGCGACTGGATGTGTCTGAATTTCTTCGATGTCCGCGCCTTTGGCGCGGTCATGTCCACTGGGGTCAACTGCGGCCAGGTGCGTGGGCCGGTGCAAATGACCTTCGCCCGATCCGTCGATCCCATAATCGCGCAGGAGCACTCCATTACCCGTATGGCGGTGGCGACCGAGGCGGAAGCTGAAAAGCAAAGCGGCGATAACCGTACCATGGGCCGTAAATTTACGGTGCCTTACGGGCTCTATATGGCACACGGCTTCGTATCCAGCTTTCTCGCCGGGCAAACGGGTTTCGATGAAGATGATCTGGAGTTGCTTTGGCAGGCACTTACGCAAATGTTTGAGCACGACCGCTCCGCCGCGCGCGGCGAAATGACCACGCGGGGTTTATATGTGTTTCGGCACGCTTCTGAGTTGGGAAACGCGCCGGCACATACTCTGTTTGAGCGCATTCATGTAACACGCACCGTCGATGTCCCCCGCAGCTTTGCCGATTACGAAGTGTTCGTGAATGACACAGAAATGCCATCAGGGGTTACGCTGCTTCGCAAAACATGAGGAGAAAGCACCATGTCCGAAATCCACTTTATCGTTGAAGAGGCCCCAGAAGGTGGCTTCATAGCCCGTGCTGTTGGTACGGATATTTTCACCGAAGCCGATGATCTGCCCGCGTTACATGCGCTGGTGCGGGATGCGGTGCACTGCCATTTTGAGGATGCGCAGTGCCCCAGCCTTATTCGCCTGCATATTACCCGCGAAGAAGTGCTGGTGGCATGAGGCTGCCGCGTGATCTCACCGGCACTGAGTTGGCCCGACGGCTCGGACGCGTGGGTTATACCGTCACGCGGCAGACCGGGAGCCACATGCGCCTGACCTGTGCGGTACAAGGCGAGCATCACATCACTGTTCCCGTCACGATCCGCTTCGCCTGGGAACACTGGCCGCCATCCTGGATGCAGTGGCCGCACATCGCGGCGTCAGTCGTGAGGCGCTGTTGGATTTGTTGTTTGAGAGATGATGGGGCCTGATCATGGAAGCCACCGAAGACCCCGTCCCCCTTTCTGCCCTCCAGCACTGGATTTACTGCCCGCGTCAGTGCGGGTTGATCCATCTGGAGCAGCAATTTGAGGACAACGTCCATACGGCGCGCGGGCAGGCGGTGCATCATCTGGTAGATACGCCGGGATATGAGGTGAAGCGCGGCGTGCGGGTGGAGCGGGCGTTGCCCCTCTGGTCAGATCGTTTTGGTCTGATCGGTAAGGCAGACTTGGTAGAGTTTCACCCGGATGGCAGGATATATCCCGTAGAGTTCAAGCATGGCCGTAAACGTGGCCGCATCCATGACGATATTCAGCTTGCCGCCCAGGCTATGTGTCTGGAAGATATGCTCGGGCGCCCTGTACCCCAAGGCGCCATTTACCATGCCAGCAGTCACCGACGGCGCGAGGTGGACATCACCGAGGATTTGCGCGCCCTCGTCAGAGAAACCGCCGAGGCGATTCGCGCCATGCTCGCCTCCGGCATCCTCCCACCGCCAGTAAACGACGCGCGGTGTCGGGAATGCTCACTGCGAGAAATTTGCCAGCCGGAGCTGCTGGCGCAGCAAACCCAAATGGACCGGCTGAAACAGTACCTGTTTTCGCCGGATGACGAAATCGGTCCGTGATGTAGGGGGATTCCATTATGCAGCAAATTCAAAACACCCTTTACGTCATGGCCCCCCAGTCCTACGTGCATTTGGACAACACCACCTTGCGCGTGGACGTAGATCATGAGAAGCGTCTGCAAGTCCCCCTGCACCATGTGGGGACACTGGTATGCTTTGGTGACGTAATGGTATCGCCTGCCCTCATGCACCGTTTGGCGGAAGAGGGGAAGTCGCTGGTCTTATTGGATCGTTTTGGTCGCTTCAAGGCACGTCTGGAAGGACCCGTTTCCGGAAATATCCTGTTACGTCAGGCCCAGCACCGAGGAGCGGGCGATGTTGACATCACCAGAGACTTGGCGCGCGCCTGCGTCGCCGGGAAAATCCGTAATGGCAGAACCGTGCTCCTGCGTGCCACCCGTGAGGCGAAAGCGGCGGACGACGCTAAGCAGCTCGCCGGAGCTGCCGATCATCTCGCCGCATCGCTGCGTGCCGCCGCCGAAGCGTCCACCATAGACGCGCTGCGCGGCATAGAAGGCGATGCCGCACGCAGTTACTTCTCGGCGTTCAATTGCATCGTCAAGCCTGCCATGCGCGAGCAGTTTCAGTGGGGTGGGCGTACCCGGCGTCCACCATTGGACCGGATCAATGCCTTGCTGTCATTTCTTTACTCCATGCTGATGAACGACTGTCGCAGCGCGCTGGAAACCGTCGGTCTTGATCCGCAACTGGGATTTTTACATGTAGTCCGCCCTGGGCGTGCGGCATTAGCCTTGGATTTGCAGGAGGAGTTTCGCGCTCCCATCTGTGACCGGCTCGCACTCACACTCGTGAACCGAGGTCAACTCAGCGATGGAGACTTTGAAGTGCGCGAGGGTGACGCTGTCCTGCTGGGGGATAAAGGTCGACGCAAAGTGGTCGCGGCCTGGCAGGAGCGCAAACAAGAGGAAATTACCCATCCCCTCCTGGACCAGAAGATGCCTATTGGATTGTTACCTTTTGTGCAGGCACGGTTGATGGCGCGCGCCATCCGTGGGGAAACCACTGGGTATCTGCCGTACCTGAGCCGTTGAGGAGGCGTAATCGTGCTTATCATCGTCACTTATGATGTCTCTACAGAAACGGCGGCGGGGCGCAAGCGCCTGCGCCGCGTGGCCAAAGCCTGCGAACGGGTTGGCCAGCGTGTGCAGAAATCTGTTTTTGAATGTCAGGTCAACCAAATGCAGTATGAGGCTTTTGAGCGCACGCTGCTGGCGGAAATAGACGAAGAAGAGGATAATCTACGCTTCTATCGTCTTTCTGAACCCAGCGAACTGCGTATCAAGCAATATGGAACCTTCCGATCTATCGACTTTAATGGTCCCCTCATGGTTTGATGCGCGAACCCGGATCGGCGTCTCAAAGCCCGTCCTTTCGCGCGCCGCGTATCCTACTGTTTTATTACCGTTTTTATTAGAAGTCCTTGGGGTCCTTATAGGTTTTCAGGCGGCCCTGCCTGCCGTTCGCGGCGCGTGCAAAGAAAATTGTTCATTAACAATGTGTTGCAACAATACGGTATCGCCCGGCTTATAAACCGGGCGTGGATTGAAAC
>JAMCRJ010000019.1 GCA_023381645.1 Gammaproteobacteria bacterium
ACAGTCAGCGGCGCACCGGGATAGAAAGTCGCCGCACTGGCTCCGGTTTGCACATAGTTTTGGCTGATGAGGCCAATATAATGACGATTGAATAGATTCAGGAACTGCAGCCTTGCGGTTAGTTCGCCGACATGCCGTAGCGGTTGATGATAGGCGAAATTCAGATTGGTAATGCAATAGGCCGGCACCGGCTGAGTGTGCAATGAATCCGCATAACGCAGGCCCGTGTATTGAATAAGCGGGCTGACCGTGAATCGGTGATAACGATAACGAAGTCCCAGGGTAGCCAGGAATTTCGGGACATCGGGGAATTGCAATCCGCTGACGGGAAGAATCGTTTGGCCGTCGGGGATGTCTTGGGTGAAGTAGGCGCGATCATAAGCGGCAGAGCCGAAAATCTGAAGATCATCCAGCGGCTGGACGGCGCCTTGGATTTCCAGACCCCAGGCCTTCCCTACGCCGAGGTTCTGATTATAAAATGCGGAAGTTCCCGGTACATTGATGGGGATGTCCTTATGATCGTAGGTGGTGTAAAACACATCCGGGCGCAGATACCAGCGCGTATGAGTAATGGCCAGACCCAGGGAAAAAGCGTTGGACGTACCTGGTCGCGTTGTGTTCCAGGCGTTTTGGGCCGCCGATACCGGCATTCCGGACAGCACCAGTTTCGGCCACATCTCCAGAGCAGGACCCCCATTGTCCCGGCTATATGCAGCGGTAAGGCTGACATGCGGCGTGAATCGGTAGACTGCACCGATATAGGGGAGCCATTGATAATCCGTATGGCCATTGATGGTGTATTTAAATGCCGCATCACGAACCGCCTGGCCGGGTGACACATCTCCTACCCCGCTGCCGTTATAAACACTGAGCGTAGGGATCTGTTCCATTAAATAGCGGACACCGGCGGTGACCGTCACCGGACCGAATGCTCGCTTCGCCTGAAAATAAGGGCTGTTGAAAACGTTGTTGGATACAGGATTAACCAGCAACGGAGTCCAGTTGCTGAATCGCAAGCCGTCAGGAGCAATATTGAACGCCTTGACCGCAGTGGGGGGGCCTGGCGGCTGAATGTTTTCGTACCAGTACCCCAGGGAGAATTTCGTCTGGGCATAATGAAAATCATATTTGGCCAGGACGCCATACAGATGGTGATTGATACTCCAATAACCAATTTGATTGGGTTTTACTCCCGGAAGTCCCGTACCCATGGTGTAACCGTTTTCCTGATTGTAAAAAGGCTTTATGAGCAATGTGCCATGGGAACTCGTGCGCCAGCGAATTTCACCCATCAAGGCATAGTCCTGAAATTTTTGCTGGTTGTATCCGGAATAATTGAGGCTTTGCGGGTTCGAGTCGTACCCCAGGTTATAATTGGCGCCGAGATTGGATGCCTGAGCGTAGGTGAGGGGAAGGTAGCTGGCGCCCTTCATGTCGTCGTAGACGGCAAAGAGTTTTGCCGTGAGCCGACGGGTGATCTGCTGGGTGACGCCCAAGGTACCGTTGTACCGATAATCCGGGGCGGCTCCATTCCCGCGCCAGGCGTCGGCATGGGCATAGGAGGATGAAATGAAAAACTTGGTGCCGGTGGGCAGCAACCCAGAGTCCAAACGCATGAAGGTTTTGTGAAAGCCAAAGGAACCGGCGCTTTGGGAGACTTCGCCGCCGAAATGATCCGCCGCCCAGCGAATGTTCCGGTTGAGATATCCTTCCTGCGTGAATACGGAAATATGCTCTGGCGCGAAAGGGGGTGTCAGGAGGGTGACGCTCCGCAAGTTTTCGCTATCGAATAAAAATTGTTGGCCCGCTCCCGGATCGATGGCGGAGATGGGAATGCCATCCACGGTGCCGATGGCCCCTTTGATGCTCGTTTCACCACGGATGCTGATGCCCACAGGGCCGCCACTGGACAAGCCGTATGGGTCCGTTGTCTGCACCATGACCGAGGGTAGTCCACTGACGATGCTATAGACATTGGTCCCACCGGGGCTTTGAAAGAGGTCGAAGCTGGAGTTGGGGATGGTGGCACCCGTGCCTGCACCCAGGGACGGCAGCACGAGGGGTGTCTGACCGGTCCCCGTTACGGTAATGGCTTGGAGCTTTGGGGCGTTTGCGCCGTCTTCCGCCCATACGAGGCTCGACTTCATCGTTGCGGCCATTATTAGCGTGTACACCGTGTAATGCACGACGGCTTTGATTTTCATGACGGCTCCTGATCCAACCTATCTTGGATATGTACGAAATGGACGCGTTTTGGTGGAGCCACGCGGTTGCGATAGTTGATCCATAACGCGCCTCTAAAAACGTAGCCCTATCGTCCCGGCGACGGTGATGGGCGCGCCGGGATAGAAACTGGCACCGCCAGATGCCGCGGTGCTGAAATAGCTGCTGTCGATGAGGCCGATATAGTGGCGGTTGAAGAGATTCAGGATACTCAGATTCACAGTCAGCTCGCCCACATGGGTAATCCGCCGGTGATAACCCATGTTCAGGTTGGCCAGCAGATAGCCCGGCAAGGGTTGGGTATGCAGGGTATCCGCATAGCGGCTCCCCATATACTGCAATGTGGGCGCAATACTGAACCGGCCATATTCGTATAATGCACCCAGACTACCAATGAAGCGTGGCGTGTCAGGAAACTGCAAGCCAGTGACGGGCAAGAAAGCGCCACTGCCGGTACGCAGATCCTGAGTGAAATAGGCGCGGTCATAGGCCAAGTTACTGAACACGGACAGCCGATGCCAGAGCTTGGCTCCGGCCGCCAGTTCAAAGCCCCAGGCGCGACCCACGCCCGCGTTCTGATCGTAGCTGATACCCACCAACGGGTCGTAGGCATTCACATATTTATTGCGATAGGTGGCGTAAAAAAAGGTGGGATTCACATACCACGCCGCTTCGTGCCATTTGAGCCCCAGACTGAAGCTGTTGGAGGTTTCCGGCGCCAGTTGATCCCAGGCACGCTGCGCGGTCACCCCAGCCTTTTGAAAAGCAGCAATGTTCATTTGTACGGAGGGCCAATTGTTGAAGGCGGGAGCACCATTATTGCGACCATAGGCAAAGACCGCATCCAGGTCTGGGTTGACTGCATAAACCGCCGAAAAATAAGGTAGCCATTGATAGAAGGTTCTACCCTCCACACTGCGGGCTGGATTGATGGAGGTGGCCAGATTCAAGGCATTGGCATAGGATGCGTCAGGAATCCCCGCGGTATTGTAGACGCTGAAGGACGGCGTTTGCTCCATCAGATAACGAGCGCCTGCTGTAAACGTTACGGGACCGACCCTCCGCCGCCATTGGAAATAGGGACTGTTGAAGACGTGGTCCGCCGTAGCGCGTGCCAAGAGGCCATAACCGCCAAAAACGGGCTGGCCGTTGACCAGACGATAAATCTTGAAATCCGTGGGGGGTCCGGGAGGAGTTAGATTTTCAAACCAGTAACCAACTGAAAAGTGATTACCATTCCATTGGGTATCGTATTGGGCCACCACGCCATAGAGAGAATGGTCGATGACCCAATCTCGCAAACCTGGTTTACCCCCGAGGTTATCCAACCCCTGCAGGTAATAGCCGTTTTCCTGGCTGTAGAAGGGCTTGATAACGAGTGTGTTCTGATCATCGGGATGCCAGTTGAGTTCCCCGAATACCGCGTAATCCTGGAATTTCTGCCGGTTATATCCGTAATAATTCACGTCGTTGGCGGCATTCCCGGTGAGTGCGCTGTTATAGCCAAGGTTGTAGTACTGCCCCAGATTGCTGGCTTGGGTATACGTCAGAGGCAGATAATTATTCTCCTTCATGGAACCGTAGGCTGCATAAACCTTGGCGCTCAGGGTACGGCCTAAATCCTGGCTGATGCCGATCTCACCGTTATAGCGATAGTCCGGTGATGCGCCCGGGCCGCGCCACTGATCCGCATGGGTATAGGATCCGGAGATGAAGACGCGGGTGCCGGTAGGCAAGGTACCCGAGTCCAGCCGGATGAAGCTGCGATGAAAATTATAGGATCCAAAGCTCTGATCCACTTCGCCGCCAAACTTGGCCCTGGGCCAGAGCACATTGCTGTTGAGATAGCCCTGGGTGGTGAATACGGCCAGTTTGTCCGACGGAAAGGGCGGTGACAACAGCGTGACACTGCGGATGTTTTCCATGTCGAACAGAAACTGTTCGCCGGGGCCGGGGTTGACGGCGGACAGGGGTAATCCCTCAACCGTGCCGATCCCTCCGTGGGGATTGCGCTCCCCCCGGATGCGTATACCCTTGTTGCCGCCTGGCACGTTGGCCAGACCGTAGGGATCCGGGTTCTGGGCCATGACCGACGGCAGAAGGGAGACGGCGGCGTACGGATTGGTCTGCCCTGCTCCACCGAGAATGTCCAATGCATGGCCGCTGATGGTAGCCCCCTGCTCAGCGCCGCTCGCAGGGCTTTCCAGGGTATTTTTCTGATGCCCCTCCACGGTCACGGTGCCGAGTTTTGGCAGGGCGCTATCGGCGTCGGCGGACGGGACGCAGGCCAAAACGCTGGCTACGGACATATATAATGCAGTGCGCGCAAAATGCTGCATGGCTCTCTCCTCAGGCCAACTGTTCGGCGATATGGCTGAAGGGCACCCGCACCGGTTCCGCGAAGGTGGTGCGGCGGTTGATCATGCGGATGGACAGGGATTCCACCCAGCGCCAGTATTCCTCCGCCACCTCCAGCGGGAATGCGACATTGCGCAGGGCCTGTATGTAGAGATCCAGCCAGAGTTCACGGTCCTTCTCTCGGATGGTGAAAGGAAAGTGCCGTTCGCGCAGATGGGGATGACCTTTGCGTTCCGTATACAACTTCGGCCCACCGCAGACCTCTGCATGGAAATCCGCTGTCAATTCCACGGCCTTCCAGAAGTGCTTTTCATTGCTGCCAAAGATGGGCTGGAGCGGACTGTGCCAGATGAGCCGGTGATGCTCCACGACCAGTTCCCGGACTTTTTCCACCCCGGCCACCCGCGCTACCCGGCTGGTGGGAAAAATCACTTCGGGAAACCGCATATCGGTAACGGCGGGGCGCACCATGGATTCCTCCTCCCCAAAATGACGGATATCCAGCGTCTCCGAGCCGGGGCAGTGCGGACCCTGTTCCGAGAGGACAGCATCATTGTGAACGGACAACTTCAGGACGGCAGAACTTTCCTGTTCCATATTCATTTTCCCCCTCCATATATAGCCGGATATGACGCATGGCGCGCATCCCCAGCGAAACCGAACCGAGACAGCAGAAGCATGCCCCGAATGTGATATAGTTGTCCGAATATAGCTCCGTCCGATAGGGACGGCAACAACGACACATCAAGCAATAATGGTGCCAATGAATAACCATAATATCATCATGTGGTTATATCTTTTCGTCCTGTAAGAGGTCCTGTAGGAGATTGAACATCTTGTACGCTTTGTTACCGCTTGCGTGCCCGGGCCTCATCAAACCGGCGGTGCCGGACAAATTCTGTCGCGAATCCGGCCGGGATCCACTCGAGCCAGCCGTGATAAAGCATGCATTTTGTCGCAAAGCCTACATCCGCTGCTTGCGTTGTTTTTCTGGTGCAATTTAGCCAAAAGGCTGTTTATCTTGAAATTAACAAGACAGCCGTATCTGGAATGAAGATTGCTTGGATCAGGGCAACAGCATCTTCAGATCACCGACAGGTCGGTAACAGGAGTACACCATGCACATTGTCGTCTGTATCAAACAGGTTCCCGACAGCGCCCAGATCCGGGTGCATCCGGTCACCAACACCATCATGCGGCAGGGTGTACCCGCCATCATCAACCCCTTCGACGTTTTTGCCATCGAAGAGGCCTTGCGCCTCAAGGACCGCTTCGGTGGACGAGTCACCGTGCTGACCATGGGGCCACCCCAAGCGGAAGACGCACTGCGCAAGGCCATCGCCTATGGTGCCGACGACGTGATACTCCTGACCGACCGCGCCTTCGCCGGTGCCGACACCCTGGCAACCTCCTTTGCCCTGGCACAGACCATCCGCAAAATTGGTGAGGAACATCCCGTAGATCTGGTGTTTACAGGCAAGCAGACCATTGACGGCGATACCGCACAGGTGGGACCTGGCGTTGCCAGGCGCCTGGGCCTGCAACTCCTCACCTATGTTTCCGCGATCGATACGCTGGACCTTGCGGAACGCAGCATTACCGTACGGCGCCGTTCCGAAGGTGGTGTACAGGTGATCCGGACCCGCCTGCCCGCCCTGATCACCATGCTGGAGGGTAGCAACCAGATCCGCTTCGCCGGCATGGATGATATGTTTCGCTCGGCCCGCTTTGAGGTGCCGAAATGGAATAAAGAGCGCGCCGGCATTGAGGATGTCAGCAAAATCGGCCTCAAGGGCTCGCCCACGGTGGTCAGCAAGATATTCACCCCCAAGCCCCGGGCGGTGAAAGCACAGATGATCGGCGCCGATCTGGACGCCGACGGCACCGCCAACGCCATCCTGGATATTCTCAGCAGCCAGCACCCGCGCCTGGCGCAGGAACTCGGCCTGATCACCCCATAAACGCACAAGGAGCATTCGCATGAGCGAGAACACTGCCGCACCCGCAAAGCCCAAAGGCAAGAAGCGCCTGGAACTGGACCCCCGCCTGGCCGCCTACAAGGGGATCTGGGTGTTTGTCGAAATGGAACGGGGTCAGGTACACCAGGTGTCCTGGGAGCTACTGGGCGAAGGGCGCAAGCTGGCCGATATTCTGAATGTCGATCTGGGCGCCGTCATTCTCGGCGGCAGCAACGATGAACTTGCCGCCGCCGCCCGCAGCGCCTTCACCTATGGTGCCGATGTGGCCTATATCGTGGCCGATCCCGTTCTCACGGACTATCGCAACGAACCCTACACCAAGGCCATGACTGACCTGGTCAACAAGTACCAGCCGGAGATTCTGCTACTGGGCGCCACCACCCTGGGCCGCGATCTTGCCGGTAGTGTGGCGACCACTCTGCTCACGGGTTTGACCGCAGACTGTACAGAACTCGCCATTGACCCGGACAATCGCGGACTACTCGCCACTCGTCCGACCTTTGGCGGCAGCCTGCTCTGCACCATCCAGACCCTGAACTACCGCCCGCAAATGGCCACCATCCGCCCCCGGGTCATGGCCATGCCCGATGTCCTGCCAGAACGCAGTGGTCGGTTCATTTCTGAAAACCTGCAGATGCAGGAAGACGACATCATCGCCAAAGTCCTGGAGTTCATCCCCGACGAGGCCCAGGAGCAGGCGCAGCTCGCCTATGCCGACATTATCGTGGCGGGCGGCCGGGGCATGGGCAAAGCCGAAAACTTTCGCCTGATCTGGGACCTGGCCGCTGTGCTCGGCGCCGAAGTGGGCGGATCACGTCCGGTGACCCATGCCGGCTGGCTGCCCGCTGATCGCCAGGTCGGGCAATCGGGCAAGACCGTGCGTCCCAAGCTTTATATTGCCGCGGGCATCTCCGGGGCGATTCAGCACCGCGTTGGCATGGAAGCCTCCGACGTCATCATCGCCATCAACAACGATCCCCATGCGCCCATCTTCGATTTTGCCACTTATGGCATTGTCGGAGACGCCGTGCAGATCCTTCCCGTTCTCACCGACGCCTTTCGCAGCCGTCTGGCTGTGAACCGCCGGGCCAGTTAATTACAGGAGTCATGACATGGCCGAAAAATTTGATGCCATTGTGGTAGGTGCCGGCCCCGCCGGTAATGCAGCCGCGTATACCATGGCCAAGGCGGGTCTGAGCGTATTGCAACTGGAACGCGGTGA
Organism: Gammaproteobacteria bacterium; assembly: GCA_023381645.1. The sequence goes on from JAMCRJ010000019.1 coordinate 7,783, forward strand.
AACTCCCGGCACCAAAAACGTCCAGGGGGCCATTCTCTACGCCGACGCGCTGGAACGCATCATTCCCGATTTCCGCGACGATGCCCCGTTGGAACGCCATATCATCGAACAGCGCATGTGGGTGCTGGATGAAAAATCCTTCATCGGCACCAACTATCGCTCGGATGCCTTCAACAGCGACCAGCCCAATCGTTATACCATCCTCCGGGCGCCTTTCGACAAGTGGTTCTCCGGAAAGGTCAAGGAGGCGGGGGCATTGGTCATCTGCGAGACGACGGTCACCGAGCTCATCCAGGAAGGCAAAAAGGTCATCGGCGTCCGTACCGACCGTGAGGGAGGCGATATTTATGCCGATGTGGTGATCCTGGCGGATGGCGTCAATTCGCTGTTGGCCAAAAAAGCCGGATTCCATGGCGAACTCGAAGCCAAAAACGTCGCGCTTGCGGTCAAGGAAATTCACTTTCTGCCCGAGGAGATCGTCCAGAGCCGTTTCAACATCAAGGGCAACGAAGGGGTGGTCATTGAGATCGCCGGTGCCGTCACCCACGGCATGGTCGGCACCGCCTTCCTCTATACCAACAAGGAATCCATCACGCTGGGTATCGGTTGCCTCTTGTCCGACTTCAAAAATGCAGGCATCGCGCCCTATACCCTCCTCGAAGAACTCAAGGCGCATCCGGCCATTGCCCCGTTGATCGAGGGGGGAGAAATGAAGGAATATGCCGCCCACCTGATTCCCGAAGGGGGCTACAAGGCCGTTCCGACCCTCTACGGCGAGGGCTGGATGATTGCGGGGGACAGTGCCGGACTGGTAAATGCGGTCCACCGTGAAGGCTCCAACCTGGCGATGACCAGTGGCCGACTGGCCGCAGAAACGGTTATCGCGCTGAAAGAGATGAATCTCCCCTGTACGGCCCCCCATCTTGCCCGTTACAAAACCGCGCTGGACGACAGTTTCGTCATGAAAGATTTGCGCAAGTACAAGGAGTTGCCTGATATCCTACACGGCAATCCGCATTTCTTTTCGGTATATCCGCAACTCCTCAACCGCGCCGCGCATACCATGCTGATGGTCGATGGTCAGGATAAGCACAGCAAGGAAAAGACCATTCGGGGCAGCTTTGTACAGCAACGCTCGTTATGGGGTTTGGTGGGAGACGCTTACCGCATGTGGAGGGCAACACGATGATCAAGATCGAAGAGAAGCTGTTTCAAAACCGCTACCGGGTCGATGAAGGCCGGCCGCATATCCAGATCAGCGATCCCCAGGTCTGTGCCGATGATTGTAAAACACAGTCCTGTACCTTCGTCTGTCCGGCAGGTTGTTATGTGGCGGATGAGAAGCATGAGGTCACGCTGACCACGGACGGATGCCTGGAGTGCGGCACCTGCCGGGTCATCTGTTCCGAACACCACAACGTGGACTGGTCCTATCCACGGGGTGGTCACGGCATCCTCTTCAAGTTTGGTTAGGTTTGGAGGCTTGGTCCAATGAGCCCTGACGGTGCCCTCCGAGAGATCACCCTGCCCTTTGGCGACCCCGCCGGACAGGCGGCCTCGCTGCTGGAGGCGGCACTGAGCAGAACCACGCATCCGGTCGAGGTGGAAAAACTGCTGAGGCACCATCTCCTGAATGATCCGGATTATCTACCCGCCTATTTTGCCCTATACAAGTTATTGTTTCGTCAGTCCCGATTGGCAGAGGCCGAAGAGATAGCCCGCAACGCCATGGACAGAGGCGCGCGACTGGGTGGTTTTTCCCCCGACTGGCAGCACCTCGCTCCAGGCACGGCAGACTGGTCCGTGATTCACAGCCCTGCCCATTTTTATCTCTTCACCCTGAAGGCCCTGAGTTTCATCCTGTTACGCCGCAAGCAACTGGACAAATGTCGGGAGATCCTGGAAAAGATCGGCGAACTGGACCCTCACGATCTGGTAGGCGCTTCCGTCGTCCGCGCCTATGCCGATGGTCTGACGGCATATTGAGTATGGCGATACACCCATGCTGAGCAACTCGCCCTTCAACGCGATGGAAGAGGCGGGGACTGCCGTACTCACACTGACTGAAGGGTTGGAGAAGGAAGAGTTTCTCGCGTCGCGCCTCACCCGCGCAGAAACGCGACGCCAGCTTCGCCTCATGAGCAGGTCCGCCCTGCTCCTGTCGCCAGAGATCCACGCCCTGTTGGCGGAAATAGACTGGGAAGGTTGGCGCATCCTTGACCAGCGCCTCGCAATCAGTGATAAAGCAGAGGACACCCTGCTCTGGCTCGCGGTGCGCGCGCTGGCACCAGATACCTTGATGTGGCTGCGGGTGTACCGCAAAAACCAGCCGGAATGGTTTAAAGAGGACAACTGATGGCCATGCGCTTCTACATGACCCCCGGATCGTGCTCCACCGGCATCCATATTCTGCTGGAAGAACTGGATCTCCCCTTCGAGGCCTGGATCGTCAATCTGCCAGCCGGCGAGCACCACAAGCCCGGGTACCGCGCCATCAATCCGAAGTCCACCATCCCCACCCTGGTGCGTCAGGACGGCACGGCGCTGACTGAATTCCAGGCCATCGCCTGGTGGCTGGCACGCACCCACCCCAAGGCGAAACTGCTGCCAGAGTATCCCGACGGCGAGGCGCGCGTGCTGGAAGTCATGGACTATGCTGTCGGCACCCTGCACGGCCAGGGCTTCGCCCGCATTTTCATTACGGACACCTTCACCCCCAGCGCCGCCGATCACGCAGCCGTGCAGGCGCGCGGAAGGGAAATCGTCAATCAGGGATTCGCCATCCTGAATGATGCCCTTGCCGGATTGGATTATGTCACCGGCGGCTTCTCCATCGCCGATGCGGCGCTGTTTTACGTGGAGTTCTGGGCAGACCGGCTGGGCATCCCACTACCTGAACATTGCGACGCCCACTACCAACGCCTGCGGACCAGGCCTGCCGTGCAGCGTGTACTGCGGGAGGAAGGCTATCGATGACAACGGAAAGCGCAAACTGCTTTGTTCTGGCGGAAATGCGCACCCATCATTTCACCTTTCAGGGCACCGGCGAGGATCGGGAGGCGGCCCGCCGCGCCCTGCTCCACGTTTGGCAGACGCACCGAAACCGTCTGGTACAACGTTACCCCGAGTGCCGCGACCGAATCCTTGATGAAAAGCACATTGAATCCCGCTTCAGGATCAGTTATCAAGAAATGGGAGCAGATGCCTGTTATCCCGCCATTTCACCGGACACAGGAGCCCGTCCATGAACTACGCCTTCCCGCCCGCCCCTATCGTGACGCTGGACGCCATGTCCAGCAACCCTTTCCCGGTGCGACGCATTTTTTGCGTCGGGCAGAACTATGCTGATCACGCCCGGGAAATGGGCAGCGCGCCCGATACCGAACCCTTCTTTTTCATGAAGCCCGCCAGCGCCATCCTGCGGAATAATTCAGTGCTGCCCTATCCGCCGGGCACTACCGACCTGCAGCCCGAGGTGGAACTGGTGGTGGCGCTACACAAGGGCGGCAAAAATATCCCCATGGATAAGGTCGATGATGACTATGTGTTCGGCTATGCCGTGGGTCTGGACATGACCCGCCGCGACCTGCAACGCGCCGCCCGCGAAAAGGGCCAGCCCTGGGAGATGGCCAAAGCATTCGACCACTCGGCGCCCTGCACGGCCATCACGCCCGAGTTTTATTCCGGGACCATCGCTCGCGGCAAGATCGAACTCAAGGTGAATGGTCAAATCCGCCAGAGCGCCGATGTCGGCGACATGCTCTGGAAGATTCCGCAGATCGTCCATTTCCTGTCCAATCAAGTCGAACTCTTTCCCGGCGATCTCCTCTTCACCGGCACCCCCGCCGGCGTGGGCCCGGTGGTGAAAGGCGACGTGATCGAGGCCACTGTGGCCGGGCTGGAACCGCTGATCATCACCATCGGCTAACCCCACCATCACCCCCTCGAAACAGGAATACCCAATGCCCGCATCCGGTCTTCTCGAACGCAATCGCCTGATCTTCTGTCACTTCGACAGTTACAGTACCGCCCTGCGCTTCGTTCGCATCGACGACAGTGTCATGCTGCCGGCGCCACTGCCGGAAGGCGCCAGCATGGAAGCG
>JAMCRJ010000066.1 GCA_023381645.1 Gammaproteobacteria bacterium
GGCGCCTGCGCCAGCATCATGATGTCCCCATCCTCATGCTCACCGCGCGGGGTGATGAAGTAGACCGTATTCTGGGACTGGAGATGGGCGCCGACGACTACCTCGCCAAGCCCTTTCATCCCCGCGAACTGGTGGCCCGCATCCAGGCGATTCTGCGCCGGGTCCGCGGGGCCGACCGACCACCCGGCATGGCGACCGCCCCCTTTCAGTGTGGCCCTTTTAGCGTGGATATGAGCCGGCAGGAGATCCTGCGTGACGGGAAAGCCCTGTCCCTCACCAGTGCCGAGTTCCAGACCCTCGCAACCCTCATTCAGCATGAAGGCCAGCCCCTGACCCGCGAAAAACTCATGTGGCTGACCCGTGGCCGTCAACTCGAAAACGATGACCGCAGCATCGACATGCAGATCTCCCGCCTGCGCCGCCTGCTCGACGGCAGCCCCGGCCAACCCCGGCACATCCGCACGGTTTGGGGTCATGGTTACCTGTTCGTCGCGGAACCCTGAGCATGCGGAGTTTCTGGCCGCGCAGCACTCTGGGTCGGACACTGCTCCTGCTCGCGGTTTTACTGCTGGGGACCCAGGGCGCCGTCTATGTCCTGTTTCATCAGTACGTGCTGAATCCCGCAGCCGAACGCTTCGCGGAATTTCTCTGGCAGACTGACCACGCCCTGATTGCGGCCGGCGCCGATCACAGCGCCATCGGCACCCTGCAGTGGCGATCACCCCAGGTTATGCCCGGCACCCCCGCCAACAACTATTTTTTGCGCCAAAGCGCCCGTTATCTGGCTCGGATTGCCCCCGGCGCAGCACTCCGGGTCGGCCCCGCCGATGCCCATACCACCTGGATGTGGATTCGCGGGGACTACCACCAGCCCTGGCTGGGTCTGCGCGTTTCCCCCATGGAGTTCGGCGGCCGGGGCTTCATGTTCATACGCCTAGGGATCATCGCCCTTTGCACCCTGCTCGGCGCCTGGATCATCGTTCGCCAGATCAATCGCCCCTTGGCCCGCCTGGCGGCGGAAGCGCCGCGCATCGGCCGAGGCGACATGCCGGAGTCCCTCGCACCCATTGGCGGCCCCCTGGAGGTACGCCACCTGGAACAGGCCATCACCAGCATGGCCAAGGATTTGCACCGCCTGCACGAAGAACGCACTCTGCTGCTCACCGGCATTTCCCACGAACTGCGGACGCCCCTGTCGCGTCTGCTGCTGACCCTGCATCTTCAGGACCCCGATCTGCTGGCCGGGAAAGCGGCCATGCTGGTGGACGTCAGTGAAATGGACGAGACCATCGACAAGTTTCTGACCCTGGTACGCAGCGGAGACGAGGAAAAAGTCATCCGGGTAGAGGTGACCGACTGGGTAATGGAAATGGCCGAAACGGGTCGCGAACGCTACGGTCTGGAGGTACAGGTAGAACATGCTGCCGAGGCGACCGCCTTGCCGCCCCTGCGCTGCCGCCCTTTCGCGCTGGAAAGAGTGTTCCGCAACCTGTTCGACAACGCCAGACGGTATGGTGGCGGGCGTCTGGACGTCCAGATCATCCGCCATCCGGACAGCACCGAAATCCGTCTACGCGACCACGGCCCCGGCGTACCTGAACGGGATATAGAAGCGATGAACAGCGGCACGCTGCCCCGTCAGTCCGGGCACGGTTCCGGCATCGGCCTGCGCATCTGCCGGCGCATCATGGCTTTGCACGGCGGTACGCTGCGTTTCGCCAACGCCCGAACCGGCGGGCTCATCGCGAAGCTTGCATTTCCCGACCATGGAACGGTCGCGCCGGGGCTGGCCACAAGCTCCTTTTAGGGGTATTTTTCGGACGGCCTGATGCTTGACAAGGCATCAATAAACGGGAATCATTCTCGTCTACCAATGTAAATACGGATCATTCCATGTCTGCTGCGCCCGCTGCCCGCAATATCCAATCCCTGGCCCATCGCTCGCGCTGGGGTATCTTCCTCGCGGTACTGGGTCCCGGCCTGGTGGTCATGCTCGCCGATACCGACGTCGGCAGCATCATCACCGCCGCCCAGAGTGGCGCACAATGGGGCTTCAAGCTGCTGCTCCTGCAATTCGTCCTCATGCCTATTCTCTACATCGTGCAGGAGCTGACGGTCCGTCTCGGCATTTTTACGGGTAAGGGACACGGCGAACTGATTAGCGAAACCTTCGGGAAAGGCTGGGCCTATCTCTCCGTCGCCGGTCTCAGTATCGCCACCACCGGCGCCTTGCTGACGGAATTTTCAGGAGTCGCGGGCGTCAGCCATCTCTATGGCTTGCCGCGCTGGGTCGGGGTTGCCCTGGCCGCAGCCACCCTGCTGACCGTCGTCTGGACCGGTTCGTATCGACGCGTCGAACGCATCGCCTTGATCATGGGTCTCTTTGAGCTGGTCTTTTTTGGTATCGCCTGGGCCAGTCATCCCAGCATCCATGAAATCCTGGATGGCCTGCTGCACGCCCCCATCACCAACGACCACTACATGATGCTGGTCGCCGCCAATATCGGTGCCGTCATCATGCCGTGGATGGTGTTCTACCAGCAGTCGGCAGTGGCTGATAAGGGTCTGCACCCCGAACATTACCGCCATGCCCGTTGGGATACCGCGTTCGGCGCGATCATTACCCAGGCGATCATGGCGGCGGTGCTGATCGCCACAGCCGCCACCATTGGCCGCCTCAACCCCAACGCACCCCTCAATACGGTGCATCAGCTCTCGGAGGCCATCATTCCCTATCTCGGCAACACCTGGGGACGGATTGTGTTTTCCCTGGGCATCCTTGGGGCAGGTATGGTGGCGGCCATCGTCGCCTCCCTCGCCGGGGCCTGGGGTTGGGGGGAAGTCACCGGCTTTCGCCACTCCCTGGAGCATCACCCCAAAGATGCGCCCTGGTTTTACGGGATCTACACCACCATCATCGCGGCTGGCGCCGCGGCAGTGATCACCATCCCCGACCTCGTCAGCCTCGACATCGGGGTCGAAGTGATGAATGCGCTGCTCCTGCCCCTGGTGCTGGGCTTTCTGGTGGCCCTGTCCATCAAGGCGCTGCCCGCCGAACACCGCTTGCGCGGCCCCTATCTCTGGCTGGTGCTGTTCGTGGTGATTCTGGCGGGGGGGTTGGGAGTTTACGGAGGATTGAACAGCATTCCGGGTTGGTAGACGCAGCATGCCGCCACCTCCGGCACCGGGCTACGCCTACGCCTCGCCGGTGTTCATACCCTGACGGATCGCCCCGCGCTGTTCGTCCAGAATCTGGTTGCCATGCTTCCACAGGTAATAGATGACGAGGACCCCCATGGGAATCAGCAGGCTGGAAATAAGAGAGACAAATAACGTTGCCGTTTTCATGTACCGCCCTCTGCGTGTGCGTGCAGTAGTGATCGCCAGGACGAAGCGCTTTATTTCTCTGCCATCCGCATTTTCTGTGCTCATTTAGAAGCTCTCCACCCGGAAAAGATTGTCGGCCGGAACAACCAGGCCCCGCGCTGCTCTGCAGTGTAAACGCCCACGGGGGCGGCTTCAAATCCACAGCGCCGAACCGACGCACGGGCGACGGTCACCCATGCACCTTGCGCATCCCGTGGTGCACCCCTATCCTTCTTTACGCGAGCAGATCGCGCATCGTGACACGATGGCTGCGAGGAGGCGTCATCTCTACCTGGCGGGCCGGCAGGATCGGGGTTGTCTGGAATCAGGCGGAGGTTGGAGAACTATGGGTGCGATCAGCATCACGCACAGGGGCAGCGCACCAAAAGGCATTCAGCCATGAACGGCCTGCTCCGCATCGCCCTGAAACTGCTGCTCAACGACAAAGGCAAATTCGCCACCCTGGTCATCGGCATCACCTTCTCCGTCTTTCTGATGATGCAGATGACCTCCATGTTCTCCGGCATCCTCTATCAATCCGCGGCCAACATCGTGAATGTCGGTGCCAGGATGTGGGTGATGGACCCCGCCGTCCGAACCCCGCAAAACAGTATCCCCATGCCCAACTATGTGCTGGACGCGGTGCGCAGCATACCCGGCGTCAAGTTTGCGGTGCCCTTTTATGTGGGTGCGGGCCTCGTCAAGCTCAATGACGGCACCTATCAGTCCGCCACCATCATCGGTCTGGACGACGCCAGCCTGTTCGGCCGACCGACGATCATCTCCGGCAATATTCTGGATATTTACAGGAACAACGCTTTCATCATGGTCAAGGACGCCAACTACGCCAAACTGGGCAGCCCCAAAATAGGCACCAGCTTTGAGATCAATGATCATCGCGCGGTTGTCGTGGCCCTGGCCCACACCCCGGTGTCCGGCCTGTTCGGTTTGCCGACCCTGTATACCACCTATAACCGCGCCACCCAGGACCTGCCCTCCACCCGCTACCTGATTTCCTACATCCTGGTGCAGCCGAAAAGCACCCGGGATATCGCCGCCATCGAGCAGCAGGTAAAGCAACTGGGCTATCTGGCCTTGACCGATCGGCAATTCATCACCCGCAACGACCGCTTCTATGAATTTCAGACCGGGATGGGCACCAGCATCCTGATCATGACTCTGATCAGTTTTCTCGTAGGACTATCCATCGCCGGAGAGACCTTTTACATGTTCGTTCTGGACAATCTGGAGCATTTCGGCGCTCTCAAGGCCATCGGCGCCAAAAGCGGCGAACTGATCCAGATGATCGTCTTTCAGTCGCTGGTCGTGGGGTTCCTGGGTTTCGGCTTCGGCGTGCTGCTGTCTTCCACCATGATTGCCATCTCCAAAGTGGAGATCGCCAACTACGCCGCCATGGTCACTTACGAAAACCTGTTTCTGGCCCTGATCATGGTCCTGATCATTTCCGCCTTTTCGAGCTATATCGGCATTCGCAAGGTCATCCGCATCGACCCCTTTGATGTCTTCCGGGGTTAGCATGATCCTGACCGCGCGGGATATCACCAAATCCTTTGGCGAGGCACCGAACCAGACCTACGCGCTGCGCGATGTCAGCTTCGCGGTGAATTTCGGCGAGATGCTGTATATCGTCGGGCCCTCCGGATCCGGCAAGACCACGCTGTTGAGCATCATCTCAGGCATCTTGCGCCCCGATGACGGCGATGTGGTGGTCAAGGATACGGATATCTGGAAGCTGGGCAGTGACGCACTGGCCGGCTTTCGTCTGCAGACCATCGGTTTCGTCTTTCAGGATTACCATCTCTTTCCCCGCCTGACCACCCTGGAAAACGTGGCCATTCCGCTGATTCTCCGGCGCGAGCCCTGGGACAAGAGTCTGGCGGCGGCGCGCAAAACGCTGCAGGTCGTCGGTCTGGCGGAAAAAGAAAGCCTGCCGCCCTACAAACTCAGCGGGGGCGAGCAACAACGGGTCGCCATCGCCCGCGCCATCGTTGCCCAACCGGACCTGCTGATTTTCGATGAGCCTACCGCTTCCCTGGATGGGGACACCGGCAGGAAAATCGTCGCCTTCGTCAAGGAGCATATTTTGAATACGCAGCGTGCGATCGTCATCGTGACCCACGACAGCAGAATTTATGAATACGCGACGCGGATCATCCGCATGGAAGATGGCCGGATCGTCCCTGGGGCAGGAGCGGACCATGAGAAATAAGATACTATTCGGGCTCGCCATCGTCGGCATCCTCATCGGCCTGGTCAGCGCCTACATATATAGCCGGCAAACGCCGCCGCAACCCCCTCTGGCCACCAACTACAATCCCTACGTCAACGGAATATTCGCCAACGGCATCATCGAGAGTTACGCGGCCGACGGCGAAAACATCAATATCTACCCCCAGGTATCCGGTAGGGTGACCGGCATCTTCGTCCAGGAGGGGCAGACGGTGGCGAAGGGGACGCCGCTCTTCGCCATCGATGACTCCGTGCAAAAGGAACTGGTGGCCCAGAACAAGGCCCAGGCCCAGGCCGCCCTGGCCCTGTTGCAGGAATTGAAAGCGGAACCCCGCAAAGAGACCCTGACCATTGCCGAAAAACAGGTCGAATATGCCCGGGCCAGCCTGAAATACCAGCAGGCACAACTGGAAATCACCCAAAGGGAAAGGGCCATCGATCCCCAGGCGGTGAGCAAACTTGTCCTGGAAAACGTGCAAAACTCGGTCCTGATCGCCCGGAACAATCTCAAGGTGGCACAGGCGCAGTATGCGCTGACCAGGGCCGGCGCCTGGCGTTACGATATCCGGAATCAACAAGCCATATATGACGCGGCGCAAAAAACCTACGCGTCCAGCAGCGCCTTGTTGCGGGAATATGTCGTGCGGGCGCCGGTCGCCGGTAATGTCCTGCGCATCAGCACCGCCATCGGCAGCTACGCGTCCCCCCAGGGGGTCTACGGCACCTACACGCAGGGGATGAATCCGGTCGTGGTGATGGGCAGAAAGACCGGCTATCTGCAGGTCCGCGCTTATCTGGATGAAATACTGGTGCCACGGCTTCCGGCTCCTGCAGACATTACCGCGAAAATGTTCATTCGCGGACTCAGCAATGTCAGCGTACCGCTGCAGTTTGTGCGGATACAGCCCTACGTGACGCCGAAGATCGAACTGTCCAATCAAAGAACCGAAAAAGTGGACGTACGGGTGCTGCCGATTCTCTTCAAGTTCAAAATTCCCGCACACATGAACCTGTTTCCCGGCGAACTGGTGGATGTATATATCGGCAAGAAATAGCGGTGGTCACACGCCAAACTTCTGTTGCAGGATCGTGCTGACCGCGTCGCACATGGGTCCCTTTTCGGAAGCACACAGCTCGCGAATGACATGAAAGGGTATCCCCGCGTCCCACAGGGAAAACCCACAGGCCATTATGCAGGCGCCCGTCCGGCTACCGACCAGCCCCCACTCGGTGATTCCCGTAAACTCACGCAAGACGGTTATCGCCGCGTGATTCAATCCATAACCCGGCTTATCGATCACCACCGCGTGCCCCACGTCGATCACCGCACCACCATCGTTACCGTCGTTCATGCGGGACCGGAACAGGCTGTCGGGCAGATTGCAGAAACGGGTGGCCACGACAACCGAATAGTCCTGCGTCGCATCCCTGATACGGTCCACCAGGTCCGGCTTGGGGGAAAATCCAAACTGAAGATCAATGACCAATAATCCGCTGCTTTGCGGCATAACGCGCTCCTTTCCGTCCGAGTATTACAGCATAAGTCATTCCCATGATGTGCCCCACAGTCTATAGTACCAACTTATGCCCCATCTGGAATATTAATGGATAGAGCAGAGCGACGCCTCCGCGAACTCGCCACCCGGTGGCTGCCGGCTCCGACAGGCGCCCTCGCTACCACCTACCGCGTGCTGGAGCGTTCGGGCGGCCCTGTGGTGGACCTCCTGATCCGCCTGTGGCTGGCGAAGGTCTTTTTTGTGTCGGGCATATTGAGGATTTTCGGCCTGGGCATCGAGCCCTACCTGTCCGGCGCCGCATATCCCGTGCCGTGGGTGGAGCCGCTCAGCCCCACCTATCTGGGCGCAGCGATACAGATGATCATCCCGGTGTTGCTCGCGCTGGGGTTGGCAACCCGGTGGGCCGCGCTGTACATGCTCATTCTCGTGCTGGTGGTCCAGTTCAACTACCTTGCTCTGGATATCAACCTGTACTCGGCGGTGCTGTTCGGGTGGTTCGTGATATGTGGCGTGGGACCGCTGTCGCTGGACCATCTCCTCGCCCGAGGATTGGGGGATACCGCGCTGCCCTTCGCCACGGCGCTGACCCGCCTGGCAGGCGCCATTACGCGATATCTCAGGCCATACTATCAACTACTTATCCGTCTGTGGCTTGGGTTGGCACTGCTGGCGGCAAGCACGGAAAGCTCGATACCCGTCGGGCTGGCAAAACTGCTCCCCGAAAAGTCGCTGGCCCATTTTGCCCCGGCGCCCACCCTGGCATTGGTAGGCGCGCTGCTCGTCGCCTTCGGCCTGGCCGCCCGCCCCGCCGCACTACTGCTCATGGTGGCCGTTGCCGGGATGCATGCCGCCGGCGCGGCTGATCCGGCGGATGTCTATTTCATGATGACGCTGGCACTGGTTGGCCTGTATGGACCGGGCGATCTGTCGCTCGACAAATGGATTTCGGCGGTCCTCCCGCAGATCGGCGGCAGGCAGGCATGTCCGCCGGAGGGTGCGCCGCACGTGGTGATCGTGGGCGCCGGCTTCGGTGGGCTGGCATGCGCGGCGCGGTTGACCAAAACGCCGGTGCGGGTGACCCTGATCGATCGCCATAACTACCACTTGTTCCAGCCCTTGTTATATCAGGTCGCCACGGCTTCGCTTTCCCCTGCCGATATCGCCGCTACGGTGCGTGGCCTGTTTTGCGATCACCTCAACGTACAGGTGCTGCTGGGTCAGGTGACCGGGATCGATACCACGCAACGGGCGGTGTTGATCGGCAAACGACGCCTGTCATACGATTACCTGGTGCTTGCTACGGGCGCGTCCCACAGCTATTTCGGACGGGACGAGTGGGAGCCTTATGCGCCGGGATTGAAGACCATCGACGATGCGGTGGAAATACGGCGACGGATTCTCTCCGCCTTCGAACAGGCGGAATCTGCCGAAGATCCCGCCGAGCGTCTGGGCCTGCTCACCTTTGTGATTGTGGGAGGCGGACCAACAGGGGTCGAGCTGGCAGGCGATATTGCCGAACTGGTGCGCCACGGCATGGAGAAGGAGTTCCACTACTTCGACCCGGCCAGCGCCCGCGTGGTTCTGATTCAGTCGGCTGCGCGCATCCTGCCGACTTTTCCCGGAGTATTATCAGAAAAGGCGCAGCGCTCACTCGAACGGCTGGGCGTCGAGGTCATGCTGGAAAGCAGGGTAGAGCACATTGATCAGGAGGGAGTGCGCATCAACGGCGAACGCCTGGCGTCTCGCACGGTATTGTGGGCGGCGGGGGTCGTGGCATCCCCGGCGGCGCGATGGCTCAACACTGCAGCCGACCGCAGCGGCAGGGTGAAAGTCGAACCGGACCTCTCGGTAGCCGGTCTGCCAAACGTGTTTGTCATCGGTGACACCGCGCTGGCCAATGCCTGGAAGGGAAAACCGGTGCCCGGCCTGGCACCGGCGGCGAAGCAGGGCGGGGCCTATGTGGCAAGAACGATTCGCCGAAAACTACAAGGACAGTCGGAGCAACCGCCATTTGCATACCGCCACATGGGCAGCCTCGCCACCATCGGCAGGAAAGCTGCAGTGGCAAGCTTCAACGGCGTCAACGTGAGCGGCGCACCGGCCTGGTGGCTATGGGGCCTGATTCATGTAGCTCTTCTGGTGGGTTTGCGCAACCGCATCTCGGTGATGTTCAACTGGTTCTGGGCCTATCTCACGTTCAAACGGGGCACCCGCCTGATCACGGGAAACGAGGCGTCTCTGGCAGAAAATCCTGTCATAAGGACCATCGAACGGCCCTGAACAGGCCTATCCCGATGAAAATCGCATGGGCCAACCGCAGTGCAGCACGTTTGGTGTCCGTTGCGGACTAGGACGGAAGCATTCTCTTTCCCACCTGCTATACTCCAATCAGGAGTAGTGTCCGGCCATACACTGGAGGTGCCTTATGAGCCCCGATATCCGCCGTATCCTGTTGGTCGCCGCTGTGTCGCTATGCCCGATGATGGTTTCGCTCGGAGCTGCGGCCAGTCCTCCCTTGCAGCTCGCCATGAACGGCAACCCCGTTGGAAAAATGCCCCAAGGCAGCGGTACCACGCCTTCCGGCCTGAAGTATATCCAGATCCTCGCCCCCGCCAATGGCGCCGAGATCGCTGCCGGCGTTCCCGTGGTCCTGTCCTACGATGTCACCCTGGCCCCTAACGGCAATCACATCCACTTCTACGTCGACAACCACATGGCCGGATTAAGCCATGAACTGAAGGGGACCTTTTCCCTGGGCACATTGGCGCCCGGTACCCATGACATCTGCATCAAGGAGGCCACGGTGGCGCACGTCCTCATCGGGGTCAACCGGTGCATTTTGGTTACGGTCAAGTAGCCATGTCGGGCTTCTTCTTCAGCACCCAACTTCTGCTCTATGCCTGCATTCAGGCGCTGCACAATCTGGGGGCGGTGGCCATCGTCGGCGGCGGCGCCGCGGCGCTGCTGCTGGCGCGCCGTTCTCCCGGCACGCAGAGAACGCTGGTGTGGGTAATCACCTTGGGATGGGTTAACCAGGGGGTAACCGGCGCCCTTTTCGGGATTACCAGCTATGCCTATGATGGCCGTTTGCCCGACATTCACGGGATCGCCCTGACGGCCCTGTTCCTCAAGATGGCGTGTGCCGTTGCGGGTATCATCCTCGGAATGACCTACCTGGGCTTTGAAAGCGGATGGTCGGGCGCGGGGCAGCGCCGGGTTCTGGGTGCCGATTTTGGCCTGGGTGTCACGGCACTCACCGCCGCGGCATTCCTGCGTTGGTTTTCCTGATGTCACAGGGGCGTCGTGACTTGCCGCGCAGACTGTTTGATAATGGCCTCAATACCTGTGCGCGCAAGCGCAATCCCCTACCTGTACCCACCTGATGAAGGAGTCGACGAATGAGCGAACAGACGCTGCCCTGGGACGAAGACGCACTGCAACGCCTGGAGAAGATGCCTTCTTTCGTGCGCAACATGGCCAAGGCCAAAATCGAGAAGGCCGCCAGGGAAGCGGGCGAACCGAAAGTCACCGCCGCGTTTCTCGATGCCAACAAAGGGAAACTGATGGGTTAGCGTCAGTTCGGTCGTAGATGAGCTTGCAAATGTGGCGTGCGTGTAGCAACTTACCTACACTATCCCATCCAGGAGGTGTCGCCATGACCATCACGACCCTATCCAGCCGAGAACTTAATCAGGACGTTGCTCGTGCCAAGAACGGCCCAGTGTTCATCACGGATCGCGGCAAACCAGCACACGTGCTGTTGAGCATCGAGGAATACCGGCGACTTACTGGCAAGCGTAGGAACCTCGTTGAGGCGTTGTCCATGCCGGGCATTGCCGATATCGAAATGGAGATCCCCCGTTCACGCGAGTTTCCCCGGCCAGCGGCCTTTGAATGATGTTCGTGCTTGATACCAATGTTATTTCCGAGCTGCGCAAGGCCGGCGACGGCAGGGCCGATGCCAACGTTACAGCATGGCTGTCGGGCACGGACGCAACGAGTTTCTACATCTCGGCCGTGACCACCATGGAACTTGAGGTTGGTATTCTCCGCGTGGAGCGGCGTGACGCCGTTCAAGGAGCGCGGCTGCGCACTTGGATGGACCACCATGTTCTTCCTGAATTTTCCGAACGCACGCTGCCGATCGATGAGGGGTTGTAGCACTTCGTTGTGCCCAACTCCATGTGCCCAATCCTCGCCCCGAGCGAGACGCGTATATCGCAGCCACCGCACTTGTGCATGGCATGACCGTGGTGACCCGGAATGTAGCCGACTTCGAGCCGACCGGCGTGGCCATCATCAATCCTTGGGAGGCTCACCTCTGACCAAGTCGCTGTCTGCGCTACGATATGAGCGTGGGCGGGCACGCCAAGCATTGGACGGAAGAGTAAATACCGCTGGTACGACCAGATGGCGGCTGCTGGCACGCGGCTTCAATAATTCCTGACTGATCTGAATCATAATGCCTCTCCCCCTTCATTGAGAATATTCATGTAGGCGTCGTACACAAAAACACGATTGCGGCGCCGACCGGTCAGTTCGCGAGCGATGCC
>JAMCRJ010000048.1 GCA_023381645.1 Gammaproteobacteria bacterium
TGAGCGATACGGAAATGGCGAATATCGATCGTCTGCAGGGTAAGGTGGATCACCTGGATATTCTTGGAATTCAGTTGCCGCGTCTGTGCCTGCCGGTTTCTGCGGTGCGCAACCTGGCGGTGCTGGTCGAAGCGGCGGCACGCAGCCAGTACGTGAAGGAGTCCGGCGGCGATATGCTGGCGGACTTCGAGGCGCAGGTACTACAGAGTGTCGGAGAAGAATGATGGCAGAGCGGGACTTTATCATTGTCAGCGGCCTGTCCGGTTCAGGAAAATCCACGGTTCTGCAGGCCCTGGAGGATCAGGGCTATTATTGCGTCGATAATCTGCCGGCCACCTTGCTGGTGGATTTCGGCGCCCAACTGGCGCGGCGGGACGCCAGTTCCATGCTCGCAGCGGTGAGCATCGACGTGCGTAACCGCGAGTTTCTTGCGGCGCTGCCACAAGCATTGGCTGATCTGCGCGAGCGTTACGCTCTGCGCCCGCGCATCCTTTTCCTGGAAGCGGATGAGGGTACGTTGCTGCGCCGTTTCAGCGAAACCCGCCGTCGTCATCCTCTCACCGACGATCTCGCGGCAGCCTTGGGCGAATCGCTGCTCACGGTGTTGCGGCGTGAACGCGAGATGGTCCAACCCCTTGCCGATGTGGCGGATAAGCGTCTCGATACCTCCCAGATCAACACCCACCAGTTGCGTTTGCGGGTGCAGGCGTGGAGTCTGGCGTCACGCCATTACAGCGGGCTGGTTTTACTGTTGCAGTCTTTTGCCTTCAAGAAAGGCCTTCCCCTGGATTCCGATTTTGTTTTTGATCTGCGCGCGCTGCCCAATCCACATTACGATCCCGAACTCCGGGCCCTGACCGGTCGTGATGCACCGGTGCGGGATTTCCTGGAAAAATCTCCCGAAGTGGCCCGTTCCTTCGTCTCCCTGCGCACTTTCCTGCAGACGTGGCTGGCGCCTTTTGCACAGGAGCACCGTAACTATGTGACGGTTTCTCTGGGTTGTACCGGGGGACAGCACCGCAGCGTATATATGGTGGAAGCGTTGGCGCGACCGCTGGTCGGAGAAGGGCAGCGCGTCCTGATCCAGCATCGGGAACTGGGCATTACGGAGACGCTGACATGATTACCATCGTGCTCCTGACCCATGCCGGCATGGGTCAGGCCTTCGCAGCCGCGCTTCGGCACATTTTCGGTACCATGCCGCCGGCGCTGGAGGTGCTGGAAATCCCGTCCGATCAGCCGCCTGAGGAAGGCCGGCGGCGCTTGTGGGGCTTGCTGGAGAAAATGCCCGAGGGCGATGCCATGCTGATTTTGAATGATCTCTACGGCGCCACTCCCGCCAACCTCATTCCAGCCATTCTCCCGGAAGATCGGGTGGCGGCCGTGAGCGGCCTTAATCTCGCCATGCTTCTGCGTGCCTTGTCACGGCGCAGTGAAGGGTTGGCGGCAGCGCGCCAGGGCGCCCTGGAGGGTGGGGTCCGGGGTGTCGTCGATATCCTTGCGCGCCGGAACACACCGGAATTGCGGGAGGGCTGAGTGTCCATCCGCGGCAACGGCCTTGTGGTCCGGACAGGCGTCGCGCGCTATGCTTTCGGCGTAGCCGCTATATTTTCGTTCGTCGAGGGAAGGAAGGCGGGGGGCCTGTGACACTGCGCGTAGACTATCCTATTATCAATCGGCTCGGTCTGCATGCGCGGCCATCGGCTAAATTCGTCAGCCTGTCGGCACGTTGTCCCTGCGCGGTCTGGCTGGAGCGGGATGGCCAGAGAGTCAACGGCAAGAGCATCATGGGGCTGATGACCCTTGCCGCGGCACAGGGGACCATTCTGACCTTGGAAACCGATGGTGAGGGAGAGCAGGCCTGTGCCGATGCCCTGCTTGCCCTCGCGGCGGATCGTTTTGGTGAAGAATCATGAGCTTTGAACTGGCGGGGGTTGGGGCCTCCGGAGGCATCGCCATCGGTACGGCGCTGGTGCTCGAGCCCACCACCCTCGATATTCCCGAGCACCTGTTGCCGCCTGAGGCCATAGAGCCGGAAGTGTTGCGCCTCCGCGCCGCCCTGAGCAGTGCCCGGGACGAGTTGTTGGCTGTGCGCGACGCCATCCCGGGTGACGCGCCGCAGGATACCCGCCTTTTTATCGATGCGCATCTTCTGATGCTGGACGATCCCGCCCTGCGCGAACGACCCCTGCGCTCCATCCGTGATGAACATCGCAACGCCGCCTGGGCCATTCAATTGGAGCGAGAACGGCTGCTGGAGATTTTTGACCGCATGGAAGATCCTTATCTGCGTGCCAAGCGGGAGGATATCATTCAGGTGACCAACCGGGTTTTACGCTATCTGATCGGCGTAAAGACGCCCATCCTGCAGAGCGCCGAGGGTCGGATCATCATCGCGGAAGAGCTGACGCCCGCCGATACGGTGTTGATGAAGAAAGACAAGGTGCTTGCCTGGGTAACCGACTTCGGTGCAGCAAACTCCCATTCCGCCATCCTTGCCCGCAGTCTTGGCCTGCCGGCCGTGGTGGGCATGCACTCGGCGACGCGCCTGCTGCGCAGTGGCGACGTGGTGATCGTCGATGGCGATCAGGGGATCCTGCTGGTTGCGCCGGACGCCCTGATTTTGCGGCAGTATCAGGCGTTGCAGGAACAGCGGCAGCGGCGCCGGCGGCTGCTGGAGGAGCAGCGCGATCTGCCCGCCATAACGGCAGACGGGGTGTTCATCCATCTGCGCGCCAATATCGAGTTACCGGATGATACCGATATGGTGCGGCGCATCAATGCGGATGGCGTGGGCCTTTACCGCAGCGAGTTTCTCTTCATGAATCGTCCCGACATTCCGAATGAGGAGGAGCAGTTCCTTGCCTTTGCCCGGGTAGTCGAACAGATGGAAGGCGCGCCGGTGACCATCCGCTCTCTCGACATCGGTGCCGACAAGGGGCTGCGCAGTGATGATGCAGGGGTCCATGCCGCGCTCAACCCGGCTCTGGGCTTGCGCGGCCTGCGTTTTTGTCTGCGGCGCCCGGAATGGTTTCGCCCGCATCTGCGCGCCATTCTTCGCGCCTCGGCGCTGGGACCGGTGCGGCTCATGCTGCCCATGCTCAGCAGCATGGGACAATTGCTGCAGACCCGGGCGCTGGTCAGCGAGTTGCAGGCCGAATTGCGCGCCGAAGGGCACGCCTGTGATGAGGAGATGCCGCTGGGCATCATGGTGGAGGTGCCGGCTGTGGCGATGGCTGCGCACTATTTTGCCGGGCAGGCCGATTTTTTTTCCATCGGCACCAATGATCTGATTCAGTACGCGTTGGCCGTGGATCGCGGCGATGACGACGTCAACGATCTTTTCGACCCGTTGCACGCTGGTGTGCTGGCGATGATTCGGTGCACCATTGCCGCCGGTCACGCCCGCGGCATCCCCGTAGCGATGTGTGGCGAAATGGCGGCAAACCCTGCCTTTACGGTATTGCTGCTGGGTTTGGGCTTGCGTGAATTCAGCATGTATCCGGGTGCCATTCCCGAGGTCAAGGAGGTGATCCGACAGACGACCATCGCGGATGCCGAAGTCCTGGCCGCATGCGCGCTTTCCGGGGAATGGCCGGTGTCGATGGGGGCCGGACATAGCTAGGCCGACCTTGCACCGGAGGGTGACGGCGGTTTTCGTTCTGCTGATGCTCGTCGTCCTGGGCGGGGTGCTTTTCTGGTTCGCGGGTGGTCCGCGCTACGCCGTCGAGGAGTTTTTGGCGGGGCGCCTGCGGCAACCGGTGTATCTTGCCGCCAATCCTGGATGGCATTGGGGAAAGCAGGAACTGCGGATCATGTTGCCGGGCCTGCGCCTTGGCCCGACGGATCTCCCTCTTTTCAGCGCAAGCCGGATCACCGTTGCGTTGCCCTGGCGTGCCCTCCTGCACGGGCGGGTGCAGTTGCAGCGGATCGAGCTGGATGCACCGGTATTGGACGTGCCTTGGAACGGCGCCGCCCACGCGAGAGGTGCCGCGCTCTCCCTGCCGGACAGGATGGTGGTGCGCGATGGCACACTACGCTGGTCCGGTGTGGCGGGACATACACTGTCTTTGACCGCCGTGCATGGCCGGGTACTGGCGGACGGGCCCAGCCGGTTGGTCGGTGACTGGCACTGGCGAGATAAAACGGGACGCTGGCATTTTGCGGCCGGGGTGACGTCCGCTCCGACGTTGCAGGCGCGCCGCATTGCTCTGCTGGTGGGTACAGCCCGTGATCCAACGCTGTTGCAAGTGGGCATTCCGATACTTCAAAGCGTTTCAGGCGGCTTGGTCCTGCCGACGTTGCGCGCCCGCTGGCGGGAGCAGAAGCAGGGCGACGCGCGGCTGGATGTGCAGGCGTTGCATCTGAATATGGCGCAAGGCCAGCTCGCGGTGCAGCAAGGTGTGCTGACGGTGGGGAATGACCTGGCGCTCCAGGTCCGCGCGGTGGCCCTTGACTGGAAGAAGTTGCAGGGCCACCTGGCCTATCAGGTGGCCATCCGGCACTTGCCCCGGATAGCCGCGCGCTGCGGCCTGTCCCTGCCGAAGTTGGCAGATCCCGGTGCTTTGCAGCGATTGACGTCGACCGGCGCCATCCGCCTGGACAACCCCCATTTTCACTGGACCGTCGCCCAGGGTGATCTGGACAGCAGCGCCTGGACGGGCAAAATATCCGGGACCTGGAAACCGCTGGCGATTCATGTCAGCCTGAGCGTGGCGCGACTCGATCTGGATCATTACCTGCCCGCTCCCCGGCCGGGCAAGGCAGCGATCTTGCCGGCGTTGCCGCAACAGTGGCCGGTTACCGGCGAAGTCCGCGTCGCCCAACTGCGCTGGGGAAAGTTCAGCGCCCATAATCTGGTCATCCGCAGTGCCGCCTCGGCGGCGCAGCCGTGATCCCTATCGCGGAACCCCTGCTGGCCTGGTACACCCGCCACGGACGTCATGATCTGCCATGGCGCCAGACCCGCGATCCCTATCGCCTCTGGCTTGCGGAAATCATGCTCCAGCAAACCCAGGTGGAGAGCGTCAAACCCTATTACACCCGCTTTCTGCAGGACTTGCCGGCCTGGTGGGCATTGGCCGCGGCGCCCCAGGATCAGGTGCTCGCGCTGTGGAGCGGGCTGGGATATTACACCCGTGCCCGCAACGCCCAGCGCGCGGCACAGGTGGTGATGACCAGCTTTGCCGGCCACTTTCCCGACACACTGGAAAAGGCCGTTACCCTGCCGGGGGTCGGACGTAGCACCGCAGCGGCGGTGCTGGCCAGCGCCTTTGGACACCGGCAGGCGATCCTGGACGC
Organism: Gammaproteobacteria bacterium; assembly: GCA_023381645.1. Next base: position 5,302 of record JAMCRJ010000048.1, read on the forward strand.
CAATGCCCGGCGCGTGCTCATCCGTAGCCATGCCATGGATGCTGATCCGAAGGCCACTGCGACGCAGCAGTGGCTCTGGACACTGGCCAGCGCCCTTACTCCCGAGGATGCCCATGGCTACAATCAGGCCATTCAGGACCTCGGCGCCATGATCTGCACCCCACGCCAGCCGCGCTGCCCGAATTGCCCTTTGGCTAGCCGCTGCAAGGCCCATGCCCAAGGACGCAGTCATGCCCTGCCCGTGACGGTTCACAGGCCTCCAAAACCGCAGCGCTGTGCCTTTTTTCTCCTGGCTGCAGATCCGGAAGGACGGATATTGCTGGAAAAACGACCGGATTCGGGTATCTGGGGCGGGCTCTGGTGCCTACCGCAGGCCGCGCCCGATGGCGGCGAATTTTCCATCCTTTGCAACGATACCCTTTCTCCGCTGGAAGACACCCCCGCCGTACGACAACTTTTGCAAGAGGCATGGTCGCGTCGTTTGAGGCTGGATCTCCAGTTGTTGGCGCTGGAGGAAGAGCAGCAACATGGTTTTACCCACTTCCAGTTGCGTTTTCGCTGTGCGCGTGCGCGCGTTTTGGATGGCGCCGTTGCGGATTCGGCCGCCACCCTGCGCTGGTATCCTCCCGCGGATGCCCTGACACAGGGCTTGCCCACGCCCATCCGGCGGATTCTACGGAATCTCGGCGAACGTCGCTGATATCCGAATTCCGGGATCCGTCACCCGTCCGGAAGGTAACAGACGAATGATTTCACCCCCCAAACACTCTACCCCCATAGAGGTGATCTGGGCGGAATGCGCCATGGAACCGGCATCTGCACTTGCCTGCGTGCGCCAGATGAAGCCATCCGTGGGACTTTCCGGGGTACCCATTTGCCGGTACACAGACGGCATGATGGGGACATGATCGCCGTACCAGGCCAATATCCCTCCGCGCGGTCCACGGCCCAAGGTATCCCGGATCATCCCAGCCATGCGGTCGGCGTTCATCAGATGGCGCATATAGACCGTAAGATCCCGGCACGAATCGGGGATGCTCGCGGCGTAGAACAAGTCCTCATCCCCTTCACGTGGCGACTCCAGATGCAGGGGGCCGTGATTCTCCATGGTTATGCAAAAGATAAATAGCGGTTTTTCCGCAACTGACGAAATAATATCGCGGACTTTATGGGCGATCGCGATATCGCCCGTATATTGGCCATCCTTCTCGCCAGGTGAAAACTCACGAATATCGATAAATCGGCTGAATCCGATCTGTGGATAGATATTGTGGCGATTATAGAAGCTTGCCGGATACGGATGAATGCAGATGGTTTCATAACCCAAATTTTGCAGATGGCTGGCCAAGGACGTAAAGCCGCGTAGGGCGAGCTTTCGGTAAGGGTTAAAACGGTGAACGCCGATATCCGATTCGGCCAATCCCGACAGAAAACCAAACTCCGTACGGACTGTGTTGGCGCCCCATGCGGGCACTCGCACCTTCCCTGCCCAAATGGCCTCCCGCTCGATCTGCGCGAATCCTGGGAAAAGGTTCTTGCGAACCTGATCATAAAAACGATCGGCACGAAAGAACGATTCACTCTGCACAACAACGATGTTGGGTAGCCTGGGCGGATCGATTGCCGGTACCGGGAGATCTGCGAACGGGGTGGCGATATGACAGGGACCATGTTCTTCCTTGGCATAGAACCAGATGCTGCCATAGAAGCCAAGCGCATTCATGTCCACCATCGGATCATAGCTCAGCGTCTGTTTTCTCCTGCCCCCCCAAAAAATCAATGCTGCCGCAAGCAGGAAAAGCGCGCCCACATACCCCCCGAAATCCATCCAGCCCAAGCTTTCGGGCAGAGGGTGCTCAAAGGTAAAACCAACATAAAGCGCAAGGACAAAGGCCAGAATTGCGGCGATGCCCCGTGTAAGGCCCAGAAAGGGCAGGTATAAACGCGGGTGCCTGATGGCATCGGTAAAGTAGTCGAAGTCCTGGTAGGTAAAGGGTTCACGCAACGATTCGTATTTGGCGTTATTGACCATAACCACCAGAAAAAGCAAGGCTGTGGTGATCGCGAGCGCGAACCATGGCCTTTCCACTATGGCCAGGATGAGCCCATAAAGCGCGAAATAAATCCCTCCTTGCAGCACATGGGTAAAAAATGGGCGCTGCCAAAAAACCCGTATGCGAGGCCGGAGAACCCACTCCAGGGCATAGGACAATGTGTAACCAATGAGCAGGGGCAACGTGAGCCATAAAAGCTGCCGTTCACCCATGATAGCCCATCCCCCGGACGATGCGTTGAGAGATCGCTTCCGGTAGCACGGCGAGCCACCAGGTGCCAAAGTTCAGGGGAAAAGGAAAGCTGATGCGCCCGCGATTGACGGCCAACTGCCGCTTGATGAGACGCGCGGCACGTTCCGGTGTCCACAAAAATGGTTTTGGCCCCGGCATGGCACGGCACATGGCGGAATCCACGTAGCCGGGCATGATGACATTCACGGCAACGCCCTGCGGGGCGAGCCAGCCCCGCAGGGCCTCTCCATAGGCCTTGATGGCCGCCTTCGAAGCACAATAACTGGGCGTGACCGGCAACCCAAAGTAACCCGCCAAAGAACTCAACAAGGCGATCTGCCCCTGTCCCCTCTGGCGCATGGCCGGCAGCGCGGCATCCACCAACACCATCGTGGCGCGCAGGTTGATGTCCATGAGTGCCGCGCTGTCCTCCCAGCGCTCGCCATCCCCATTGCGACCGATATTGGTATTCATGCCGGCATTGGAGATGACCACATCCAGCGGACCCGTCGTTCCGCTATCGGACACCCAGTCTCTCAGGGCGCCGCTATCGCGAATGTCAAAGGAACATTGGGTGACTCGGGCGCCATGGTCCCGGCACTGGCTCGCAACGGTTTCGAGTTTTTGCGTATTCCGGCCGTGCAAATGAAGGGTTATACCGGGCGTGGCGTAGGCCAGGGCGAGGGCGGAGCCGATGGCGCTGGTTGCGCCGGTGATAAGGATGCTTTGGGGATGTCGATGCGGCATAAAAGTTCCTCTAGTGGGGACTGAACCAGTTCAATGCGATCCGCTGCAGTATCCAGAGCCAGGTCCATTCCGGCACGGCAATAAAATCCGCCATTGATTTGTGTGGTATGGATGAGCACGCGCTTGAAAGCGCTCCACAACTCTGGATCCGGCGCGTCAGGGGCATTCCAGAACAGATCCAAGGGCATTTCACTCGTCAGACCCGGCAGATGATAAATGGGGTCGGCCAGCGCCAATACGGGTTTCCCTAGATTGAGGGCCCAGGTACCCACCGTGCTGTTGATGGTGACGACCCCCTTGCTGTGCTCCAGTAGCAGCAGCAGATCACCGTAATCGTAATAGTGCACGCGATGGGCGATACCCAGCTTGGCGGCAAAATCCGCAACGAATGTCTCATAGGCCTCCATGCCGGGATCGAGGGGATGATTCTTTACCACCAAATGCAGATCGCGATCCCCATGGGCGGCAAAAGAGGTCAATGTCGTGGTGATAAACTCATACATATCGCAAAAGCTGGAATGGCAGGTAATTTGGCTGTCACTATAGAGTTGAAGTGGTAACAGAAAATAGGGTTTGCCTTGCTGCACAAAGTCATAAGCCGCAGCCAGGTCCGTCTTCAATCGTTTTTTGATGCGCGGGAAGCGCCGGATATACCAGTAATATTCGCGTATGGGATGCACGGGCGCATGGTGCCGATAACCCGGAAAAGCAAGGGGATTGAGGATGTCTCCCGCGTGATAGAACACATCACGCATCGCGCGCAGTCGAAAATTACCGGGGAACTCCCTGCCCTCCGAGCCCAAGGAGGCTTGCGCCACTACCTGGCGGTACCAGTGGGGATCTTTGGGAAGCTGGGAGTGTTTGTTGACCCCGCCACGCTCCATCGTGATCCAGTAGGGACGTAGATAACCCTCCTCGAAGACATGGACGGCGATGCCGCGCTCCTGCGCAAGGGCGATGGCAGTTTGATGGATGGGTCGGCGGTCACCGAAGAGAACGATATCGGTAATGTGATGATCCCCAAGATACCGGTCCAGAAAAGGCCGCAGTTGATCCACCTTGCCGCGAAACGCTTCTGCTGGCCGAGGCCACCAGTAGGCCACATCTCCCGCGCAGAAGTTGATCCGGAACACGTCCCCGCCACGTTCGCGCAAGCGATCGGAGAGTAGCGCGAAAAAGGGGCTGGCGACGCCTTGCAGAAAGAGAAAATTTTTCATCTCACTCCTACGACATGGCGCAGGACCATGCGAAACCCTTTTCGCCACAAGGGCGTGCGGCGGTCGGGGGCATGTTCCCGCAGCGCACCCAATGCAGCGATAGCGTCCTCTGGCCTGCACAAGGTTTTGGTCAGGGGGTGCAGATAGCGCGGATATAATATCAGTACCGCGGCCACCAGTTCATCCAGGGATCGTCGGCGGCTACGTCGCGCCACCGGAATGCAGTCTTCGGTCAACCCCCAACCACTGTAGAAAGGCACCCCATGGCAAGTCACCGGTTTGGCGCGCAAAAGGGCTTCGAAGCCTGTGGAAGAGGTCAGCACATGCACGGCATCCACTGCCTCCAGCAACGCGTGCATAGATACATCCCTTACCACTTCGTCACAATGACCGGGCGCCTCCCCCTCATCCGCGCCTGGGCGGCGCAAGCGCGCCACCACGTCGGGGTGGGGTTTGTACACCAGGTAACTGTCGGGATGCCGCGCACGCACCTGCCGCAGGAGTTGCATGTTGGTGCGAATGGAAGCACACCCCAGAAGGATGGATGCGTCGCTCTCCACCTGCCCCGGCACCAGGATGACATGGCGCGCATGAGGCGGTCGACGCCAGGTGAGGCCGCCAACATTATATTTGGTGAGACCCTGGGTCACGATGTGTTTTCGAAGCCACTGAGCCCGCGCCAAAAGATCCGAATCCATTTCGAAATGTTGCAGTAGAGTCTCCAGATCCGAGGGGCGACCGGGGTCGTAATACAGCCCGGAATGGTCAAAGACATAAGAAACCGGAGGAATCAGGTCAGCCCCCAATCCCACGGAGCGGAGAAACCCGTCCTCTACCCGGATGACCTTGCGCTCTTCCTCCCCCTCTATATCGCCATTGCCCCAGAGCAAGAGGTCGCTGTGCGGAGGAGCGCTGTCGATATGTTCTATAAAGTGGAGCCGGGTTTCCGGCAAAAAGGCCCGCAGGCTCCGCCTCTTCCAAGGCGAGAACCCTACTGCATACAGTATTGGCGGCATTTCGCGGTCTTGCAGGTTATTCATGCGCTGCTCTTGCTCCTGCATGGGCTATCAGAGCCATTTCAAAAAAGCGGCGGTCCGCCTCCCCTCCGGCAATGGGGTCAGGCACGCAAGTCTTCTGCCAGAACCGCCATCGTCTCATCGATATCTTCCAGCGTATGCTCGGAACTCAGAAAAAAGCGCAGGCGCGCCTGCCGTTCCGGGACGGCTGGATACAGGATGGGCTGCACATGAATACCGCGCTCCAGCAACCAGTTGGAAAGGCGCACCGCGCGCAGGGAGCTGCCGGTTATGACCGGCACAATGGCGTTGCCGGTGCTGGCGCCTGTTTGCAGGCCAATGCCGCGTGCCTTTTCCAAAAAATACCGGCTCCGCTGCTGCAAGGCGCTCACCCTTTGTGGTTCCGCCCGAAGCACCTGCAAGGCCGACAAGGCGGCCGCCGCCACGGGTGGCGCCATACCGACGCTATACAAAAATCCAGGGGCCAGATAACGCAGGTTTTCGACGAGGGCCGATGCCCCCGCAATATAGCCGCCACAGGCCGCCAGCGCCTTGCTGAGGGTACCCATCCAGATATCGACGTCCTTCGGGTTCAGGTGAAAGTGCTCACGGATACCCATTCCGTGGCCGCCCAACACGCCGAAGGAATGTGCCTCGTCGACCATCAGCAAGGCCCGATGCCGATTCTTGATCTCGATCAGCCGGGGCAGGTCGGGGTAATCCCCATCCATGCTGTAGATACCCTCGACAACGACCAGGACGCGTTCCGCCTGACGACGCTGCTGCGTCAGGATCTGCTCCAAGGCCCCCAGGTCGTTATGGGGAAAACTCAAGCGCTTGGCACCCGACAGGCTGATGCCCTGGATAATACTGTTATGGGCGTATTCATCATGAAGAACGAGATCGTTCGGCCCAAAAAGATGACCGATGCTGGTGACATTGGTGGCATGTCCGCTCACCATCACAATGGCGTCGTCCACGCCGTAGACCTGGGCAATGGCCCGCTCCAACTGCGCATGCAAGGGCCGCTCTCCGGAGACGATGCGGCTCGCGGAAACGGAAGTTCCATAATGGTCGATGGCCTCTTTAGCCGCAGCGTTGACCACCGGATG
>JAMCRJ010000091.1 GCA_023381645.1 Gammaproteobacteria bacterium
ATCTGGTGAACATTGTCAGTGCGAACTACTTCGACATCCCTTTTGATCGTTATGCAACGGTGATGGTGCCGGTGGATCTGGTAGCTTTGGCCGCGACGCTGGGCGTGCTCTGGCTCTATTTCCGGCGGGTGGTGCCACGCCGGTATCTGACCCGCGACCTGCCCGAACCTGCTTCGGTCATCAGGGACCACGTCGTTTTTCGGGCCAGTTTTCCGGTTCTGATTCTGTTGTTGGTGGCCTATTTTGCCACTGCGCAATGGCAAATTCCGGTCTCCGTGGTGACCGGAACCGGTGCGTTGATCCTGTTGGCTCTGGCTGGGCGCTGGCTACAGGGTGGGCGCAGCGCACGGATTCCCGTGCGCAAAGTGCTGCGGGAAGCCCCTTGGGCGATTGTGGTCTTCAGTCTGGGTATGTATCTGGTGGTTTATGGATTACGCAACGCCGGACTCACCAGTTATGTAGCGATAGCCCTGCATTGGTTTGCTGGTTACGGGACCGTAGCAGCGGCGCTGGGCACGGGGTTTCTCGCGGCCCTGCTGTCTTCCATCATGAACAATATGCCTGCGGTACTGGTGGGAGCGCTGGCTATCCATCAACTGTCGTCGGTAGCGACAGGCCCCATGCTCCGGGAGATCATGGTCTACGCCAATATTATCGGCTGTGATCTCGGCCCCAAGTTTACTCCGATCGGCAGCCTGGCGACCCTGCTCTGGCTGCATGTGCTGAGTCGCAAAGGCATGACCGTGACCTGGGGACAGTACATGAGAACGGGTCTGCTCATTACCCCGCCGGTACTGCTGGTCACACTGCTGGCCTTGGCCTGGTGGTTGCCGCTGGCTTGAGAAGGATGGTCATCATGTCTGAAAATTTGCCCAATACCGACGATATGCTGCTGCAGGTGCCGGATGTCCGGTGTTTGCGGAGTGCTGCCGAAACGGATCACCCGCCGCGCATCCTGCTGCTGTATGGCTCCAACCGGGAACGTTCCTACAGTCGCCTGCTGACGCTGGAGGCAGAACGTCTGCTGCGATACTTTGGCGCGGAAACCCACGTCTTTCACCCGACAGGACTACCCCTGCCCGACGATGCCCCGGTGACACATCCCAAAGTGGTAGAATTGCAGGGGTTGGTAGAGTGGTCGGAAGGACAGGTCTGGTGCTCTCCGGAGCGGCATGGCGCTATGACGGGGGTGTTCAAATCGCAGGTGGACTGGATTCCCCTCCATTCTGGGGCCATTCGCCCTACCCAGGGCAAAACGCTTGCGTTAATGCAGGTTTGCGGAGGATCGCAATCGTTCAATGCGGTCAACCAGATGCGCATTCTGGGCCGCTGGATGCGCATGCTCACCATCCCCAACCAGTCCTCCGTTCCCAAGGCTTTTCTGGAGTTTGATGAGGGTGGCCGGATGAAGCCTTCTGCCTATTACGACCGGGTCGTGGACGTCATGGAAGAACTCATGAAATTCACCCTGCTTACCCGCGGGAACAGCGATTATCTGGCGGATCGCTATTCCGAGCGCAAAGAATCCGCAGAGGAACTTTCCCTGCGCGTCAATCAACAGGACATATAGGGCACGGCTGTTGCAGGGCATGAGGTTGTGGGGTGCAAGCGCCAACTGACGCATTGCGCGACTGCTCCATACAGTCCAAAATCCACCCCTACACGAGGGGGGGACCCATGTTCGACAATCTGACCCAGAAACTGACCCAGACTTTCAAGAACCTGCGCGGCCAGGGACGGCTGAGCGAGGACAACATCCGTGACGCCCTGCGCGACGTGCGCCTGGCGCTGCTGGAGGCGGATGTTGCCCTGCCGGTGGTCAAGGACTTTATCAACAACGTGCGCGAATCGGCCATGGGCGAAGCCGTGGTCAAAAGCCTTACGCCGGGGCAGGTCTTCGTCAAGATCGTCCATGACGAACTGGTGAAGTTGATGGGCGCGCATAACGACAGTCTCGATCTCAGCGCCCGTCCACCGGCAGTGATTCTCCTCGCGGGTTTGCAGGGTTCGGGTAAGACCACCACTAGCACCAAACTCGCCCTGTGGCTCAAGGACAAGGAAAAGAAGCGCGTGCTGATGGTCAGTACCGACGTCTATCGTCCTGCGGCCATGGAGCAGTTGGCGCATCTGGGTAAGGACATCGAGGTGGATGTATTTCCCTCCAACCCCGGCCAGCAGCCGGTGCGTATCGCCCAGGATGCGGTGGAGGCGGCGCAGCGCGGCGTCTATGACGTGCTCATCGTCGATACGGCGGGGCGTCTGCATGTGGACGTCGAGATGATGGCCGAGGCACAGGCCCTGACGGCGGCGGTCAAGCCGGTGGAACTGCTCTTTGTGGTGGATGCCATGACCGGTCAGGACGCGGTGAATACCGCCAAGGCCTTTAATGACGCCCTGCCGCTGACCGGCGTGATTCTCACCAAGGCGGACGGTGACGCCCGCGGTGGCGCAGCCCTGTCGGTGCGAGCCATTACCGGCAAGCCCATCAAGTTCATCGGTATCGGTGAGAAAATTCGCAAGGGTCTGGAACCGTTTTATCCAGAGCGCATGGCCTCGCGCATTCTGGGGATGGGTGACATCGTCAGTTTGGTGGAGCAGGTCCAGCAGGATGTGGACGAGGATCAGGCCCGGAAAATGACCGAGAAGTTGCGCAGCGGCAAGGGCTTCGATCTGGAGGACTTCCGTGAGCAGTTGCGTCAGCTCGAGCGCATGGGCGGTATGGCCAGCATCATGGATAAGCTGCCGGGTATGGGCGAGTTGCCCGCCGAGGCGCAGAGCGCGATGCAGGATGGCAAGCCCATGCGCCGCCTGGAAGCCATCATCAACTCCATGACGCCCGGCGAACGGCGTCATCCGGACATCATCAAGGCCTCGCGGCGGCGGCGGATCGCTGCGGGTTCCGGGACGACCGTGACCGAAGTGAACAAGCTTCTAAAACAGTTCGAAATGATGCAAAAGATGTTCAAGAAAATGGGTAAAGGGGGCCGGGGGCTCAGCCGTTTGCTGGGGATGAATCCCAAATCGATGTTGAAGGGCGGTTTACCCTTCCGTTAGGGCTTGTTTTTAGTTACGATACGCGCCTTTCTCCCGCACAGTGGGAGAGGATCATGGTTAAGGAGAACACATGGTAGTCATTCGTATGGCCCGGGGCGGCGCCAAGAAGCGGCCTTTTTATCACATTGTGGTGGCCGATAGCCGTAGCCGTCGGGATGGCCGTTTCATTGAGCGTCTGGGGTTTTACAACCCTGTTGGCGCGGTAGCGGAGTTGCGGATCGATAAGGAACGTGCCGCCTACTGGTTGAGCCAGGGCGCCCAGCCGTCCGATACCGTCGCCGGCTTTCTGAAGAAAGAAGGCGTGAGCAAGACGGGTGTTGCCAGCGTCTGAAGCCGGGGAGTGGGTGGTGCTGGGACGTATCTCCGGCATCTACGGTGTGCGCGGTATGGTGAAAGTCTTTTCTTTCACTAAGTCGCGTGACAGCATCCTCGACTACTCGCCCTGGTACCTCGGGCCCGACCGGCGCCCCTGGGTGCTGGAAGATGGGCGTATGCAGGGCGAGGGTGTAGTGGCCAAACTGGCGCAGGTCGAGGACCGTGAGCAGGCGCGCGCCCTTATCGGGCAGGAGATCGCCGTGATGAGGGCCAATTTGCCTGAGCTGGGTGCCGGTGAGTTTTACTGGAGCACGCTGACCGGGCTTCGGGTGCTGAACCGGGAAGGCATTGTTCTGGGCACCGTGTCCGCTTTTCTGGAGACCGGCGCGAATGATGTGATGGTGGTCGACGATGGCAAGGGTGGTGAACTGCTCATCCCATGGTCGGCCGAAGCCTCTGCGGGTGTGGATTTGCCTGCCGGGCAGATCGTCGTGGACTGGCAAGCCGACTGGTGATGCGTTTTGACGTCCTCACCATCTTCCCTGGGCTGATCCACGGCTACTTGCAGGAAGGCATTGTCGGACGCGCGCTGACCCGTGGGCTGATCGAGGTGCATACCTGGAACCCTCGGGATTTCAGTGACAGCGCTTACCGACGGGTGGATGACCGCCCCTTCGGCGGTGGGCCGGGTATGCTGATGATGGCTCCGCCCTTGCTGGCGGCCATTGCGGCGGCGCGGCAGGCCAATCCCGGGGCGCCGGTGATTTACCTGTCGCCCCAGGGGCAGCGCCTGCAGCAGCGGGCGGTGCAGGATTTTGCAGCGGCACCGGGTCTGATTTTGCTGGCGGGTCGTTATGAAGGTATTGATGAGCGGGTGCTGGCGGCAGTGGATGCGGAATGGTCCATCGGCGACTACGTGCTGGCGGGCGGGGAATTGCCGGCGCTGGTGCTGATGGAGGCTGTGGCGCGGCAGTTGCCGGGTCTGCTGGGTCATGCGGATTCCGCGGCAGAAGACAGTTTTGCGGCGTCTGGCCTGCTGGATTGCCCGCATTATACCCGGCCCGAGGTGGTGGCGGGGGAAGGGGTCCCGGAGGTGCTGCTTTCCGGGGACCATGCGCGCATCCGGCGCTGGCGTCTGCAGCAGTCGTTGGGACGCACCGCTGAGCGGCGCCCGGATTTGCTGGAGCGGCGAGGGCTGCGGGCAGATGAGAAAATATTATTGGAAGAGTATCGCCGTCAGCGCGGCGAAGCGCAGTAATACTAGGCTAAGGAGTTGGGTATGAACATCATTGACGAAATCAATCAGGAACAAATGCAGTCGGTACTGCCGGCTTTTGGTGCGGGTGATACGGTGGCCGTTCACGTGAAAGTGAAGGAAGGTGACCGGGAGCGTGTCCAGATTTTTGAGGGTATCTGCATTGCCCGCCGTAACCGCGGCCTGCACTCTGCCTTTACGGTCCGCAAAATCTCCAACGGTGAAGGGGTGGAGCGCGTTTTTCCGTCCTATTCCCCGCTGGTGACCAAGGTTGAAGTAAAGCGGCGTGGTGATGTACGCCGCGCCAAGCTTTATTACCTGCGTGATCTTTCGGGTAAGGCTGCGCGCATCAAAGAAAAGCTGGGCTGACGCGGCACTCGGCCATGGCCGGGTTCGGGTTGGATGAGGGGGTGCTGACGCCGGGTTCGGGGGAGATCCTCGAACACTGGCGTTCCGCTTCTATACCTGAGCGGGAAATCCTCTGGGCCGATTCTGCTCAGCGCCTAGTCTTGCGCGCTGCCTGGCAGCAGAGTTTGTTGCCGCACTGGTGGGCCGCCGCCGCAGACGCGCCGGCACTGCAGATTGTGGCGGATACCCTGGCGCTTCTCGCCGAGGCGGAGTCTTTGCCCCCCGCACTGTTGGCGACTGCCCTACAGGTGCAGGAGACGTTGCTGGTGAAGCCAGCAGCCATGCTGCCGGCTGCGCTGATGTCCGAGGCCGCCAACCCCATGCCCCTGGACATGGAGGCGGATACTTTTGCCAGGGCTATTGAGGACCGTGATCTGGAGACACTGGCGTCGCTACTGTTCAGTATGGCGGAGGACGACAATGCCCGGCGGGTTGTCCTCAATCGTCTGGCCCAGCGTCTGGCCGACGATAACCACGCCCAGGGTCTGCGTACAATCCTCTACGGGCAGTGGCAGGGTGCTGCGGCTGATCTGCCAGCCAGGCCCTTTTCGCTGGGGGCCCTGGCGCTGTTGCAGAGTCACTGGCAACTGCCGGCCGGAGTGGCGGTGGTCGTTCCCGAGGGGCGGGCCAGTCGTGATCCGGCAGTAGACAAACCCCTGCTCCATGCCCTGAGGGAGCGCGATTTGCCTGCCTTCATGGGGCGTATCCGCGCGCTCGGCGATCAGCCTTTGGATGCCATCCGTCAGCTCTTCCTGACGGTTACCCTGATGATCATCGAGGGCGGCGGCGGCAAGGAACCCCTGCCGCTGCTGCGTCTTTACGTCTGGCTCGGCAGTTTGCTGGCATTACCCCACCGTAGCCTGCGGCAGGCGCGGAAAGTGCTGTTCAGTGCCGCAGCCACCACTTTTGGCTTTGCCGGATGGCAGCGTCAGGAAGACTGGCCGCACTTCAGTATGCTGGCCGCTTATCGTGAACGGGCCGCCATCGAACCGGTGCCGGAACCTTTTGGTTGGCAGGGGCCGCTGTACGCTGCGGCATCGGGCTCCGGTCCCCAGTGGTGGTTACAGGTGGCGGAGCGCGGTGTAGCACAGACGGGCTTGCCTGGCTTCTGGTCCCTGTGGCGCACGGCACGGCATGCTGGTTCCCTGACGGGAGGAGCAGCGTTGGCATGGATTCATCCTCTGGTGGTCATACGCTTATTTCCAGGCTGACCCCGCGGTGCCCTGGCGCTTGGTGTCACGATAATCCGGCGGGGCGATTCGATGTCTAGCGCCGGTCTGTCTGCCGAACGGCAGCGGATAGACACCTTTCTTGACGCCCTATGGCTGGAAAAAAACCTCGGCGAAAATACCCTGACGGCTTATCGTCAGGATTTGCTGCAGGTGGCCGCTGCGCTCGCGGAGTGGGACCTGACCCTGACCACTGCTGATGACGGTGCCCTGGCGCGCATACTGGGACAGAGGTTGCAGTCCGGGGCCGCCCTGCGCTCCGTAGTCCGCCTGCTCTCCAGTGTGCGCCGTTTTTACGGCTATGCGGAGCGGGAGGGCTGGGTATCCCGTGACCCCAGTCGCAACCTGCAGAGTCCTCGTATCGGCCGCGTACTACCCCACGTTCTCAGCGAAACGGAAACAGAGGCCTTGCTGGCAGCCCCCGATTGTACCCACCCCCTAGGCCTGCGTGACGCAGCCATGCTGGAACTGATGTACGCCTGCGGTTTGCGGGTGTCGGAACTGGTGAATCTGGAGACGCGCCAGGTGGACCTCAGCGCCGATATGGTGGTGGTTTTTGGTAAGGGTCGCAAGGAACGCCTGGTGCCCATGGGGGAAGTGGCGGCCAGCCGCGTGACGCAGTATCTGCAGATGGGTCGTCCGCAGATACTGGGTCAACGTATCAGTGCCGCCCTTTTTGTGACCGGGCGGGGGGCCGCCATGACGCGGCAGCGCTTCTGGCAAAACATTGAACGTTACGCCCGGTCTGCCGGAATCACTCAGACCGTATCGCCGCACAGCCTGCGCCACGCCTTTGCCACCCACCTGCTGAATCACGGCGCGGACCTGCGCAGCGTGCAGTTGATGCTGGGACATGCCGCCCTGTCCACCACGGAGATATATACCCATGTGGCGCAGGCGCGGCTCAAGGCGCTGCACGCGAAGCATCACCCGCGCGGGTGATGCCCGTATTGTCGCGTCTCTACTTCTTGGGAAGCGTCACCACCACGTAGATGCTGGCCTTGCCTTGCCGCACCAGCAGCGGGATGGGTTGACCGGCCGGCAGACCGGCAACGATATGCTCCAGCTCGGCGGGACTGTTGACGTCCTGCTGAGCGATCTGCTGGATGATCATACCCGGCATGATCCCTGCCTCCGCTGCCGCGCCTTCACTAACGCCGACCACCACGACGCCATGATGTACGTCCAACTGCTTCTCAATATTGGGAGTCAGCGACTGGACATGGATGCCCATACGGGAGATTTTGCCCACTTTGGTGGCCGTGGAGGGTTCCTGGCTGCCGGAAGGCCCTTCCATGTTTTTGGGCAGGGCGGCAATCAGGACATCTTTGGTTTCCGCTTCTCCGCGGCGGAGGATGCCGATCTTGGCGTGCGTGCCTGGCAGGGTGTTGCCTACCATGGGTGGCAACTGTCCGACATTGTACACTGGCTTGTTATCATAGGTGACGATGACGTCACCGGGCTTGATGCCCGCCTTGGCCGCCGGACTGCCGGGTTCCACGGACGCGATGAGGGCGCCCACAGGTTCCTTGAGGTGCAGCGCCTGCGCCATTGGCGGCGTGACATCCTGTACCTCGACCCCCAGATAGCCAAACTGGATTGCCTTGTGATTTTTGAAGTCCTGCACCACCCGCATCACGGTATTGATGGGGATGGAGAATGACAGACCCATGTAGCCACCGCTATTGGTATAGATCTGGTCGTTGATGCCGATCACTTGGCCATCCATGTTGAAGAGTGGCCCGCCCGAGTTGCCGGGATTGATGGGTACGTCGCTCTGGATGAAGGGGATGTATTCATCATCGGGTAACGGGCGATTCATGGCGCTGACTACACCCTGGGTCACCGTGTTATAGAAACCGAACGGCGCGCCGACGGCGAGCAGCCACTGGCCGACCTTCAGATTGTCGGAGTTGCCGATGGGCACGGTGGGCAGGTCCTTGGCGTTGATTTTGAGCAGCGCCGTATCGTAACGCACCGACAGGCCGATCAGTTTGGCCGGATAGGCATGGTGGTTGGTGAGGGTAACGACGATATGGTTAGCGCCGCGAACGACGTGACCGGCGGTGACGATATAGCCGTCGGGACTGATGATGAAGCCGGAACCGAGAGATTGGATTTTTTCATGCTGCTGTGGTCCGGAACCACCCTGTCCGGGGGCCATGAAGTGATGGAAAAACTGGTAAAAAGGCGAGTTTGGCGGAAAGGGATTGGCCTGCTGGTGAATGACCTTGTTGGTGGTGCTGCTGATATTGACTACTGCGGGACCATAACGGTCGATAATCGGGGTGAAATCCGGCAAGGCGACCAGTGCCTGCTGGGGAACTGTGTTGGTCGAGATGGAAAGGGCCGGAGCCGCGGGCGCATCCGCTTGCGCCCACTCCGCTGCGCCCAGTGAAAAACCAAAACATGCCGCCACGACGGCAGTGATTACCAGTTTGGGGCGCTTCAACATCATACTCGGGCGATTATTCGCCATAGGACTCTCCTTCGGGATTTTGTCTTGCAGCTTGGTACGTTCCAGGTTGGACTCCGGGAAAAGGCCGGGGTTCCGGCCAGCCATCACAACATAACATATAAAACCTCAATGAGAGACGGTGTGGGCAGCAGCAACGCCCTCAGTGCAAAGCGCGGGACAGACGGGACCGGTAGCGTTCCACCAGAGGCCCCCGGTTACCCTGCAAGGTAAATATCTTCAGCACGGTTTTGCGGGCCAAGCCGTCCTGGTAGTTTTTGTGGCGTTCCACCATCTCGATGAGCTGGTCCAGGGCTGCTTCTTCCTGTCCCTGCAAAAGAAGGAGCAAGGATCGTTGATACATGGCCTGCGCACGGAGATCGCCCTTTTCGCTGGCGATGGTGGCCTCCAGTGTGGTCATGGACGGTGCGTTGCGGGCGGTCTCGGTGAATTCCAGCAGGGCTTTCAGGCCTTCGACCTCAGTTTCCATTTGAAAGGTGGGGGACATGGCGTCGATCTGGGCCTGGGCGTCGGCATGGCGGCCCTGCTGGATAGCCAAGTGCGCCAGCGCCAGGCGCGCGGGATCGTTCCCCGGGTGGATACTGATGGCCTGTCCCAGCAATGCTTCGGCCTCCGCCACCTTGCCCTGGGCGATGGCGTCGAGCGCCTGCACACGCAAGTCGTCACCCGGCAACGGCAGGTTTTTCTCGATGAACCGACGCACGGCGGGTTCGGGCAGCGCCCCGGTGAATTCATCGACGACTTTGCCATCCTTGAAGGCCTTGACGGCCGGGATGCCGCGTACCTGATACTGGCGCGACAGGTCGGCGTTCTCGTCGGAGTTGACCTTGGCGAGCACGAAGGCACCGTCCATCTCCTCCGCCAGTTTTTCGAGGACCGGACCCAGAGCGCGGCAGGGTGCGCACCAAGGTGCCCAGAAGTCGACCAGTACCAGCACCTTCCGGGACAGCCCCACGACGGCTTCCTGAAAATTATCGAGATTCGCTTCGAGAACGTGTCCACTGACTGCCATACGAACTCCTGAGAAGAAGAGATGAAGAAGAGATAGACCGTACTGCCTTTCTTTACCGTTTCAGGTATGGTCAAAACCGGGCGTTTTCAAGGTGCGGCGGGCTTCCGGGGCGGTCATTGCTGTTCCGCTTTGGCCAGGGCGTCCAGCACGGCCTGGAGCAGGCTCCGCCCGAGGGGTCCCATGCCGCGTTCCAGTTTGAGGCGATCGTACTGGCCCCGGGAAAGGGGGCCAAGGGCCGCGCCCATGCGCGCCATGTCGCCGCCGGCCCGCTGCATCTGGGCGGCCATACGGCCCAGCCAGGCGAGGGCTTCCGGCTCACCGCGGCGGGCGGCGAGGATGACGCTGGCCAGACCGGGCGCGGCGAGGGTGGGATCAGCCGGGTCTCCGGCTTTGGGCAGGGTCTCTGGATTTTGCATGCCCATGAGGATGGATTCGATGATGATGCCGTCTTCTTCGTCCAGTCCCTGCAGCAAACCCGGCTCCCGCTGTCCGGCCAGTATGTGGCGGATGACGGCGACCAGATCGCCCCAGCCATTGGCGGCGGCGACGCGCAGACTTTCTTCCAGCGGCGCCCGGAGATGGACATTCTGGCAGGCGGCGACGACCTGCAGGATGAGCGCCGCGTGGGCGCTACGGATCTGCTCTCGGCGTTCGGGGAGGACGGGCATGCGGTGAACTCCAGTCAATGGTTACCGGTTATTTTGCGGTATTGGCTGCGGGTGTGCAAAAAAAGCTCAACGATGGAGATGTCGCGCCAGATAATGCCCGGTGTGGGACTGGGAATTGTGCGCCACTTCGTCCGGTGTGCCGGTGGCGATGATCTGGCCGCCGCCAGACCCCCCCTCGGGGCCGAGATCGATGACCCAGTCTGCCGTCTTGATGACGTCCAGATTGTGTTCGATGACGACGATGGTGTTGCCCGCATCGGCCAGCTTCTGCAGCACCTCCAGGAGTAGGGCGATATCGTGGAAATGCAGGCCGGTGGTGGGTTCGTCAAGGATGTAGAGGGTCCGCCCGGTGTCGCGCCGGGAGAGTTCCCGGGAGAGCTTGACGCGCTGCGCTTCGCCACCGGAGAGGGTAGTGGCCGATTGGCCCAGACGCAGGTAACCGAGCCCCACATCCAGCAGGGTCTGCAATTTGCGGGCGACGGCGGGGACGGGATCAAAAAAGGCCCGCGCATCCTCCACCGTCATCTCCAGGACCTCATGAATGTTTTTGCCCTTGTAGTGGACATCCAGGGTCTCGCGCTTGTAGCGTTTGCCGCCGCAGACGTCGCAGGGCACATAAATGTCCGGCAAAAAGTGCATTTCCACCCGGATCACGCCGTCGCCTTCACAGGCTTCGCAACGCCCGCCCTTGACGTTGAAGCTGAAACGGCCGGGATTGTAACCGCGGGTGCGCGCCTCGCCGGTGGCGGCGAACAGCTCGCGGATGGGGGTGAAGAGGCCGGTGTAGGTGGCCGGATTGCTGCGCGGGGTGCGGCCGATGGGGCTCTGGTCGATGGCGATGACCTTGTCCAGTTCTTCCAGCCCGCGCAAATGCTGATGCGGCGCGGGGCTCTGGCTGCTGCCCATGAGCACGCGGGCGCAGGCGGGGTAGAGGGTGTCGTTGATGAGGGTCGATTTACCGGAACCGCTGACCCCGGTGATGCAGGTGAAGAGGCCGATGGGGATACGCGCGTTCACCGACTTCAGATTGTTGCCGGTGGC
>JAMCRJ010000039.1 GCA_023381645.1 Gammaproteobacteria bacterium
GGCTGGCATGCGCGGCGCGGTTGACCAAAACGCCGGTGCGGGTGACCCTGATCGATCGCCATAACTACCACTTGTTCCAGCCCTTGTTATATCAGGTCGCCACGGCTTCGCTTTCCCCTGCCGATATTGCCGCTACGGTGCGCGGCCTGTTTTGCGACCACCTCAACGTGCAGGTGCTGCTGGGTCAGGTGACCGGGATCGATACCGCGCAACGGGCGGTGTTGATCGGCAAAAGACGTCTGTCATACGATTACCTGGTGCTTGCCACGGGCGCGTCCCACAGCTATTTCGGGCGGGATGAGTGGGAACCTTATGCGCCGGGATTGAAGACCATCGAGGATGCGGTGGAAATACGGCGACGGATTCTCTCCGCCTTCGAGCAGGCGGAATCTGCCGAAGATTCCGCCGAGCGTCGGGGCCTGCTCACCTTCGTGATTGTGGGAGGCGGACCAACAGGGGTCGAGCTGGCAGGCGATATTGCCGAACTGGTGCGCCACGGCATGGAGAAGGAGTTCCACTATTTCGACCCGGCCAGCGCACGCGTGGTTCTGGTCCAGTCCGCTCCGCGCATCCTGCCGACTTTTCCCGGAGCATTATCGGAAAAGGCGCAGCGCTCACTCGAACGGCTGGGCGTCGAGATCATGCTGGAGAGCAGGGTGGAGCACATTGATCAGGAGGGGGTGCGCATCAACGGCGAACGCCTGGCGTCTCGCACGGTACTGTGGGCAGCGGGGGTCGTGGCGTCCCCGGCGGCGCGATGGCTCAACGCTGCAGCCGACCGCAGTGGACGGGTGAAAGTCGAGCCGGACCTCTCGGTAGCCGGGTTGCCAAACGTGTTTGTCATCGGTGACACCGCGCTGGCCAATGCCTGGAAGGGAAAACCGGTGCCCGGCCTGGCACCGGCGGCGAAGCAGGGCGGGGCCTACGTGGCAAGGACGATTCGCCGAAAACTGCTGGGACAGCCGGAGCAACCGCCATTTGCATACCGCCACATGGGCAGCCTCGCCACCATCGGCAGGAAAGCTGCCGTGGCAAGTTTCAACGGCGTCAACGTGAGCGGCGCACCGGCCTGGTGGCTATGGGGCCTGATTCATGTAGCTCTTCTGGTGGGTTTGCGCAACCGCATCTCGGTGATGTTCAACTGGTTCTGGGCCTATCTCACTTTCAAACGGGGCACCCGGCTGATCACGGGAAACGAGGCGTCTCTGACAGAAAATCCTGTCATAAAGACCGTTGAACGACCCTGAACAGGTCTATCCCGATGAAAATTCCATGGCCAGCCGCAGTGCCGCACGTTCGGTGTCCATGGCGGACTACGACGGGAGCATTCTCTTTCCCCTCTGCTATACTCCAACTAGGAGTAGTGTCTGGCCATACACTGGAGGTGCCTTATGAGCCCCGATATCCGCCGCATCCTGTTGGTCGCCGCTGTGGCCCTATGCCCGATGGTGGTTTCGGCCGGAGCTGCGGCCAGTCCTCCCTTGCAACTCGCCATGAACGGCAACACCGTTGGAAAAATGCCCCAAGCCAGCGGTACCACGCCTTCCGGCCTGAAGTATATCCAGATCCTCGCCCCCGCCAATGGCGCCGAGATCGGTGCTGGTGTCCCCGTGGTGCTGTCCTACGATGTCACCCTGGCCCCTAACGGCAATCACATCCACTTCTATGTCGACAACCACATGGCCGGATTAAGCCACGAACTGAAGGGGACCTTTTCCCTGGGCACATTGGCGCCCGGCACCCACGACATCTGCATCAAGGAGGCCACGGTGGCGCACGTCCTCATCGGGGTCAACCGGTGCATTTTGGTTACGGTCAAGTAGCCATGTCGAGCTTCTTCTTCAGCACCCAACTTCTGCTCTATGCCTGCATTCAGGCACTGCACAATCTGGGGGCGGTGGCCATCGTCGGCGGCGGCGCTGCGGCGTTGCTGCTGGCGCGCCGTTCTCCCGGCACGCAGAGAACGCTGGTGTGGGTAATCACTTTGGGATGGGTTAACCAGGGGGTAACCGGCGCCCTTTTCGGGATTACCAGCTATGCCTATGATGGCCGTTTGCCCGACATTCACGGGATCGCCCTGACGGCCCTGTTCCTCAAGATGGCGTGTGCCGTTGCAGGTATCCTCCTTGGAATGACCTACCTGGGTTTTGAAAGTGGATGGTCGGGCGCAGTGCAGCGCCGCGTTCTGGGGGCCGATTTTGGCCTGGGTGTCACAGCACTCACCGCCGCGGCATTCCTGCGCTGGTTTTCCTGAGGTCAGGCATTCTCCCAACATTGTCCCCACTTTGCGGCAGAGAGTCCGGCCTCTTTTGCTTGGGTAATGTTCAATCAAGGGCGCTGTTTGACACACACAGCGATACCACTTGCAGACCGAAGGCCTCGGCGGCGCGACATTGGCGGGCATCGGCCGAGATGAACACTTCGGCGGTGCAGGCGAGGGCGGCGCCCAGGTGGATGGCGTCCATACCGCGTAGCGTGTGTTTTTCCAAAGCTTTGACGGCGTGCTGAATGACCTGGGGCGTGGTATCGCAGATCAGCGCATCAGCGATGTCGCTCATGAGGGTGCGCTTGATGGTCTGGTATTGCGCGCCGGTCAAGCGATCTTCGCGTTGCAGGCGGCAGAAGGCCGAGATCAGTTCAGGCACCGCGATGACCGACAGCGCCAGTTCGCTGGCCCGTTCGCACCACGCCAGAACGTCAGCAGTGCCAGTTTCGTCGATGTAGCGCTTGGCAAAGGCCGATGAGTCGAAATAGACGCGCATCAGTCTCCGCGCTCGTCGAGGATGAGCCGGCTGATCTCCTTGCCGCCGATGGCCAGCGGGCGTGCCGGACGCAGCTTCCAGGAGGGCAGTGGTGCCGGGATGGGGTGAATTTCGGCAATAGGCTTGCCATTGCGCAACACGCGCACCGTCTGCCCGGCCTCGACCAGATCGAACCAGGTCTTGGCGTGGTTGCGTAAATCGGTGAAGGTGGTTTCCGGCATGAATGTGCTCCTGTCCGTCTATGTACATCAAAGTGTACATTACAGGGTGTCCGGCAACAAGACATAGACGCCGATCACGTCCCCCACTCGCGCGGGGAACCCGCCGCGTCGCTGAGTGGGCCGCTGCGTGGGGCCGGTGTCACAGGTCGGCATAGAGGAGCCAACTCAGGGTCGGCGTAATGGCGCCACCCACTTGGTGCCTCAGTAGGGTCTTGAACTTCCCTTGATCGGTTACTCTCCTAGCCCACAAACGCCGGGCGGGGCTGGAGGTCTTCCTGATCGATGCCGATGTGCCCATCGACACCAATCATCTGGAAAGAGGCTTGGGATGATCCCCATGGGCCGGAATTATCCTCGGTCCATTATTATCCAAGGTTTGCGGTTCCGAGCGGTCAAGGGCAATGACCGTAAGGTCGACACCTGACTGCAACAGGTGCATGGCTGTAGTATGTCGAAAGGTATGCGGCGATATTTTGCGCCCTTGCATCAGGGGGCACCGCTTGACGGCTTTGGTGGTCGCCAGATCAAGGCGCTCGGCCACGTTCGTGCGCGTCATGGGCATCCCTCTACGGGTGGGCACGAGGGGGCGCTCGGGGCGCAGGTCTACATATAACATATTGTGTTATTTGGTGAGGACGGCGGGATTCGAACCCGCGACCCACGGCTTAAAAGTCTGACAAAACGGCGTTTCCTGGTGTTTCACAAACACCCAAGAAAACAACATAACATACTGTCTTGTATTGCATTTCCTGTTTCATGGTGTACCATGGAAAACAGAGGTAGCCTACCGCGTATGGATACCGTATGGATACGAGTAAGCAGGCTTGGGGGATTGTGGCTATGGCAACGATGACCGTCAAGGGATTGGCCGGAGAGATCAAGGCCGCGAAGGTGAGAAAGACGCCGGTATGAGTGCGCGACGGTGGACCCAAGGGGGCAGGACAACTGGTCGCCAAAATCGCCAGCAAGGGCGCGTCGTTTTACTACGACCATGTGACCAGCGCCGGGAAGCGGGATCGGATTCCTCTGGGCCCCTATTCCGAGAAAACACAGGAGGGCTACCTTACTCTGGAGCAAGCCCGCGCAAAGGCCGGAGAGCATGCTGCCATTTACCGCACGATCACCAAGGATGTGCGGCTGCACCTGGACCAGCAACGCATTGACCACGAAAGGACGTTGGAGCGGCAAAAGGCGGAGCGTGAGAAAGCCAATGCAGGGACTCTCAGCGCATTGCTCGACGCCTACGTCGATCACCTAAGAACAGCGGGGAAACCCTCCAGCAAAGATGTGGCGAGTTTCTTCCGTATCCATGTGGCGGAGCCATTCCCCGCCTGGTATCCCGTCCGGCAAACGACCTTGGGAAGCGCGACTTCACGCCCCTCTTCGACCGCATGCAGGCCGCTGGCCTTGGCCGTGCGCTGGGCAAGGTGAGATCGGCGCTGCACGCCGCCATATAATATGGCACTAAAATCGGAGAAGGCTGGGCGGGAGGCTTTCCGCGTGTTTCATGTGGAAGTAAACCCTATCGCCGGAATCGACACCTACAAGGAGCTTTCCGTACCCGGCGAGCGTGTCCTGACCGTCAAGGAGTTGCGAACCTATCTGAGAGGCATAGACGCCCTCACGAATCCCGTCATGCGCCTTGCCTTGCTGCTGCAAATCTATCTCGGAGGGCAGCGGCCCGCGCAGTTGTTCCGCGTCACTGCCGGCGATGTGGATATGGACCGGAACACGATCACGCAGTACGACGGCAAGGGCAAACGCCAGCACCCCCGCGCCCATGTGCTGCCGTTGACGCCAAAGACCCGGCAATGGGTGGAGGAACTGTTGGCCCTGAATACCGATGCCCCCGGTATTTTCTCCACCGATGGGCGCAGCACGATATGGCCGGAAACGGCGCCGGGTGTGGCGCAGGCGATCGGCGCTGGAGCGTACCGGCTGGGCGACATTCGCCGGACCGTGGAAACCGAGATGGGCAGACTGAAGATCAGCAAGGACATAAAGGCACAACTGCTGAGTCATGGCCTGGGCGATATTCAGACGCGGCACTATGACAAGTACGCCTATCTCGACGAAAAAACCGACGCCCTGACCAAGTGGGAAAAGTATCTGGATACAATCATGGCCGGTGACAACATCATTCCGATTGCCGGTTGAACGTTCTTCTGCCACAACTCAGCGCGACGGGGTCAGTGGTTCCACCCCCACCCAATGCGCTGTGGATTTACGTTCTCGGTTCTGGCCAAAGCCGTGACCTGATGCCCACGCGCGCGGGTTTCTCGCCGTCGCCGTCGGTTTGCCATCCTGTTACCAAGCCCATAAAATATGCATAAACGTCACCTTCGCGACACGCCGCGGTAGCCGTTAGGCGCGTCATGACTAGGTGCGCAGACTGCTTGATGATTGCCTCAATGCCTGTGCGCGCGAGCGCAATCCCCTACCTGCACCTGATGAATAGGAGTCGACGAATGAGCGAACAGACGCTGCCCTGGGACGAAGACGCACTGCAACGCCTGGAGAAGATGCCTTCTTTCGTGTGCAACATGGCCAAGGCCAAAATCGAGAAGGCCGCCAGGGAAGCAGGCGAATCGAAAGTCACCGCCGCGTTTCTCGATGCCAACAAAGGGAAACTGATGGGTTAGCGCCGGTCGCGAGCGTAACTCGGGCAGACGGCGGCGGTGTGTCCGCCGGCCGGATCTACCTGCCAGCGGCGTCTCCGGCCGATCAACTGCCAACGAAGCCCCGGGCAGATGAGCTTGCAAATGAGCTTGCAAATGTGGCGCGAGTGTAGCAACTTACCTACACCATCCCATCTAGGAGGTGTCGCCATGACCATCACGACCCTATCCAGCCGAGAACTTAATCAGAACGTTACTCGTGCCAAGAAAGCGGCCAAGAACGGCCCGGTGTTCATCACGGATCGCGGCAAACCAGCACACGTGCTGTTGAGCATCGAGGAATACCGGCGACTTACCAGCAAACGTAGGAACCTCGTTGAGGCGCTATCCATGCCAGGCATTGCCGATATCGAAATTGAGATCCCCCGTTCACGCGGGCTTCCCCGGCCAGCGGCCTTTAAATGATGTTCCTGCTCGATACCAATGTTATTTCCGAGCTGCGCAAGGCCGGCGACGGCAAGGCCGATGCCAACGTTACAGCATGGCTGTCGGGCACGGACGCAACGAGTTTCTACATCTCGACCGTGACCATCATGGAACTTGAGTTTGGTATTCTCCGCGTGGAGCGGCGTGACGCCGTTCAAGGGGCGCGGCTGCGCACTTGGATGGACAACCATGTTCTTCCCGAATTCTCCGAACGCACGCTGCCGATCGATGAGGTTGTAGCACTTCGTTGTGCCCAACTACATGTGCCCAATCCTCGCCCCGAGCGAGATGCGTATATCGCAGCCACCGCACTTGTGCATGGCATGACCGTGGTGGCCCGGAATGTAGTCGACTTCGAGCCGACCGGCGTGGCCATCATCAATCCTTGGGAGGCTCACCTCTGACCAAGTCGCTGTCTGCGCTACGATATGAGCATGGGCGGGCATGCCAAGCATCGGACGGAAGAGTATATACCGCTGGTACGACCAGATGGCGGCTGCTGGCACGACTCATAGGGCTACCCTACCTCTATTAGCAAAGCGCGAGTGGCCGGTAAGGCCGAGAGGCGGGCCTTACCGGCCAGATTGGGAACGAGTAATATCGGCCAGGAGCTGTCAGCCGAGGCTGACCGTTGAGGGGCCGGAACGGGTCGGATGATGTCATTTGCTTTCCGTTGCTGGATGCAATCAGTCTGTACCGCCCTCTGAGCCGAGCCTAACAATGGCATTCCCTCCCGTAGCCAAAGAAACCTTGTCGGCGTAAAAAGTCCGTCGCCGCCATTGATCTCCACTTTTTATGTTACTACAATAAGTTTGATGACCAGACGCATACGCTGGGATGAGCAGAAACGCCAATCCAGTCTGGAGAAGCATGGGCTGGATTTTCGCGATGCGGATTGGGTGCTGGAGTCCCGCTATCGTCTCGACGTGCCGGTGGTACGGAATGGCGAAATGCGGCTTCAATCCTTTGCCTGGGTGTTTGAGGTGTTCACTGCGCTTTCGGAAAGCCAGCGCGGAAGAACGGGAGATTGTCCCATAAGTGGCTTGAAAACGACTTCACAGACTGATTTGGCACGGCTCCGGGCCACCGGCGACTTCGCTTGGGATGGAACCGACGAAGACGGCCGCCCGCTTTCGCGGGAAGAGATGCAGGCTGGCATCGATGCCAATCGCAAGAAGCGGGGGCGACCCGTGGGAGCTCTCAAGGAGTCCACGACGATCCGTTTCGATCGCGATGTGTTGGAAATGTTTCGCGCCTCCGGCCCAGGCTGGCAGACCCGCATGAATGCCGCCTTGCGCGACTGGCTCAAAAGCCATTATCCGACGCGGAGCTCCTGATCGTGTCATCGGCTGAGTATGGCTTGATCGTGCCACGCTCCACGGTGGTCTTGTAGCCGTGTTTTCCCCTATGACCGATGCAGACCCCAGGATAACGCCCGAGGACAAGGAGGCCCTGCTCATTGGGCTAGGCGCAGAACGCTTGGCGAGGTCCCTTGTGCTCATGGCTGCGGAGAACCCAACGGTCAGCGAGTGGGTGGAGCGCCTGATTGCCACCCCCACCGAGGCATTGCAAAAGTACCAGAGCAAGCTGAAACAGATGAAGGGCTTTGACGGCTTCATCCCTTGGTCCGAAGCTTCGGCTTTCGCCAATGAGGTGAGCGCAGTACTGGAGCTTCTGCGGCAAGGGGCACCAGATCCCTGTAGGGGAGCCGCTCTGGTAGGTGAATTTTTTGCCTTGGACAAAGCGCTCATCGAGCGATGCGACGATTCGAATGGCTCCCTTGGTGACGTTTTCCGCGAGGATGCCACGCAACTTTTCGCCGAATATGCCCGCGATTGTTCTCATAAGGAGGCCATGGCGGATTTAACTGCAAAGATTCTCAAAGAAGATGACTACGGCGTACGCGGTGAGTTGCTCCAGAGAGCCAGCCAGTTCTTGCCCGGCGATCAACTGCGGAGACTGATCGCACGGTTTCAGGCCCAGGCGGACACTGCGGTTGACGAATACCGTCGCCGCGATCATCTGCGTGGGGTGGAATCCTTGGCGCGCCAGTTGGGTGACGCCCCTTTGTTTGAAAAAACCCGCATCGCCGCCTGGGGGGACCCTTCTCCCGCCGCGTGTCTGGACATCGGTCGGGTGTACCTCGAATGCGATGATCTCGATAATGCCTGTTCGTGGCTGGAGCGAGTCCCTCCAGATGAGTGTAGGGAATCCGTTCAGCGGGATGAACTGCTGCTCACGATCTATCCACGTCAAGGATGCAGCAATCTTGCGATCCCCGTGGCTTGGCGGATTTTTCGACGGCACCGCAATACCAAAACCCTGGACGTACTGATCGCCCTTCTCGGGGAATCAGAGCGGGGGAATGTTATCGCCGAAGAGACGGCCAAGCTATTGGCAAGTCCCCAGTTCATTCTGGACAATGCGCAATTTTTGCTGCAGGTGAGGAGTCTGGACGAGGCGGAGCAGTATGTGCTCACCCACACCGCAGCGATCAACGGCGATTACTACTGGGGGTTGCAGGACCTCGCTGAGGAATTGTCGGCAGCAGATCGCAACCTTGCCGCTTGCATGATTTACCGTGCCCTGGTGGATTCCATCCTTCACCGCGGCAAACCCAAAACCTACCACCATGGTGTCCACTATTTACAGAAACTGGACCTTTTAGCACCGCGCGTTTCTCGCTGGGGCGATTGGGAAGATCACACGGCCTACAAGCAACGCCTTTACCAGGAACACCAGAGAAAATACAAGTTTTGGGGGACCTATACTGGTAAATACGGATAATAGTCATCGCCATGAAATCCTTGACGCCACAAAATCCTCACCTTGACGCTCCAGCCGGTACGATAGGCGAACAGGATTCGCTCGCGGCGTTAGGGCAGGAAAATGCCCGCTTGGTCGCGCTTCTGGAATCGCACGGTATCGCGTGGCGTTTACCGCCTGAGCCAACGCCGCCCGTGCCGGGATCAGGCCCCTCCCCTTTTTCAGCCGAGGCAAAGGTGGCGTTGTTTCGTCGGCTATTTCGTGGGCGAACGGATGTCTATCCCGTCCGCTGGGAGAGCAGGAGTACGGGTAAGTCGGGATACGCACCGGCCTGCGCCAATGAGTGGCGCCCCGGAGTATGTGACAAGCCGCGCATCAAGTGCGGGGATTGTGGTAATCGGCGGCTGTCTCCACTGTCGGATTCGGTCATCTATGATCATTTGCTCGGCAAGCACACGGTCGGCGTCTATTCCTTGCTGGAAGATGACACGTGCACCTTTCTCGCCGTCGATTTCGATGAAGCCTACCGGCAAGATCGACATCGCGGTGATGCAGTCAGTATCACGCCATGGTGAGGTCAATCCCATCGTCGAGCACTACGGTCACGTCATTGTGGACGAATGCCACCATATTGGCGCGGTGTCTTTTGACGCCATCCTGAAGCGGGTCAAAGCGAAATATGTGCTCGGCCTGACCGCCACGCCGATTCGCCGTGATGGTCAGCAGCCCATCATCTTCATGCAGTGCGGACCGATTCGATATACGGCCGCGAAACCAGTCGGCGCCCCACATGATCTCGCGGTGGTGCCACGATTTCTCCATTCACGCATCGATCTGCCGCCCGAAGCCGGGATTCAGGAGGTGTTCCGGCACCTTGCCAATGACCAAGCCCGAACGGATGCCATTGCGACTGCGATCAAAAATGCTATCGCCCAGGGCCGCAAAGTGCTTGTGTTAACTGAGCGCAGCGAACATCTCGACGCCATCCATGCGGCTTTGGGGCGGGAAAGTATCGCCACTGTTCGTTCTGCACGGTCGGATACCCAAAAAGGAGCGTGCTTTGATCATCGCGGAACTTGGCGCACTGCCACCGGATGCTCCTCGTGTGCTGCTCGCCACCGGCAAGCTGGTCGGGGAAGGATTCGACCATCCGCCACTGGATACACTGGTCTTGGCAATGCCGGTGTCGTGGAAAGGCACGTTGCAGCAATATGCCGGCCGACTGCACCGGGAGCATGCCACCAAGACCAAGGTACGCGTCGTCGACTTCATAGACACCGGGCACCCGGCACTATTGCGAATGTGGGATAAACGTCAGCGCGGTTACCGGGCGATGGGTTATCGAATAACGGACGAGGGTACCGCTGATCTGTCCATGCCAAGGCGGAAATATCCGGTGACGAGGCTTTCATCGGGTCGGAAAATCACAGCACATCCTCATCTGAACGAAAACCGGGAAATGGGGCTGATCCTGCATGGTCGTGAGGTCGCGCAGTTGCGAATAAGTTTGATCAGGACTGGCGTCTGGCCGGGTGAGGGTGGGGATGTCGCCACCCACCCGGAACACGGGCGCTGGTTCACGGATAGGATCAAAGGCTGGTGGCACCATCATGGATAAGGTATTGATACCCGAGTCACCAGCCACTCCTGCAGCTTCGACTTCCGTGTCGCCAGTCTTCCATGTCGGCGGTACGCCCCGGCCATCGCAAAATCTTATCAGCATCGGCCAATGGCTCTTCCAGACTGATTCCTGGAAGGCGATAGTTTTCGCGCCCCCAGCCCACTCCCAGAATCCCCCAAAAACATCATTGCGAAAGGAGCCAAAAACACCCATTCTTAACACCGTTCGAGACCCCATTTCAGGCACTTTGAAATGGCGCCATTACGCCGCACATCGGTGGCGCCATATTGCCGGTCAGTGACAGATGGATCAGAACCAGTTGTTTTCACCCGCGATAGGCTTGGTTCCGCCGTGGTTGGTGGATCATATGAGCTTCACGGTGGAGAGAACGGCTAGCCCAGAACCACACCATGAGCGGTTAGTGCGTGCGTTCCATGACGGTGCCGGTCATGAGAAAGCTATTGTGATACCAGACACCTTACGAGGCAGGGCTACGGCAAGATCGCTTCTAACACTATGATTATAATTAAAAAGCCATATTATTCACGTCCGGAACGGTAACTCTCGCTGGTTTCCTTAATGTATTCATCAGGATATAGCATGATGAAAACTTCTGGATACATCGAGAACCAATAAATTACGAAAGACTTTGACGGGGCCCTGCCTTACGAGGTCTTTTACGCTTCAGGTTTCCTGGGCGCAGAGGGCGGGTGGTTATTATTTGACTTCGCCGACCCCAAAAAACCAACAAGAAAAGAGGGGTAGGCGGCGGCATCGTGCGCCAAGTACCATTTCACGGTATGGCTATCATCCAGATTATTGGAACGCGAACACCCTGCAAGGGCGGTTATTACGAACAGCGCGACGAGGAGCTTATTCATGACGGCGTCCTTTCCAATTATCATGCGATCAGTCGCTCTCACTCTTGGCTCAAGCGCTAT
>JAMCRJ010000014.1 GCA_023381645.1 Gammaproteobacteria bacterium
CATAGGCGGGCAGCAGGGCGAGAAAAGCGGCGGCGACCCCCAGCAGGGCGGCGCTCCAGGGCGCGCCCAGGAGACAGCGCCCCGTCAGCGGCAGCACCGCCAGCCCCAGCGCCAGGGCGCTCAGGGTCAGGCGGTTGGGCAACCGCTGGCGACGGTAGTCGCCCTGCGCCCCCCACACCGCCCACAAGGCCACGCCCATTTCCTCCCATCCCACACTTCCTCCCGTTTATGGTCATTGTGAAAAATCCCCTGGGGACTGCCGTCCCGCCTGCGAGAAGGCGATTTTTCGCAATGTTTAGCTACAGTAACTTTGCCCGACTGTATGCTTGCGGAGTGTTACAACCGCTCCACCCCGCAAGTAAAATCATTCTAAAGAACTTACGGGACCTTGAGCTGGCCAGTTATGTAACTAAACAGGCTGGCCAATTTCAAACCCAGTGCCTGTACTGAAATAATAATCGCCACCGCAATCAAACCGGCAATCAGGCCGTACTCGATGGCGGTGACCCCTTCTTCCTCCCGCACGAAACGGGCTACAGCATGCTGCAACGTCTTCATCGCTCGTTCTCCTTCATAATCCACCCAAGAAAATGTCCGTTCCCAACGGCAGAGTCCCATCCGCCCGACCCGCAGCCAACAACCAGCAAACTGCGTGCCAACCCCGTCTCCACCGACCGGTCATTGCGTTATGCGGGCATCAAAGAAATCTTGCCATCGGGAAAATTAGTCTAACAGGATAATATTGCAAGGAGAAGTACATCGGAATATCAACAATTACTCATTTTATGGGCGGTCCAATTCCACTCTTGGTCTAGAAGCAGCGTAGAACGTTTTGCCACGTCTGTTACATGCTGTTACAGACAACGAAACCAACCACACCGGCCTTCCGCAGGGCGCGGGGCCGGGGGGTGGTGCCGGATGGCGGTCTCAGGGATCGCCCGAGGCCACTCCATCCGGCGGCGCAGCAACACTTCGTGATACCGCATTCGTTTCCTGGGTGGATAACGTAAGCAGAGTATAAGCACGAGCCGTGCCACCCCTGAAACACCAGAACAGGTACATACAAAACAAATAGATAGGAGTATCGAAAGATGCCGAAGGTTACCAACACCGTATCCACCAGCCCCAACGGGTAACCAACATTGACCCGTTGCCGCCTTCCCGCCGGGATATTCCGCCGACGCGGGGGGATACGTTCCTCCAGGCGAGGGAAGCAATGCGTAACACCATTTCCCATGGTGTCACCAAAGCTATCCGCATTTAACAGCTTATTCTCATGTTCTAAAGCTGCTCGCGGCCCGCTTATCCGGACATTATCAACACGATAGAAGGGAATGATGAATCCCCATAAAAACTGGCATGCAATATGCTGTTCGCTGCTGTCCCTGCGCGGCAGGGGCGCGAGCGGGACACGTAACCTACTGACTATGGAGAAATGATCAATGTCAATTTTGAACCTTGGTAGCCTGTTGAGTGGTTTGTTGGGCGGCAGCAGCACGGCGGCCTCCGGTGCCGGCGGGCTGTTGTCCGGACTCCTGGGCGACGTGGGCGGGGCGGCTTCCAGCGTCAGCGGCATTCTGTCCGGCGTCGCCTCCACGGCGACCTCCACCCTGGGCGCGGTGGAAGGCGTGGCTGGCGGTCTGGTGGGCACCCTGGGCAGCGCCGTGAGTGGCGTCACCACCAATGCGGAAAGCCTCCTCAACAATGTGACGGCCAATGTGGGCAACACCGCGGCCATCGCGACCTTTGCCGTCGGCGCAACGCTGGGCGCAACCGAAGGCCTGCTCAACAACGTGGTGGGCAACGCCGGCAACGCCCTGGCGGCGGTCAGCTCCACGGTGCCCAGCCTGCTTTCCGGCACGGTGGGCGCCCTGGCGCCGGTCACCGGCGCGGTAACCGGCCTGACGGGCGGCAGCACCGGTCTGCTGGGTGGCCTGTTGGGCAGTCTGTAAGGCGGAAGACGGCGCGGGACGGTTCCATCCATCCGGCACGGGGTGGCCATATCGGCCCCCCGTGCCGGGCCGTTTCCGGGTGTAATCCAAGGAAAACGATTTCGAGGAGAATGACATGAGTGGATCAACAGGGATATTCGCCAATGTTCAGGGCACCGTCGGCGGTTTGCTGGCGGATCTGGTCAACACGGTGGGCGGTCTGCTGGGCGGGATCACCGGCCAGGGCAACGGCGCGCAAGTCCAGGTGGACAAGCTGGCTTCCGTCTCCATCAATACGCCGGGGGGCAGCGCCAGCATCGCCCAGGTGAGCGCCACCACCAGCAACGGCAGTGCCGGCGGGGCACTGGCCGCGGATGTGCAGGGCCTGCTCGGCAGTCTCGCCGGCGGGGTGGTGAATGACCTCGGCAGCCTCCTGGGCGGACTGGGCGGCGGTCAGGGGTCGGGCTTCGCCCTGTCGGTGGGCGGTCTGGTGTCCATCGGCATCAACCAGACACCGGCACAGGCGTCCCTGCTGTCCCTCGGCATCAACACGTCAGCCAGTGGCGCAGGCGGTCTGGGCGGCCTGTAGCCCTCCGCGGGCGCTCACGGCCCGCAGACCACTTTCCGCGCGCCGGTCACCGAGATCGGCCGCTTTTTGCCATCGCCGGGCCCAGGGCCTTGGCTCAAGCGCCTGCTCAGTGGCCCATCAGCATCAGCGCCACCGCCAGCAAGGCACCGCTCACCGCAAGGGCGACCCTCCCTGGGCGCAACGGCGGGTGTTCGTCTCCGCGAAAATAGTATGGCGCCGGTTTCCCGACAAATATCATGGGGCTGGACCAGCGTGCCTGTTTCCAGACCTGCCACCAGAACACTCCCGTCCATCCCAGCAATCCATTCAGCAACAGCAGCCTGCGCCAATGCGCATGACGACAGCCGTTTTTCCAGGCGCGGACGGAGGGCAGGAAGTAGATCAGGACGACCATCCAGATGAATGCCATGGGAATACTTCGGTACATGAGCCTGTTCCGGCGTCGTTCTATGACGGCTTGCCGAGCGCGGAATGTTGCCATTCCGGGAACGGGACGCCAGGCCGGGCGCCGTCCGGTCCGGCGAGATCCTGTGCCAGCCTGCTCAAGCGCGCTTCCAGAAAAATCAGGGAGAATATCCACTCGTCCAGTTCGGCGGGCTCGCCGCTGGCCTGATGAAAGCGCAGCTCCGCGGCCAGATGCCCCAACTCCCTCCGCACCAGATGAAGCTCCTCGAGCAGGTGCGGTGAAGCCGGCGCGGCGTCGGCAGGCGCCGCACTCCGGTGACTCGAGCTTTCTGCCATATGCTCCGGCGCTGTATGCACGACGATGCCTCTCCCGAATGAAACCCTGTGTCGGCATACGCAATTTTTGCGCCAAACCGGGCGTATGGCCATGTGCCGATATTTATTGGATTACCTGCGGGTCCGATTTCCACGGCCGGGGTAAATGGCGTTACGGACCGCAACAAAACGTTACCGTATGGCGTTGAGGTACCGCTATTCCACGGGATTCTCCGGGTTTGACAGATCGCCCAGCCTGCCCCAGAGTAATGGCCGCTTACAGCGCCGTCCGGGCATTTGTCGGCCCCCTTGGGGAGGACGGTGCGAGGATCTTTTGAACAGATAATGGGGGTATTGGGTCGTGCCGGCAATCCGTCCTGCAGAAGCAAGCTATGTGAATATGCCACCCACTTACCGGCCCAGATTCTTTGCGGGGCTGGTGGCCTACCAGACGACGCAGTTGCAGCAGGCGATGGGATATTCCCAGGAAGTGGCGCACGATCTGGCCTACCATCAGATCCAGGGCGTCCAGCAGGACGACGCGGGCCTGACCCACCGTCACCTGGTCGCGGCGAAGTGGAAAAAGAACATCATCGGCGGTGCGTGGTATATGGCGGTGCCCGAGCGGGCGTCCTCCCTGCTGTGGATCATGATCGAGGACGCGCACCGGGGACAGGGACACGGCCGCAGGCTGCTGGCGCACGTGGCGGAGCAGGCGCGCGCGGCGGGGGCCACCGGCCTGGTGCTGCACGTGTTCACCGCGAACACCGCGGCCGTCACCCTGTACCGGAAGCTGGGGTTTTCCGACATCGGGAAGGAAATGTTCCTCTCCTGGTGAAAGGTGCCGGGCCTGCAAATCCGGCTTTTCAGTCCCCCTGCCCGAGCGCGGTCAGCAGCGGCGCGAGGTGTCCGGTGTAAGCTTCCCATTTGCCGATGGCCGAACGGTAGATGGGCTCTTTGACCTGCAGGCGGCTGGCCGTCTGCAGCATCCGGGTGTTTTCGGTAAAATCCAGGCAGCGCGGATCGTATTCCAACTTCAGGAACTGCAATATTTCCCGGATGCCGCTTTCGGGGTCGGCGACGATGTCTTCATAGCCTACGGTAATGACATCCTCCGCCATGCGGGATTGCCATTGGGCGAGGGTTTTCAGATGCGCGCGATAGTATTTTCCCAGGCTGTCGAGGTCGTGGCTGTAGGCATGGTCCCCGACCATGTTCTGCTGAAAGATGGAAAGGCAGTTGTCGCGCGCATCGCGTTGGCAGTAAATGACTTTTGCTTCCGGGAACAGGAGTTTTGCGCTGCCCAGAAACAGAAAGTTGGTGGGCAGCTTGTCGATAAAGTATCGGCTTCCGGTCCATCGGTGCCGGATCCTGTCCAGATACCATTGGCGAATTGCGCCGATGTGATCCGTCAGGTTTTCGGAGTCGAGGCGCAGGCTCCGCAGCTTGGCGGCGGCCTGGGGAAGATGCCGGAGTTCGCCAAGGCCGTCGATGTCGGCGTGCATGTCCAACATCTGATGCAGCAGACTGGTTCCGGACCGGGGCATGCCGACGATGAACAAGGGGGTCGGACCGTTTGGCGTCGCCACCGCCATGCGGCCCTTCCAGCGATCATACCTGTCCAGGTCATTCCGCAGGGTATCGGCCATGGCCTGGAAATCGAAGGGCTCGACCTTTTGCAGCATCTGATGTCCCTGACGGTAACAGGCGAACGCTTTGGCGTATTGCCGATGGCGGTGATGGTGGTTTCCGGCGATGAACCAGGCGTTGACGGCGTCATTTTCCCGATCTCCGCCGCTTTCCCATGACAACAGTGGTTCTATCAGTGCGAAAGATTCCGCGTAATTTTTCTGTCGTTGAAGTATCTCGGCGAGGGCAACCCGCACCCGAAGGTCGGTGGGCGCCAGATTCCCGGCCTTCCGCAGAGTCGTTTCGGCAGCCTCGACCTCGCCCAGTTTCTCCAGGCAGATCGCCAGGTTGACCAGCGCTGCGGTGTTGTCCGGCTGGTTTTCGAGCAGCTTGCGGATCATGCCCTCTGCCGTCCGGCATTCTCCCATGTGGATCAGGGCAACGCTCAGATGAAATTGCGCATCCGCAGACTCCGGCAGAAGTTCCAGCGCCCTGTGGAAGGTCTCCACCGCCTCATCCACATACTTCAATTGAAACAGTGCCCGCCCTGACAAGATGAGGGCATCGACATGGTCAGGCTTCAGGTTTAACGTGTGCAGCAGCACTTCCAGGGTTTCGGGATAACGGCCCTGCTGGAACAGCAGGGTACCCAGAGGATAGCGGAGAGAATGGCTCTGGGGATGATCGGCGATGGCGGATCGAATGTACGCCTCGGCTTCCCGTTCGCGTTGCTGTGCGACGAGGTTCTGAAAAATATAATGTCCGACATCCGCATGCACGGAATAGGTGTCGGCGGTTCTTCTGAATATTTCTTCCGCTTCGGTCAACCGGCCCTGTTCCTGCAGGGCGATTCCCAGACCGATCAGCAGCGACGGATTTTCGCCGTACAGATGCATCCGCCGCCGGAACAGGGCTTCGGCGCCGCAATGGTCGCCGGTGGCCAACGCGAGCATATTCCTGTGATGCAGGGCGACGGCGTGGTTGGGGTCCGTGTCCAGCGCCTTGTCCAATAACACCCGCGCGTCTTCCTGCCGGCCCTGCTGCGCCAGCGTGACGCCCAACTGGACGAGGCAATCCAGACATTCCGGGCTGCGCGCCAGCGCTTCGCGAAAGGCACGTTCCGCTTCCGGGAAACGCTGGCAGGCGAGGAGCAGGAGCCCGTAGTTATACCATGCGGGCACGAAATCGGGCTTCGACGCGATGGCTGCGAGGTAAAGTTCTTCGGCGGCCACCAATTTGTTTTGATGAAACAATATGAGTGCGAGATTACTGAGGGTATCCGTGTGGTGACCATCCACGGCAAGCGCCGCCCTGAATGCGCGTTCGGCCAGGTCCAGTCTGGCACTTCCGGCCGTGGCCTGCCCTATGGTGGTGAGGAGGTTTATTTTTTCCGCCGCCGGGATGGCCGTTGCCTGTTCGATCAGCGTGATCGCGTCACCGTATTTTTGTTGGGAATAGTGGCTTTTTATGGCTTCCAGGGCAACATGAGCGGCGTCTTTTCCCGAGGGGTCGCGTTTTTTAAACATCCTTCATTCCTGTCCTGATGTAGTCGTTGGCGTCCTATGCGAATGGAGCATCATACCTTATCCGGCATAAGAGGCATCAGCTCCATTCCGGGTTCATTCTTCATGGCCTGCGCCAGGGCAGGACGGGCGGCACCTTCCACCACAGCAGCAGCACGCCGATCCAGACCAGGACATAGATCGAGGTGAAAAAAGACATGGGCAGGTGCCAGAACAGCAGATGGTCGATCCAGGTCTGGATCAGGGGCAGACGGTAGCCCCGCCGCCCTGCCGCTTCCTGCAGTTCGCTCTGCCAGATGGTCAGAAAGCAGGCAGTGCCCAGCAACGCCTGTACGGCCACCACCAGGAGCGCCGCGAGGTGGAGGGCCCGCCACCAGAAGATGCGGACCCACCGCCAACCCCGCCAGGCACCCAGCGGGATGGCGATCAGGCCAAAGACGTTGAAGGCGATGATCAGGATATGAAAAGCCAGAATCGCCTGAGCCAGCCAAAGTTCATTCTGCATGTCCGTTCTCCGTTGCGGAACCATTGTACACCTGCTGATCCTGGGGATGATTCCAGTTCCACTTTGCTGTTGACGAACCCAATATATGTGCTAAATTATCTATTGAGATGTCCATATATTGTGTTCTACCGTTCCGAGACGCGACAGCGCCGGTTCGGTGCCGGTCGGGAGAATATGGCGATGAACGATTCTTCGGTGTTGAAGCGAAACGGCGCAAGGGTACCTTTTGATCCAAAGCGATTGCGCGGGGATCGCCAGGCGATGATAGACCCCATCACTTCCGTGAATGAGTACCTCGATCGGGAGGATTGGCGGATCAACGCCAATGCCAACCAGGGTTATTCCCTGGGGGGCCTGATCCTGAACATTGCCGGGAAAGTCACCGCGAACTACTGGCTGAGCCATGTCTATCCCGAAAAAATCGGGGCCGCCCACCGCGAGGCCGACCTGCATATCCATGATCTCGACATGTTGGCCGGTTATTGTGCCGGATGGTCCCTCCGCACCCTTTTGCAGGAGGGTTTTAACGGCGTACCGGGAAAGGTGGAGGCGGCACCGCCGCGTCACCTGTCGAGCGCCGTCGGGCAGATGGTCAACTTCCTCGGCACCCTGCAGAACGAATGGGCAGGCGCACAGGCCTTCAGCTCCTTTGATACCTATCTGGCGCCGTTCGTCCGCAAGGATGGCTTGTCCTACCGGGAGATTCGCCAAAACATTCAGGAATTCATCTATAACCTGAATGTCCCTTCGCGCTGGGGTGGCCAGACGCCGTTCACGAATGTCACCTTCGATTGGGTTTGCCCTGACGATCTGAAGGAACAGGTTCCCGTGATCGGTGGAGAGGAGATGCCTTTCCGTTACGGCGATCTGCAGGCCGAAATGGAACTGATCAATCAGGCTTATATCGAGGTCATGAGCGAAGGCGACGCCAGGGGACGGGTTTTTACTTTTCCCATACCCACCTACAACATAACGTCTGATTTTCCGTGGGATTCGGAGAATGCCGAAAGACTGTTCGCCATGACTGCCAAATACGGCCTGCCCTACTTTCAGAATTTTATCAATTCCGAGTTGCAGCCCAACATGGTGCGCTCCATGTGTTGTCGCCTGCAACTCGACCTGCGTGAACTGCTCAAACGTGGGAATGGTCTCTTCGGGTCCTCGGAACAGACCGGTTCCATCGGCGTGGTGACCATCAATTGTGCCAGGCTGGGCTATCTCCATAAAAACGATTCGGAAGGTCTTTTCCGTCGCCTGGACGCGCTCACGGAAATGGCGAAAGAAAGTCTGGAGATCAAACGCAAAGTCATCCAGAGACAAATGGACACCGGTCTTTTCCCGTACTCCAAGCGCTATCTGGGTACCTTACGCAACCATTTCTCCACCATTGGCGTGAACGGGATCCATGAAATGATCCGCAACTTCACCGATGACCGCGAAAACATCACCACCCCTGCCGGATATGCCCTCGCCGTTCGTTTTCTCGACCATGTCAGAGAACGCATGGTGGCTTTTCAGGAAGAAACCGGCCACATGTATAACCTCGAGGCAACCCCTGCGGAAGGCACCACCTATCGTTTCGCCAAAGAGGATCGGAAGCGCTTTCCCGATATTTTACAGGCAGGTCTCCCGGATAAGCCGTACTACACCAATTCATCACAACTGCCCGTAGGCTTTACGGACGACCCTTTCGAGGCCATGGAACGCCAGGAGGCGTTACAGGCGAAATACACCGGCGGAACCGTTCTTCACCTGTATATGGGGGATCGCGTCTCCAGCACCGAAGCCTGCAAGCGCCTGGTGCGCCGCGCACTGGAACGTTTTCGCCTGCCCTACATTACGGTGACGCCGACCTTTTCCATCTGCCCGGTGCACGGATATCTATCGGGAGAACATCCATTCTGTCCGATCTGTGATGAAGAACGACTTGCTGAAAAACGGCGGCATTCCGCCTGAACCGAGAAAGGAGAACATCATGTATCCTGAAATGACGAACCAAAATCCTCTTGAAATGGAACTGGCGGATGACGAAAGACAACCCTGCGAGGTTTGGACGCGGGTCATGGGTTACCACCGACCGACTTCTTCTTTCAATATAGGCAAGCAAAGCGAGCATTCGGAGCGCAAATGCTTTGTGGAGACCGGGAAGCCGGATACGGTCGTGTCGCGGCCGGTGCATTGACGCGGCGATGAGCGAAGCAGCCACCACGGTGGACATCGGGTTACAACCCCTACCACCATTGGGCGGTTTCGCGCGGTTCAGTACGGTGGATTATCCCGGACATTTATGTGCCGTGCTATACACGCAGGGCTGCCCATGCCGCTGCCGCTACTGCCATAATCCGCATCTGCAGCCGGGGCGTGGCCACTCCGGTATATCATGGCCGGCCATCATGGCCTGGCTGGCCACCCGAGCGGGATTACTGGATGCGGTGGCGTTTTGTGGCGGCGAACCCACCGCTCATAAATCGTTACGGGCGGCACTTCGGCAGGTGCGGGCGCTGGGATTTGGCACCGCCCTGCACACATCCGGAATATATCCCTACAACTTTTCGCAAATGCTGCCTTATGTCGATTGGGTAGGCTTTGATGTCAAGGCGCCCCCCGCCCGTTATGCCGCCGTCACCGGCGTACCGGGAAGCGAGGTCCGGGTGCGGGACTCCATGGAATGGTTGTTGTCCGGCAATGTGGCTTATGAAATCAGAACCACGGTACACCCGGCCATACTCGACACTGCGGACCTGATCGCGATAGCGCGCTGGCTGGAGCTTCTGGGAGTTTCCCGCTGGGTACTGCAATCCTTCAACCCGGCAGGATGCGTGAATGGGGATCTGGTGACCAGCTACGCGCCGATCGACCATGAACTGCTCGATGAGTTGCGTGGATACGTGCCCGACATCTCGGTGAGATAGGCCGCGGGCTAATGACAGGCGTTGCTCTGATGCGCGATATGGATCACCTTTGCCGCCACTTCCAGATCTATTGCGGATTCGGCAATGAATTTACCGGAATATGCCGCCTGCTCCTGCAGGAGGTCATAACAGTTGGCACCCGCTATATCCAGCAACAATGCCGGAATACCTGCCGCCCTGAACGCGTCTTCATGCTTGATATAAAAATTATTGCAGCACATTCCGATATAGCATCGGGTATCTTGTAGCTTGAGCGTTTTCAGTGTCCGCTCCAGATGCTCAAAGTTTTTTACGGTGGTGACCTTTAATCCCTGCCTTCCGGCCAGGTCGTATATATCACCGACGTCGCATTTTCCGCAGCGGGAGCATCCATCCTTATGCCGCCATTTGCACCATGCCGGCTTGGCGCAGTATGGCACCAGCACCGCCTCCGCCTGCGCGGCGATTTCCATGGCGTCCATATCTCCGTCAGGGTCATGGACCATGAACGAATTGGCTGCAGATGCCGTTATGGCAAGTTGTTGAGCAATCCTGTTGCGCTCGAACAGTCTGTGAAATAACTTGATGACATGGCCGGGACTGAATCCGGACATCTCCCACCGTAGATCATAAAGGAGGCTTTCCATGCGCTGTGATATTTCACTTTCCGACGCGCCGTACCATACAGACTGAATTTTTTTAAACAGGTGGTGTGGCCTGACGTAAACATTGCCACCAATTTTTGCGGAAGATATTCTGAGCTCGTCGTCCAGTGTGATGCTGCCGTGGAGTACGCCACCGGATGTCGCCAGAAAGCCACTATAAGTGCGGCCGTGATCTGGTTCAGGAAATTGCTCATGACCGCCACGCGGGCTGTGGGATACGCTGTCTATCCACGGCGTATGTACGAGGGTTTCCAAGTTGCACATTTGTGCCATGAACCGTGCCAGGGATTCCTTCAGATTTACCAGATCCGCCGCGCTCTGGTTTTGTAGCGTAGTGAAGTGGAGACCGGCTGTATGTATGCCGTCCACTGTCAGCTTCTCTTTTGGCACGCGCAATGCGCGAAGCATCGTACTGATGTCCAAGGATCTGTATAGCGTGCCATTCGCGACGATGACATCATCTTGCATTCCGACGTAGACGCTGCCCAGCTTTCTGTTGTTTGCGTAGATATCGTTTGGTTTATGGAAATAGACATTTTCGTATCCGCTACTGCTCAGGCCGTTGCAAACCGCCATGCAAAGCCTTTCCAGCCATTGCGCCATACTGAACTCCTGCGCCTGTATGGTCAGGCTCCAGGCAACCTGGTCAGGATACAGATATGCTGTCCCGCCCCCTGTTATACGGCGGATAACCGGGATGGACCTGGCCCGACAATAAGCCGTTCGCACGGCAAAGTCCTTGTCCTCGAAGGCGCCCAGGGCCACCGCGTGGCCATTTTCATAAAAACGTAACATTGGTAGCGATTCCATGCGCGTAACGATCATCTGAT
>JAMCRJ010000080.1 GCA_023381645.1 Gammaproteobacteria bacterium
CCGGATTTTTCCCCGATGCCTCCGCCTGCAGGTCGGCATGCAATACCGTCCTGGGCACCCTATAGTGCGTTGTCACATGGAAATTCACGCTGGTGAGGGCAGGCAGAGGCGCCTTCGCCACCGCCAGCCCCGGCAACCCCAAAAGCAGCCACAGAAGTTGCCTGCGCCTCATACGGCCCCCGCCGCCTTCCAGTCCCGCGCAAATGGCGCCTGCAACATGGAAATGTCTGTCGGGTTGTTCAGGATCGTGCCCATTTCTCGATGCTCCTCCCGTGACGAAACGCGGTAGTTCCCGCTGCCCACAAAGGCATAATGGCTCGAAATCTCGGTCTTGGCGTGCGTGCATGCGGGACGTTTCGGCATCAAGCGCATATGAACCCCATGCCGTATCAGAAAGGCGCCGTTGCGCTTTTGAGAGTGACAAAGCGTGAATCCAACACGCATCAGACTAACCGGCCTTCCTTCATATCTTCAAAAGCCTGGTATATTTCCTCCCGAGTATTCATGACAAATGGTCCATACTGGACAATGGGCTCATGCAACGGCCGGCCCGCAATCAGCAGTAAGCGTGCGCTCGAAAGCGCCTTGATATCCACACCATCGGTTTCTGGGCTATTTTCGAGTATGGCCATGCGCTGGACAGATACCTGTGTGCCGACGATTTCCAGGGTTCCGCGATATGCATAAAGAAAGGCGTTGTAATCGGCAGGCAGTTGCTGCTTAAAATGCGCGCCTTCCGGCAGTTGCAGGTCCAGGTAGAGCGGATTTGTGCTCTCCCGCGTTACCGCGCCAGTGACTCCATGACTCTCTCCGGCAATTACCGTGACGACGGCCCCTTCCTGTGTCACAAAGCGCGGCAAATCTGCGGCGGAGAAATCGCGATACCACGGCGGTGCCATTTTGTCCTGGCTCGGCAGATTGAGCCAGAGCTGAAATCCCTCCATGACGCCTTTTTCCTGTTCCGGAATTTCCGAGTGAATCACGCCCCGCCCTGCGGTCATCCATTGCACACCTCCGCTTTCGAGCAACCCTTCGTGTCCCGCACTGTCACGATGCCGCATTTTGCCTGATATCATGTAGGTGATGGTCTCGAAGCCGCGGTGCGGATGATCGGGAAACCCGGCAATGTAGTCACCTGGATCGTCGCTACCGAAAGCGTCGAGCATCAGAAAGGGATCCAGCCGGTGCTGCAAGGATTGGTTTAAAACCCGGGTTAATTTAACGCCCGCGCCGTCAGAGGTGGCCTGTCCCGCCACAATACGCGCAATCGTCCTCGAGCGACGGACGGATTCCGATGGCAAACCGATGTTTTCCATGGTTATACCTCCAGCTTTTGGGTAATTTGGGCCACATGCCGCCCCTGAAAACCGGCGATGGGCGGCATCAGCGCCATCGCCCTGGGCGCCAGAACCAGCGCCCTTCCCGATGCCACCAGCGTCCGGGCGCCCAGCGGACCCCCGGCCGGGGCGGATAAACCCAGCGCCCGGGCCGCCATATCCAGCGGTCCCGCCAGAACCAATCTCCGCCAATCCAGACCATGCCGACGGCTGGCGGGGGAGGAGCCGCCACCGCCAATGGCGGAGGCGGTGGCCCAGGAACCGTGACCACCGCAGGACCAGACGCCGCCATGTAGCCCGGCGCCACTACGCAGCCCGCCAACGCGATCATCCCGGCAAGCATCACCAGCCGCCAACCATTCCGTACGCCCATTTTTTGATGTCCTTTCGTTCTCATCCAACCCCCGGCAACCGTTTTGCGTGTTTCGCCTCTGTCACCCCGCATATGCTCCCCGCCTTGCAGCTCGCTGCCCGAATGCGGACCTGCCCTGCGAGGGGGATTTGGACCGCCCGCTTTGAAAACCTCCTGCTGGATTTACGAGTATCTTCTCGCAGGTCCACTGGCGCAACGTAAAATTTGTTACGGGATGTGAACCTGAAAACATTGGTCTCCGGCACTTCGTTGACGCCGCAGATCGGCACCACGCTCATGTGACATCGTCATTAATCCAGCTTCAGCCACCCCATGCGGTAAAACACCCCAGCCGTCAGCATCTCCACCAGCACCAGCCCACCGGTCACCGCCGCAAAGCCGTAACGCCAGTGTGGCAAAGGGCCCAGGGGCACGTTCATGGCGACCGCTCCGGGAATGAAGAGCGGAATCGTTGCGAGAATGATCAATGCCGCCATGAACTTGAACAGGTGGTTGACATTGTTGTGGACCACATAGGCGTAAGACTCCAGCAGTTCGCTGAGGGTCGCCTGATCACTGTCCACCTGGTCCCGTACCTGGGACAGCTCAACCCTGGTGTCTTCGTGGAGTTCCATCAGGATCGTATCTCCGGCGGGGAGAAAGTGCGCGATTTCACTGACCACGTATTCGAGTTGCAGTAGTCCCAGATCCAACGCCAGCAGACGGTCGTTGATATCGAGTCCGCGGTACACCACATCATGGCGCTGGGCCTGACGCAGGTCCCGCTCCACTGCGGCCATCTCCCGGGTTACCGAGCGTGCGGTGGGCAGATAGTTGCGTGTGACTTCGGCGATGATGCGCAGGACCAGTTCCCAGCGCTTGCGCGGCTTCTGCGGATCGATCAGCCGGTTCAGGAAGGGAATCTCGCGCTCGGCCAGGGTGACGAAATAACCGGGTACGAAATACAGGCTCAGGGGCACCAGGGTAAATTGTCCTGCCGCGCCCACGTCTGGCATGGGCACCTGGAATTGCAGAGAAATCAGCCGCTCTTCCTTGATCAGGGGGCGTGATGCTTCGCCCTCCAGGCGTTTGCGCAGAAAGCTCTCGGGGATGTCCAGAGTCGCTGCCGCCTGTGTCAGTTCGCTGGTGGAGGGATCGGTCAAAGCCATCCAGCTCCGCCGGTTGGCGTTCCCGGACAACAGGGAATCGCGGATGATGCGCATCATGGAGCTGTCCTCTCCCTCACATGGAAAAAAAGCCGTGCTTACCGGCCCAGCGCGCGAACAGCCAGGTCACGCCAAAGACATAGGCGAGCAGCCCGAACCAGAGATAATGCCAGTGCTCCAGCGGCAAAGGCGTCATCATGTGCCAGGGCATAATGAAAGCGATGGGCATCATGAGCAGGGCCAGCCATACGGTCATGACCTTCATCACGGTATGGGCATTGTTCTGGATGATGCCGTTATAGGCGTTCGTCACGGCCAGATAGCGCTGGTGAATCAGATTTACGCTATCCTCTATCCGGCGTTGCTCACGTAACGCCGCATCCAGCAGGGGGTAGACCGGTGACTCGCCGGCGGTGGCGCGCAGCGCATCGCGCAGAATAAGGCCAGTTTCCCGCAGGGCGATAACCAGTTCACCAAGGTCGCGATTCAGAACCACAATCTGGCGCAGTTCCACGTTACCCATGGCGGTTTTGAGCGCCATGCGCAGTACCTGCAGACGTTCCACCAGCACCCGCGCCACCCGCTCGTGGCTATAGATGCTGCTCAGCAGCACGCGCTGCAGTATTTCGTCCATGGCGCTATGCCGCAAGTCCCCGAGCCAGTCCCGCTGCAGTGCAGGGATCAACGCTTCTTCACCCAGAATGGCAAGACTCCGGGGAG
Organism: Gammaproteobacteria bacterium; assembly: GCA_023381645.1. Next base: position 3,576 of record JAMCRJ010000080.1, read on the forward strand.
TATGGTGCAGGGTCAGGTGCGCCATCCGTGCCACCGTGCCAAACCGTGCGTCCTGCTCCAGCAACGCCACGGGCAGGCGCAGGGTGATTTCGGCGTTCTGGCAGTAAAGACGTTGTTCCGAGCAGTGCTGCAGCACTGCTTCCAGTTGCGGGCAGCGATAAACGGCCTCTGGTGTCAGCAGAAACAGGCCGTCCGCCGTATAGTGTTCGGCGGCTGTCCACGCGCCTGCGGCCTTGTCGTAAACCTGGCAGCCCATGGCGCGCTCAGATCCAGTCTTTCTTGCGGAAAATCATGAACAGCATGCCGGATACCACAAATCCGCCCCCCATGAGCACGGGCCATGCATAGGCCCAGTGCTGCAGGGGCAGGGGCACGTTCATTCCGTAAATGCTCGCCACCGTCGCGGGCGCGGCCACGACCACGGTCCAGGCTGTGATGATTTTCAGGGTGTTGCTGATGTTGTTCTGCAGCACGCCGACATAGGCATCCATCATATTGGTAATGGTGGAGGCGTAAATTTCGGTCATGTCCCGCGCCTGCTGCAGATCGATCAGGGCATCGGCGATATCTTCCAGATCGCCCTCGTCCTGTTTCAGCAGCGGCAGCCGCAGGGTTTGCTGGGCCACGGAGATGTCGCCTTTGAGTGCCGAAGAAAAAAGGATGAGGCTTTTGTTGAGGGCGAGGAGCCGAAAAAACTCGTTGTTATTCTGGGAGTCGCGCAGTATTTTTTCGGTGGCGGCGATTTCGGCGTTGATGAGGCGCAAGGCGCGCAGATAGTCCCTGGCGATGGCCTGAAAAATCTCCGCCAGCAGCCCCCGTACGTGCAGTGCCTTGCCCCGCTGGCGCTGCCCGCGCAATTCATCCCAAAGTGCCAGGGGCTGGGCGCTCGCCGTCACCATCTGGTGGGGCAGCAACCAGAGTCCCACGGGCAGTGTCCGAAAGCGCAACTCGGTGTCGGCCTGCATGGGAGCGGGCACCTTGAGAATGATCAGCGCAATATCTCCTTCCCGCTCCAGGCGCGGGCGCTCGTCCTCATCGGAAACGTCCTGAAAGAGGTAGTCGGGCACTTGCAAATGCTTTGCGACAAAATCCAGCTCCGCAGTCGTGGGGGCCACCACCTGAATCCAGGTTGCGGTCGGCGGCCAGTGAAAATCCGCCGTGACTTCCAACGAGGCATCCGTTTTTTCGTCAAACCAGTGCAGCATCCTGACCCCTCCGTGCGCCCGTCAGTCTGTTCATATCCAGCCCTTCCGCCTGAAAAACAGGGCCAGCCCGGCAGACACGCTTGTCCCCAGACCCAGTATCACCCAGAATATCCAGTGGGTGTTCTGAAAAGGCAGGGTCGTATTCACCCCGTAGAGGGTCGCAAGCAGGCTGGGCACGTAAAAGATCATGGCCAGCACCGTCACCACCTTCAGACCATGGTTGATATTGTTCTGTACCATGCCTGCGTAGGCGTCCATCATGGAGGTGCTGGTCCCGGCATAGACCCGCGCCCGTTCATGGGCTACCTGCAGTTCCAGCAGGGCGGTATCGATCTGGCGGGTGGCGGGCAGGTCGTCGCGGATTTCCGGCAGACGGGAAATCTTGAAAGCCGTTGCAATATTGCCGACCAGCGCGACCTCGAAGCGGGTCAGGCTCTTGCTGATCTCCAGCAGGGTAAAAAAGTCGCCGTTGCTCTGGGTCCAGTCCAGTTGCTGCTCGTTGTCGTGAATGGCGGCATTGAGCTGGTGCAGGGCGTCTTCGTAACTTTGCGCCAGAATCTTGAGGATGGCGGCGAGAATCTCGACACTTTCCGGTGGACTGGAAAGATGTTCCATTTGCCCGAAAAAAGGCGACAGCGGCGCAAGTTCCCGCGCCAGCACCGTAGTAATCCGGGGCCCCTGCAGGATGATGCCCAGGGGCCGTTGTTCCCAGCTATCCGCGTCCGCCTCACCCCCCTTCACGGGGAACTGCAAGGTGATGAAGACGTGCCCGCCATCGCGGCGCAGCCAGGAGCGTTCATCGGGATCGAGGATATCCTGGGCAAAGTCCCAGTCATCCGCCAGTTGCCCCGCCCGTTCCCAATCCGTCGGACGCGGCGCCGTGAGGTGCTGCCAGCCGCCCCCGTTCACCAGCGCGGGGCTCGATGCGGGGGGATGGTGTGGATCTGCTGGCAGGGACACATCCATGACGCTCTCCTGATCAGAAGCGGACTGTTTCGGTGCCGGCGTCCAGAAACTCAACACCTGTCATGAACGCCGCACACCGTGCCCCTTGGACCGTAGGACGGAGCCTCTTATACTGGACTTTCCGTCATCCTGTAAAGGGAATACCGCCGTGAGCAGTGCGCAGCAGCTACCCGAAGGCAAAGCCTTTTTACCTCTTGCCATCGCCATCCTCACGGTTTCCGACAGCCGCAAGCCGGAAACCGACAAATCCGGCGACAAAATTGCCGAACTCGCCAGCCATGCCGGACACCAGATCGCCGCCCGTCGGATCATCGCCGATGATGTCGAAACCCTGCGCGCGCAAATGCGCGACTGGATCGCCGACCCCGCCATCGACGTGATCATCGCCACCGGTGGTACCGGCGTTACTGGTCGCGACGTCACTCCCGAGGCCCTCGCTCCTCTCGTCAGCAAGCCCATCCCCGGTTTTGGCGAACTCTTCCGTATGCTCTCCTTTCAGGAGATCGGCACCAGCACCATTCAATCCCGTGCCGAAGCCGCCATCTGCGATGGCACCATCGTCTTTCTCCTCCCTGGTTCCACTGGCGGCGTCCGTCTCGGTATGGAGGCCATCATCGTCCCGCAACTGGATATCCGGCACCACCCCTGCAATCTGAGCGAACTGCTGCCGCGCATCCGGTACGAGCACTGAGCGGGTATGATGGCAGAGGACGAGAAGCGGGCGCGCTGGGATGCGTGCTACGCGCAGGCAGAGACACTGGCGCCGGAACCGCTGCCTTTTCTGGCGGCGCATGGGGATTGGCTGCCTGCCGGCGGCAGGGCGCTGGACCTCGCCTGCGGCCGGGGCGGGAATGCGCTGTTTCTGGCTCGACGCGGGCTGGAAACCTGGGCGTGGGATTATGCGGAGAGTGCAGTGGCCGGATTGCGGCAGCGGGCGGATGGCCTGCCCCTGCAGGTGGAATGCCGGGACGTGGTCACTCACCCTCCGGAGCCGAAATCTTTTGATGTGATCGTCGTCGCGCATTTTCTGTACCGGCCATTGTTTCCGGCCCTGGCGGCGGCGTTGCGGCCAGGCGGGCTGCTGTTTTACGAGACCTGGGCGGGGGCATACGCTGGGCGCGGGCCGCAGAATCCGGAGTATCGTCTGAAGCTGGGGGAACTGGCAGGGGCATTTCCCGCGTTGACCTTACTGGAATTGCAGGAGGATGTGGACCGGGCGGCGGGGGTATGGCGGTGCTGAGGCCGCACGCCGTGTTTCTCTCTGTTGCCATCCTTCTGGGCGGTTGTGCGGCCCAACCCGCGGCGCTAACCGGCACGCGAGTGCCCAAGCCGGACGCCACCCCTACCAGCCGGAGGGTGCCGGATTGGGCGGGCACCTACGCTGGCGTGCTACCCTGTGCGGACTGTCCCGGAGTGCGCGAGACCATTACGCTCAACAAAGACCGCACCATGGAGATTACTACTCAGTATGTGGGTCGCGGTGACCAGATTTTTCGCCGGGGGAACGAGTTCTCCTGGGTCGATGGCAACACCATTCGGCTGGAGGGTATGCATGGTGGGCCGACTCTCTACCGTGTCGGCAAAAACCAGCTCACCCAACTGGGTATGGATGGCAAGCCCATAAAGGGTCCGCTGGCTGCCCGTTTTATCCTGAAAAAATTGCCAAAACCTCGGTGAAACGCAGATAATCCCGCCATGCAAAACTCATTTGACGTCATCGTAGTCGGCGGCGGTCACGCCGGGACGGAAGCGGCTGCCGCAGCCGCCCGTCTCGGTGTGCGCACGCTTCTGCTCACCCAGAATCTCGATACCATCGGCCAGATGTCCTGCAACCCGGCCATCGGCGGCATTGGCAAAGGTCATCTGGTCAAAGAAGTCGATGCGCTTGGCGGCATCATGGCTCTCGCCATCGATCAGGCGGGCATCCAGTTCCGCACCCTCAACGCCAGCAAAGGTCCGGCGGTGCGCGCCACCCGCGCCCAGGCCGATCGCAGCCGGTACAAACGTGCCGTACGCCGTTTGCTCGAAGACATTCCCGCCCTGCAACTGTTCCAGGGCATGGTCGGCGATCTGCTCATGGAAGGCGACCGGCTGGGTGGCGTCATCCTGGAAACGGGCCTGGTGCTGCGTGCCGCACAGGTCGTTCTGACCACAGGTACTTTTCTGGGCGGCCGGGTGCATATGGGTGATCAGAATTACCCCGCCGGCCGCGCCGGTGATCCGCCGTCCAACGCCTTGGCGCAGCGCCTGCGGGAGATGGCCTTCCCGGTGGCGCGTCTGAAAACCGGCACCCCGCCGCGTATCGACGGCCGCAGCATCGACTACGGGGTGCTGGAGGCACAACCCGGCGATACGCCACCGCCCGCCTTCTCCTTCATGACCCGGCGCATCGATGTGCCACAACTGGCCTGCCATATCACCCACACCAACGCCCGTACCCACGAAATCATTCAGATGAACCTGCACCAGTCGGCCATGTACGGCGGTCATATCCAGTCGGTAGGGCCGCGTTACTGTCCTTCCATCGAGGACAAGGTCGTGCGCTTTGCCGATAAGGCGTCCCATCAGGTTTTCCTGGAACCAGAAGGTCTCGATACCCACGAAGTCTACCCCAACGGTATCTCCACCAGCCTGCCCTTCGGTGTCCAGGTCGAACTGGTGCGCAGCATGCGCGGTCTGGAAAACGCCGTGTTGCTGCGTCCCGGTTATGCCATCGAGTACGACTACCTCGATCCCCGCGAGCTCCACCCCAGCCTGGAAAGCCGACGCCTGCCGGGTCTGTTTTGCGCCGGCCAGATCAACGGCACCACCGGCTACGAGGAGGCTGCGGCCCAAGGACTACTCGCCGGCCTCAACGCCGCACGCCGCGCGCGCGAACTCGCGGCGTGGACGCCCGGTCGTCACGAAGCCTATCTGGGGGTGATGGTGGATGATCTTGTCACCCGCGGACTCGACGAACCCTACCGCATGTTCACCAGCCGCGCCGAATATCGCCTGCAACTGCGGGAGGACAACGCCGACCTGCGTCTGACGCCCCATGGCCGGGCATTGGGGCTGGTAAATGACTCGCGCTGGATGGCCTTCAGTGCCAAGCAGGACACGGTGCAGGCGGAGCGCAACCGTCTCGAACGCTTGCGCATCCATCCCGGCAGCGCCATCGCCGGGCGTATTGCGGCGAAGACGGATCAGCCCCTTTCCCGCGACGTCACTGCTCTTGAACTCCTCCGCCGCCCCGACTGGGATTACGCCAGCCTGCTCCAGGTGCTCGACCTCGTTCCGTGCAGCGATGCGCAGGCCCGCGAGCAACTGGAGGTCGAGTGCAAATATGCCGGCTATGTCGCCCGTCAGCACGATGAGATCACCCGCGCCGCACGCTGGGAGGGAATGGATATCCCTGCCGACATGGACTATGCAGCGGTGCGGGGTCTCTCCACCGAAGTGATGCAGCGCCTCGCCCGTCAGCGACCGCAGACCATCGGTTTGGCCAGCCGTATCCCCGGTGTGACCCCGGCCGCCGTCTCCCTGCTTCTGATTCATGTGAAACGTCGCGGTCTGCGGCAGGCAGGCTGATTCGATGGCCAAGCCGGGGGTGTCCTCGCAAGCGCTGTGCACCCGCCTGAATGCCGGCCTGGTGGCTCTCGGCCTCGACGGCATTGTCGGCGCCGAGCAGCGTAACCTGCTGATCCACTATGTCGCCCTCCTGCAGCGTTGGAATGCCACCCACAACCTGACGGCGGTGCGCGATCCCCTGGAGATGGTGCCCCGCCATCTGCTGGACAGCCTGGCGGTGCTACCCTATTTGCCGGAGGGCGTGGTGGTGGATATCGGTAGCGGCGCCGGATTGCCCGGCATCCCCCTCGCCATCTGCTGCCCAGCACAAGCGTTCACACTGGTGGAACCGGCGGCCAAACGGGTCGCTTTCCTCCGCTACGCCATCGCAGATCTTGGGCTGACCAACGTGCAGGTGGCCCCACAGGGCAGCGAAGATTATCACCCCGGTCTCCTGCCAGACGTCATCATCAGCCGTGCCACCGCGCCCCTCGCTCGTCTCGATGCCATGACCAGGCACCTACAGGGTCCGCACACCTGGGTGCTCGCCCAGAAAGGTCCGGGTGTCGGGGAGGAGTTGACCGACTGGCCCCGTGCCGCAACCCTCCACGTCACCCGTCAGGACCTCACCGTTCCTGGCCTGCCGCCGCGCTTTCTGCTTTCCTGGCGCATCCCGGTCGCCACGCCCTAGCCCCCTGCACGGCTACGGGGTATCCTACGCCAAGTTATCGTCGAAGATGGAAATCCGCCCAGTCGCCATGCGCACCGTCGCTATTGCCAATCAAAAGGGGGGGGTGGGTAAGACCACCACCGCCGTCAATCTGGCCGCCGGACTCGCCCAGAACGGCAAGCGCGTCCTCCTGATCGACCTCGATCCCCAGGCCAATGCGACCACTGGTCTGGGTCTCGGCAGTAGCGCCACGGCGACTATTTACCACGCCCTCCTTGGCGAACTGCCCCTGAGCTCGGTGTTGTTGAATGCGTTTCCGGAGGGTCTGTCCCTGGCACCCTCCAGCCCCGATCTTGCGGGTGCGGAGGTGGAGCTTTATGGCCGGCCCGATCGTGAGCGGCGCCTGCAGGATGCCCTCGCACCGGTCGAGGGCTTCGACTACGCCCTGATCGACTGCCCGCCTGCCCTCAATATGCTCACCATAAACGCGCTGGTCGCCGCCGATAGTGTCCTGATCCCCATGCAGTGTGAATACTACGCCCTGGAGGGGCTGACCCAGTTGCTCGGCACGGTGCGCCGGGTCCGCGCCCAGTTGAATCCCCGTCTGGAGGTACATGGTCTGCTGCGGACCATGTTCGATAACCGCAACCGGCTGGCTTCGGAAGTGGCACTGGAGCTGGAGCGGCATTTTCCCGACAAGCTTTACCAAACGGTCGTCCCTCGCAATATCCGCCTTGCCGAGGCTCCCAGCTTTGGCCGCGCCGCTCTGGTCTATGACCCCGCCTGCGCCGGTTCGCGGGCTTATCAGGGTGTTGCCACCGAATTTCTGCGCCGCGAGTGGATGAAATGAAGCGGGTCGGCCTGGGCCGCGGTCTGGACGCCCTTTTCGCCAGCGAAGGTGGTGCTGGCGCGGCCATGCGCGAGGTTCCCCTCGACGTACTGCAGCGCGGGCGTTATCAGCCGCGCGGCTTGATCAGTGCCGAGTCCCTGGAAGAACTGACCGCATCCATCCGCAGTCAGGGGGTGGTGCAGCCCATCGTCATTCGCGCCATCGGCGGCGGCCGCTATGAGATCGTCGCCGGCGAGCGCCGCTGGCGCGCGGCGCAATTGGCGGGTCTCAGCCACATCCCCGCCGTGGTCCGTGAGTGCAGTGATGAACAGGCCCTTGCCATCGGCATCATCGAGAACATCCAGCGTCAGGCCCTGAATCCGCTGGAAGAAGCGCAGGCCCTGCAACGCCTGCTCGACGAGTTCGGCCTCAGCCACGAAGCGCTGGCCGAATCCCTCGGCCGTTCCCGCGCTGCCATCAGTAACCAGTTGCGCCTGCTGCGTCTCTGTCCAGACCTCCATCCCCATGTCGAAAACGGCGCGCTCAGCGCCGGTCACGCCCGTGCCCTGCTGACCCTGCCGGACGGGCGCCAGGTGCGGATTGCGGAAAGGGTGGTGCGTGAGGCCCTGAGTGTGCGGGCCACCGAGCGACTGGTCCAGGCCGAGGGCCGGATCAAGGCGCCCAAGGCGGAGCCCGACGCCAATGTTGCCGCGCTTTCCGCCCGGATCGCCGCGCGCCTGGGGCTGCCCGTCGATCTGCGTGCGCAGGGGCGGGGCGGTGAATTGCGGATCCGCTGGGAGGATCCGGAACAGGAGGCGGCACTTTTTCAGTGTCTGGGCGTGTCTCTGGATGATGACGAAAGCTGATATTCGGCGCTTGACGGGCTGCATCGGCGTGTTTAGACTCACCGCGTATTCAAGAATTGTCTGTTGAAGGCGCCCAAAAAACAAACCGCGATGGTCAATTTTTCGTCGTATGTGGGACGGGTGACCGCCACTGTACTGACGTTGGCCCTGCTGATGGCCGCGATAGCGGCCTGGGGCTGGGGGCGCGAAGAAGCCTACGCAGTGCTTTTTGCGGCATTTTTGAGTGTAGTCAACATGCTTATTTTGGGTGGTCGCCTTATCGCGCTCCCCGCCTCTGCGCAACGCGCTGCACAGCGTTTGGGTGGAGCGGTGTTGCAGCGCTGGACGATCACCATCCTCGGACTGATTTTTGCAATATTCTGGCTGCGCCTGCCGGTCATCGGGCTGGTCGCCGGATTCTTGCTGACCCATTTTGTATTTTTGGCATTTCTGGTGCGGGAACGTTCCAGGCAAAGGAGTTAAGCGTGGCATCAGGCGATATCGCCCATCACCTCGTAAACTGGTCCGTCGGCGAAGGCTTCTGGACCTTTAATCTCGACACCATCGTCATGGGTTGGGTCCTGGCCGCCATTCTGGTGATTACCGCCATGGTGGTGGGCTCCCGTTTGCAGGCCAGCGCCCCCAGCGGGATGCAGAACTGGCTGGAGGGGGTGGTGGATTTCATCGATGATCTGGTACAAGGCAGCTTCCCGGTCAAGGATCCGCTGATTGCCCCGGTCGCCATGACGGTGTTTCTGTGGATTCTGTTGATGAACAGCATGGACCTCATCCCCGCGTACCTGCCGGGGATGGTTGCACACTGGTTCGGGATCTCGGAGTTCCGCATTACCCCCACGGTCAACCTGAATACGACTCTGGGTGTCGCCGTCGCCGTGTTTCTGTTGATGATCGCCACCAATCTGCGCGTCAAGGGATTCTCCTATTTCAAGACCTACCTGACCCATCCTTTCGGTATCGTGCTGGCGCCGATGAATATCATCATGTCGCTGATCGAAGAGATTACCAAACCGTTGAGCCTGGGTCTGCGACTTTTCGGCAACATGTTTGCCGGCGAACTGGTCTTCCTGCTGCTGGCCATGCTGCCTTGGTGGGGCGGGCTGGTCATGGGCGAAGTCTGGTCGCTGTTTGAGAGTTTGATCATCATCCTGCAGGCATTTATTTTCACCGTGCTGACGGTGGTTTATCTCGGCATGGCGAATATGCAGGATCACTAAGAGTTTATTATTCCACTTTGCGACACTTGTAAGGAGTTACCATGGACGCACATACCATCATTGTTGCTGCTACTGCCATTGCCGTAGGTATCATTTTCGGCGCCGCCGGTCTGGGTTCCGCCATCGGTTGGGGTCTGATCACCTCCAAGACTATTGAAGGCATCACCCGTCAGCCGGAAATGCGCCCACAGTTGCTGGTGAATACTTTCATCTTTGCCGGTCTGATGGAATCTTTCCCCTTCATTATTCTGGCCTTCGGTTTCTGGTTCCTCTTCGCCAACCCGTTCCTGGGCTGATGCTGGACCGGCGGAGCCGGCCCACCTGCAAGTGAGGTAGTCATGAATCCAGTAGGTATCAATGGAACGCTGATCGTACAGATGGTCACCTTCGTCATCCTGGTGGCCTTGCTGTACAAGTATATGTATGGTCCTTTGCGTAAGGTCATGGATGACCGCCGCGCCAAAATCGCCGACGGGCTGGCGGCAGCGGAACGCGGCAAGGAAGAAATGGCCCTGGCGCAGAAGCGTGCGACGGAACTGCTCCGCGAGGCCAAGGAAAAGGCGGCAGAAATCATCGCCAACGCCGAGCGTCGTGGTGTGGAGTTGCGTGAAGAGGCACAGGGTAAGGCGCGCGAGGAAGCCGATCGGATCATCGCCAGCGCGCGCGCCGAAATCGACGTCGAAACCAATCGGGCGCGCGAAGTGCTGCGTGGGCAGGTGGTGGAGCTCGTGGTGAATGGCACCCAGCGCATTCTGCATCGCGAAATCGACGATCAGACCCACCGCGACATAATCGACCGTATGGTCGGCCAATTGTGAGGAGCCTCCCATGGCGGATCTGATCACGGTGGCGCGTCCCTACGCAGAGGCGCTTTATGGGCTGGCGAAAGAGAGCGGCCAGGAACAGGCCTGGGCGGATGCACTGCAAGCGCTTGCCGCCATGATTGCCGATGTTCAGGCGCAGGCCTTTCTCACTGATCCGGAGCGTGCTGACGCCGAAAAGGTATCCTTGCTGACTGCGGTTCCGGTGACGGTGGACGCCAAGGCGTGGGAGGCATTCCTGGCGCTGTTGATCCACAACGATCGCTGGCCCGCGACGGCCGAGATCGGCACACTTTTCGCGGACGCCATGCGCCGTGCAGAAGGCGTTGTCGATGTCCTGGTCACCAGCGCCGTCGCCCTGGACGCCGGGCAGAAGACGGCTGTGCAGTCCGCGCTCGAGCGCCGCTTTACTGGCCACAAGGTGGCATTCCGGGAAGCGGTCGATGCCGCGCTGATCGGTGGCCTAGTTATTCATACGGGTGATCTCACCATAGATGCTTCCGTGCGTGGACAAGTGCAGCAGCTTGCCCGAACCCTTCGCAGCTAAGTCTTGAGGAAATGGTATGCAACAACTGAATCCATCGGAAATCAGTGAACTGATCCGCGCACGAATCGCCGGCTTTGAAGGCCGTGTCGAAACGCGCTCGCAGGGCACCATCATCAGCTTGAGTGACGGTATTCTCCGCATTCACGGTCTGGAAGACGTAATGTACGGCGAGATGCTGGAACTCCCCGGCGGCCGCTTCGGGCTGGCCATGAATCTGGAACAGGACAATGTCGGCGCGGTCGTGCTCGGCGAGTTCTCCGGTCTCCAGGAGGGCGACGTCGTCAAGTGCACTGGCAGGGTCATGCAGGTGCCCATTGGCAAGGCGCTTCTCGGTCGTGTCGTCAATGCCCTGGGCCAGCCTGTCGATGGCAAGGGTGCCATTGACACCGAGGAGTTCGACGTCCTTGAAAAAATCGCTCCTGGCGTAATCGACCGGCAGAGTGTCGATGAGCCCATGCAGACCGGCATCAAGTCCATCGACGCCATGGTGCCGATTGGTCGTGGTCAGCGCGAACTCATCATCGGCGACCGCCAGACCGGCAAGACGGCCGTCGCGGTCGATGCCATCCTCAATCAGAAAGGCAAGGATGTGCAGTGCATTTATGTCGCCATCGGCCAGAAGGCTTCCACCGTTGCCAGCGTGGTGCGCAAGCTCGAAGAATACGGCGCCATGGAGTACACCACGGTGATCGCCGCCAACGCCTCCGAATCCGCCGCCATGCAGTATCTGGCGCCCTATGCCGGTTGCACTATGGGGGAATATTTCCGCGACCGCGGTATGAATGCGCTCATCGTTTATGATGATCTTACCAAGCAGGCCTGGGCCTATCGCCAGATTTCCCTGCTGCTGCGCCGTCCGCCGGGCCGTGAAGCGTATCCGGGGGATGTGTTTTATCTGCATTCCCGTCTACTGGAGCGCGCCGCGCGTGTCAACGCGGATTTCGTCGAGACGTTTACCAAGGGCGAAGTAAAGGGCAAGACCGGTTCGTTGACCGCCCTGCCCATCATCGAAACCCAGGCGGGTGACGTGTCGGCCTTCGTGCCCACCAACGTGATCTCCATCACCGACGGCCAGATCTATCTGGAAACCGATCTTTTCAACGCCGGTATCCGTCCCGCCATCAACGCCGGCCTGTCGGTATCGCGGGTGGGTGGCGCGGCGCAGACCAAGATCATCAAGAAGCTGGGCGGCGGTATTCGTCTGGATCTGGCCCAGTATCGCGAACTGGCAGCCTTCGCGCAGTTTGCATCCGATCTGGATGAAATTACCCGCAAGCAGATCGAACGCGGCAAGCGGGTTACGGAATTGCTGAAGCAGGATCAGTTCTCTCCGATGTCGGTGGCGGAGCAGGGCGCGGCGCTTTTTGCGGCCAGCAGTGGTGCGCTGGACGATGTCGAAGTGGCCAATGTACGACCTTTCGAGAAGGCGCTGCTCGCTTATTTGAACAGCAACAACAAAGAGTTGATGGCCGGAATCGAAGAGAAGAAGGATCTGACGGACGACTTCAGGAAGCAACTCGACGCGGCGGTCAAGCAGTTCAAGTCCGGCTCGACGTACTAGGAGAGTAGCATGGCCAATGCCAAGGAAATCCGGGGGCAGATCAAGAGCGTAAAAAATACGCGCAAGATCACGCGCGCCATGGAGATGGTGGCTGCGAGCAAGATGCGGCGCGCACAGGAGCGGATGCGCGCCGCCCGTCCCTACGCGGAGAAAATTCGCGAGGTATTGGGACATCTGGCGCAGGCCCATCCCGAGTATGAACACCCGTTGATGCAGGTGCGCCCCGTCAAAAAGGCAGGCTTTCTGGTGGTGACCACGGATCGAGGCCTTTGTGGCGGGCTCAACGTGAATGTGCTGCGCAACGTCGTCCAAAAGATGCGCGAGCTCCACGAGAGGGGGATCGAGTCGAATCTCGCGGTGGTGGGCAACAAAGGGCTGGGCTTTTTGCGGCGCCATGGTGCGCATCTCGTGGCGGAGCTGAACGGATTGGGCGACAGGCCGCATCTGGGCGACATGATCGGACCCATCCGGGCGATGGCGGACGCCTACGCCAAGGGCGAGGTCGACGTGGTCTATCTGGTCTCCTCCCGCTTCGTGAATACGATGTTGCAGCGAGCAACGGTTGAGCAATTGCTGCCGGTGGAAAAACCGACGGCGTCCGCAGAACAGCGTGCGGAGTTGTGGGATTACATCTACGAGCCCGAAGCCCGTCCGGTGCTGGATCGCCTGATGCAGCGCTATGTGGAATCGGTGGTGTACCAGGCGGTTATCGAACATCTTGCCTGCGAACAGAGCGCACGCATGGTCGCCATGAAAAGTGCGTCGGACAACGCCAAACGCATGGTGGATGACCTTCAGTTGGCCTACAACAAGGCGCGCCAGGCCGCCATTACTCGGGAAATCGCCGAGATCAGCGCCGGTGCGGCGGCGGTTTGACGATGGTGCACAGCATTTTTGGAATTTTTGAGGGTTAAATCATGAGCGAAGCGGTTGCTAAAGAAAACGCCGTCGGCCATATCGTCCAGGTGATCGGGCCGGTGATCGACGTCGCCTTTTCTCGCGGGCAGGTCCCCGAGATTATGGAAGCTATTGTGGTCGGCGAAAACAATCTGACCATCGAGGTGCAGGCCCAGTTGGGTGACGGCGTGGCGCGCGGTATCGCCATGGGGTCCAGCGAAGGTCTCAAACGCGGGCTGGCCGTTACCCGTACCGGTGCGCCGATCAGCGTGCCGGTAGGGCATGCCACCCTGGGCCGGATCATGAACGTCCTGGGTGAGCCGGTAGATGGCAAAGGACCCGTACAGACGGAAGACCGCCAGGCCATCCATCGCCCGGCGCCGGCCTTTGATGAGCTCGCGGCAAGCACCGAGGTGCTGGAGACCGGCATCAAGGTCATTGATCTGGTCTGTCCTTTCGCCAAAGGCGGTAAGGTCGGTCTTTTCGGTGGTGCCGGCGTGGGCAAGACGGTGCTCATGATGGAGCTGATCCGCAACATCGCTATCGAGCATACCGGATATTCGGTGTTCGCGGGCGTCGGCGAGCGGACCCGTGAAGGGAACGACTTTTACCATGAAATGACCGACTCCGGCGTTTTGGACAAGGTGGCCCTGGTATACGGGCAGATGAATGAGCCCCCAGGCAACCGTTTGCGCGCCGGGTTGACCGGCCTGACCATGGCGGAGCACTTCCGTGACGAAGGTCGCGACATTCTGATGTTCATCGATAACATTTTCCGCTATACGCTGGCAGGCACCGAAGTCTCGGCGCTGCTGGGGCGTATGCCTTCTGCGGTGGGCTATCAGCCAACGCTGGCTGAAGAAATGGGCCAGTTGCAGGAACGTATCACTTCCACCAAGGTGGGCTCCATCACCTCTGTGCAGGCCGTTTACGTGCCGGCGGACGATCTTACCGATCCTTCTCCGGCGACGACCTTTGCCCACCTGGACGCCACGGTAGTGTTGTCGCGGCAGATCGCGGAACTGGGCATCTACCCCGCGCTTGATCCGCTGGATTCTTTCAGCCGTCAGCTCGATCCGCAGATCGTTGGCCAAGAGCACTATGATGTGGCTCGTTCCTGCCAGAAGACGCTGCAGCGCTACAAGGAATTGCAGGACATCATTGCCATTCTGGGCATGGATGAATTGTCTGAGGACGACAAGCTGCTGGTGTCGCGGGCACGCAAGATTCAGCGCTATCTGTCCCAGCCTTTCTTTGTCGCTGAAGTGTTCACCGGCAGCCCCGGTACCTATGTCTCCCTGAAGGAAACGATCCGTGCGTTCAAGGCGATCGTGGCAGGAGAGTATGACCATCTGCCCGAACAGGCCTTCTACATGGTTGGCACCATAGATGAAGCCCTTGCCAAGGCCCAAAAGCTGCAACAGGGCTAAATCATGGCGATGACCATAGATGTGCGGGTAGTCAGCGCCGAGGGCAGCATCTACGCGGGGGACGCCGATATGGTGGTGGCCCCCGGCGAGATGGGCGAACTTGGCATTCTGCCCCGCCACGCGCCGTTGCTGACCGGGCTGCGCCCTGGTGAGTTGCGGATCATTCACGGTGCGGAGACGGAATATCTCTTCGTCAATGGCGGGGTGCTGGAAATTCAACCCGACATGGTGACGGTGCTGGCTGACTCGGCGGAGCGCGCGACAGATATCGACGAAGCCAAGGCTTTAGCGGCCAAGCAGGCTGCTGAAACGCGGATGGCGGGACACACGGACCAGATGGAGTATGCGGCGGCTCAGGCGGAATTGCTGGAGCAGATTGCCCGCCTGAAGACAGTGCAACGCCTGCGGGAGCAGGGATTGCTGCGCTGACCATCGCGCAATGTGTGCAGACGTGTCGAGTAACACCATACAGACCCCAGCGGCTGAAGAGTCCCTGGGGTCTGTGTATTTTGCGGTCTGGCGTTTATGCTGACAGACAACGCAGGGCATGGAGACATCATGTTGACGGATATCGTAATTCTCGCTGCCGGGCAGGGTACGCGCATGCACTCGGCTTTACCCAAGGTGCTGCAACCGCTTGGGGGAAAACCAATGCTCGCCCACGTACTGGCTACGGCGGCAGAACTGGCGGTGCGGCGTATCCACGTTGTGGTCGGTTTCGGCGGCGATGCGGTGCAGGCCGCCTTTCCTGACGCGCAGGCGAGCTGGTGGAGCCAGGCACGGCAGCTCGGTACCGGCGATGCGCTGAAATCAGCGTTGCCCGGCCTCACGGGAGCGGACCGGGTATTGGTATTATACGGCGACGTACCCCTCTTGACGGCGGCGACACTGCGCGAATTTCTCCAACAAACCCCGGTGTCAGCAGTGGGATTGACGACGGCATCGGTAAGCGAGCCCCACGGTTACGGCCGGATTCTCCGCGATGCGGACGGTCAGGTGCAGGGTATCCGTGAGCACAAGGATTGCCAGACGGACGAACAGGCCATCTGCGAGATAAATCTTGGGATGATGGTACTGCCGGTGCTGCCGCTGGCAAGCTGGCTACAGGGACTGTCTGCGCGCAATGCCCAGGGCGAGATTTACCTGACCGATGTCGTGGCGGCAGCGCGGGCGGACGGCCATGTCGTTTGGCCCTTTACACTGGCGGATGCGACCGAGGCTCTGGGGGTGAACGACCCCTCGCAGTTGGCGGATCTGGAGCGGGTGTTTCAGCGGCAGCAACTGCGCGCGCTGCAGATGCAGGGATTACGGGTAGCGGACCCCGCGCGGGTAGACATTCGTGGCGAGCTTACTTGCGGTCAGGACTGCTGGGTGGATCCCAACGTGTTGTTTGTCGGCGAGGTGCATCTGGGGCATCGGGTCCGCGTGGGAGCCGGCGCCGTTTTGCAGGATGCGCAGATTGGTGATGATGTGGAGATTCTACCCTACAGCCTCATCGAAGGCGCCCAAATTGGGGCCGGGGCGCGGATAGGACCTTTTGCGCGGATTCGCCCCGGAACGGAGATCGGTGAAGCCGCTCATATCGGCAACTATGTCGAGGTGAAGGCCGCCAAAATCGGCGCGGGCAGCAAGGCCAATCACCTGACCTACATCGGTGACGCGGAGATCGGTACCGGGGTGAATGTGGGCGCGGGGACGATTACCTGCAATTATGACGGAGCGAAAAAACATCGGACCATCATCGGCAATGATGTGTTCATCGGCTCCGACAGCCAGTTGGTGGCGCCGGTGACCGTTGGCGACGGAGCGACCATCGGCGCGGGCAGCACCATTACCAAAGAGGTGCCTCCAGGGGGGCTGACGCTGAGTCGCAGCCCGCAGCGTACCATTCCCCATTGGCAGCGGCCGCAGCGTGACAAAAAATAATTCCGGATAACGCGAGATCGTCTTCGATAACAGGAGAACAGAATCATGTGCGGTATTGTCGGTGGGGTGAGCAAAACAGATCTGGTGCCGATGATCCTGGAGGGGCTGCAGCGCCTGGAGTATCGTGGCTACGACTCTGCCGGGCTGGCGATATTGGGGACCGGTACGGATTTGCTGCGGGTGCGCAGTGTCGGGCGGGTCGCCGAGCTGACCGCCGCCGTTGCCGCGCGCGGCTTGCAGGGTCAGGTGGGCATCGGCCACACGCGCTGGGCCACCCATGGCGGTGTCGCTGAATGCAATGCACATCCCATGATTTCCCATGAACAGATCGCCGTGGTCCATAACGGCATCATCGAGAACTTTCATGCCCTGCGCGCGCGTCTGGAAGCCGGGGGATACACCTTCACCTCCGAGACCGATACAGAGGTCATCGCGCATCTGGTACACCATTATCGGCAGACGGCCCCGGATTTGTTTTCGGCGACCCGCCTGGCGGTGGGTGATCTGCGCGGCGCCTACGCCATCGCGGTGATCTCCAGCAGCGATCCGGAGACCGTGTGCGTGGCACGGATGGGCTGCCCGCTGCTGCTGGGCATTGCCGATGACGGGCATTACTTCGCCTCGGACGTGGCGGCCCTGCTGCCGGTGACGCGCCGCGTCTTGTATTTGGAAGATGGCGATGTAGCCATGCTACAGCGGCAAACCCTGCGGATTACGGATCAGGCGGGAGCGCCGCGGCGGCGTGAAGAACACTGGAGTCAGCTCAGTGCGGCGGCTGTCGATCTGGGGCCTTATCGCCACTTCATGCAGAAAGAAATCCATGAGCAACCCCGCGCCCTGGCCGATACCCTGGAAGGTGCGCTGAACAGTCAACTGGATCTGACGGATCTCTGGGGAGATGGTGCCGCGGCCATGTTTCGCGATGTGGACCGGGTGCTGTTCCTGGCCTCCGGCACCAGCCACTACGCGACACTGGTGGGACGCCAATGGCTGGAAAGCATTGTGGGTATTCCGGCGCAGGCCGAGCTGGGGCACGAATATCGTTACCGGGATTCCATTCCGAACCCGCACCAGTTGGTGGTGACTCTCTCGCAATCCGGCGAAACGCTGGATACTTTCGAGGCCTTGCGCCATGCCAAGGATCTCGGCCATACCCGTACGCTGGCCATCTGCAACGTCGCGGAGAGTGCCATTCCGCGGGCGTCGGCACTGCGCTTCCTGACCCGTGCCGGTCCCGAGATCGGAGTGGCCTCGACCAAGGCGTTCACCACCCAGTTGGCGGCACTCTATCTGCTGGCCCTGTCCCTGGCCAAGGCGCAGGGGCGTCTGAACGATGTGCAGCAGGCTGATCACCTGGACGCCTTGCGGCAATTGCCGGGCAGTGTCCAGCACGCCCTGAACCTGGAGCCGCAGATTCGGGGTTGGGCGGCGCGTTTTGCCAGCAAGGACCATGCGCTTTTTCTGGGGCGCGGCCTGCACTACCCCATCGCGCTGGAGGGCGCGCTCAAACTCAAGGAAATCTCCTATATCCACGCCGAGGCTTATCCCGCGGGCGAATTGAAGCATGGCCCCCTGGCCTTGGTGGACCGCGACATGCCCGTGGTGGTGATCGCGCCCAATGACCGCCTCCTCGAAAAGCTGGCGGCCAACATGCAGGAAGTCCACGCCCGTGGCGGTGAGCTTTATGTATTCGCTGATTCGGACAGCCACTTTAACGCCAGCGAGGGCGTGCATGTGATGCGTTTGCCGCGTCATGCCGGTCTGCTCTCCCCCATCGTCCACGCTATCCCGGTGCAATTGCTGGCCTATCACGCGGCGCTGGTGAAGGGCACCGATGTGGACCGGCCGCGTAACCTCGCGAAGAGCGTGACGGTGGAGTGATGGGGCGGTTGGGTGTGCCGGTTAACGGACAATAGAGTTTCATCCTGACTTTGCGCTCCAGAGGTGGTGGAGTATGCTTGCATCTGGTGGAAAAATTCTTCACCTGGGTGGCCGACACGGCCGCCGATACCGGGTTACTGCCCAGCAATCCCATGAGCAAGGCACTGGCCTATGCCCACAAACGCCGGGCGGGGCTGGAGGTCTTCCTGAGCGATGCCGATGTGCCCATCGACACCAATCATCTGGAAAGAGGCTTGCGGGTGATCCCGCATGGGCCGGAAGGCTTGGCTGTTCTGCTGGACGGAACTAGAGGTGCCAAACAGGTCGGCATCCTATAGAGCCTGCCGATGGCAGGCACCACTTTCAGCCCGCTTACATTCAACCGTTCGCTCTCTGTGCGAACCCGTTACTTCATCAGGAGAGATCATGGCCGCCAGCAAGGAAACCATGCAATTTCAAACCGAGATCAATCAGCTATTGCAGTTGATGATCCATTCGCTTTACTCCAACAAAGAGATCTTTCTGCGTGAGTTGATCTCCAATGCCTCTGATGCCTGCGACAAGCTACGTTTCGAGGCATTGGCCGACCCTGCCCTCTTAACAGGTGACAGCGAACTCAGGGTAGAGGTGGACTTCGATCCCGACGCCGGCACCATTACCGTGCGAGACAACGGTATTGGCATGAACCGCGACGAGGTGATTGCCAATATCGGCACTATCGCCAAATCCGGGACGCGAGAATTCTTTGAACGCCTCAGCGGCGATCAGACCAAAGACGCCAAGCTGATCGGCCAGTTCGGGGTAGGTTTTTATTCGGCATTCATCGTTGCGGATCGCGTCAGCCTGAACACGCGTCGCGCCGGCATGGAGGCCGAGCATGGTGTTCGCTGGGAGTCGGACGGCACCGGATCCTACACCCTGGAAACCCTGAATCTGCCCGCACGTGGTACCGAAATCGTCTTGCACCTGCGCGAGGAAGAACGCCAGGACCTGCTCAGCGCCTGGCGCCTACGCGGCATCATCAACAAGTATTCGGACCACATACCCCTGTCGATCCGTATGCGCAAAATGGGCGAAGATGGCAAATCTGGCGACGAATGGGAAACGGTCAATAAGGCCTCCGCTCTCTGGCAACGATCCAAGTCCGAGATCAGCGACGACGAGTACAAAGAGTTTTATCGCTACGTCAGCCACGACTACGGTGACCCTCTGGCCTGGAGCCACAATCATGTCGAAGGACGACTGGAATACACCTCCTTACTCTTCATTCCTGCCAAAGCACCCTTTGATCTCTGGGATCACAACCATTCCCACGGCATCAAGCTCTATGTGCAGCGCGTCTTCATCATGGACGATGCCGAGCAGCTCCTTCCCCGCTACCTGCGCTTTGTGCGCGGTGTGATCGATTCCAGCGATTTGCCTCTTAACGTCTCCCGCGAGATTCTGCAAGGTAACCGAGTCATTGATCAGATCCGCTCCGGTTCGGTGAAACGAATACTGGGGCTCCTGGAGGAAATGGCCGGGAAAGAGCCCGAAAAATATCAGACATTTTGGAATGAGTTCGGACGGGTACTCAAGGAAGGACCGGGCGAGGATTACAGCAACCGCGAACAGATCGCCAAGCTGCTACGCTTCGCCAGCACCCACACGGACACGGACACGCAAAATGTATCGCTGGCCGATTACCTCGCGCGTATGGCCGAGGGTCAAGACAAAATTTACTACATCACTGCGGACTCCTTCCTTGCCGCCAAGAACAGCCCGCAGTTGGAGTTGCTGCGCAAAAAAGGCATCGAAGTATTGCTGCTCAGTGATCGCGTAGATGAATGGCTGACCAGCCATCTGCCCGAATTTGAGGGTAAGCTACTGACATCTGTCGCCAAAGGTGCACTTGACCTGGGCGCCATCGAAACCGAAGAAGAACGCAAATCGCAGGAAGAAACGGAAAGGGGGGCGGAGGGTTTGGTGGAACGCATCAAAAACGCCTTGGGCGAGCGGGTGGAGGCTGTGCGCGTCTCCCATCGTCTGACCAGTTCTCCGGCCTGTATCGTCCTGGGCGAGCGGGACATGGCCCTGTACATGCAGCAACTGCTCAAGCAGGCCGGCCACGAAGTGTCCAGCACCAAACCTGTCCTGGAGATCAACCCCACCCATCCCATGCTGGCACGCATAGAAGGCGAAAAAGACGATACTCGCTTCTCCGAATGGTCAGCACTGCTGCTGGATCAAGCGATTCTGGCCGAGGGTGGGCAATTGGAAGACCCCGCCGGTTTTGTCGCCCGCATCAATCAGTTGATGCTTGCGCTGGCAGGCTGAGCTTGTTTAACCAAAAACAGGAAATCCCCGGCTCTGCCGGGGCGACCATGGGCCATGCCCTGTCACCGGCTCATGGTTGCCGCCAGCAAGGGCCGCAACTCCTTGAGCGTCCTCGTATTGAGTACGTCTTTGTTCTCCAGCCAGCCGCGCTGCGCCTGCTGCAGTCCAAAATGTAGGTTGTCGAAGTCGTGAATACTGTGGGCGTCGGAATTGACGGCCAGCAGCACCCCTTCTTCCTTGGCCGTCCGCGCATGGATGTCGACGAGATCCAGCCGCTCGGGCTGAGCGTTGATCTCCAGAAAACATCCCCGCTCGCGTGCATGGCGGATGATGCGGGGCATGTCCACATCCATGGGTTCCCGGCTGCCGATGAGCCGCCCGCTGGGGTGGGCGAGGATGGTGAAATGGGGGCTGTCCATGGCCTTGAGGATGCGTGCGGTCTGTTTGCCCCTGGGCAGATCGAAGCGGTAATGCACCGCAGCCACCACCAGGTCCAGATCAGCCAGGATGGCGTCGGGTAAATCCAGGCTGCCGTCTTCCAGAATATCCACCTCTATGCCCTTGAGGAGCGTGATACCATCGAGTTCGGTATTGAGGACATCAATCTCGTCCATCTGTCGGCGCAAACGCACCGGGTCGAGGCCATGGGCGACGGTCAGGTGGCGGCTGTGCTCGGTGATAGCCAGATATTCCAGACCCGCGGCCCGGGCCGCGGCAGCCATGTCCCGCATACTATGGTGGCCATCGCTGGCCTTGCTGTGGGCGTGAAGGTCACCGCGTAAATCGCCCATTGCCACCAGTTTCGGCAGATGTCCGGCGCGGGCGGCCTGGATCTCGCCGCGGTTCTCCCGCAGTTCCGGCTCGATATAGGGCAGGCCGACAGCGGCGTACACCGACTCCTCCGTGTCGCCGGCAATCCGTTCCTTCCCGCGAAAAAGTCCATATTCGTTGACCTTCAGACCCATATCCTGACCCATGCGGCGGATGGCGATGTTGTGGGGCTTGGAGCCGGTAAAATAATGCAGGGCGGCACCATAGGCGGATTCGTCCACGGCGCGCAGGTCCACCTGGAGCTTGTTTCGCAGGATTACGGTGGCCCGGGTGGTACCCTGGGAGAACACTTCCGCCACGTCCTCATAAGCGGTAAAGCGCTCCATGACCGGGCTGTCCGCAGTGGCCGTAACCAGTATATCCAGGTCGCCCACCGTATCCTTCCCGCGCCGGAAGCTGCCTGCCACCACTACCCGCCGCACACCGGGTACGTTCTGCAGATAGCGGACCAGGGCGGCGGCATACGGGGCGGCAACGGCGATGGGAAAACGGGGAACGGCGGCGATCTGGGCCTGGAGGGCTTCCAGGATGCGCGCTTCGGTTTTCTCACCAAAACCGGGGACGCTGCGAATGCGCCCCTCTCTGGCGGCGCGGGTGAGCTGGTCCACGGTTTCTACGTCCAGTTCGTGCCAAAGCGCCTTGACCCGCTTGGGTCCAAGACCCGGCACCTTGAGCAGCTCCGTCAGCGCTGGTGGGGTCTGTTTTTCCAGTTTTTCGAGGAAAGAGCAGTGTCCCGTGGTGACGATTTCGATAATTTTTTTGGACAGATCCTCGCCGATGCCGGGCAGCTCGGTGAGATCCTCTCCAGCCTCCACCATGGTCTTGAGGTCGCTGCTCAGCCCCAGCACGAGGCGGGCGGCGGTGCGGTATGCCCGCACCCGGAAGGGGTTGGCGTCCTCGATCTCCAAAAGATCAGCGATTTCGTCGAATGCGCGCGCGATGTCGGGGTTGAGAACGGGCATGGCTTACGGATGCGGCGGTTTTTGTGGCGGCGGTGTTTTACGCAATATCTCCAGCACCTCTTCGTCCTTGACTTCCCGGAAATCCGTAAAGAACTCTCCTACCGCATGAAATGGCTCCGGGGCCGACAGGTAAACCAGATCATCTGCGAGGGGACGCAAGCGTGCGATGGTGTCGGGCGGGGCCACGGCAAAGGCGGCGATCAGGCGTGCGGGCCGCTGCTGGCGAAGGAGACGCAATGCAGCCCCCAAAGTAGCGCCGGTGGCGACGCCGTCATCAACCACAATGACGATCCGGCCACGGGGATCGATGGCCGGGTGAATCGGCGTGTATTGCACCCGTCTCGCCCTGATCACCTCCAGTTGCCGGGTGGCTTCGTCGCGAATGTACTGCTCGCCGATGCCCAGGCGGTCGGCAATGGGATCCATCCATACCCGCCCGTTTTCATCGACGGCGCCTACGGCATATTCGGGGTTGCCGGGCGCTCCGATTTTGCGTACCAGGACCACGTCAAGGTCGCCGTGCAGCGCGTTGGCGATGATGCGACCCATGGGCAGTGCCCCGCGGGGAATGGCGAGCACCAAGGGATCTTTGCCATCATAAGCGGCCAAGCTGCGCGCCAGTAATTCCGCTGCCGCTTCACGGTTGGCATAATGCGGGGGGTAAGTAGTCATGATTGGAACCCCCTTAACCGCTCCAGCAAGTCCACCGCCAGCGCGGCACCTGCCATATCAATCTCCAGATCGCGGCTGAGGCGGCGGCTGAGGCGGGCGCGATAGAGATCGAGACTGCGGAAGCGCCAGTGCTGCGGGCCGCTGCCTTCGGGGTGAATGACGCCGTAATGCACCAGTTGCACGGCTTCGCCCTCGGCGCAGTGCAGCAGGGTGCAAAAGTGCGGAAAATCGAAGCAGAAATCGCCCTCTTCCAGCAACTCCGCTTCGATGACGGTGATCGGTGGTGAAACCATGGCGCATTCTCCTCGGTCTTCTGGTCAGCGGCGGGGATGGAAGTCGGACATCTCTGCCAGTTGGTTCCACAGGGCTTTTTCCGATTCGCTGATTTTTTTGGGGACGACAATCTGGATTACGGCATACAAATCTCCAGGTGGTTTACTGCCGGCGCCCGGCAATCCCTTTTGACCGAGCCGCAGCTTCTGTCCGCTGGTGCTGCCGGCCGGAATCTTCATGCGCACGTCGCCATCCAGGGTGGGAACTTCGATGCTGGCGCCGAGCACCGCCTCCCACGGAGTGATGTGCAGGTCATGATATAAATCACTGCCCTCTATCCGAAACTTGGGGTGTGGCTGAAACTGGATGTGCAGGTATAGATCCCCATTGGGACCGCCACCCATACCCGGCGCACCCTGCCCGGCCATACGCAGTCGCTGTCCTTCGCGGATGCCTTTGGGGATCTTGACGGTCAGGCGTCGCGCTTCACGGCGCATACGGCCGTCGGGGCCCATGGTGGGCACTTCCAGGCTGATCTCACGCTGGGCGCCGTGGGCCGCGTCCTCCAGGCTGACGCGGATCGTGGCCTCGCTATCTTCGCCCTGGCTGCGGAATCCGCCCGCCCCGCCGCTACCGAAGCCCCCACCCGGCTGCTGGCGGAATATGGACTCGAAAAAGTCGCTGAATCCGCCCGCCCCGCCGCTACCGAAGCCACCCCCGCCAAAGCCACCCCCCGCCTGCTGACCCCAGCCGGGTGGGGGCCGGAACTCCTGTCCGGCGCGCCAGTTGCTGCCCAACTGGTTATAGGCGGCGCGTTTCTCCGGATCCTTGAGCACCTCATAGGCTTCCTGGAGATCCTTGAAGCGTTCCTCCGCATCCCTTTCCTTGCTCACATCCGGGTGATATTTACGCGCCATTTTGCGATAAGACGCTTTGATGGCGTCGGCGTCGGCGCTGCGTTCGACTCCCAGAATTTTGTAGTAGTCCTTGTATTCCAACTCGTCCCCCTTATCATTGGTTATAGCAGACAGCGGCCCGACTGCAAGTCTGCCTGCCACAATGCGGTCATTACGCCATATTTTCAAGCCTGGGCGCCTGCGCGCAAGGAGTCGTCGTGTCTGAATGGTCTGCTCTCAATCCCCGCCAGATGGAGGCGGTAACCCTGCCGCCCGGTCCGGCGCTGGTGCTGGCGGGGGCAGGATCGGGAAAAACACGGGTGCTGACCAGCCGTATCGCCCACCTGCTGGAAGGGGACGTACACCCTGGAGGAATTCTTGCGGTGACCTTCACCAACAAGGCGGCGCGCGCCATGCGTGGGCGATTGGACGGCATGGTGGCCATGGACTTGCGGGCCTTGTGGATGGGCACCTTTCACGGCATCGCCCACCGTCTGTTGCGCATGCATCACGAAGCGCTGGGCCTGCCCGCAGACTTTCAGGTCCTGGATGCCGACGATAGCCAGCGCCTGCTGCGGCGTATCATGCGTGAAGCGCAGATGGATGAGAAGCAGTGGCCGCCGCGCGCCATGGCCGGGCGTATCGGCCGCTGGAAGGACGAGGGCTGGGGGCCGGAGCAGGTGCAACAATATGAAGGTCCGGCAGCGGCGCCCTTCATCCCCATCTACAGCGTCTATGAAGCGGCCAAAAAGCGCTCCGGGCTGCTGGACTTCGGTGACCTGTTGCTGTACGCCCTGCGTCTCTGGGAATCGCCGGAAATCCTCGATCATTATCAGCGCCGTTTTCAGCATATTCTGGTGGATGAGTTTCAGGACACCAACGCGGTGCAGTACGCATGGCTGAAGGGGCTGGCCCGGCATGGGCAGATTTTTGCGGTCGGCGATGATGACCAGTCCATTTATGCCTGGCGGGGCGCACGGGTGGAGAACATGCTTCGCTTCGGCGAAGATTTTGCCGAGGCGCAGGTGGTGCGCCTGGAGCAGAACTACCGTTCCACGGCACCCATCCTGCAGGCAGCGAATGCCGTTATCGCCCACAATTCCGATCGTCTCGGCAAAACCCTGTGGACGGCGGAACCGGGCGGTGAATCCATTCAACTCTACACCGCCTACAACGAATTTGACGAGGCGCGCTATGTGGTGGGCCGCGTTCAGCAATGGCTGGACGAAGGTGGGCGGCGTGCGGACTGCGCCATCCTCTACCGTTCCAATGCCCAGTCGCGGGCCTTTGAAGAAGTGCTGGTGCGTGAAGGGATGCCCTATCGAGTATATGGCGGCCTGCGCTTTTTCGAGCGAGCGGAGATCAAGGATACCCTGGCCTATCTACGCCTTACTGCCAACCGCCACGATGATGCGTCTTTCGAACGGGTGGTGAATGTGCCGGCGCGGGGCATTGGTGCGGTCAGTGTCGAGCGTTTGCGGAATCTGGCCCGCGAGCGCGGCCTCTCGCTCTGGCAGGCCGCCGGCGAACTCGGTCAGCCAAAGATCAGTGCGTTCCTCAATCTGGTGGATGATCTTGCCGTGCGAACGGCGGAGGCGGATCTCGGTGAGCGGGTGGAAACGGTACTGGCCCGCACCGGCCTACGGGAGTGGCACGGTCGCGAGGGCGACCGCGCCGAAGGCCGCCTGGAGAATCTGGATGAGCTGATCAATGCCGCACGCGGCTATGCCCAGGACTGGTCCGCCGACCCCAATCTCGGTGATCTTGCGCCGCAACCGGGGAATATGCTTTCGGAGTTCCTGACCCATGCTGCCCTGGAAGCCGGGGATGGCGCCGGAGACGTCTGGGAGGACTGTGTCCAGTTGATGAGTCTGCACAGCGCCAAGGGCCTAGAGTTCCCGCTGGTGTTTCTGGTGGGGCTGGAAGAGGGGCTGTTTCCCCATCAGCGCTCTCTGGAAGACCCTCAGGGGTTGGCTGAGGAACGTCGCCTGTGTTATGTCGGCATGACCAGGGCCATGCGCCTGCTGGTCATCAGCCATGCCGAGAGCCGCCGCCTGCACGGCAGTGAGCGGATGACCATGCCCTCGCGCTTTCTGCGCGAGATTCCCCAGGAACTGCTACGGGAGCTGAGGCCACGGGCACGGATCAGCCGACCTGTTATGCCAGTGCGGGTACAGGCACCGGAAATGCCCTATCCCCTGGGGTCGCGCCTCCAGCACCCGGTCTTTGGCGAGGGAATGGTGCTGGATTACGAGGCTGGCGGCCGCCAGGGCCGGATTCAGGTGCAGTTTGCCTCGGGAAGCAAGTGGCTGGCGCTGGGGGTGGTGGCTTTGGAGCGGTTACCTTAAAACAAGGAGTGGAGCGTGATGGAAATGAAACTTCAGGGCGTTTTGTGCGTGCTGTTTCTGCTGTTTGCACCCGCCGTCTGGGCGTCGGTGAATATCAATACTGCGGATGCCACGGCGCTGGATGCGCTGCCGGGCATAGGCCCGGCCAAGGCCCAGGCGGTGCTGGAATACCGGCAGGCACACGGGCCCTTCAGGAGCGTGGATGAGCTCGCCAGTGTCCACGGTATCGGTCCCCGGCTCCTGGAGCGACTGCGGCCGGTGCTGAGTCTCGATGGCGCCACGACCTTGCCACAAGCCGCGGCCAGGCACACCAGCCATTCCCATACCGCCGTACCGGCCGGCGAGGAGCGCGTTATTCGACACGGCAGTCACGGGTACATCCTGGAAAGTGGTCCGCAGACCAACGCTTTCTCGCTCAAGGACTAGGCGATCTGCCTCAGTCCATCAGGCGGAAAATCCTCCAGATCGGTTCGCGATGCCAGGCATGCAGGGCCGCCATGCCGACATGCCCGATCCAGTAGACCCAGACCACGGCACCCAGGAATTCGTGCAGGGGAACCAGCATGTGCAGGGTGCTCCCCGGTGGGGTCCCGCTCTGGGGCAGGAAAAAGAAAATGATGGAGCCGATGACTCCTGTGCAGGTCACCGCCAGCAGTCCCAGACCATGCATCAGGCCGGCCAGCCCGCAACGGGGCCCGGTCGGCGGCAGGCCGCCACGCAGCAGCGTACGGGCGTCCGCCAGGATGGGCGCCCACGGCCCTCGCCAGGGAAAGAGCTCACGGCGGATCTGCGGTTCGCTGGCAATCCATAACCACTGCCAGAGAATGAACAGCACCGTCATCAGGCCAATCCAGGAGTGGAGGCTGAAGAGGATGCCGCCGATACTGCTATAGTTGGCATGCTTCCAGTTGGGCTCCATCCACAGCGAGGACCAGAGCTGCCAGGTGACGCCAAAGGCAATCCCTGCATGCAGCCAACGACCCTCCCGGGGCCAGATATTGCGGGGCGGTTTTGGGTTGGCTTCTGCACGCATGACCATTGGGCAACGCCTCCATGTCATAAACGGATCGATTCAGGGTGGATCGGAGCACTCTAACCCAGGCAGGTCAGACCGCCAAGATGATGCTTGAATCCCGACCCCGGCAGGATTATAAGAACACTCTGATATCCTATAAACCCGGGACCCGGTGCGAGCGTTAAAGGTCGCTTGATACCGGCTGGTGCAGATAATGGGAGGGGCGCATGATCTGGCTGTATGTCATCAACACCTGCATCGCCGTAGGTATCGTCCTGGCCGTGCTCTTCCCGCGACAGACCCAACGGCTGCTGCGCATGCTCGGTTTGTGGAACCTGGTCAGTTCGGTCGATGCCGTACGGTTTCAAAAAATCATGCAGAGTCTGGGAATCTTTCTGATGGTAGCGGCGGTTGCACTCTTCGCCTCGATCCTTGCCGGCGGTCATCCGCTGGATTGGGCCTTACCCGCGAGCGAGGGCCTGTTCTTCGGACTCGCGCTGGTGGTGCTCGCACACTGGTCGGGGAAGAAGCCACCCGATGATCAATCGTGATACCAATGGCGGGTCTCCGGGCAGCATCAGGCAGGAGCTAAGCGCCTCGCTGGCGCATGAGGAGAATCCGCCGGTATTCCTCCGGGTCTTTGCATTGGGTGATGGTCCCGGGGCGGCGAAAGTGCATGGCATCCAGGCGCAGGAGCCAGAAGCGCAGGGCCGCTGCGCGCAGCAGTGGAAACCACAACACTTCCTCGCCGGTCTGCAGAGGCCGGGTGGCCACATAGGCATCCCACAACGACGTAACCAATGCCCGGTCGAAATGACCATCGGCTTCCGAGCACCAGGCATTGGCCACCACCGCCAGATCGTAAAGCCAAGCATCGTCCCCGGCATAGTAAAAATCGATGGTGCCGGAGATGTGGCCGTTCTCGAACAGGACATTATCGGGAAAAAGATCCGCATGGACGACGCCACCGGGGAGATCCCTGCGATTCAGCGCGCTCTGGTAGACAATCTCATCGGCAATCATGGCGTTGTTTTCCGGGCTCAAGTGCGGCACCAGATATCTGGCCGTTTCCTGCCACCAGGGGAGTCCGGCGGGGTTGGGGTGCCGCTCCGGGAAGGACTCTCCGGCCAGATGCATGCGCGCCAGCAAGGTGCCAAGCATGCCGATTTCGGCAACAGAGGGTGCCCGCCCCTCGATGGACGCACCACGCAGACGCTGAACGATGGCAGCGGGTTTGCCGCATAACGTACCGAGACTGTTTCCTGCGGTGGTATGCACTGGGCGTGGGCAGGGAATGCCGCGTAGGCTCAGCCATTCGGTGAGATCCAGGAAATAAGGGATTTTATTGCGCGGCAGACGCTCGAATATTGTCAGGACAAAATGACCCTTTTCGGTGTCGAGGAAATAGTTGCTGTTCTCCACACCGGCAGAGATGCCGATCAGCGCGCGGGCGCCGCCGAGGTCATAATCTCTGAGAAATCGCGCGAGTTCGGGTTCGCTGACATTGGTATAAACAGACATAAACGGCACTTTCGCTCGGAGATGGGGAGGAACAGGGCAGAATTACCAGCGGAAAATAACCCAATGCGGCACACTCAGGTGTTCAGCTGCAGTCTGCGGCACTTCGGTGAAGCGGCCGGTGCCACCCTTGTCTTCCAGATAGTAGGGTGGGAATGGTTTGGGTGGGATGACCTTGACCATGTACACCTTGCCATTGACCTTATATTCTTCGATCCGGGAGCCTTTCGGCACCTTGATCTCGGCTTTGGGCCCGGTTTTGGCCTCGGGGGCCAGCGTCGGCAGATGCAGTTTTTGGAGATTGTCCGCCGCCCATGTGGAGAGGCTGGTGCCCAACGCAAAGCAGGTACCGACAACTAGGACAAAGATACGTATGGACATGGTAATACTCCCTGGGGTCCTTAAAGGTTGAGAAGGGCCTCTGTCTCAGCGGCGGACGGCGCAAAGCCGCGTTTTTCATAGTGATTAAAAATGGCCGATACCACATGGTCGGTGTCGTCAATAATGGAGATGAGATCGAGATCTTCCTGCCTGATGGTGCCTGCGGCGAGCATGGAGCCCCGCCACCAGTCGATCAGCCCTTTCCAGAAGCTGGACTCCACCAGGATGATGGGCATTTTGCGGGTCTTGCCAGTCTGGACCAGGGTTAGGCACTCGGCCAGTTCGTCCAGGGTTCCGAAACCGCCCGGCATCACCACGTAGGCGACCGCGTATTTTACGAACATGACCTTGCGTGAGTAGAAATGCTCGAAGGATATGGAGACATCCTGGTAAGGGTTGGTGTGTTGCTCATGGGGCAGTTCGATATTGAGCCCTATGCTGTAGCCCGTGCCGCGAAAGGCGCCCCTGTTGGCGGCTTCCATCACGCCGGGACCGCCGCCGCTGATGACGGAAAACCCGGCATTGGAGAGCTTCTCGGCAATTTCCTGGGCTTTCAGATACCAGGGATGTTCCGGCCCGATGCGGGCTGAACCGAAAATGCTGACGCAGGGTTCGACGTCGGCCAGTTTTTCGTAACCATGTACAAACTCAGCTATGATCTGAAAAATTTTCCAGGCTTCACGGGTGAGGCGCCCCTCGCCCTTGTCGCGCAGTTTTTCCGCATCGAGATGTGCCCGCATCCGTCGTTCCAGTGTCAATGGTGGTGGTTTCTCGTATTATGACGGAAATCCGCGGAGAAGTCCCAGACCATGCCCCAAGACCCCCGTATCCTCGTCGATGCCTCTAGCTTCCTCTATCGTGCCTTTCACGCGCTGCCTGACCTGCGCGCCCCGGACAATCTACCGACTGGAGCTATTTATGGCGTCGCCAACATGCTCCGCCGCCTGCAGAAAGAGTATCCGAGTGACGAAATCATCGTCATATTCGACGCCCCCGGCGGGACGTTCCGGGACAGACTTTATCCTGAGTATAAGGCACACCGGCCCTCCATGCCGGAGGAGCTACGGGTCCAGGTTCCGCTGCTGCACGAGTGGATCAGGGCCACCGGCCTGCCGCTCGTGATCGAGCCAGACGTGGAGGCGGATGACGTGATCGGCACCCTGGCCCGGGAGGCGGCGCCCGACCAGCAGGTGCTTATCGTCACCGGCGACAAGGATATGGCGCAGTTGGTGAACCAGCGAGTGCGGCTTATCGACACCATGAAAGGTATCGAAACGGATGTGGCCGGGGTTGAGGAGCGCTTTGGTGTACCGCCGGAGCGTATTGCCGACCTGCTGGCGCTGATCGGCGACAAGGTGGATAACATCCCCGGCGTGCCCGGCGCCGGACTGAAAACGGCCGCCCGGTGGCTGACGCAATATGGTGATCTGGACGGTGTGCTGGCCCACGCCGGCGACATCGGCGGCAAGGTAGGTGAGGCGCTGCGCGCCTCCGCACATTATCTGCCTTTGAGCCGCGATCTGGCGACCATTCGCTGTGATCTGACGCTGCCTGTCGCGACTTACGCCCGCCGGGCGGCGGATGTGGTCGCCCTGCGGGCGTTGGCGCAGCGCCTGGGTTTTCATGCCTGGCTCAGGGATCTGCCTGCGGACGATGCGGGGAAAGTGCCGGAAAAGCGGAGCGGTGATATAGATCGCTCGGCTTACCGGGCCATCACCACTGCGGCAGCACTGGATGCCCTGTTGCTTGCCCTGAAAGCGGCCGATGTGGTCGCTTTGGATACGGAAACCACGAGCCTCGATCCGCTGCATGCCGATCTGGTGGGGATTTCCTGCGCCTGGCAGGCCGGTGGCGACTATCAGGCCGTCTACGTTCCCGTTGGCCACCGCGACGGTAGTCCGCAACTGGATCGACAGGTCGTCTTCACCGCCTTGCGCCCGTGGCTGGAAGACCCACAGGCCGCCAAGTTGGCCCAGAACGCCAAATACGATTGGCGGGTTTTCTGGCGGCATGGCATCCACCCCGCCGGGCTGATCCGCGACACATTGCTGGAAAGCTACGTCTTGAACAGCAGTCACAATGGTCACGATCTCGACACCCTCGCCGAGCGCTACCTGCAACATCAGAACATCCGCTACGAAGAGGTGGTGGGCAAAGGCAAGTCAGCGCGCAATTTTGCCGATGTGCCGGTAGCGGAGGCGCTGCCCTACGCGGCAGAGGATGCCGATGTCTGTCTGCGTGTGGACGCGCAGCTCTGGCCGCGGTTCGCCAGCGAGCCGGGCTTGCGGTGCGTGTTGATGGAAATAGAAATGCCGCTGGTGCTGGTGCTGGCACGTATGGAAGAAGCGGGTGTCAAAGTCGATCGTGCCCAGCTCGAAGTGCTGAGCACGGAACTGAGTAAAGACATGGCGGACTGTGAACAGAAGGCCTTTGTGCTGGCAGGGCAGTCCTTCAACCTCAACTCCCCCAAGCAGATTCAGGAAATCCTCTTCGACAAGATGCAGTTGCCAGTACTCAAGAAAACCCCCGGCGGTCAGCCGTCAACCAATGAAGATGTGCTCGCCCAGCTCGCTGTTCACGCCGATCTGCCGCGCCTGATTCTCGATTATCGTGGCATGGCCAAGCTCAAAAACACCTATACGGATGCACTGCCGCAGATGATCAATCCCGACACCGGCCGGGTCCATACCCATTTTCAGCAGGCTGTGGCGGCCACCGGACGCCTCTCCTCCAACGATCCGAATCTGCAAAATATCCCGGTGCGTACCGAACAGGGTCGGCGTATCCGCCAGGCTTTTGTCGCCGAGGAGGGGCACTGGCTGCTGAGCGCCGATTACTCGCAGATCGAACTGCGCATTATGGCCCATCTCTCCAGGGATGCCCGTCTGCTGCAAGCCTTTGCGGAGGGACAGGACATCCATGCGGTTACCGCTGCCGAGGTCTTTAATCTGGCACATGAGGCGGTGGACAGTGCCGCACGTCGTGCCGCCAAGGCCATCAACTTCGGCCTGATTTACGGGCAGACGCCCTACGGCCTCGCGCAACAGTTGGGCATTGATCAGGCGGCCGCGCGACAGTACATGGACCGTTACTTTGAGCGTTATCCGGGTGTTCTCGAATATATGGAGCAGACCCGTGCCCTGGCGAAAAAGCAGGGCTATGTGGAGACGCTCTTTGGGCGCCGTCTGTATGTACCGGAAATTCGCTCCAGCAACCCGGCCCGGCGTAATTATGCCGAGCGTGCGGCCATTAACGCACCTATGCAGGGCACTGCGGCGGATCTCATCAAGATGGCGATGATTGCCGTGGATGCCTGGTTGCAGGAACAGCCCGAGCGTGGTCGGATGATTCTCCAGGTACATGACGAACTGATTCTGGAAGTGCCAGAGGCTGGCCTGGAGGCCGCGAAGTCGGCACTAAAGGCGCGTATGGAAGGTGTGGCGAAACTGGCGGTGCCGCTCCTCGTGGGGTTGGGTGTCGGCAAGCACTGGGATGAAGCGCACGGCTGAACTCAGTCTTTCCCGGCAGTCTCCGTTCCGCTGCTGAAGCGGAACATCTTCATCACCGCATCGCTGTCCAGTTGTTCGCCGTTGAGGGCCATGGCCAACAGTTCACCGCCCAGCACCTGGGGGGCGATGATCATGTCCGGCTGCACCCGGCGGACGCGTCCCAGATTTTTGCTGTCGTTGACGGCAGCTACGGTTTTGGCGGAGCCCTCCATTTCTTTGACCGCCAGCACCACAAAGGCGTTTTCCGAGTCGTCGGCCCGTAGGGCAAGTACCGCCGCCGCTTGGTCGGCCCCGGCACTGCGCAGCACGTCCGTGTCGCTGGAGTCGCCGATAACGAGATCTTCCGGCTGATAGATGGAGTCATCAGGCTGATGCCCCATAATCATTACCACGGGTAGATTGCGGCTCTTGAGTTCGCGATAGCTGTTGCGCGCCAGCGGGGTGTCGCCCGCAATAATATAATGGCCTTTGCGGATCATGTGGCGCTTTTCTCCTTGCAGGGCGGATTGCAGGCGGTTGTTCACTGCCGGGACGATAATGGCCGAAAGCGACGTGGCAAATACCGTTATCCCCAGCACGATTAAAGATACCACAAAAAGCCGCGCTTCGTTGCTGACCGGCAGGATATCGCCGTAGCCCACGGTAGCCATGGTGACGACCGAAAAATACAGCGCCGTAGACAGGCTATGAATCTGCGGTCTGAACCCGTTCCCCAGAATATATGCGCCAAAGACGCCGTAGCTCATGACCATGATGGCGCCGACCAGCGCAAACAGCGTGCCGGTGGCCAGACTGCTGCGGTTAAAACGACCGCGAAATATCCAGAGGAAAAAGACCAGCGCGGCATTATAATAGAGCAGCACGGAAATCTGCTGAGGGTGGCGGTAAATTCCAAAGGCGAGGATGGCCGTCGCCATGGTCAGGACGAGGGCCCAGGCAAAACGGGAGCGGAAGACCAGTCCCAGGGACATGATCAGCAGGATCACGCCCGCAGCACCCTGGGGAACGCCGCGAAAGGCATCCAGCACAAAGCTGTGCGAGACATCCGCCAGACTGCCGACGTAGCTCAGACCCAGCAGATGCTCCAGCGCCGGGAGGATATTGAATATCCCCAAAAAACCTACTGCCGCGGCGATGGGGATTTGCGGGTACCAGTCTTCCAGGTGGAGAACGTTCGTCCAGTGCTGCCTGCGCGCGCGCCAGCGGGCACGCCGATCTGGCCGCAAAACGTGCCCGGGATGATGTTCATTGAACTTTTTTGGCACGCGTCACTCCAAGGGTATAGATGACCCGTTGGTTGTCTGGGTCCGGTCTACCCTCCCTGACCGGATCATGAGTTCTCCCCTCCCTTTGAGAACTCGCTATTAGCCCCGGCTTCGGCTGGGGTTTCTTTTTCTGCATCCGGTGTGAGCCATCTTGCTATACGTTCATGCAACTCATCTATACCCAACCCCGACTGGGCAGAAAATAGCTGCATGGCGACCCCTTGCAATTCCGGAGTCCGCCGCAAGCGGGCCATTTCCTGAGTCGCCGCACCGCGGCTGAGTTTGTCTGCTTTGTTGAGCAAGACATGCACCGGTCTACCACAGCCCTGCGCGAAGGCAATGAGGTCGGCATCGTGGGCAGTATAGGGGTGGCGGATATCCATGACCAGGATCAATCCACGCAAACTGCCGCGCCGCCGTAGATATTGTTCCAGCAGTGGCCCCCAGGAGCGCCGCAGCGCCTCGGGGACCTTGGCATACCCGTAGCCGGGCAGGTCCACGAGGCGTTGCCCCGGATCGAGATCGAAAATATTGATGGCCTGGGTACGGCCCGGGGTGCGACTGACCCGCGCCAGCGCCCGGCGCTCGGTCAGCATATTGAGGGTGGATGACTTGCCCACATTGGAACGGCCGGCAATGGCCACTTCGGCGCCATCATCGGCGGGCAACTGGCCAGCCTGGGTGACACTCAGGCGATAGGCCGCCCGCCGTAGTGGCGCGAAACGAAAGGAATTGGGGTTGGTATGGTCCATGCCCAGAGCATAGTCGCCACCCGCCCCGTCTGGCAATCGGAAGCCGTAAAATTATGCCTGTGTCACAGCTCGGGTCTGGCCCGGTGCGGCCGCAAGCGGCCCGATACGATTGGTGGGCGTCGGTGTCGCCTGACCATGTCCGGGGACGGACAGCGCCGCCGGCTACGCGGTTTGGCCGTGGTCCTCTGCCCGGTTAAAAAACCGCTGGAAAAAGTATAGATAAACGCCTTGCAGAACCCCCGCAATCAAAAAAGGGGCTACCAACATCTCCGCCTCAAAAAACAGGGCAGCAATGCTCGGACCAATGGCTCGTGGCGCCTGTATGGACAAACTATTTACCGTCGCGGCCAAGCCACGTTGGCTCCTGTCCACCAAGCCCAGAAAAAGGGCCTGCCGCGAGCCTATGCTTCCCTGATTCAAGGCCGCGCGGGCGATAAAGAGCAGCATCGCCACCCAGAAAAACGGTGCAAACGGCAGAGCCAGCAGCAGCGCCAGCCCGAGCAGGCGCATACGCAAAACCGTTCCGACGAGGCCAAAGCGCCGAATGAGGCGCAGACCGATCAGTGACATGAAAGCGGCACTGACGAAGGCGAGGGCCATCGCGCCACCAATCGCCGCGGGCCCCACCCCAAAGCGCAAGTGAAACCAGTACGCCATCAACGGTCCCGCCATACCAATTCCCAGACCATTCAGCGCATTAATAGTGCCAAAAGTCAGCAACACCCGCCAGATGGGCTTGCGCACTTCCGGAGGATCAGCCCGTGTCTGCTCACTCCGCACTGCGGATGCCGTATCGGCTGTCGATTCTTTTGCCGCACCCAAAAACAGCAGACAGAGAAGCGAACCCAGCAAGACAACCAGGAAGAGCGGTCTGTAAGCCTCCGTACCCGGCAATACGCCCGCTAATATGCCGGGTAAGCCTGCCAGCGTAGCGCCCGCGGCCATCCCCAGGAGCCCAATGCTGGTATTCAAATGGAACACCTGTCCCCATTGCCCGCGGGTTACACTCCGGGACATCCAGGATTGCTCCGCTGGTGCGAAGGGCCCTGCCCCGCCGTTGGCGCCGCGACCGAACCCGCCCAAAACGGCTGCCAGAGTGAGCCAGACGGGCTGGGCGGTACTCAGGGCGATGGACGCCGCGATGAGCTGAACTGCCTCGTAGCCCAGCAGAAAGCCTTTGGCACCAAAGTGATCGCTCAAGGGGCCCACCAGCAGGGTTGCCACAGCGCCGACCAGCAGGCTGGTCGAGTACAGGAGGCCAATAGCCAATGCCGACCAATGCAAGGCATGCAGATAGAGTGCAAAGTCGACGACCAGTGCACCCTGCCCCACACTGCGCGCACTGCGGGCGCCCATCAGCAGTCGCGCAGTACGGGGGACCCCCTTCAGCAAGGGGGGTGCCGTTCAGGCAGGTGCGGGGTCAATGTGCTGGCTGCGCCGTATGATGCGATTGTGCTCGTCTACATATACCAGTTGCGGTCGGAAACCGGCCACGGCATCTGCGGTGACCTGTGCGTAGGCGGCGATAATCAGCACATCTCCCAGGGACACCCTGCGCGCCGCCGCACCATTGACCGAAATGATACCCGACCCCGCCGACGCGCTGATCGCGTAGGTACTGAATCGGTCACCGTTATTCACATCGTAAATGTGTATCTGCTCATAAGGATGAATGCCCGCGGTAGCCAACAGGTCGCTGTCGATCGCACAGGAACCCTCGTATTCCAGTTCGACAGCCGTGACCCGCACCCGATGCAGTTTGCCCTTCAGGAGGGTTAACAGAATCATCGCCGACCCTCTTCCCAGGGCGGGCGACTGGTCAGCCGGTTTGCCCTCCGGGCGACAGACGCCAGGGCAACCGGCATCCCTGCCTTAATCACGATTTTCCCCAGAAGATTTAACATGACACCATGCTCCCAATACAACGCGATCTGCGCAGTTTACTACCAGCATGGCCTGTGGGGGAATCTTCGCAGACCTCAGGGTTCTATACTTGGAAAAACGTAAAAGATATCGAGATAACGGAATATGCCGGAAAACACCTGTAGCGGACTGAGTAGCGATGAAGCGCGGCAACGGCTTGCCCAATATGGCCCCAATGCGGTCACCGAAGAAAAACCCAAAAACTGGCTGCTCTTTCTCCACAAGTTTTGGGCACCGGTACCCTGGATGCTGGAAGGCACCCTGATTCTGGAAGCCATATTGGGTAGGTGGCCAGAAGCGATCATCATCACTTTGCTCCTCATTTTTAACGGGGTGCTCGGTTTCAGCCAGGAGCGCAAGGCGCAGAGCGCGCTGGAACTGCTGAAAGAGCGACTGCGGATTCAGGCCCGCGCCTGTCGCGATGGACAATGGCAAAGTATCCCGGCCGCCGACCTTGTACCGGGC
This sequence comes from Gammaproteobacteria bacterium, assembly GCA_023381645.1. The sequence continues at coordinate 41,064 of JAMCRJ010000080.1, forward strand.
GATCTGGTTCATGTGCGGGTCGGGGATATGGTTCCCGCCGACCTGTGTCTCAGCGACGGCGGCATATTGGTGGACCAATCCGCCCTGACGGGGGAATCCATGCCCGTGGAACGGGCTGTGGGCGACACCCTCTATTCCGCCTCGGTCGTCCGTCGCGGCGAAGCTTCCGGGGAAGTTACGGCCACGGGAGCCAACAGTTATTTTGGCAAGACCGCTGAACTGGTGCGCGGCGCCGGTGCCAAAAGTCACCTGGAAGAACTGGTTCTCTCCATCGTCCGTTATCTGGTAATGATGGACGTCGTTCTCGTCGCCGCGATCCTGATTTACGCAGCCGCCAACCACGTCCCGCTTGCGGAAATATTGCCTTTTGCGCTTATCCTGCTGGTTGCTTCGGTACCGGTGGCGCTGCCCGCCACTTTCACCCTGGCTACTGCCATCTCCTCCCTGCATCTGGCGCACCGGGGTGTGTTGGTCACCCGCTTGGCCGCCGTGGAAGAAGCCGCTGCCATGAGCGATCTCTGCAGTGACAAAACCGGCACTCTCACCCAGAACCGTCTCAGCCTCAGTCAGGCAAAGGGTTGGCCCGGCGTGGGAGAGGCGGAGCTTCTAAAGATGGCGGCCATCGCCAGTGATAGCGCCACTCAGGATCCCATTGATCTTGCCATTCTCCAGGCGTCGGTAGCGCAGACCCCACACCTCCCCGATCGTCAGCAGTTCGTGCCCTTTGATCCCACTACCAAGCGTTCGGAGGGGGTTTTCATTCAGAACGGCGCATCCTGGCGCGCACTCAAGGGCGCACCCCAGATCATCGCCAAACTCTGCGGCAATACGGACTGGGAACAGGCGACAACGGATCTCGCCGCCGGTGGCGCAAGGGTGCTTGCCGTGGCGGCAGGCCCCGATGGCCAACCACGATTTTTCGGCCTGCTTGCGCTCGCTGACCCGATCCGCCCGGATGCGGCGCAAGTCGTTCAACAATTGCAGGAACTGGGCGTGCAGGTGCGCATGGTCACCGGTGACAGTCCGCAGACCGCAAAAAATGTTGCCACAGCGCTGGGTATCAAGGGTAGCGTTTGTGACGTCAATGCCCTGGCGGAGGACTGTGGCGTATATGCCGGGGTTTTCCCCGCTGATAAGTTTCATCTGGTGCAAGGTTTGCAGAAAAAAGGCCGGATCGTCGGCATGACGGGCGACGGAGTCAATGACGCCCCTGCCCTCAAACAGGCAGAGATGGGCGTGGCCGTGGAAAGCGCCACCGATGTTGCCAAGGCGGCGGCCAGCCTCGTACTCACCACGCCCGGTCTGCAGGGGGTGCTTGATGCGGTGATCACCGGTCGGCGCGTCTATCAGCGCATGCTCACCTATACCCTCAATAAAATTGTCAAAGTCTTTCAGGTCGCCCTGTTCCTGAGCTTGAGCTTCCTGCTGTTCCGCAGCTTTGTGGTTACCCCGCTGCTGGTTCTTCTGCTGCTCTTCGCCAACGATTTCGTGACCATGTCCCTGGCGGAGGACAACGTGCGTCCCTCGCCAAAACCGGATCGCTGGGACATACATACCTTGGTATTTTCCTCGCTGGTCGTTGCCTTCGCCTGGCTGATTTATATCTTCGCCGTGTATGGGGTGGGCCGGTCGCTGGAGTTGCCGTTGGCATCCGTGCAGACCCTGGATTTCCTTGGACTGGTATTTTCGGGTCTGACCAATGTCTTTTTGGTGCGGGAGCGCGACCATCTCTGGGCGTCGGTCCCCGGTCGCTTTCTGCTCTGGGCCAGTCTGGTGGATATTCTGGTGGTGGGTGGTCTGGCTGCGATGGGTTGGTTGATGGCGCCCTTGCCGGTACCGCTTATCGCCGGCCTGCTCCTGGCGACGATGGTCTACACCCTGATCCTCGACCAGATCAAGGTGCCTTTGTTGCGGCGACTAACCAGTGCCTGACCGTGACCTATGGCACCAATCCCGGTGCCGGCAAAGAGCATTCAGCCCGGAGCCCGCCAATGCTAATATGCAGCCTCATCACAAAACACCGGCCAATTTATGACTATGAAGCATCAGGATGCATTCGAACAAATCGCGCTTGGCACCGTCGACATGCTGCCCGAAGGCGAAATGCTGGCGCGGCTTGCAGCGGCACAGCGCGATAACAGCCCCCTACGGATCAAGCTGGGCATGGATCCCACCGCCCCGGATCTGCACCTGGGACATACGGTGCTACTCCATAAGGCCCGTCAATTCCAGGATCTCGGCCATCGCCTGCTGTTCGTTATCGGCGATTTTACCGCCATGATCGGCGACCCCACGGGCAAGAGCGTTACCCGCAAAGCGTTGAGTCGCGAAGAGGTGGTGGCCAATGCCGCGACTTATCGGCGCCAGGTATTCAAGATACTGGATCCCGAGCGTACCGAAGTGATGTTCAACTCAGAGTGGTTGGGCGTCCTGCGTCCTGAGGAGCTGATCCAGATTGCCGCGCGTTATACCGTGGCGCGCATGCTGGAACGCGACGACTTCAACAAGCGTTACAGTGCGAATCAGCCCATCGCCATTCACGAGTTTCTCTACCCTTTGCTGCAAGGCTATGACTCGGTCGCCATCAAGGCGGACGTGGAACTGGGCGGCACGGACCAGCGCTTCAACCTGCTGGTGGGCCGGGAATTACAACGTGAGTATGGCCAGAAACCGCAGTTGGTGCTCACCATGCCCATTCTCGAGGGTCTGGACGGTGTGCAAAAGATGTCCAAATCCCTGGGCAATTTCATCGCAGTCGAAGACCAACCCGCAGAGATGTTCGGCAAGATCATGTCTATCTCGGACTTCCTGATGTGGCGTTACTACGCGTTACTTTCCCGTGTACCTGCGGTAGAGCAGACGCGCCTGCAGAAAGAGGCGGCCAGTGGGGCGCGCAATCCGCGCGATATCAAGCTGGATCTGGCTGGTGAGTTGGTGCGCCGTTTTCACGGCACCGCGGCGGCTCAGAAGGCGCATATCGCCTTCCTTGCCCAGTTTCAGCGCCACGAAACTCCTGGAGATCTGCCGCTGCAAGCCATTAAGCTGTCCGAGGCCCCTCGCCTCAGTCAGCTATTGGTGCGGGTACACCTCGCTGCCAGCACCAGCGAGGCCATGCGTAAGATGAAGGAGGGCGCTGTGCGGGTCGATGGCGAACGGGTTGTCGACCCTGCGACAATTCTGGCTCTGGATGCGGTATATCTGCTGCAATTTGGAAAACGGCACTTCGCCCGCGTCGCTCTGCAAAAAGGTGAATGACGCTCTAACCGCTGGCTCCATGTGGGATGGTGCCACATAACCACGGTGCGAGGGCAGGAAAATCGAAATTGGCTGTTGACACCCTTCGGGACCTCCGTATAATGCGCCCTCACGACGCGGCGCTGAGCCGCACCGGACTCCAGTCCGACTTGTTCTTTTCCAGCCGAGTGGAGATGTGTGGGGTTTAGGCCCAGGGGTAATATGAGCGCCGAGGTGCGCTCGTAACCCTGAGCAGTATTGTTTTAATGGATTGAACTTAAGAGTTTGATCCTGGCTCAGATTGAACGCTGGCGGCATGCCTAACACATGCAAGTCGAACGGTAACAGGTCTTCGGATGCTGACGAGTGGCGGACGGGTGAGTAATGCGTAG
>JAMCRJ010000027.1 GCA_023381645.1 Gammaproteobacteria bacterium
TTTGTGCGGCACGCTGGCGGGCACGTTGAGCGCCCGCATGGGCGATTTCCGTGAGTTGTTGCGGACGTGCCGCCCAGTACTCCGCGCGTTCACGGATCGGGGCCTGTTCGGCGAGCACGGCTTCGATCACCGGCTGTTTACAATCCAGGCAGCCGATACTCGCCGTCGTACAGCCGTTGCGGACCCATGCCTGCGTCTCAGGCCCGGAATACACCTGATGCAAGGCCCAGACCGGGCACTTTTCCGGCGTGCCAGGATCCGTGCGTGCCACCCGTGCCGGATCGGTGGGCATGGTACGTATTTTTTTCCGAACCACCTCCGGCGCTTCGCGTAACGGGATGGTATTCCCGTAGGACTTGCTCATTTTCTGCCCGTCAAGCCCCGGCATTTTGGAAGCCGCCGTCAAAAGCGCCTGTGGTTCGCGAAGGATTTCGCGGCCCTTGCCTTCCAGATGGGCCAGGAGTTGCTCGCGCATCTCGGCGCTGAGTCCCGCCTGCCCTCCCAGGAATACCACTGCCTCGCTCACGGCCAGCGCATCGCCATCCTGCTGGAAGCGCTGCTGCAAGGACAAAAAAGTCTTCGCCGCACGCTTGCCCATGACCTGCAGACCCTTTTCCACCTGGGTCGCGGCATCGGCGTCGCGCCCGTAAAAACTGTTGAAACGCCGCGCCAACTCCCGGCTGATCTCCAGATGCGCGACCTGATCTGCGCCCACAGGTACCTTGTGAGCGTCATAAACCAGAATGTCTGCCGTCATCAACAGCGGGTAGCCCAGGAAACCGAAGGTGGCAAGGTCACGTTCGCGCAGTTTTTCCTGCTGATCTTTGAAGGTCGGGACACGCTCCAGCCAGGAAAGCGGTGTCAGCATTCCCAGCAGCAGCGCGAGTTCGGCATGTTCTGGCACATGGGACTGGATGAAGAGCACGGCTTTGTCCGGGTCCACACCCACGGCCAACCATTCGATGAGCAGATCCCAGACCGCAACACTGATCCCCTGGATCGTCTCATAATGGGTAGTCAGCGCATGCCAGTCGGCGACGAAGAAATAGCACTCCGCTTCCTCCTGCAGACGCAGCCAGTTTTTCAGTACGCCATGATAATGCCCCAGATGCAGGCGGCCCGTCGGGCGCATGCCGGAAACGATGATCTCTCTCATCACCAACCACCCATCGTCAGAAAAAAATTGCTCATCATCAGAAAAAGGGGACCCAGCACAGACCAGAGCACGCCGGTGAACAGCAGCACGATCAGGATGATGAACCCGTAAGGTTCAATCCGACTCAGGGCAATGCTGGCGGACGGCGGCAAGAGCCCCACAGCCACCCGGCCGCCGTCCAGCGGCGGGATAGGAATCAGATTGAAAATGATCAGGATCACGTTGATCATGATGCCCGCTTTACCCATCAACTGCATGGGTTCATCAAGATAGGCCAGGGCACCGGGAAGATGTCCGCCGAGCCACAGCACCAACGTCCAGAAGAAGGCCATCAAGAGGTTGGCGGCCGGCCCGGCGATGGCGACAAGCACCATATCGCGCTTGGGATCTTTCAGCCCGTCAAAATTGACCGGCACCGGTTTGGCATAGCCGAATAGAAAGGGCGAATGAAGCAGGAGCAGTATGCCCGGCAGAAGAATCGTTCCGAAGGGATCGATGTGTTTAATGGGATTCAGGGTTAGCCGCCCCATGAGCATGGCCGTCGGGTCGCCCCGTTTCCAGGCGACCCAGCCATGGGCCACCTCGTGCACGGTAATGGCGAACAGTACAGGAATGGCCCAAATGGCCAAGGTTTGGATAAATTGCGCGGCGTCAGACATGGCCGGAGTATATCAGTGTACTGACCCGCCCGCCTAATACCACCGACATCTCAGACGGCAGCACCCAGACCCAGCGCTGCCGGATCCCCGGCACCTTCGCGAAGCAATCGGGGCGGCCACTGCAGCAAATCCACCACCGTTGAACAGCGCACCCCGCCAGGGCCGGACAGCAGCACCATATCCACCTGATTGCCCATCGTTTTGCAGATTTCATCGGGATCCGTCAGCGGTGCAGTGGCACCGGGGAGCTGCAGGGTGGAACTCATCAGGGGCTCTCCCAATTCGGCAATCAGCCCCTCACAGAGGGGGCTCGCGGGTATGCGTACACCGATACTGCGCTTTTTCGGGTCGGCGAGGCGACGCGGCACATCCCGGGTCGCCGGCAAGATGAAGGTATAAGGTCCGGGCAGGATTCTACGCAGCAGTGCGTAGGCGCGATCGTCTAGTTGGGCATAGTCGGTCAACTGAGAAATACTGGAAAACAGTAGCGAAAGGTCATGCTGCAAATCCAGTTGCCGGATGCGCCGCAGCCGCTCCTGGGACTCCCGTGCCGCCACCGTACAGCCCAAGGCATAACAGGTATCCGTTGGGTAAACCAGCAAGCCCCCCCCGCGCAACACTTCAGCCGCTTGCGCCAGCAATCGCGGTTGCGGGTTCACGGGATGCAATTCCACACATAACGCCATGACGGCCTCCTGAAAACGCAACATTACCTGCCCTGGGCAGGTACCCGGGGGATAATACGCCAGCCACGCGCGGCCCCGCCAGATGTGCGCTATAGTTAAAGGTCTTATCAACCGCAGTTCAAGGAGGCGGCCAACACAATGCCCGCAGATAGCGTTCGTCCGACCTGGTCTCTGACCGATATTCCCTATGCCACCATTGAAAAAGAAAAGATCATCGGCAACACCGACTGGTTTTACCTGTTAGCCGGCGCCTCTTTTGTAGAAACGCTCTCCGATCTCTATACCCGCAACCTGGTGGAGTATTACCAGGAAAACGTCGGCGCCACCACATGGTTGCGCCAGGAGTGGGAGATGGAAGAGGTACAGCACGGGCACGCGCTGCGCCGGTACGTGCTCTTTGTCTGGCCGGATTTCGACTGGGAACGTGCATATCAGGGCTTCGTGACGGCGTATGCGCCCTGCTGCCGCACAGAACTGCTCGGCCCCACGCACGCGCTGGAGATGGCTTCGCGTTGTGTCGTCGAGACGGGTACGGCCAGCTTCTACACCATGATTCAGGCGGCGAGCCCGGAGCCGGTGCTGCGCCAGATCGCCGCACACATCCGCGCTGACGAAGTCCACCACTACAAATATTTTTACAGAATTTTCAGGCAATATCAGGCCGCCGAAAAAAATTCGCGCTGGCGTATCGGTCGCGAACTATGGAAACGAGTAGCGGAAGCAGAGCAGGAAGACAGCTATCTGGCGATCAAAAATGCTTTTGAAGTGAAAAATCCGGGAGAGAAGTTTTTCATAGAGGACTTTGCCGCGTTCCGGAAACGCATAGGCGGCTGGGTGGATCGCTATTACCCTTTCGATATGGCCATCAAGATGCTGCTCAAACCCGTCGCCCTGCCCCCCATGCTGCAAAGGGCTGCACTCCCCCTGCTCAGCCACGGCGCACGCCGCGCCATACTCGGTTGAGCGTCGCGCACGCCGGTCGGGCACACTCATACGGACCAGATCTGCACCACGTCGACAGCTTCGCCTACCGGCTTCCCTTCCTCCGGAGACGCGGGCGTCAGCTTCAGCCACTGAGCCTGTTCCACATGGCCCACCACCTGGCCCACGGCACTGACTGTCTGCAAACCGGATTGCAACACCGGTTGGACAGATGCGGTATGTGTGGGGCTGGCGATGGGGGTCACCGTATTCACAAAACTCCCCAAAGCCACAAAAGGTGCGGCGATCAACATCGTTAACAGGGTATTATAGATGGGCTTTTTCATGACTGTTCCTTTTGGATCGTCGGATGCGCAATAAGTCAAGCAAGTATCATGCCATGGCGCAATATATACAGCATCCAGCGACGGACATGGCACGCAGACACAAGGTTATGCGCATTTTTTGCGGGCATCGGACCAAAGCATCGCGACGTGCAAAACTTCTGTCATACTGCGCCAAATACCGGCGTTCCTGTCGTCAGCTCCCGACACATAATCCTCTCCGATTTATTTTTCATCGAATAAATAAACAGTTAGGGCGTTTCCGCAGAACTACATCCGGTGGGAGCAACATAACCCCACCTTGTGATAACGTAACAAACGATTTTTGCCCGATGCCCGGTTACCGGCGGGTGGAAAACAGTTCAAGGAAGGAGATGCGCGTGATCAACCGGATAAGCATTGGGCCGATCGACAACGGCACACCCGACAACAGGCGAAGTTCATGTTCAGGCTATTTTCTGCTGGGGATGCTCCTTGCAATGTGGACGATTCCGCTGCTGGCCCAGGCATCGGGCTTGCAACTTGCGACGGCTAACGACACGTTGCAGACCATCCACCGCGGGCTGTCACAGCATGCGGATACGCGGCAACTTCAGAACTGGCAGAAAAGCGTAACCGCCATTGGCCATGATGCAGACGTCTGCATGACCGAAAAAAACAGCAATCTGAGCCAGACGGACAAAGCCCTGGGCATTCTTGGACCCGCCGTCGCCGGCGAGCCCGAGAATCTGACGGTTTTACGCCAGAAGCTGCAGAATGAGCAGAAAACTCTCAGCGGGGAACTCGCCACCTGTAAGATTCTCGCCATTGCGAGTGCGGATCTGGGCCGACAGATCCGCGAACAACGTGATGCGCTACTGGCCCAAATGCTGTTGCGCCACGATCACGACATCTGGCAGCAGGCCGTAGCCCTTCTGTCTACTCCTGCCACTACCTGGATTGCCGAGCGGCATTTCTGGCTTACCTGGAATGAACATTCCATTTTTGCCCAGAAGGGCCTGCAACTCTCCGCCGGGATCGGTATCTTCCTGTTTGCCCTGCTGTCGTTTCTGCGGGTGCCTTTGGCCAAGGCCATTCATCGCACGCGGGATTTATCCGATACGCAGCGAAATTTCTACCATTATGCGCCCCTGCTGGGAGGCGTCGCCGCGGCTGCAGCCTCAAGCTATATTACAGACACCTTTTCGCCTCTCATTGCCCTCATATTCGGCACCTGGGGCACCTATGCCGCTATCTCCATGCTGCTCGCGTGGGCCCTGCGGTCGTCCGGCATCGTCAGCCGCCATTTTTCCTGGGAGCAGCAGACGCTGCGCTCCGCACTGCGAACCCTGCGTTTCATCGCCCTCCTCTCTCTGTTCGGACTCGTGTGGATAGGCATTTCCCCTCAGGATCCCCTATCCGCAGCAGACCGGGCCTTTTTCGTGTCCGCATATCATCTGGTCCTCCTCGGTGCGGTGTTATGGCTGGTCTGGCGAATGGGCGCGCAAAAGCCTTTCCGAGCTTATCCGCTGCCCAGGATGGTCCTGCTTCTGGCCCTGATCGGTACCGCCATATGTACACTGTCCGGTTATCGCAACCTTTCCAATTATCTGTTCTTCGGCCTGCTGACGTCCCTGCTGGCCCTCAGCATGGGGTTCCTGTTGTCTTGGGGGCTTGCCGAATTCTGGATGCGGGCGGCACAAAAATCCGGTTTCTGGCAACATTTCCTGCGCCGCCGCCTACGCCTGAAGGAGGATCAGCCCCTGCCATGGATAACCTGGTTCAGTACGATCAGTTACACCGCCGTATGGTTGGGGGTGGCGGCTTTCGTCCTGCATGCCTGGGGCCTGACCCATACAGGATTTACCTTGATCTGGAAATATTTTATCACCGGATTCACCATTGCCGGTTTTCACATCCAGCCCTTCCGCTGGGTGATCGCCGCGATACTGCTCGCCATCCTGTTCAACATCAACGCCCTGGTCCAGAAATACCTGTCTGATAACTCGCGGATTATCAGCCACATGGAAAGCGGAGCCCGCCACTCCGTATTATCCATCCTCCGCTATACCGGCTTCATTATCGCGGTGCTGATTGCGCTCTCTACCGCCGGTGTCGCACTCGGTAACCTTGCCATCGTCGCCGGTGCCCTATCGGTGGGCATCGGCTTTGGCCTGCAAAATATCGTCAATAATTTTGTGTCTGGTCTGATTCTGCTATTGGAGCGCCCCATTCGTGTTGGTGACTGGATTCAGGTGGGTACCACTCAGGGATATGTGCAGAAGATGAGCATCCGTTACACCCTGATCCTTACTTTTGACCGCACTGAAGTCTTCGTTCCTAATTCTGAACTGATCTCTGGCCAGGTGACCAACTGGATGTACACAAATAGCGTGTTGCGCCTGATGATCCCCTTCAGCATTGCCCATGATGCCGATATCCCGCTGGTAAAGCAGTTGCTGGTAGCGGAAGGTCAAAACCACCCCGACGTCCTGCAAGATGATCCGCGCGGTATTCCGCCCACCGCGCTGTTACTGGATGTCAGCGAAAATGCCCTGCAATTCTATCTGCGGGTGTATCTGGACGACTGTAACAAGAGTTATAACGTGCAGACCGACCTGCGTGCTTCCGTGGTGGAAAGTCTGCTCCGCCATAACATAACACTGGCGCACCAGCAGCAGGACGTCCACATTATTCCCGGTCGGATTTTACCTATGGACGGGAATATGGCTCCGCCGACGGGGGAGCATTAACCATCAGGCTATCGCGATGGATCAGTATCGGTACATCCCCTATCGCTTCGGGATCGTCAGCCGTTTCACCGCTTTTTAGAGTAACAAGTCGTTGATTACCAAGTTGTCACGATGAATCAGCACATCTTCCAGCACCTCAGGATCATCCGCCAGTTCATGACTCTGTTTCCGGCAGCAGCGGGCAGCGACCGGCGCGTCGAGATTGATCAAACCGCGGGCGATGTCCCGCCCCAGCGGATCTTTGCAAACGACCAAATCCCCCCGCCGGAATGTGCCTTCTACCGCGATAACGCCCACCGGCAATAAGCTGCTTCCCTCCTCCAGAATCGCCCGGGCCGCTCCCTGATCCAGATGCAGCACTCCGTGGCTGCGCAGATGCCCGGCCAGCCAGCGCTTCCGCGCAGCCAGCTTAGGTAAGCGGGCATGAACGAAGGTGCCGATCGCTTCCCCTTGATGCAAGCGCGGCAAGACTTCCGGACGGCGTCCATCCGCAATGATCGTCGACGTGCCGGAACGCGCGGCACGTGCCGCAGCACGCACCTTGGCCAGCATACCGCCCGTTCCCATCCGGGATCCACCTCCCCCGGCAATGCGCTCCAGCATCGGATCACCTGCACCCACCTCCGTCAGGAGCGTTGCTTCGGGATGACTGCGCGGATCAGCGTCAAACAGTCCCGTCTGATCGGTAAGAATGACCAGGATATCGGCATCCAGCAGGTTGCTCACCAATGCCGCCAGGGTGTCGTTGTCGCCCAGATTGATCGCACTGTAAGAAACCACATCATTTTCGTTGATGATGGGCAGCACGTTCATGTCCAGCAGCGTACGTAACGTGGAGCGTGCATTCAGGTAGCGCCGGCGGGTACGAAGATCATCGTGGGTCAACAGCACTTGACCACAGTATAAACGGTCATTCTCGGGCTGCGCGCATTCCTGCAGCATCTTCTCGTAGGTATGTATCAGGGCGGATTGACCGACGCTGGCCGCGGCTTGTCGAGCTTTGAGTGAAACCGGCCGATCTGTCCAGCCCAGACGTTGCATTCCAGCGCTTACCGATCCGGAGGACACCAGTACCACTTCCACACCACGCTGATGCAACAGCAGAATTTGCTGCATCCATGCGCGTATCGCGGTGATATCCAGATGCTGGCCGTCGTTCGTCAGCAGGCTGCTGCCAATTTTAATCACCCAACGCTTCGCATCCGTTTGCAGATTGGAACGATTCAACCATCGGTTAGGTTCTGTGGCCCGTTTTTTCCCGATGCGATCCGTCATGCATCTCTCCTGATCACCGAATAGATCTGTTATTGAAAAAAGTAAGCCCATGCCGGTAGCACCGTCACCCATTACCTGCTTACATGCGACTCACGGCGCATCCGCTTCCCGCTTTCTGAAATGCTGCATGTAGGCTCTCATGGTACTGTCCGCCACCGCCTGATGAATGGCCACATAAAATATCAGCAGGCTCAAAACGGCCACTGCCGCCATGCCGGGAAAAAATCCAAGCACCCCGGTTCCGCCCAGAACCGCCGGGCTCAGCCAACTGATTCCCCACAAACCCAGGAAATAGGGAATAATCCACCACATATACTGCCACCCCATTGCGGACCATCTTCCTTTCCGCCAGATACCGGTGAGGGCATAAAAGATGAGCAGGGCGAACAAAGTGCCGAAAATGAAATTCAGGGTATTCAGACCCGACCAGAACACGATCCAGCTGGCCACGACGAAGGTGAAGGGTGCGATAACTGGTGCTGCCCACAGGCGAAAAGGGCGTTCCAGATCCGGCATCGCGCGGCGCAATTGAATCAGCGCAACAGGACCGATGACATACGACAGTACCGTCATGGAAGCGATATAACCCACCATTTTCTGCCAGGAGGGAAAGGGAAAAAAGAACACCGCACCGACTACGTACAGCAAAATCAGGCTGGCCCAGGGAACACCGCGCCGATTGATGCATGCCACCCACGGGGGCGCTGCTCCGGTATCAGCGGTCGCCAGGGTAACGCGGGCTGCGGTGGTGGTATAGATCAATGCGGCCCCGCCCGGTGATACAAACGCATCGACGTACAGCAGCACGGCCAGCCAGCCGGCCCCCACCGCAGCGGCAAGGGCGGCAAAAGGACCGTTGATTCCAGAAAAACGCAGATGCCGCCAGCCTCCTGCCGCCAAATCGGCAGGATGTATCGCACCGATAAAAGCTATCTGTAAAGCGACATAAATTCCCGATGCAATCAAGACAGAGCCGATAACGGCGATCGGCACATCCCGTTTCGGATTTTTACTCTCTCCAGCCAGGTCGATAGCATGACGAAAACCCAGCAGGCTGAAAATCACACCGCTGGTGGCCACGGCAACGAACATCCCGTGAAAATCGGCCGTGGCATTCTGTGCATGCACCACGAAATTACCGGGGTGCCAGGATGTGGCGAGCAATACCCCAATCGTCAATACAGGAATCGAAATTTTCCACCAGGTAGCGCCATTGTTGATTTTCAACACCCAGTGCACCACCAGAAAATTGATGGCAACAAAAAAGGCCAGCAACACCAGCGCGATGGCGAAACCCTTGACGCTGAGCAGGTCAGAATGCTGCTGTAGCAATCCCGGGAGGTAATTATTGGCGTAGGTCAGTATGGCCGTAACTTCGATAGGCGCGATGGTGGCATAAGAGAGAAAGAGGATCCAGCTCCACATATGGCCAATGATCGGGCCGTTTCCCACGTGGGCCAGATGAACCACTGCCCCAGCCCGGGGAATCAGCGGACCAAGTTCCGCAAAAACCAGCGCCAGCAAAAGGATGGCGAAGGCGCCGATCATCCATGAACCGACCGCGTAGGGCCCTGCCTGCTGCGCGGTATATAGTGGTCCAAACAGCCACCCAGAGCCAATTGAAGCGCCCACACAGGCAAGTATAAGGCCTTGCAGAGAACCCTCTCGCCGCAGTCTGTTTTTTATATTCTGGAGCTGTATGGATGCCATGATTTCTCCCGAAATGTGGTGAATATCACGGTGCAGAATGACCAAGGAATTGCACGTTACAGCCACACCGAATGTTTTTGATATGCATTACTGGTAAATATTTATATTTTTTATTATCACATTTCGCAGCAAAAATGTCAACACTATTTATTTAACGTACAAAATAATTAGCGTATTTCACATAACAAATAATGCAGGGAACCCGTAACATGGCGTGGCGCGAAGCAGCATATACTGCGGGAACGTGCTACGGAAGACGCACATAGTCAAAAAGGCAGGGACGGAGGATCTTTCATAAAAGATAACGACAATTCAGGTGCAAAGAAACGCCCAGTTGCCGCCATATATACTTACCGCCTGGTCATTCCCACTCGATGGTAAACGGAAGAATATATCAATTTACAATCAATATCTTAAAAACAACCATCACCCGATACCCCTAAAAATACCATGTCACGCCAAAGGAAGTCTGAGCTGGCCGGCGACCTCTCCGTCCTCGCGTTCAGCCTGCGGCGTTGCGCCTCCTCTCCCGCTCGGCATCGACCAGGTCGCCGGGCCATCTTACCAACTCGTCATCGGTGAGCCCTGCCAGGATTTACGTCAGGTTTTGGGTTCGGTGCGGGGTATCCCCCGGGGCGTAGGTGACGGAGACGGAGGGGATGCTTTTTCCCATGTTCATTCAATCTATCCCATCGGTCTTGGCGATCAGCGCGATGGTCGGCACGATGCACTGCGGCCTATCCGGAAACTGTTTTCCCAGACGCCTGCCCAGCGCGGTGTCCGCAAGCCATTCGATCCATGCCGAGGTATCGACCACGTACGGCGTTGCCGTCATCAGTAGCGATCCTCGCGATCACGAACATTGTCGGTGCGGGCGCCCTTGGCGATACCGACCAACTGCGCCATCTCGGGCACCGGCATCACCAGCACGCCCTTGCCCTTGGGAATGAACACGAACTCCTGCCCGGCTTCCCAGTGCTGCTCTTCGCGCACGGCCTTGGGGATGGAAATCTGGAACTTGCTCGACAAGGTGGCTGTGGCGGTCATGGTTCGCACTCCTGCGGTCATGCATCCTTCCAGGGATTGATGACGGTCACGCCGGCCGCTTCATAGGGCGACGTGTCGCGTGATGCCACGATGAAGCCCCGCGATGCGGCAACAGCCGCGATGTAGCCGTCTGGCGTCGGGAAGCCGCGCCCGCCGTTCTTGGCCGTCACGGCCAGGTCGGCATAGTGGCGCGCTGCATCCGTATCGAAGGGCAGCACCCGATCCTTGAACAGCTCCAGCAGTTCGGTCAGGGCGCGGTCGAGCATGTTCTTGCACTTGCCCGCCGGCAGCGCCCGGATGCCGAACAGCAACTCGGCCAGCGTGACGCTCGACAGATACAAGGTTTCCGCCGCCTGTTCGTTCAGCCAAGCCCTCACGGCCGCGTCTGGCTCCGGCTTCATCGCCTCGGAAACGACGTTGGTATCCAGGACGATCATTCAGTCGAAGCGCAACGGTTTGGCCGGCGTCTTGTCGCGCACACTCTCGAAAACGGCGA
>JAMCRJ010000086.1 GCA_023381645.1 Gammaproteobacteria bacterium
CATCCCTCGTCGCCCCCCCAAGTCCAGGGGCAGCGGTACCCGTTAGAAATATTCCACGATCATTGTCACAAAAAATTCATTCAAGATTCATAAAACGGTCACATTCGCCTGCTACGCTTCCCGAAAATAAAGCAGTCCATAAGGGAGCGCGATGATGCAACACCGGAGTCGTCGTCAATTTTTGCAAGCCTTGGGCGCGGGCAGCGCGGCAGGCTTGGCCTGCCATCCCCTCTCCGCCCTGAGCAAAGGCCACTTTTCTCTGGACCACGCCCCCGTTTCCGACGTGGACAGCATGCAGGCCGCCTACTCGGTATCGCGACCCAGCGGTGCCGTCCTCGGCTACTACACCCGCCAGGACGTCCCCTTCTACCACGCCCTCGCCGACCACTACGTCCTTTTCGATCACTTTCATCAGGCCATGTTTGGCGGCTCCACCGGCAACGCCCTCTTTCTCGCCGCCGCCCGCACCTGCCAGGACCCCAAGACGCCCCGCGAATGGCACGTGCCCAAGGACATGTCCTACGTCGACCTGCCTTATGACCAGGCGGGCTACCTCATCAACAACCTGCCGCCGTTGCAGGGCCCCACGGACGAAGGCGGCGGTTTTTGGGACCATGTTCCCCCGCCGGCGCGGGATTATTTTGGCCCCGGCACCCGCGTCCCCGCCCTGCTCGTGAGCGCGTGGACGCGTCCCGGCTATGTGGACCACCGCATCGTCGACACCACCAGTATCCTCCGGCTCATCGAAACCCGCTTCCAGCTTCCGCCCCTGAACGAACGGGACGCTGCAGCCTATGCCCTGACGGATGGACTGGATTTCAGCGGGAAAGTGCGCGACCCGGCGTTTATCTGATGGGAGATGATCCATGAACGGTGGATAGCATAGGCACAATTATCATATCACCTTGATCAATTAGAAATTTTAATACCCCAGATAGGGAGCGACCATGACCAAGATGCATTCCACTGCCTTGCGCAACGCGGTAGCCTTTGCCGTTTTTACCC
Source organism: Gammaproteobacteria bacterium (assembly GCA_023381645.1). The sequence continues at coordinate 1,006 of JAMCRJ010000086.1, forward strand.
TCGGTAGCGGCGCCGCCTTTGCCGCCGATGAATCCCTCGGTACCGTCACCGGTACGGCCGGTGCCGCCAATAACTTTTTCGGCAGCGCACCGGCCGGCAATGTCGGGCAGACGCCAAGCGAAGATCTGAAAAAGATCCAGCGCTTCAAAAAGGGTGCCACCAATGCTGAAACTCTCATCACCAAGGGGCAATTCGACCTCATCACCCCCACCGACTCTTACACCCAGGCCCTGCGCAACATGCCCAACACCCTCGTCGTCAGCGGCGGCGACAGCATGGATGGAGACGATATTTATATCAACGGCTTTGGAAAGAACCTGATCAACTTTACCCTGGATGGCATCCCCCTCAACGACAACGACAGCTACACCTTCTACAGCAACGAATTCATCCCCAGCCGCCTGATATCCGGCACCAGATACTATCCCGGCGCCGAATCCGCCGCCATTCCCGGCCTGTCTTCCTTCGGCGGCTCCGTGGAAACCTACAGCCTCCAGCCCTCTCCCTACCCCTTTGTCCGTCCCCTGGCCGGGGTCGGGTCCTTTGGCAAATACAATGCCGGCGGCCTCATCAATACCGGTCTGTTCCTGAGAAACATTGCCCCCACCTCCGCCTGGGTCTATTTCAACAAGAACCAGCGGGATGGCTATTTCCAGAACAATCCAGCGGTGCAAAACCAGTTCCTCTTCAAGTCGGTTTCGCAGATCGGGCCCGGCCAGCTCACCTTGTTCTTCAGCCAGAACAACCAGCGCTTCAATTACTACAACGGCGCCACGGCTGCGCAGATCGCCCAGTATGGTCGTGACTACAACAGCAATACCGACCAACCCTTCCTCGCCAATGGCAAACCCAACACCGCCTACACCGGCTACAATTACAATCAATACCTCAATTGGCTGAGCTATGCCAAATATGAGGCGCAATTCTCCTCGGTCAAATTCTCCAATCAATTCTACTACTACTATGGCAATGGTTTTAGCGCCGGCGCCAGCACCTTCAGCCAAACCGTACTGGCGCCCAATGGCAGCATTATCCACGCCGCCCCGCCGAGCAATGGCGTATTGCAACGTCATAGCGTCAACCAGACCGATCGCTGGGGCAATATCCTGCGCATGCGCTTTCCCCTCGGGCCGGTGGCCACCGAGCTGGGTTTCTGGTTCAACCACAACGATACCACCCACGACAGCCAGTATTACAACGGCAACACCTATGTCGGCTCCAGCTACCTCGAACCGGTGGTTACCGACACCTATGAACCTTACGTCGCCCTCACCTATCAACCCATGGATAGCCTCAAATTCAGCGCCGGCGTCAAATATCTCTATGCGACCCGCGATTTCCGCGACGATACCGCCCTGGCCCAGGGCAAACCGGGGCAGTTCAATGCCACCTTCCGTTCCCTGCTACCTTCCCTCGGCGTCAACTATCGCATCCTGGACAATTGGCACATCTATGCCAACTTCACCCAAAACAGCAACCCTCCCGGATATAACCAATTCTACACCGGCACCTACAATGCCAGTCTGAATCCCCAGAAGGCCAACACCTACGATATCGGCACCGTCTGGGATACGGGCGTGTGGTCGGGCGCGCTGGACCTCTTCCGCGTGGATTTCCAGAACTACATCCTCTCCACCACTGTCGTCCTTCCCGGTAGCGCCATCAACCAGACGGTCCTCGCCAACGCCGGCACCGCCATCAACCAGGGCATCAGTTGGCAGAACAATTTTGTCATCAATGACATTTTCAGCGCCTACGCCAACTTCGGTTTCCTCGACGCCCGGCTCAAATCGGCCGGCAAGCCCTTTCCCTATGCGCCCCATCATACCGAGGCGGCGGGTCTGATCGTGCGTTACCGCGGCTTCCGCGGCAGCGTCGGCGTCAACGAAGTTGGCAACGCCTATTATGCCTTGGGCGGCGGCTTTCTGCCCTTGGGCAGCCGCTTCTACACCGATGCCAGCCTGCGCTACACCTTCCGCAATGCACCTCTGGGCCGGAGCCTGGGCTTCAAGAGCGTGAGCGCCGGACTGTATCTCAATAATCTCTTCGATCGCAGCTATATCCAGAGCTATACCGGCAGTTCGGGCAACCCCAACAGGAAGCTCAACCTGCCCACCAACGTCTATGCCTCCCTGGAGGCCACCTTCTAAAAACCCGGACGGGTGCCCCACCCGGGACACCCCCTTTTTCAAATGGAGTTAGCCCATGAACTGGACCCAAATTGCCGACGTCGCCACCATGTCCGGCGGCATTCTTTATCTCATGCCCATCCTGCTGCTCATTGCCCTGACCGTCAGCATCGAGCGCTTCCTGTTTCTCAATCGCATGGTGCGCCTGGGTAACGAGGCGGCCCTGGCCGTCGAAGATCTGCCCAACCTGCAGGGACGGGCCTTGGCGGAGATCGCCGAGAAGAGCGCCTTCCCCTTCCGCGCCATCCTCGAGAGACCGGTGCGTTTTCCGCACATCAAAGACAGCGGACGCCTTTCGGAGATCCTCCAGGAAGCGGTGATGCGGCAGGTGCCGGTATTGGACAAGCGCCTGTGGATACTCGACACCATCGTCACCCTCGCTCCCCTGCTGGGCCTGCTGGGCACCATCATCGGCATGTTCCACGCCTTCCAGGTGCTGAACAACGCCGCCCAGAACCCCACTCTCATCACCGGCTCCGTGGCCGAAGCCCTGCTTGCCACCGCAGCCGGACTGATCATCGCCATTGTCGGCCTGGTGGCCTTCAACGGCCTGCACAATCGCATGCGCTACGTCGTTCACCAGATGGAAACCCTGCGCACCATGCTCATCAACCGCCTGGAGGGCCTCGATCACAGCCACGCCCTGATCCACAGCGAGGCCCAGCCCCTCATTTACGCCGCCGCGGAGGCCTGAGCATGCAATATCTGGAAATGCGCAAGGGGCGGGTAGAGATCATCCCCATGATCGACATCATGCTCTTCCTGCTGATCTTCTTCATCATGGTGACGATCCACATGATCCCCACCCAGGGGCTGCCCGCGCAGATGCCCGGTTCCAGCACCGCCCGCGATCTGCCCAAGCCCAAGGTCGTCCTCACCCTGCGCCAGTCCGGTGCAGTAGAGACGGACGGCCACACCATCAGCCTGCCGGATCTGGAAGCCAGGCTCCGCCAGGGCGAACCCGCCGAGACCCAGGTCACCATCGCCGCCGACAAGGGCGCCGACATCCAGGCTCTGGTCAAGGTCATGGACGCCTGCCGCCACGCCGGCGTCAGCGCCATCGGCCTGGCGGCCAAGCCGGAGTAGGAATCTTGACCACCGCCCTCGCATCCCCGTTGTTCCACCCCCCGGAAGAAGGCCCCCTGCTGCGGCGGGCCTTGCTGGCCGCCGTGGCGGTGGAACTGCTGGTAATCGGCAACATGGCGTTTTTCTTCCGTCAGGAAAAGCCGCAATCCCCGTCCATTCCCCCCATGCAACTGGCGCTGATCGCTCCGGAGCCGGCCAAGGTCATTCCACCGTCACCAAGACCAGCAGCCCAACCCAAGGCGACACCCAAGCCCATGCCAAAACCGGTAGCGAAGCCGCTTCCACGGCCCGTCACCCAGCCGGTGGAGGCGCCGCGGCCGGCCACCACGGCACCGAGCCCATTGCCTGCTGCACCGTCTCTTCCATCGCCGGTGAACGCCCCGCCAGTCCAGAACGCCAACCCGGTCAAAAGCGACCCCGGGCCCAGGGAGGACCGGGCCGGAGAAGGACAATATGCCGGCAGGGTGGCGGGCGAGATCGAAAAACACAAGGTCTATCCGGCCAGCGCCAAAGAACTCGACATGACCGGCGACGTCGTCCTTGCCTACACCATCAGCCGGCAAGGCAGCGTAATGGAGGCGTCCGTCCTCAAGTCTTCCGGCTTCAAGCTGCTCGACGAAGCCGCCTTGAAGGCCCTGCGCACCAGCCGCTTTGACGCCATGACCGCCGGCCTATGGCCCGGAGCCCCCAGCAAGACCTTCACCACCACCGTGCATTTCGCATTAGACGACTGACACCACCGAGGGAGCCAACAATGAAACACATCGTGACACCACGCGCCATCGTCAAGGCCATCCTGGCCGCCACCTTCATCGGCCCCGTTCCGGCCCTTGCCGATGATCCGGTCAAAACCGACGATATTTCGGTATTCGGCCAGAAGGAAACGCGGCAGGTCCTGACCATGACCCGTTCGGAACTCAGTGAGGCCCCGCCGGGATATAGCCCCCTGGCCTCCCTGCAGAAGCTGCCCGGCGTATTCTTTTCCTCATCAGACCCCCTCGGCAACTACGAATGGGGCAGCCGCTTCAGTATCCGGGGTTTCAACCAGAACCAGCTCGGTTTCACGCTGGATGGATTACCATTGGGCGATCAGAGCTACAGCAACAACAACGGCCTTTCCATCGGGCGCGCCATCAGCCAGGAAAACATCAGCCGGGTCAGCGTATCCGAAGGGGCCAGCGATACCGGCACGGCATCCACCAGCAACCTGGGCGGCAGCGTTCAGTTCTTTTCCGTCGATCCCAAGAATCGCTTCGGCGTGACCCTGGCCGAGACCTATGGCAGCGCCAACTCCAGCCGCACCTTTCTGCGCCTGGATACCGGCGACTTGGGTGCCCATACCAAGGCCTTCGTCAGCCTCCTCTATAGCCGCGCCGACAAATGGAAAGGCTATGGCCCGCAAAGCGAAAAACAACTCAACGCCAAGATCGTACACTTCTTCGGTGAGAGCAAGATCACGGCTTTTGTCGATCTATCCCGCCGTGATGAAAGCGACTACGCCGATCTCTCCCTCGACTCCCAGCGGCGCCTGGGCTGGAACTGGGACAATTATGCCCCGGATTTTCAGCGCGCCGCCAACGCCGCCAAGGGTATCTTTACCGGCGGCGTGACCAGCGTTGACGATGCCTATTATTTCGCCCGAGGCCTGCGCAACGACGAACTGGCTTATATGAACGCCAATCTCAAGCTCTCCGCCATAGCCCGTCTCGATACCACCGTCTATTATCACCACAATGATGGGCAAGGGCATTGGTATACCCCTTATGTGCCCTCCCCATCGGGCCTGCCCATATCCATCCGCACCACGGAATATGGCATCAGCCGGGGCGGCGTCATCTCTTCGCTGGTGGCGCGGCTCCACCATCACCGACTCAGCACCGGATTCTGGTATGAATACAATAAACATCAGCTTACCCGGAATTACTACAATATCACCTCCGGTGACATCAATGCCTACGATCATTTTCTCAGCAACCCCATTGCCACGGCTTTCTTGCAGCAGTTCGACACCACTACCTGGCAATTCTTCGCCCAGGATCAGGCCACCTTCTTCAATGACCGGCTAAAAGTAACCCTGGGCGTCAAAAGCCCCCATGTGAACATTGATGCCAACTCCCTGGTGGGCAATCTCGCCGCCGGTTCCATCAGCGCTCAGCGCGGCCTCCTGCCGCAGGTGGGCCTGAATTACCAGCTCACCCCGGCGGAGAATGTTTTCTTCTCCTACGCCCAGAACATGCGCGCCTTTCAGCCGGGCATTAGCGGACCGTTCTCCACCACGCAGGCCGCTTTCAACGCCACCTCCGGCAGCCTAAAACCGGAAACTTCCCAGACCCTGGATATCGGCATCAAGACCCAGCGGGGCAATTTCCAGGCGTCGCTGGATGCGTATCTGGTCAACTTTGATAACCGCTTGCTGAGCATCTCCCAGTGTGTGGGCATTCTCGGCTGCCCCTCCACCCTGGCCAACGTAGGCTCCGTGCATACCCGCGGCGTGGAAGGCGCCTTTCAATGGTCGCCCGTCCAGGATGTCACCTGGTACAATTCCTTGACTTATACCTCTTCCAAGTACCAGTCCGACTATCTGGACGGCACGACCCTGGTACGAGCCGCGGGTAAAAATGTCGTGGATGCCCCGCGCCTGATGTTTGCCACCCAGCTTGCCTATGAACACGCCGGTTTCTTCGGCCGCCTCGGTGCAAAATATACGGGTGAGCGCTATTACACCTACACCAATGACGCCAAAGTGCCGGGCTACTGGCTGACAGACCTCAGCACCGGCTACCGCCTGCGCCGCGTCCTCGGACTCCAGGAACTGCGCTTCCAGCTGAACGTCACCAACCTCCTCAACGAAAACTACTGGGCCACCATCGGTACCAACGGCTTTGTCTCCTCGGATCCGCAGGGACAGTTCTGGACCCTGCAAAACGGCGCGCCACGCCAGGTCTTCGGTACGGTGAGCGGCACCTTCTGATGCATTTCCGGGCACGGACAGGCCATCGTCACGTGCCCACACTTCCTTCCCTCTGTTGCGTTACGTGCCGACACATCGGCGAAAATACTGGAGCCTATTCATGCATCGCACCTTCTTATTCCTCCTATCCGGCGCCTTTGCTCTCCTGGCCGGCCCCGCCGCAGCGCAAAGCGCAATGGACGAGAAGGATGGACCACCATCCAGTGCCGGACACCGGGAAAGCGCAAGGGCAGAGGCAGCAGTTCTGCCCACCGGTCAGCGTATTTCACCTCGGGCCACTCCTGGCTCCCGGTTTTGGGATCGCCTCATGACCGATGGCGGCGCTGCGCCGGTCTATGCGCGGGGTGCCGTCAGCACATTACTGACGCCGGACGGGCATTATTTGTTGATCCTGACCTCGGGATTCAAGCGGAACGCCGACGCCCATGGCCATCCGTCAGCGCAGCGTTCCCGGCAGAGCGTGATTATTGAGGATGTCTCCAACCCGCGGCAGCCCCAAACCATCCAGGTCCTGCCCATCAACAACAGCTTTTGCGGCATGGCCCTGTCGGCGGATGGGAAAACCCTTTATGTAGGCGGCGGCGTCGATGACAATGTGCTGATTTTCCAAAAAACCGGGCCCTCCGGACAGTGGCGGACCGATGGCCATCCCATCCCTCTCGGACACCAGTCCGGCCTTGGTCTCCACGTCAAGCCCCTCACCGCGGGCCTCGCCCTCAGCCCCGATGGCAGGCGCCTCCTCGTGAGCAATTTCTACAATGATTCAGTGAGCATGATCGACCTGGACCAGCGTCGCGTTCTCCGGGACATGGACCTGCGTCCCGGCCCCAGCGAAGGACGGCACGGACAGGCCGGGGGTGAAAGCCCCTTCTGGGTCGTCATGGATCATCGGCAGCGCGCCTATGTCTCCAGCATGCGCGACCGTGAAATCGTCGTCATCGACACCGGCAATGACGACCCGAAGATCGTCGCCCGCATCGCCACGCCGGGGAATCCCAACCGCCTGCTCCTGGACGAGGCCCGCCAGCGGCTCTACGTGGCCATGGAAAACCGCGACAGCATCGCGGTCGTCGACACCCAAAAACTCCGGCTACAGGGCCAGGCCGGTCTGGTTCCGGGGGAGGTGCGCCGCGCCGGGACGCCGGGAGTTTCCCCGGGCGAAGAAAATCTGGGCTGGTCGGCCAACGCCCTCGGCATCTCGCCCGATCATCAGCGGCTTTACGCCACCCTGGGCCAGATGAATGCCGTAGCCGTGCTCTCCCTGGCGGGAGCAATGCCGCACAGCCTCGGCCTCCTGCCAACGGCATGGTCGCCGCAGGACCTGGTCCCTGCGCCGGCCGGCGACGCCCTTTGGGTGATCAACAATAAATCCATTCCCGGAGCCAATCCGGGATATTGTTCCGGTTATCGGCATGGCTGCATCGCCTCATCCCCGGTCCAGCCGAAACCCAATCAATACATCTTGCAACTTTCCCTTTCGGGCCTGCAAGAGATTCCGCATCTGGCCAAGGTGGACCTGCCGTCCATGACCTCGGTGGTCCTGAAAAACAACCACTCCACCCTCCTCTCCCGCACCGATCGCCAAGTCATGGATTTCCTGCACCGGCATATCCGGCACGTCATCTATATCGTCAAGGAAAACCGTTCCTACGATCAGGTGCTGGGCGACCTTCCCCGGGGCAACGGCGACCCCTCCCTCACCGAGTTCCCCCTGGCCGTGACCCCCAACCAACATCGCCTCGCCCTCGACTTTGTCCTGCTGGATCACTTTCTGGATACGGGGGAAGTGAGCGGCGATGGCTGGGCGTGGTCCACGGCAGCCCGGGAGTCGGACATCAACAGCAAGATGCTGCCCAATAATTATGCCCAAGGCGGCGGTTCCTACGACTGGGAAGGCACCAATCGCAATGTCAACGTGGGCCTGCAGGGGGAAGAACGGCGCGCGGCCAATCCCGACACCCCCAAGGACCCTGATCTTCTGCCGGGGACCGCCGACGTTGCCGCACCGGATAGCGCTGCCGGCCGCTACCAACAAGGTTATCTGTGGAGCGCCGCCCTGCGCCATGGACTCACCCTGCGAAATTATGGATTTTTTGTGGACCTGGAACGATATGGCGCCAGCACCAACCGGATTCCGCTATCCCGCCATCCCTACCAGGAAAAAATCATCCAGGCCTATCCGGCCAATCCGGGACTCGCCGCCCATACCGATCCATTTTTCCGCAGCTTTGATAACGCCTACCCGGATTATTACCGCTACCGTGAATGGGAGCGGGAATTCCGCGCCTATGAACGCAATGGCAAACTGCCCACCCTTTCGCTCATACGCTTCATGAATGACCATACGGGCAAATTTGGCCAAGCCATGGACGGCGTCAACACGCCGGAACTCCAGGTCGCAGACAATGATTTTGCGGTAGGCTTGCTGGCGGAGCGGATCGCCCATAGCCGCTACGCCCGGGATACCCTGATATTCGTGGTGGAGGACGACGCCCAGGACGGCCCGGACCATGTGGATGCCCACCGCAGCATCGCCTTCGTCGTCGGCCCCTATGTGAAACAAGGCGAGGTGCTTTCCACCCCCTACAACACCCTCAACCTGCTGCGCACCATGGAGATGGTGCTGGGACTGCCGCCCCTGAGCGCCCTGGACGGCGCCGCCCGCCCGATGGCGGATATTTTCGACCTTCGGCAACGGCCATGGAGCTTTCAGGCCTGCCCCTCGGGGATGCTGCAAAGCACCGCCCTCGCCAGCCGCTGGCCGGCCCGATACCGATCCTGCGGCAGCGCCCAAAACCATTTGCGGCCTTTGCACGACGGGAAATACTGGGCCGCAAAAACCCAGGGAATGGATTTTTCTGCCGAAGATCGCATCGATACCGCTCAATATAATCGCATCCTTTGGGAAGGCATCATGCACACGCCGCAACCCGATTGAGCGATTCTCATGAACATGACGGTTGACGCAGAACATGTTTCTCCCCTTCCATCCATACGAACGGAATCGAAAAAAATGGCTCCAGAACTTGCGCAGATGCCCGGTTATCGGCTTCCTGGAGAGGGCAAGGCCATGCAGCAAGCCCTTGGCCTCGCCTTTTTGGTAGAGATCCTCGCCTTGGCCGCCCTCTTCTACAGCATCCATCATCAGCACCCCGTCCAGGCCGCTCTGCCGCCCATGCAAATCACTCTGGCCACACCGGAACCGCCCGCCAAGCCGGTGACGCCCCCTACGCCGACACCAAAGCCCAAGACCGAAGAACCGCCCAAACCCGTGCTACGGAAAATGGCACCCAAACCCCACCCACAGCCCACGCCCACGCCCACGCCGCCTCAGCGGATCAAGGAAATGCTGCCCCCGTCACCCTTGCCGAGCCCGGTGGCGGCCCCACCCACACAGGAAACACCCACGCCGGCACCACCCAGCTCGTCCCCCGTCGATCCCGCGGTACGCGAGGATTATCTTTCCCAAGTTAAAGGCGCCATTCAGGCCGCAGTCCACTTTCCCGGTGTTGCCCGAATGCTGGGGGAGACAAGCCGGGTACGGGTACGTTTCCATCTTCTCCATGGCCATGTCAGTCAAATCGATATCCTCAAAAAGGGGGCCATGGGTGCCTTTGACGAGGCCGCGCTGGCCGCGGTGCGCAACGCCCGGATCCCGCCACCCCCGGCGACGTTGGCCGGCAAAGATTTTCAGTTGACCGTGTGGGTAGAGTTCCAATTGGAAAACGGCTGAAT
>JAMCRJ010000069.1 GCA_023381645.1 Gammaproteobacteria bacterium
ACCCATAACTCATAGCTCTTTGCATGCGAAAGGAATTTGCTAACAATAGACTGCTGGTTATGCGTAAAAAGCATTCGATGATCGATCAAGAGCTTGGTTATAGCTCTATTGTTTGGAACTATTGTGGACAATCGCTCGGATGTCCATAGCTGGTAAAGTGAGTCGCTATTTGGATTTTGCAGCGCAAGGATGGAGTTTGGTCCGTACTTTAACCATGCTTGATGATTGTCAGCCAGCAGTCTTGCAATATAATTCTTGAGTTGATCGATAGTTACAATTTTTTCCGCTGTAAGCATCGAGATGACCCACTGTTCATGGTTCGATTTTGCGTCGATCAACCATTCAACCGAATATTTGCTTTCGTTCTCTGGCTTATCTATTTCTGTGTGATGGTTGGGGCAGAGTAGAATTAGATTCTGGTAGAGATCCCGTTCGTCGTCGTTCCTGTCATATCTGTTCGAGCCAGGATTCTTTCCCTTAATGTGTGCCATCTCGCCGAGTGTGTATGGTGCTGTGTCTGCTGCTTGCTCTACTGAAAGACGCTTATCGCAGCCTGGAAAAGAACATCGGCCGGCAGCATTAGACCAAAGTAGCTTGATTGATTTATCGCTTATTGTCATAACTGCGGAGAATTTTGTTAGCCATTGAATGGTCTGCTTAATTGGGCCTAACGCCGAGCTAAGGGGCGCATAGCGAAGCGGAGCGTCCCTTTGAGCGACGTGTTATGCGATTTACACATTGATTTTATAGTTCAATTTGACTTCGTCACCATGCATACCTCTGAAACCCCAGTTGCAGGCAGGACTTTCTTGAATGCATATTTCGATGTCTTGGTGCTGAATATTCACTTTGTCCCTGATGTTGTCGAAGAGCAGCCTGATTAGCCTTTTCTTGGCCTCAACGGAGCGTCCTTCGATCATGGTTATTTCGATGATTGTGTATGCATCTGTACGTCCACCGGGGCAGAGCATGTCTTCTTTTTCCATAAGGAAGAAACGATGCGCCCTTTTGTCGGCAGGAAACTGCAAGGCTTCCATTACGCACTCATGGATAACCTTCGATAACTGCTCCCGAACCGGGGCCAATTTTTCTCTAATACCGTAAATCTTAATTTGAGCCATTGCTTATCCTTTGTGACGCATAACGTGAAGCTAACCGGCGACCGAAAGCAGGCGAAGCCTGCTGTAGGGCGTCCGGGTTGAGCGCAGGGTTAGAGGGAATGCTCATCTTGCCAGTCATTAAAAGTACCGTCGGAAACCTCAAGGTATTCATACTTGCAGTTTTAACACCATGAGCATAGTGATAAGAAAATAAAGCCCCAATTTGATGATCAACCAGATTTTTAGAGATGAGGTTGATGTTTTGGGGTTGTGCTCAAGTTCTTCTTCGCGGCGATCTGCCCAAAAGTGATCGAACAACTGAATGACCACAAATAATGCGATAGAAAATTGCATCCAAAGGGAGAAGACCATCCCTCCATGCTGAAAAACCAACATGACGCCACCAGAGATTAGCACCAGCCAGCCAGCAATCCCGGTTAACTGATGAAGATCGTGCAATGCGGCCCGCCCTACATCATGACGAGCCAAATACAACCATCTTGGTGCCAGTATGAGAGGCCCAACTAGCGCGAATGCAGCCAGAATATGCAACATTTTGAGGAAGGTATAACTATTCATAAGGGCGCACTCTAACGTAATTTAGATTCCACAACGCTACCACACGCACATTGTCTAATGCAACAGGGACAACAATCAACATACTGTATCTATACAATACCAACCCTTGCCTAAAAATTTAGGACAGCCTAAAATTTTCGGGATGGAAAATAGCCAAGCAACTCCCAGCACCCCGCCCAGGCTCCTGGACCAGGTGCGTGCCCGGATCAGGGTGATGCATTACAGCATCCGCACCGAAGAGGCCTATACGGACTGGGTACGCCGCTTTATTCTCTTTCACCACAAGCGGCACCCCAAAAACATGGGTGCCGCCGAGGTGGAGGCCTTCCTGAGCCATCTCGCCACTGAACGCAGCGTCTCATCCTCTACCCAAAATCAGGCCAAGGCGGCGCTGCTCTTTCTCTACAAGCAGGTTCTCGGCATCGACCTGCCCTGGCTGGATAACATCACCAGCGCCAAACCTTCGCAGCACCTGCCGGTGGTGCTGACACCAACGGAAACCCGCGCCTTACTGCACGAGCTCTCGGGTACGATGTGGCTTGTTGCCAGCTTATTGTATGGCACCGGCATGCGTTTACTGGAAGGATTACGCCTGCGCGTAAAAGACGTGGAGTTCGAGCGCCGCGAAATCATCATCCGGGATGGTAAGGGGGCTAAGGACCGGGTGACGGTCTTACCCGAAAACATTCTGCTACCCCTCAAAAAGCAAATGGAAAAGGCAAAATCACTGCATGACACCGATTTAGAAAACGGTCTAGGGGCGGTCTTTATGCCGGCTGCACTGGCAGTTAAATATCCCTCCAGCGCCAAGGCTTGGGGCTGGCAGTATGTATTCCCGTCTCCGGCATTGAGTATTGATCCCCGTTCCGGGGCACAAAGACGACATCATATTTATGAGGCGACGATACAACGTGCCATTCGCACTGCGGCAAGCCGTGCCGGCATTGTAAAGCCGGTGACACCCCATGTGTTACGCCATTCATTCGCAACCCATCTGCTCCAGGCGGGCTACGACATTCGCACCGTGCAGGAGCTTTTAGGACATAAAGATGTAAATACCACGATGATTTACACCCATGTCCTGAACAAGGGCGGTCGCGGTATTATCAGCCCGCTGGATATGTAAACCAGCCATAACTGCCACCCATTACCGCCGCCAATAGGGTGCCAATAGTAACGCTTCCGGCACCAGCGTTTTAATCGCTGCGGGAATTTCCAGCGTTAAGCCAGGGCGTGGACGAATACTCACCCAGAGCAAATTCGTGCGCATATTGAGATCGGCAAATACCACCCAGGAGCCGTAATGGTGCAATACGGCGTTGATGATACGCAGGGTGTGTTGCTGGCGAATACCGCTTTTCTGGCGGAGTCCGGGAAAGATCATACGGAAATCAGAGAGGAGATGGCCGGCATCGTCGCGGCTGGGGACTCTTTTCCAGAGGGGCTCGTCGGGTTGCAGACCGGCAAAGACAGACGGCTTTAGGGCGGTCGATTCGGGAGATTTCAGCGCCAGCGGTGATGCAGACATGGGGCTCTCCTGCATAAGCGAGTCGCCCTCAGTCTGCCTGCTTCGCCGCAGGGCGGCAAGACCTTCAGGCGTAGCGCGCGGCGTCCGCTTCGATGATCCTGCGGGCCTCGGCCACACTGGCCCAGTCCTTGAGTTTGACCCACTTGCCGGGCTCCAGGTCCTTGTAGTGCTCGAAGAAATGGCGGATCTGGTTACGCAGTGGCTCGGGCAGATCGCTGACATCCCGGATAGCGGAGTAACCGGCGGCGACCTTGTCGTGGGGGACGGCGACGATCTTGGCATCGATGCCCTTCTCGTCTTCCATCATCAGCACGCCGACCGGCCGGGCGCGGATCACGGCGCCGGGAGCGACGGGCTGGGGTGCCAGAACCAGACAATCGGTGGGGTCACCATCGTCGGACAGGGTGTTGGGGATAAAGCCGTAATTGAGCGGGTAGTGCATGGCGGTAAAGAGGAAACGATCGACAACGATGGCGCCGGATTCCTTATCCAGTTCATATTTGACGGAGGAATCCTGGGGTACCTCGATCACGACGTTGACGTCATCCGGCAGTGACTGGCCGGCCGGGATTTTTTTCAGGTCCATGCAAAAACTCCTTGTGGGTGATCAGGGAAAAAGGGCGCGCACGCGGTCAAGGTCGGCGGCAGTGTCCACACCTGCTGCGGGTGCTTCTGCTGCGCAATATACCGCAATCTGCACGCCGCGCTCCAACGCACGCATCTGCTCCAGCGACTCGATATTTTCCAGAAGACTGGCGGGCCACGCGGCATAGTCCTGCAAAAAGGCATTGCGGTAGGCGTAGAGACCGAGATGCCGCCACCAGATGCCCGGGGTTTGCGGCAAAGCCTGCCCGCTGCTCAAGGGAAAATGGCGGCGATCCCAGGGAATAGGGGCACGGGAAAAATACCGGGCGCAGCCGTCGGCATCGAGCACCAGTTTGACCGCGTGGGGATCGGCCAGCTCATCCCAGTGGGTGATGGGGACGGCGGCGGTGGCCATCTGCCACTGCGGATGGTCCAGCAGCAGTTGGGCGGTGGCGTGCAGCAGGGCGGGCGTCATGCCCGGCTCATCACCCTGCAGATTGACGATAATGGCGTCATCGGCCAGTTCCAGCAGACGCGCGGCTTCCGCCAGTCGCTCGGTGCCACAGACATGCTCCGCGGCGGTCAACAGGGCTTCACCGCCATAGCTGCGGATGCAGTCCACCACTTCGGGGTGATCGGCGGCTACCACCACCTGCGCTGCGCCGCTTTCCAGCGCACGCCGCCGCACCTGCTCGATCATGGGGACGCCGCCCACGTCCAGCAACACCTTGCGCGGCAGGCGGGTAGAGGCCAGCCGGGCGGGAATCAGGACGCAGAAGCTCACGCGGGCTTGTCCTCGTAGGGCTTGGCCTCATCAATGAGCAGCACCGGGATGTCGTCGCGGATGGGATATTGCAGGTGGCAACGCGGGCAGCAGAGGGCCTGACGCTGGGCGCAGGGTTGCAGACTGCCTTTGCATCGCGGGCAGGCAAGCAGATCCAGCAGGCGGTGGTCGATACTCATCAGCTTCTCCAGGGCAGCAATGATTGCTCCAGCCAGGGCTGAAAGGATGGCTCCAGCTCCGCTTCGATGCGCAGGGTCCAGTCGTCGGCCTGCGCGAATTCCCGGCATTTTACGGCATCCTTGGCGGTCATGACGAGGGGGCGGGGCAAATGGGCGATGTCGCTGGCGCAAAAGGGGTGGTGGTCGGGGAAAAATCGGGGGTCAGGGAGGGCACCCAGGCCCTCCAGACTCGCGATAAAACGCTGCGGGCGGGCGATGCCGGTGACCGCCGTTACGTGCTGCCCTTGCAGGCTGTCGAGGCTGCGGGTACGCGTGGGGTCATTCACCGCTGCGAGGTCTTTGGGCTGGATGCGGAAAAGAAAACGCGGCGGCCCGTTGCGCTCCGGGATGGCTGCTGCTGCTGCGGCGTCCATGAGCAGGGCGTCGGCATGGAGCATGGCGTCCGGGCATTCGCGCAGAGGACCAGCAGGGAGGCAGCGGCCATTGCCCAAGGGACGTGGGCCGGAGAGCACCAGCAGACGCAGGCTGGGTTGCAGGGCGAGGTGCTGGAAGCCGTCATCCAGTAGCGCGAGGTTATAACCATCCGTCGCCGCCGCGGCGATGGCGCGATGGCGGTCGGGACAAAGGTAGACCGCTTGCGTTCGCCCCTGTTCCTGCACCAGCAACAAGGGCTCATCCCCGGCCTGTTGGGGACTGTCGTCGCGCTGCACCCGATAGGGCCAGTGCGGGGGCCGGGCGCCGTAGCCCCGGCTGACGATGGCCACCCGCCAGCCCGCTGCGGCGAGTTGCCGCGCCAGCGCCGCCACCAGCGGCGTTTTGCCGCTGCCCCCCACGGCCAGATTACCGACGACAATGGTGGGGATGCTCGCCGCCCTGCCCCGTATGTGCCGCCGCCGCCACCGCGCCACCTTGCCGGTCAGCGCCCCCAGAGGCCGCAGGGCGGTGGCCAGCGGCCCGCCCTCCTGCCATTGCTGCTCCAGGGTCTGGCGGAGGGTCACCAGTCAAAAACCCGCTGCAGAAATTCCGGCAGGCGTTCGCCCGCGTGACGGCGTTCCTGCCAGAAGATGCGCCGGGTGGCGTCACCGCGCTGGCGGGCGGCCATCACATCCCCACGCAGAGCTTGCCAGTGGTCGAGAATTTGCGCGGGGTCCTCCAGGGTGAGGATGGTGTCCGCGTCCAGTTGTTCGGCCGCATTCAGGGCCACGCCGGGGCTGACGCTGACGGGCCGGGAGCCCGCATAAACCTGCCACTGCAACATCGGGGAGGCTATCTGCAGATGCGCCGCCTGCGCTGCGGTGGACAGAGCCGGATACCAGCGATCATTATCGACGGCGACCACCGCTCCGGCGGGCAAGGGCGTGCGCTGCCAAGCGGACAGCCTGGGCAGATCCGCAGGCACGCCGGTGCCGCCAAGAAACAGTAAGCCGTGCCGGGACAGGGACGAAGCGGCCCAGGCCCGCCGCCATCCGGCCCATTGGGCGGCGCTCAGCCCTTGCGCCCACCACAGCAGGCCCTCGTCGGCACCGCTGATCATCGCCCGGAAATTAGGGTCTACCTGGGCGATGGTGAACAGGGTGGCGAAGTCCACGGGCTCCTGAACAGCTTCGGTGACACCCCGCCCGGTCCAGGCCCCGGCCTGCCGCGCATCCCGCGGGTAGACGGCCTCCAGCGGCGCCGGAATCTGCGGGCCGGGATCAGCCGCCATCAGCACGGCGGGTATCTTTCCCCGGCCCAGGGCGGCGGCAAGCCGTGGTCTGGGCGCCCGGCCCAGTGCCAGATAACGCAGGGGCGACAACCGCTCCAGCATGCGCCCGACCGCCTGGGGATGGTCGCAGGGTCCGAAACCATAGCCGAGCCGCTCGGCACCTTCGGTGTGTTGCTCCAGAAGGGCCGGGTACTCGGTCTCGAAGGTCATCACCATGCGCAGGTCGCGGCGCTTTTCGGCCATGGCTTTCGCCAGCTCGATACCCAGTCTTTGCTGGTCAGCATCACTGAAGCTCTGCATCCACAGGATCGGACCGCGCTCGCCCGGGGCTTTGATCCAGCCCCAGCGGGCATTGGCCTGCGCCGTTCGCCCGGCGCGCGCGTCCCGCCAGCTTGCCCAGCGCGCACGCAGCAGGCCGCTTTCGTAATACGTCATGATGTCCCACCTGTCGGTTCTGTCCGGCCAACCATGGCATCAGCGCGTTGCCGCAGCGCAATCATCTCTGCCTCAAGCGCCTGCTGCAAAGCGATCAGGGTGTCCGTATTGGCGTCGCGCGGGATCCGCAGCGGTTCGCCCCAGAGGATCACTCCGCGCGCGCCCGGCAGGGGCAGCAGAAAGCCATCCCAGCTGGCGAAGCGTTTCGCCCAGCGTGCCGAATAGGTGACCGGCACGATGGGCAGACCGGAAATGCGCGCCAACTCGATAACGCCCTCTTGCAGCACTTCGCGGGGGCCGCGCGGACCATCGGGGGAGATGGCCAGGTCGTACCCCGCATGGGCGGCCCGCAGCATCCCCCTGGCGCCCCTGACCGCCCCGCGCCGGGTCGACCCGCGCACCGCACCATAACCCCAGTGTGCCATGGTGGCGGCAATCAGCTCGCCATCCCGGTGTTCGCTGACGAGGATTTTAATCTTACGTCCGCCCACCCGCCAGTAAGCCTGGGCGACCATAACACCACGCCCATGCCAGAAGGCCAGCAGGAAAGGCTGTCCGGCCTCGATCAGGGCGCGGACGCCGGCATCTCCCTCCTCGTGCCAGCGCACACTGAGGGCCATACCTTTGATGATATAAGCCGCGAGTGCGGCCACCACGCGTAAGGAACGCCCTTCCAGCCGCACGGGTCAGTGATTGCTCAGGGTTGCGAAACTGATCCGGGTCAGGCCGGCTTCCTGCGCTGCGTCCAGTACATCGATGACGTACTGCTGCGTCGTATTTTTGTCCGCGCGCAGGACGATCACCCGTTCCGGATCTTTGGCGGCAAGCGCTTTGAGTTGGCCGGCCAGATCGGACATGGGCACCACCTGCTTGTTCATACGCACCTGCCCAGCCGCGCTGAGGTCGATGGTGATAGGGGTTTTCGGCTCACCGGCGGTGGCCTGCTGGGCTTTGGGCAGTTCCATGGAAAGATGGGACTGGTGCACAAAGCTGCTGGTGACCATGAAGAACAGCAGCAGCACCAGCACGATGTCGACCATGGAGATCACATTGATCTCCGGCTCTTCGCTCACCCGCTGACGCAGATTCATTTTTCCGTCCCCGCGGCTATCTGATTCACCAGTTTCAGCGCCTCTTTTTCGAGGGACAACACCAGCGTATCGACCTGTCCTTTGAAATACCGATAGAACATCAGGCTGGGGATAGCGACGATAAGGCCGCTGGCAGTGGTGATGAGCGCTTCGGCGATGCCGCTCGCCAACGCCTTGGGATCGCCCGCGCCCACCATGCCGATAGCCGCAAAAGCATGCATGATGCCGAATACGGTTCCAAGCAGACCCAGCAGGGGCGCCACACCGGCGATACTACCCAGAAAGTTGAGGTAACGATCGAGATGTGCCACTTCATGACGGCCGGTCTCTTCCACCGACTCCTTGATCACGTCGCGCGGCTGTCCCGCGCTCTGGAGCGCCACCAGCATCATCCTGGCCAGGGGCGTGTCGTTTTCATACAGCACCTTGACGGCCTGCTGCACCTTGCCCGCGTCCACCAGTTCCCCGACTCGGGGCGCGAGATCACGCGGTGCAATACGTCCCCGCCGCAAGACCCAGAGACGATTACCGGCGATGGCCAAAGCGACGATTGCCGCCAAAATGAGAATCGGCAGAACAAATCCGCCCAACTTGAACAATCCCAGCAACTCTTGCACATCGCCTCCAAAACCCGTTCGATTGTGACGAAGCCGGAATATAGCATATCACCCGGGAAACGGCAGCGACCGGCCCCGTGCAGGCGTCCGCGTTCAGGCGCCGGGTTGCCAGTAGGCGGGCGACGGCGGCCGGGCATGATGTAAGCGCCCGGCCTGCCAGATCCATGTGCCCGACTTGCCCTCGCCCAGATAATAGATCTGCGCCTGGGTTGCGGCAGCCGCCAACGCCGCTCTTTCCGTGTTGCCCAGACTGGCGGGGACGAAGATGGCCTGCGCTCGATGCAGCACGACGCCCTGCTCCGCGACAAGGCGATGGATCGTCGCGGCATCGGCGTCACCCAGAATAAGTACATCGGGTCCGGCGCCCCAGGTCACGATGCAGGGCTGGACAGGTGCATTCAGGGTCAGGAAATGCATCTCTGCCGGTGCACCACCGTCGGCTCGACAGAAGGCCGATGCCGGTGGTCCTCCGGGATAATCGCGGGCTCCGGCAGGCCACCACTGACGGACAGCAACAGGCAGCGGCTGCGGTGCGGAAATGTCGCTGCGTAACCATGCATCCACCCGCGTCACGCCCTGCTGGCGCAGCGCCGCCGTAAGCGCGAGGCTGCTGCTGTGGCGACTGGCCGCCTTCCAGAGATTTGCCGAGAAAATACCGCTCTGTGACCCCTTCTGCCAGAACAGCAGCATGCCGGATCCCGCATCCAGCGCACGCAATTCCAGATCAGCGGTACCCCCGGCGGGGATCAGGAGCGGTACCATGCCCAGCAAAGCCAGGGGGCGCCCCGGCCAACCCGGCGGCAGAAAAAAGATGCTCAGCCCCAGCACCGCCGCCAGCAAGGCCCAGGTGCGGCCCGTACCCGTGCTGACCCGCGCAAATGGGATATGCAGCAGAATGCGCAGCAATGCGGTCACTGCATCCATTTCCAGCGCCACCAGATGAAAGAGCAGGCGGCTGAGCAGTTCCAGATCCAGCAGTGAAAAAAGCGCGCCTAGCAAGGCCAGGGGCACTGCAAGCATCTCGACCAGCGGGATCACCAACACGTTTGCAACCGGGGAAATCAGGGAAACCTGTCCGAAGAGTCCCGCCAGTAAAGGCATCAGGGCAACGGAAACCATCCACTGGCTGCGCAGCAACGCGCGCCAGCCGCCTTCCCCATAGCCGATGGCCACCAGCACGGCCACGGCGCCCAGAGAAAGCCAGAACCCCACCTCCACCAGTGCGCCGGGGTTTCCGAAGGCGATGAGCAGCGCGGCCAGGGACAGCCCCTGCCAGGCATTGTTGGGACGTCCCAGCAGATGGGCGAGTGCCGCTGCCGTGACCATCCAGGCGGCGCGTTCGCCGGGAATCTGCATGCCGGCAAAACTGGCATAGCCCCAAGCCGCCGGGATGCTGCAGAGGACCCCCGCCGTCTGCGCCGGCCAGCGGGCGACCAGCCAGGGGATACGCCGCCACAGCCATTGACTGAGCCACAGGGTCAGTCCGGCAACCACGGCCACGTGGGAACCGGAGATCACCAGCAAGTGGGTGGTGCCCGTATCCCGGTAGACCTGCCAGATCTCCGGCGGGAGCTGGTTACCGACACCAATGCTCAGCGCCTGCACGAAGCCCGCCGCTTCGCGGTCCAGGGCCATATTGCTGGCATGGAGCACCGTCTCGCGGACCACCGCGATTTCGTCCTGGAGATTCGCGCGGGAAACCGGCAACAGCCGGGCATCCTGCAGCCCTGCCACCCCGCCCTCCCCCGCCCAAAAACGCTGTCGGGCGAGGTCAGCAAAGGGGCTGCCGGGCAGACTGGCAAGAGACTCACCGTGCAACCGCAACTGCCAGCGTTGCCCGACTACGGGGACTTCCGGAAGATTGCCGTGAACGAGAATGGTGTCAGGCCGGGCGCCGGCAGGGGCCTCTGCCGACCAGTGCTCGGGCGCCACCAGAAAGCGATACTCCCGGCCCCCCAATTGGGGTATGGAAACGATGCGCCCCCGGACACTGAAGTCCTGGCCCACCGGCCACTGTACGGCAAGGCGCAGATCGGCCTGCCAGATGCCCCAGGCAAAGGCCGCCGCTGCGACGGTCAACAGCAGCGCAGGCCGCCATTTCCAAACCAGGAGCAGTCCGGGAAGCGCGACGGAAAGCGGAATCCACAAAGCAGGCAATTGCCGGAAGCTGTGAAAAAAACCCAGCCCCAGCCCCATCGCGATGACCAGGAGCGGCAAGGACGGCCAGGATTTGGCCCAGGGCAGCGGCTTGGCTACACTAGCCCCCTTACGACTCAGGAAATATCGCATTGCGCCTACCTGCATTCTGTCGCCTTCCCACCCGCGAGGACATCCTCAGCAAACGACCGCTGGGGCGCTTTACCCATTACCTGGCCCGCCCGGTACTCTGGCATCCCCATCGCCACAACGTCGCCCGTGGCGCCGCGATCGGCACTTTTATCGGCAGCCTGCCTTTTTTTGGCCATGTTCTGAGCATCCTGCTCATCAGTCTCTGGCGTCGCGCCTATATCCCCGTCGGCGTCGTCATGCCTTTCATCGTGACGGGACCCTTTACCATCGTGCCCTTTTTCTTCGCATCCTATGAACTGGGGTTCTGGCTGCTCAACCAGTTGGGGCTGGCCCCGCCCATCACGATTCATTATGCGGATATCCACGCCATGGTCCATGGACAGATCAGTGTAATGGCCATGGGAGACCGCCTCTGGCATGCCTACCTCCTCACCTGGCTGGGCAGCATCATTCTTGGCGGGGCGCTCGCCCTGATACTGTACTTTGGAGTACTCGGTAGCTGGCGACTCTGGATACTGTGGCGGCTGCGACGCCGTCGCCTGCAGCGCAGCCGGTTTTAGTGCATAGCGTCCAGGGGCTGCAGGACGCCATCCTGCAGCCGGAGTACGTGCTCCATGTGTGCCGCCAGCGCCGGCTCATGGGTGACGATAACCAGTGCGGTACCCAGTTCCTGATTGAGGTCGAGCATCAGTTGGTGGACGCTCTCCGCCGACTCGCTGTCGAGATTGCCGGTGGGTTCGTCGGCGAGGAGCAGCGCCGGGCGGGTGACCAGGGCGCGCGCCAGCGCAACCCGTTGCCGTTCGCCACCGGAGAGCATGCCGGGTTTGTGATCCAGGCGCTCACCCAGCCCGACGCGGGTCAGGATTTCCTTGCCCCAGGGCTCTACCGAATGGCGCGGCACCCGGCGTATCAGGAGAGGGAGCAGGACATTCTCCAGCGCGGTGAATTCGGGCAGCAAACGGTGCAATTGATAGACGAAACCGACACTCTGATTGCGCAAACGGCTGCGCGCCGATTCGCTGAGTTTGTAGACCTCCTGCCCGAGGATCCGCACCGCTCCTCCCGACGGGCGCTCCAATCCGCCCATGAGGTGCATCAGTGTGCTCTTGCCCTGCCCGGAGGCGCCGACAATCGCCAGACGTTCGCCACGGCGCACCTGCAGATTGATATCGCGGATAACCTCCAGGCGCTCGCGGCCAATGGCGAAGCTCTGCCGCAGATGTTCGACGGAAAGAACGATCTGCTCACTCATAACGCAACGCCTCCGCAGGAGCGACGCGGGAGGCGCGCCAGGAGGGATACAACGTCGCTATCCAGCTCATGATGAGCGCGGCAATGGCCACATGGATCACATCCCAGGGCTCCAGCTTGGAGGGTAACTGACTGATGGAATAAACCTCCGGCGAGATGAATTGGACGTGAAACAACTGCTCGATGGCCGGTACCAGGGTCGGAATATTCAACGCCAGCAACACCCCGAAGAAGACACCGAGCAGCGTGCCAAAGAGTCCGATGATCCCGCCCTGAACCATGAAAATCAGCATGATACTGCGCGGCGTCACGCCGATGGTGCGGAGAATGGCGATGTCCGTTTCCTTATCGGTGACTACCATCACCAGTGTCGCCACGATGTTGAAGGCGGCGACGGCGATGATGAGCGACAGGATCACAAACATCACCAGTTTCTCCATGCTCAGGGCCTTGAAGAAGTTCTCGTGGGTCTGGGTCCAGTCCTGGATATAAAAAGCGGCGCCAAGCTGTTGTTGCAGACGGGCGGCGAAGGCCGGGGCCGCAAAGGGGTCTTGGATCTGCATGCGCAGACCCGTCACACCCTGGTTCAGCCCGTAGAGCCGCTGCGCATCGCCCAGATTGATATAGGCCATGCCGCTGTCGTAGGCGTAAATACCGACGGAAAAGAGCCCCACCACCGTGAACTGGCGCAGGGCGGGGGTTACACCCAGCGGGGTCACGCCGCCCTGGGGAGAAATCAGGGTGACCTTGTCACCTACGGCCACACCCAGTTGCCGCGCCAGAGCGCGTCCGAGAACGATACTCCAGGGGTGAGTCTGCAGAGACTGCAACTCGCCCATTTTCATGTCCTGGCTGAGCTTGTTGACACGGTTCTCCAACGCCGGATCGATGCCCTCGATCACCGCGCCACTGACCAGCCCGTCGTGGGAGAGCATGGCCTGCGACTGAACATAGGGTGCCACTCCGGTCACACCGGGAACCGTCGAAAGGCGCTTCACCGCCGTCGGCCAGTCCAGTACCGGCACCCCGTTGCCCTGAATGATGACATCAGAGGTCACCGCCAGAATCCGCGAACGCAGGGTATGATCAAAGCCATTCATCACCGCCATGACCGCGATGAGCGCCGCCACACCGATGACCATGCCCATGATCGCCGTGCCGGTAATGAAGGAAATGAAGTGATTGCGACGCTTGGCGCGGGTATAACGCAGCCCGATCCAGAGCTCATAAAACCTCATGACTGTTCCGGCCGCAGATGGGGGAAAAGGATCACTTCGCGAATGCTGGGCTGATCGGCGAGCAGCATGACCAGACGGTCAATGCCCAGCCCCACCCCTGCCGTCGGCGGCATGCCGTATTCCAGGGCGCGGATATAGTCGGCGTCGAAGAACATCGCCTCCTCGTCCCCGGCATCCTTGGCCTCGACCTGCGCCCGGAAGCGGGCGGCCTGGTCTTCGGGATCATTCAACTCGGAGAAGCCGTTGGCCAGCTCGCGGCCGGCGATCATCAGCTCGAAACGATCCGTGACCTCGGGGTCGAGATCATTGCGGCGCGCCAGCGGGCTGACTTCCAGGGGATACTCGGTGATGAAGGTGGGCTGCTGGAGATGGCCTTCCACCGTCTTCTCGAAGATTTCGATGAGACGCTTGCCCCAGCCCCAGGCGGGCTGACAGGGCAGGTGCAACTGCGCGAGCTTGGCAGCCAGCACGGCGGGGTCCCGCAGATCGGCATCCGCCAGATCGGGGTTATGGGCACGCACCGACTCCGTCACCGTCAAGCGGTGGAAGGGTTTGCCGAGGTCAATCTCCAGCCCTTGATAGTTTATCGCCGTAGTGCCCAGGGCCGCCTGTGCCGCGGCGCGGATCAGGGTCTCGGTGAGGTCCATGGCGCGCACATGGTCGGCGTAGGCCTCGTACCATTCGAGCATGGTGAACTCGGGGTTATGGCGGGTGGAGATGCCTTCATTGCGGAAGTTGCGGTTGATCTCAAAGACCTGCTCGATGCCGCCCACCACCAACCGCTTGAGGTACAGCTCCGGGGCGATACGCAGGTAAAGGGTCATGTCGAGGGCATGGTGATGGGTGACGAAGGGCCGCGCCGTGGCACCGCCGGGGACGGGCTGCATCATGGGCGTCTCCGCCTCATAAAAGCCGCGCTGGCGCAGACCATCGCGCAGAGCTGCCACCGTTTCGGCACGAATCTGGAAGGTGCGGCGGGTGGCTTCGGTGACGATCAGATCGACATAGCGCTGGCGGAAACGGGTTTCCGGGTCGGCGAGTCCGTGCCATTTTTCCGGCAGCGGGCGCAGGGCCTTGCTCAACAGTTGGAGGCCATGCACTTTGACCGAAAGCTCACCGGTCTTGGTGCGGAACAGGATGCCATCCACACCGATGATGTCGCCGAAATCCAGGCCCTTGAAGCGCGCGTAGACCTCTTCGCCCAGGTTATCGCGGCTGACAAAGAGTTGAATACGCCCGGACTGATCCTGAATGTCGGCGAAACTGGCTTTACCCATGACCCGGCGGCTCATCAGCCGCCCGCCGAGCCGCGCCTCGATGGGCTCCTGCTCCAGGGCCGTGGCGTCCATATCGCCATAACGCTGTTGCAGGTCGCCCGCCAAGGCATCGCGGCGGAAGCCGTTGGGATAGGCATGGCCTTCGCTGCGCCAGTGTCCCAGCTTGTCGCGCCGCACCTGCATCTGGTCATTGAGTTCCTGATCCACCATCCGCCCCCTTCCTGCAAAATACTGAGTGACTACCGCTTACAATCCGGCCTTCAACGCCGCTTCAATGAACATATCCAGCGCTCCATCGAGCACCTTCTGGGTGTCGCCCACTTCGACCCCGGTGCGCAGGTCTTTGATCCGCGACTGGTCCAGCACATAGGAACGGATCTGATGCCCCCAGCCGATATCGCTTTTGCTGTCTTCCAGCGCCTGCTTCTCGACGGCACGTTTCTGCATCTCCATCTCATAGAGCTTGGAGCGCAACATGCGCATGGCCTCGGCCCGGTTCTTGTGCTGCGAGCGGTCGGTCTGGCAGGCCACGACAATGCCCGAGGGCACATGGGTGATACGAATGGCCGAGTCGGTCTTGTTGACGTGCTGACCACCCGCCCCGCTGGCCCGGTAAGTGTCCACCTTGAGGTCCGCCGGATTGATATCCACCTCGAAACTATCGTCAATTTCTGGATAAACAAAGACGCTGGCGAAGCTGGTATGACGGCGATTGCCAGAGTCGAAAGGCGATTTGCGCACCAGGCGATGGACGCCGGTTTCGGTACGCAGCCAGCCGAAGGCATGGTCACCGCGCACATGGAGGCTGGCCGACTTGATGCCCGCCACCTCCCCCTCGGAGACCTCCACCAGTTCCGCCGCAAAGCCATGGGACTCGGCCCAGTGCAGATACATGCGCAGAATCATTTCCGCCCAATCCTGCGCCTCGGTGCCGCCCGCGCCCGCCTGAATATCCACAAAGCAGTTTGCCGCATCCTGCGCGCCGGAGAACATGCGCTGAAATTCCAGCTTCTCGACCATGGCCAGGGCGGTGTCGAGATCCGCATCGACAGCGGCGAGGAGTTCTTCGTCCTGCTCGCTCAGGGCCAACTCCAGCATCTCGCCGCCATCGGCGAGGCTCGCGGTGAGCTTGTCCATGGGCGTGATGATGGCTTCCAGGGCAGACCGTTCGCGACCCAGTTCCTGGGCCTTTTCGGCGTTGTTCCAGATGGTCGGGTCTTCCAGCTCCCGTTGGACTTCTTCTAGGCGACCGCGTTTTTCTTCGAGGTCAAAGATACCTCCTCAGGCCCGCGACACGGACCTGGAGATCTTCGCGCAGCGCACGCATCTCGTTCACTTCTCTCATGATTCTTCCTTTTCCATCAGGCCGCATCAGGACCATACCAGCGCGCACCTCGTTACCCTGCACGCAAAGGCCGTAATTATGCGCAGTTTCGGCGGCGATCTCCAGCAGTGTTTTCAGCGTGCAGGATTTCGAAGATCAAGCTCCTTCGCCGACCAACGCAACATGCCGAATACGCAATTGCAGGGTAGTCGTATCCCGGAATGTATTCACATCCAACTCGTAAGCCATGAGTACCGTCTGCCCCACTCCCACCGGGCAGATGCCGTTTTCCACGGCACCAAACCAGATGGCATCGTAATCCATCGCATCCATTTTCACGACCAGTTTCAGATGCCTGCCGTCACCCACCGGGCGGACCTGTTCAATCCGGCCGTGGCTTCTGAAAACGGGGTGCTCCCATTGACGACCAAAGGGTTCCAAGGCAGCCAGTTCTTCCACAACGGCGAAGCTGGGAGCCACCTCCAGCGCACCATCGGTGACAATCTCCGGGCCGACCCTGTGGTCACGCAATGCGCTTGCCGCGACAGAGGCCCACGCCTCTGCAAAGCGCTGCAGACCATCCTGCTTCAAAGTCACACCACCAGCGCCCGCATGGCCGCCCCAGGCGACAAAATCATCGGGATAACGGTCGGCAATCTCCGCCAAGGCATTCCGTACATGAAAACCATGCACGGTCCTGAGCGATGCCGTGATATGTTCCGCGTCATTTTTTGGCGAGAAATAAGCGACGGGCCTGCCGAAAGACTCCGCCAGTCGCGCCGCACAAATGCCGTGGACACCCGCGTGGCCTTCCGGGTCGAATATCGTAATGGCCGCCGCGCCATCCCGAACCTGCTGTGCCGCCTGTTTTGTACTTCTTTGCAGCATGTTCGACTGGACCGCCTTACGTTCGGTGTTGTGCTCGACGAAATGCTGCGCCAGTTCTTCCGCGGCCGGAGCGTTATCACTCATCAACAGATCAACACTGCCCAGGGCCGAATCCAGGCGCCCGCGGGCGTTGATGACGGGCGCGAAATGAAAGGCCAGGGTGGCCGCGGTAATGGATCCTTTGCAACGGGTGGCTACGTACAATGCCTGCCAGGCGGGCCGGGCCACCGGCGAGTTCATGATCGCCAGGCCGCGGGCGATTATCGCCTTGTTATTGGTGGACCGCGCCAGATTGACGCAATCGGCCATGGTGCCCAGGGCAACCAGGTCCAAAAGACCGCCGAGTTTTGGCGCACTCGCGGGAAGGCCGCCGTCCTGAATCAGTCGCTGGCGAACCGCACAGCACAGCAACCACGCCACCTGCACGCCAGCGATGTAAGGATCGGGAAACGCCGAATCCTCGCGCACCGGGTTTACACAAGCCATGGCCGCAGGGGGCGGCCCGGATGCGGGCACGCCGTGATGATCCGTGACGACGACGATAAAACCGTGATCCCGCAGCCGGGCGATCCGCGCATGATCCGTGCTCCCCTGATCCGCCGTAATGATCAAGGCGGGACGCGGCGCCTCGGCGATAATGCGGTCCGTCAGCGTTTCGGTGACGCCGTAGCCGTCCCGCAGACGGTGGCCGATATAGCTGTGAATCCGCGCTTCCGGGACGCCGAAATAATCCCGGAATGCAAACTTCAGCACCGCATGGGCCGAGGCGCCATCGGCATCGAAGTCGGAAATCAGGAGGATGGGCAGCCCCTGTTTTATGGCGGAGACGATACATTCAGAAGCGATGTCGACATCAGGGAGCAGGTCGGGCGGGGTGAGGCCACTCAACTGCAGATTCAGCAACTCCGGCAGATTCGCGAGATCGGCGTCGCTCAATCTACCGGCAATGATCCGGGCCTGGAGCGGGGTGTATCCGAGGCGCAACGCCGCGTGCAATATCGCCGCTGCAACAGGACGGTCGACAATGCGCGCGGCTTCAGACACCTACCAGCCCCCCGGCAGCGCATGGCCCGGCCGCGCCGGTCTGCGCCAGAAGCGCCAGCGATCCGCGCGGCGAACCGTTAGGCGCTCTATACCACCGCTGGCGAGCACACCCGTCAAACACTCCAGGCGCCCGCCCCGCCTCCACAAGGTTCGCAGGGCGGGGACCAGCGCCGCGAAAGACTTTGCCGCATCGGGATAGAGCCAGGCCCCGGACCAGACCCAGAGCAGATCATCGGGGAGTTTTACCGCGGCCTGCAGCGCTTTGGGATAGGACAGAGGCAGGCCGAGCCAGCGGGCCGCGGCCTGCAGGTAGTCAGCCTCAGCCGCCACCGTCTGCCACTTCGGAGCGGGCCGCACAGCAGGCAATCGCCCTTCCCCCCAGGCCCAGAACAGACACCAGGGTTCCTGACCGCTGGCATCGGCATCCTGATTGACGGGATGCGCGGCGAGGAGCATCTGCAACTCATTGAGGAAGGCATTCCAGCGCCGGGCATCGGCACCGCTGGCTTGCAGCGCCAGCGGCTCGTGGCCCCAGACTTGTTCGGGATCGGGACAGTGCAGGTCGGGCGTGTCGGTGGCCAGCACATACCAGCGCCGGGCGCCGCGCCGCAGTGTCCAGGGGGTATCCGCCATGTGCTCGACAGCAGACGTAAACAGTGCCCCAGCGGCGGCTTCCTCCAGGCCGGGCATGGGCTGCAGCACCGCCCGCCCCGCCTGTCCGCGAAACGCCACCGGCTCCAGGGCAATGACCCAGTGCCCTTCGGTCGCTATACCCTCAGACTCCGCCAGCAATGCCGCGGCGGGCAACAACCCCTTGAAGCCCAGCAGACGCCCTGCCACCTCCAGAGAGGAACCAGCCGTCAACCGCTCCGTCCGCCCACGCCCCCAGTAACGCGGCAGCACCGCTCCCAGGCCCTCCTCCGGCACGCCGCGCAACCCCGACAGCCAGAGGCAAAGATCCGCCATCAGCGGTCCAGGATGGCGCGCTGCACGGCCTCCAGACTGGCATCCACGGTGAGCACTTCGCCACCCTGAGCGATGGCGGTATCGGGATCTTTGAGGCCATGCCCGGTGAGGGTACAGACCACCGTCGCGCCCGCTTCAATTTTTCCGGCGCGGGCCGCAGCCACCACCCCCGCCACCGAGGTCGCCGAGGCCGGTTCGCAGAAAACGCCCTCGTATTGCGCCAGCCAGCGCTGCGCCTCCAGAATCTCGGCATCGCTATGACCGCCAAACCAGCCGCCGCTTTCCGCCTGCACCTTGTGCGCCTGATCCCAGGACATGGGATGACCGATACGGATGGCCGTGGCGATGGTCTCGGGGTCTTTCACATAGTGGCCGACGATGAAGGGGGCACTGCCTGCCGCCTGAAAGCCCAGCATCTTCGGTCGTTTGCCCGCCTTACCGTGACCATAGGTGCAGACACCATTACAGAACTTGCAGGAAGCGGTCAGAGGCTGGGACTTGTCGGTCCGCCCGTCGGTGGCTTCGCAGTAACCCATCCAGTGGGCGGTGATATTGCCGGCATTACCCACGGGCAGGGCGTGATAATCGGGCGCCTCACCCAGCGCTTCGATAATCTCGAAGGCCGCCGTCTTCTGGCCCTGCAAGCGATAGGGATTGACCGAGTTCACCAGGGTGATGGGCGCATTGGCCGCCACTTCCTGGACGATCTGCATCCCCGCGTCGAAGTTGCCGCGAATCTGCAACACCAGGGCACCATGCATCATCGCCTGAGAGAGCTTGCCGAGGGCGATCTTGCCTTCGGGGATCACCACGAAGGCGCGCATTCCCACCCGCGCCGCGTAGGCCGCCGCTGCCGCCGAAGTGTTGCCGGTGGAGGCGCAGATCACCATCTCGCTGCCGTCTTCCTTGGCCTTGGTCACCGCCATGGCCATACCACGGTCCTTGAAGGAGCCGGTGGGATTCAGGCCCTCAAATTTGAGAAAAAGGCGGATATCGAGGCCAAGCCGGCGGGGCAGGTTGATACACTCGATCAGCGGCGTATTGCCCTCGCCCAGACTCACCGCCGGAGTCTCGGGAGCCAGGGGCAGGAAGGCGCGGTAATGGTCGATAATGCCGGTATAACGGGACATGAAGTTATCCTGATTCAAGATGAAATGCCAAAATTCCGTGCGGCGGACGGATCACCCTTCCGCCAAACTCTCGACGCGCAGGCGCAGCACGGGCTGAACGACCACTGGCAGCGCTTCAATGCGAGCGATGGCCTGCTCCAGGTCACCTTCCCGGCAGCGGTGCAGCAGCAGGACGATGGGCACACTGTCTGCCTCCGGCGTCTCTTTCTGCACCAGCGCTTCTATGGAAATCTCATATTCCGCCAGCATCGTCGCCACCTGTGCCAGCACACCGGGGCGGTTATGGGCGTGGATGCGCAGATAGTAAGCGCTCTCCACCTCGGCCATGGGCAGCAGCGGCAAGGCACTCATGGCATCGGGCTGGAAGGCGAGATGGGGCACCCGGTTGCTGGGATCGGCGGTCATGGTCCGCGCCACATCCACCAGGTCCGCCACCACGGCGCTGGCGGTGGGATCGCCGCCGGCACCGCGCCCATAATAAAGGCTCTGCCCCGCCGCATCACTCTCCACCAAAATCGCGTTGAAGGGTCCCTCCACATTGGCCAGCAGATGACTATGGGGAATCAGGGTCGGATGTACCCGCAACTCGACGCCATCCGCGCGGCGCCGCGCAATACCCAGCAACTTGATGCGATAGCCCAGCTCGGCGGCATAGACCACATCGGTCCGTTCCAGCGCACGGATGCCTTCCACATGACAATGGTCGAAATCCACCGGAATACCGAAAGCAATGGACGCCATCAGGGTAATCTTGTGCGCGGCATCGCCGCCGTCCACATCCAGCCCCGGATCGGCCTCGGCATAGCCCAGCCGCTGCGCCTCAGCCAGGGCCTGCTGAAAGTCCCAGCCCGCGCGGAACATCTGGGAGAGGATATAGTTGCTGGTGCCGTTGATAATGCCCGCCAGCCACTGAATCCGGTTGCCCGCCAGCCCCTCGCGGATCGCCTTGATGATGGGAATGGCACCCGCCACCGCCGCCTCGAAGGCAACCATCACCCCCTGCGCCTGCGCCGCCGCGAAAATCTCGTTGCCATGCTCGGCCAGCAGAGCCTTGTTGGCGGTCACCACATGTTTACCCGCCGCGACAGCCGCCATCAACAGGCTCAGGGCAGGCTCCTGCCCACCCATCACCTCGACGATCACATCCACCTCGGGATCGCGCACCACCGCCCAGGGATCGCTGCTGACCCGCGCATCCAACCCCAATCCTTCCAAACGCGCCGGATTACGCACCGCCGCATGGACCACCCGTAGCTCCCGTCCGACCCGGCGGGTGATTTCTTCCGCATTGCGCTCCAGCACCCGCACCGTCCCCTGGCCGACAGTACCCATGCCAAGAATACCGATCCGTACCGGCGCCATATCGTCCGCCATTACAGATCCTCACGAAACATATGTTTAATGCCGCGGATAGCCTGACGGGTACGGTGCTCATTCTCCACCAGCCCGAACCGCACATATTCGTCGCCCAGGTCGCCGAACCCGATCCCCGGACTTACCGCCACCCTGGCTCGCTCCAGCACCAGCTTGGAGAATTCCAGCGAGCCCATCCTGCGCAGCGATTCAGGAATCCGCGCCCAGACGAACATGGTCGCCTTGGGCTTGTCGACTGCCCAGCCTGCGGCGTCCAGCCCCTCGCAGAGCACGTCGCGGCGCTGCTCGTACATCTGGCGGATATCTTCGACACAGTCCTGCGGCCCTTCCAGGGCGGTGATGGCTGCCACCTGAATCGGGGTAAAGGTGCCGTAATCCAGATAGCTCTTCATTCGCGCCAGCGCACCCACCAGTTTCGGGTTTCCCACCGCAAAGCCCACCCGCCAGCCGGGCATGTTGTAACTCTTGGAAAGGGTGAAGAATTCGACGCCCACGTCCTTGGCCCCCGGCACCTGCAAAAAGCTCGGCGCTCTATAGCCATCAAAGACGATATCCGCATAGGCCAGATCATGCACCACCCAAATACGGTGCTCCTTGGCAAAGGCCACGATCCGCGCGAAAAAGTCCAGATCCACGACCGCCGCCGTCGGATTGTGGGGAAAGTTGATCACCAGCATCTTCGGCTTCGGCCACGCCGCCCTCACCGCTTTTTCCAGTTCTTCGAAAAAATCCACCCCCGGTAGCATCGGTACATGGCGCACATCGGCGCCCGCTATCACGAAACCGTAAGGATGGATGGGATAAGTCGGGCTGGGCACCAGCACCGTATCGCCGGGGCCCACGGTCGCCAGTGCCAGATGGGCGATGCCCTCCTTGGAACCGATGGTGACGATGGCCTCGGACTCGGGATCGAGCTGCACTCCGTAACGGCGCTCATACCAGGTCGTAATGGCACGGCGCAAGCGGGGAATACCGCGCGACACGCTGTAGCGATGGGTGTCACCCCGTTGTGCCGTTTCACAGAGCTTATCGACGATGTACTGCGGCGTGGGCTGGTCGGGGTTCCCCATACCGAAGTCGATGATATCCTCGCCCCGCTTGCGGGCCTGATTCTTGAGGTCCGTAACAATGTTAAACACGTAGGGGGGCAGACGACGGATACGTTCAAAGTCACTGTTCATGTGGCGCTGGCCTTCAGGGTTGTAGCGAATGCCGAAACCGATGAACAATAGAGAGGCGACGCGGGCCTGTCAATCCGCGCTGGGGAAGAATCTCATGAAATTACATCTGCAACGCGACGCCCATCGCAATGTCATCCATGCCTACGGGCCGCAGGGCATCGTCATTCACGGCGAAAATTACGGACAGGGGCTGCTGGTCGGCGCCGAGTGGCTGCACAGTCCCTGGGGACCGGAACATGCCGACACCCTTGAACTCGCGCACTTTGACGAGGTCGTGACACGCCGGCCCGATATCGTGCTGCTGGGCACCGGCAAGCATCAGCATTTTCCGCTGGAGTTGCTGCACGCCCTGCGCGCCGCCGGACTGGCGGTGGAAGTGATGGACACCAGCGCCGCCTGCCGCACCTACAACATTCTGGTGGCCGAAGATCGCTTGGTCATCGCTGCGCTGTTGCCACCTGTGGCCTGAAATCTGTGGAATCGGCCAGACATCAACCGAACAGGTACTCGGGTGCCAACCCTTCCGCTTCGATGCGCTGGCGCAACACCAGCAGCGCCTCCACTTGAATCTGGCGCACCCGCTCACGGGTAATGCCGAGGCGGGAGCCCACCTCTTCCAACGTTGCTCCGTCCGTACCGTCCAGACCGAAGCGCCAGAGCAGGACGAGGCGATGTTTTTCGGTCATGGTCGCAATCCACTGGTGCACCTGCCGAGAAAGATTCTGGTTCTCCAGCCGCTGCTCCACGCCTACCGCGTTGGTGTCTGCCACCAGATCAGCCAGGGAACGATCCGACCCCCTGCCGTAGGGCATATCCAGGCTCGTCACCCGGCCATCCATTTCCAGGCAATCGCGGACCCCGTCGACGGAACGATCCAAAGCTTCCGCCACCTCTTCCGGCGTCGGGTCCCGCTGCAGCGTTTGTACGAGACAGCGGGTGGCGCGCAGCACAGCGCTGAGTTCCTTCATCACGTGAATGGGCAGACGGATGGTGCGGGTCTGATTCATCAGCGCCCGCTCGATATTCTGACGAATCCACCAGGTCGCATAGGTAGAGAAGCGAAAGCCGCGCTCCGGATCAAATTTCTCCACCGCCCGGATCAGCCCGAGGTTGCCCTCTTCGATCAGGTCCAGAAGTGGCAAGCCCCGGTTGAGGTAGTGCCGCGCCACCTTTACTACCAAGCGGAGATTGCTCTCTATCATGGTGCAGCGCGCAGCCTGATCGCCAGCCTGCACCAGGCGCCCCAGGGTCACCTCCTGCTCCGCCGTCAGCAGCGGGCTGTGCCCG
Source organism: Gammaproteobacteria bacterium (assembly GCA_023381645.1). The sequence goes on from JAMCRJ010000069.1 coordinate 23,853, forward strand.
ATCTCCCGAAGATAACAGCGGGTGGCATCCCAGTCGGGCGCCTCGCCGAAATCTTCCGCTCCATCGATCTTTTCCGGAACATCCTCGTCCTGTTCTGACATCGGGGATGCATCTGGAAACTCCCCGTCCTCATCCTCGTCTCCGATCGCGTTTATCATCCGCACACTCTCCTGAGGCCACAGAAACGGTTCCCGCTAGCAAGGGGACGAAATGGCAACTGCCCAGCGCAATCACCCGCGCAGTGCTGCCATCCCAATGACTGACCTGCAAATGCTGCCTCCCCCCCTCCTCCACCGGCATTACCAGACTGCCTCCGGCACACAACTGACGATAAAGGGGCGCCAGTGCGCAGGGCACGGCAGCGGTAATGACAATTGCGTCAAAAGGCGCGTTTTCTGGCCAGCCGCCGCTGCCATCGCCGTGCTGCAGATGTACCTGGCGATAGCCCAGCCTGCCCAGCAACGCGGTCGCTCTTTCCTGCAGCGGGCCGATACGCTCGATACTGAAGACCTCCGCCCCTAGCTCCGCCAGCACGGCGGTCTGGTAAGCGGACCCTGTACCGATCTCCAGCACCCGCCGGGGTACCCCCCGCTCCTCCAGAATCGCCTCCATCATCCGCGCCACCATCCAGGGCTGGGAGATGGTCTGTCCGTAACCGATGGGCAGCGATACCGGCTCATAGGCCCGCCCCGCCAGTGCCTGGGCGACAAAGCGATGACGCGGAACTCGGTTCATCGCGTCCAGCACCCGCTCATCACGGATGCCTTCCGCGCGCAGACGGAGTACCATTCTTCCCCGCGTGCGAGGGGAAATCATGCCGACTTCAGGACTCAGGGCTAGCAACGAAGCAGCCATTGACTCAAACCCTCCAGAAAATTGTAGCGGGTCATATCCAGATCCAGCGGGGTGATGGAGACATAACCGCGACGCACCGCGTCAAAGTCGGTACCGGGACCGGCGTCTGCTTCCCGCCCGGAAGGGCCAATCCAGTAAACGGGATCGCCGCGGGGATCCGCCGCCGGTATCACCATGTCGCTCTTGTGGCGACGCCCCAGACGCGTCACTTCAAATCCGTGGATTTCATCGTAGGGCAAATCCGGCACGTTCACGTTGAGGATGGTATCGGCAGGCAACGCGTGACTCAGCACCCCGGTCACCAGTTTGGCGGCGACCAGCGCCGCCGTCGAAAAGTGGGTGCAATCGCGCCCGGCCAGGGAAACCGCCATGGCGGGCAACCCCAGGAAACGCCCCTCGGTGGCGGCGGCCACGGTGCCTGAGTAGAGCACATCGTCCCCCATGTTAGCCCCCCGGTTGATACCCGAGATCACCATATCCGGTGTTTCCGCAAAAATTCCGGTGACCGCGAGGTGAACGCAGTCGGTAGGCGTACCGCCGATCAGATAATGAAAGCCATTGAGCCCGGTGCGCATCCGCAGAGGCCGGTCCAGGGTGAGGGAGTTGCTGGCCCCGCTCCGGTCCTGCTCCGGCGCCAGCACCTCCAGATCGCCCAAAGGCTTTATCGCTTCAGCAAGTGCCGCCAGTCCCGGTGCCAGATAACCATCGTCGTTACTGAGCAAGAAACGTGGCATCAGGTCTCCAAAACGCAGGCAGTGACTACTTTGGCGTCCATAGTAAGCTACGAAGCGCCCCTGGGTCCATCCTCCGGGCACACACCGCTCCCCGCAGACTAGTGCGCTGCGCGCTCTGACGCCGCAGGTGCCCGGTTTTCGTTCTGCACCTGCTGAATCTGCCGCTGCAGCAACAATACCCGCAACTGCGCCGCATCCATCGCCTGTTTCAGGCCGTTTACCCGCTCCAGGTAACGCGCATAATTACGCTCGTTTCCGGTGCGGATGGCCTTGCCCTGCTCATAGTCTTTGGTCGCCTGAATCAGGCTCAGCCGCGCCGCGAGCAATTCCCCCTGCAGACGCTTCAATGCCGGGTTGGCCCCAGGCCGGACGGGCGTGGGCAGGGGTGGTCCCGGCGGCGGGGTGATGCCGGCCCCCGACCCAGGCATCGGCGTACTGACCGAAGCCTGTGGCGCCCCGGAAATCTGTTCGACACCTTTGGCGCCCGGCGGCGGAGTTTCACCGTAGCTGACTACGCCACCGCCACCCACCCAGCGATAAATGGTGGATGCATTCACGGAAGTGCTGATCAGAAAGACAGACAGGAAAACACACGCTCCCGCCGTTGCTGCACGTCTTGATTCACCTTTACCAGACGTAAAAGGGGATTTCCTGTACTTCATCAGCCTGTTCTCCTGACCAGCGCGGCATTTCCGTATATGGTCGCCAAGCCCCGCATTGTCAAGGTGGCGGCCACAAAAAAGCCCCGCATAAAGCACGGGGCTGACGGCGCCGGGGAAAGACCGCAGCGGCAGGGAGTACCCAGTCTCAGAGGCTGTAGTACATCTGGAACTCCACCGGATGGGTGGTCATGCGCAGGGCCTGCACTTCGGCCCATTTCACGTCCAGATAACCTTCCAGCCAGCTCTCGGAGAACACACCACCCTTCATGAGGAAGTCATGGTCGGCTTCCAGGGCGCGCAGAGCTTCTTCCAGAGAGGCGGCCACACCGGGGATGTTGGCCTGTTCCTCGGCGGGCAGGTCGTAAAGGTTCTTGTCCATGGCGTCGCCGGGATGGATTTTGTTCTGGATACCGTCCAGACCCGCCATCAGCATGGCAGAGAATGCCAGGTAGGGGTTGGCGGTAGAGTCCGGGAAACGCACTTCGATGCGCCGTGCTTTGGGACTGTTGACGAAGGGAATGCGGATGGATGCCGAACGGTTCTTGGCGGAGTAGGCGAGTAGCACCGGGGCCTCGAAATGAGGTACCAGACGCTTGTAGCTGTTGGTACTGGGGTTGGTCAGCGCATTGATCGCCTTGGCGTGTTTGATGATGCCACCGATGTAATACAGCGCGATTTCTGACAATCCGCCGTACAGATCACCCGCAAAGATGTTCTTGCCGTCCTTGCCGAGGGACTGGTGGACGTGCATGCCGCTGCCGTTGTCACCGACGATGGGCTTGGGCATGAAAGTGGCCGTCTGGCCGTAGGCCGCCGCCACGTTGTGGACGACATACTTGAGGATCTGCACTTCGTCCGCCTTGCGGGTCAGCGTATTGAAGCCGACGCCGATTTCATGCTGCCCGGCCGTGGCCACCTCATGGTGATGGACCTCCACTTTCAAGCCCATTTCTTCCATGGCCAGACACATGGCCGAGCGCAGGTCCTGAGCGGAATCCACCGGCGGAACCGGGAAATATCCCCCCTTCACACCGGGGCGATGGCCCATATTGCCGGATTCATACTCCTTGCCCGAATTCCAGGCAGCTTCTTCGGCGTCCACCTTGTAGGCGCAACCGCTCATATCGATATTCCAGGTCACGGAATCGAACACGAAGAATTCGTTTTCAGGACCGAAGAAAGACGTGTCGGCAATACCAGTGCTCTTCAGGTAGATTTCGGCGCGCTTGGCCACGGAGCGGGGATCGCGTTCATAGCCCTGACCAGTGGCGGGCTCGATGACGTCACAACGGAGAAGAAGCGTGGTTTCGTCCATAAAGGGATCGAGTACTGCAGAATCCGGGTCGGGCAGAAGAATCATGTCGGACTCGTTGATGCCCTTCCAGCCGGCGATGGAGGATCCGTCAAAAGCCTTGCCTTCGGTAAAGGTGTCTTCTTCAATGACATGCCCGGGAACGGAGACGTGCTGCTCCTTGCCCTTGGTATCCGTAAAGCGGAAATCAATGAACTTGATGTCTTTTTCCTTAATCAACTTGACCACATCACTGGGGCTGTAACCCATTTGCTTCTCCTCCAATCAAGAAATATGTACGACCCGAAACAGACTCTCTAAACAAAATTCATACCAGATTATAACCGGAGCAAGGGATGCATAACCCCACATGTGTTGCACCAATAACGCGCACTATTATCGTGCAACATCAAAAATTGCACCATTATGGGGCGCCCGATGACAAGAACTGCGATCCAGCCAGGCACCAGACCACATCCACTTCCTGCAAACCCGTCACATGCCCCCGCAGGGCTTCCTGGATCTGTGTTTCCGTCTCCTGCAGGCTAGCGAATGTTGCGGATGACGGCAAGGCATAACGCAGGCAGATGACCATACCGCCTCGAAGATAATGCAGCGTCATCTGCTCGGCGGCCGGCAGCCCCAGCGTTTGCAGGCGCTCGCGCACCACCACTTCGATATCGCTACGGGGCGACAGGAGGACGCCACCTTCCGCATCATTTTCGCTGTCGATATGGATGGTGGCATCGGCAAGATCATCCACGTGCCGCAACAACGTCGTCCGTACCCGCTCGGCAATCTGGTGGCCCTCGGAAACACTCAGGGTCGGCGTCACCTGCAAATGCACCTCTGCCAGGGCCTGATGACCGATTTTGCGCGTCTTCAGCATATGCAGATCACGCACTCCTTCACAGCCGAGAATCACTTCGCGGATATGGGCCAGCGCTTCATCACCAAGGCCACGGTCGGCCAGCTCCTGCACCGCCTCCCAGCCGGTGACCAGACCAATCCGCAACACCATGAGGGCGACGATGAGGGCGACGACCGAGTCGAGATAAGGCGCCCCCAGCAAACTGCCGCCAATGCCGATAAAGACGATGACGCTGGAAATGGCATCGGTACGATGGTCCCAGGCATTGACGCGCAGCGCTGCGGAGCGGGTTCGCCGCGCCACTCGGATGGTGACCTGGTAGAGGGTTTCTTTGGCGACAATCGCGAAGGCAGCAATATAGAGGGTCCAGAAATCCGGCATGCCGTAATGGCCGATAATGAGCCGCTGGACCGCCTCATATCCGATACAAGCACCGTTGATGGCCAGCAGGGTACCCGTCGCCAGCGCCGCCAGCGTCTCGAAACGCTCATGACCGTAGGGGTGCTCCTGGTCCGGCGGCTGGCTGCTGAAGCGCATGGCAAACACCAGCCCGAGGTCCGACAGCAGGTCGGAAAGAGAGTGAACCGCGTCGGCCACCAGCGCATTGGAATGACCCAGGATGCCCCCCGCCAGCTTGACGAAAAACAGCACCACGTTGGTGCCCGCACCCGCCAGGGTCACCCGCATGTTCTGCCTGCCGCGCTCGGCGCGGCTGATGCTTTCCGCCACTACCCCGGACCTTTCACGATCTTAATACCGGCAACGAACCACACCCTCTGGCCGCTCCATGACCGGATCCGCCCTGGATCGGCAACCGACTTCCCCAGGGCAGCGGCCGGGATATGGACCGCGCGGAGATGGACAGCATGTGCGCATGTACTGTTTAATCGTCCAGACATCCACAAGGCGTTACAGGACAAGGTGAGCGATGGGTACCGAAACGATTTTGCAGAGGGCACAGAAACGGGCGCAGACGGCGGGCAAACGCCACGCCGGGGACCTCACGCCGGAGGAAGCGCACGCCGTGTTGCGCGATCATCCCAAGGCCATCCTCGTTGACGTGCGTTCCCACCCGGAGCTGGATTTTTCGGGCTTTGTCGAAGGTTGCTGCCACGTGCCGTGGCAACTGTATCCGGGCATGACGCCCAACCCAGATTTTGACGCAGAACTGCGCGGGACGGCTCAGCCTGACGATCTTCTGCTCTTGCTCTGCCGCACAGGTGGCCGCTCTCTTGCTGCCGCCGAACATCTGGCCGATCTGGGCTACAGCCATTGCTATAACGTCCTTGGTGGTTTCGAGGGCAAACACGACATCCATGGCCAGCGCGGCAAGGTAGACGGCTGGAAGGCCAGCGGCCTGCCCTGGAAGAACAAGTAGCGTATCTGCCCGGCCCATGGCGACGGTCAAGACTGGCAGGCCGGGCAGAGCAGCGCGTTTTTACCCCCCACCGAAAGGGTCTCCAGCGCGCCGCCGCAGCTCGGACAGTGCCCGTCTTCCCGATGGCGGGTGAGGAAGGTCTTGGGCAGCAGGTTGGTCTTCGCCTGACAGCGCACGGCGCGATCCAGCACCTTGGGGATCTGTTCCAGGAAACGCTCGCGCTCTTCTTCGCTGAGACTGGTCGCGGTGCGATCCGGCCGCAGACGGGCCTGAAAAAGGATTTCATCCGCCCAGATACCGCCGATGCCCGGCGCGAAGGTATCATCCAGCAGGATGTTACGCAGGGCGCTGCGGCGGCGGCCCAGGGCTTCGCGCAATACACCAAGCCCTTCCCCATGCACCATCAGTGGATCAGGGCCAAGCTTGGTCAGGAAGTCCACCTCACTGTTTTCATCCAGCATGCGCAGGCGGTTACCCAACTGGGTCCCCTGAAAACGCAGGCGCTGCTGGCCGTTGATCTGAATCTCCAATGTCGCTCGAGGCTCTTCCCCGCCTTCCGCATGAGCAGGACCGCGTTCGAGTTCGCCGCTCAGCTCACCACCCAACTGCAGGGCGAGGATGTCCTTGCGATCCAGTTCCAGGAAAAGGTATTGACCGTAGCGATGCAGGTCGGTGATGGCCTTGCCTTTGAGTGCGGCATCTTCGATGCCGGCCCCATCGGTCAGTGCCTCGCCTTTGGCATTCTGCATCTGCATGATACCGACCCGCTTATGCAGGATATTGCGCCGCAGCTTTTGTCTGAGCAGTTCTATTTCTGGCAACTCGGCCATGTTTTTCTCCGGAACAATGAGGTTTGAGACCCGTGATAGGCGCCCTAGTCTAACCTGTGGGCGCTGTCGCGCCAATGGCGACAAAGGGAATCCGCCCATACAGCGCGCACTCTGCACCCAGCGCGCGCCCACATCTGATCTCCGATGGAAAAGAGCAGCAGCCGCCAGGGCGACCCGGCATAAGGCGCCCCCAGTGCGAGGCAAGGATGCGGGGTCACCCGCGGGAAGGCACCTTCCGGAATCTCCAGCAGTGGCTCACCGCAGTCCACCCTCTACCCACCCGATCCGGCGAAGGGCTGTCAAGATTGTTTCACGCCTTCCACTTCGACTTTGATGTGGATGGTATTGGATAACCCCTCAGGCAGGTACGCGGTCATACCGAAATCAGAGCGGTGGATGGTGCCAGTCGCCACAAAACCAGACAAGTAACCACCCCAGGGTTTCGGCAAATAGGAAATTTCGCCTGCACCAATCTCACGCACTTTGAACATGACCGGCTTCGTCACACCGTGCAGGGTTAGGTTGCCATACAGATTTCCAGCCTTGTCTCCGTTGGGCGCATACTTGGTGCTGACGAAAGTGATATCCGGATATTTCTTTACATCAAAAAACTCCTTGCTGCGCAGGTGCTGGTCGCGAAGCGCAAAGTTGGTGTTGATACTGGCAGCGGGGATGGTGATGCGTACCCGGTCTTTTTGTGGGGCCGAGTTGTCAAAGGTGTATGTTCCGGAGATTTTGTCGAAATGCCCTGTAAACTCGGCAATCCCTACATGACCGATCGTAAACAACACATTGGTATGCTGCGGATCGATGGTATAGATCCCGTCCGGATTGCCATTGAGGGGCGTGTAGTGCGCTGACGCAGCGCTGGCACCTCCAGCCATCCCCAGCATCAAAGTCGCGCACACTGGAAACCATGATTTATTTTTGTGCGAAAACATAAAATATCCTCCTGGGTTAACCGAATAGTTTCTGGGTGATTTCTGCGACATGCCGCCCCTGGAAACGGGCGATGGTCAATTCGTTGGCGGAGGGCTGGCGGCTGCCGTCCCCTTTCGACAGGGTGCTGGCACCGTAGGGTGTACCACCGCTGATCTCATCCATATTTGTCAACTCTGTGCAGCTATAGGGAACCCCAACCACCAACATTCCCTGATGGAAAAGAAAGGTATGAAAGGAAGTCAGCGTGGTTTCCTGACCGCCATGCTGGGTGGCCGTACTCACAAATACACTCCCGACTTTGCCTACCAACCTGCCTTCCTGCCAGAGGTTGCCGGTGCGGTCGAGAAAATTGCGCATCTGACCAGTCATATTACCGAAACGGGTGGGAGTGCCAAAAATGATGCCATCATAATTGGCAAGATCGTCAGGGTGGGCCTCCGGGGCCGCCTGATGTGTCTTGGCATGAAGCGCAGCCAGGGTTTCGGCCGGCATAGTCTCAGGGACACGCCGGACGTCCACCTGAACCTCACTCACGGAGCGGGCGCCTTCTGCTTCCGCCTCGGCCATTTGCTCTACATGCCCCCATAAACTGTGATACAGCACTAATATCCTGCTCACTCAGCGCCTCCTTATGCGTATGGATTCCAAACAAGAGCCTTTCCGTTAATAGACCCTCATCAACTCCTTTTGTAAAGTAGGTACTGCCAAGTAACCATAATGAGCACCTCCAAAGCAAAAAGCCCCTATTCCATGGACAGGCTGGCCCGGTCACGTCAGCCCCTGCTGATTCCTCGCCGCAATCTCCAACCATCATGAAATCAATACCGTCCCCATCCTGCATGGGATGCATACCGAGCGCCCCCCCCTGCTGCACGGCGGCTGGCCATCCGCACGCGACCGTCAACCATTGCGCGCCCCCCGTGCCTATGGCAACCTTTGTGCCACATTTGGTATCCGGTTCAAGAAAAACTTATGGAAACTCCCGCCTACTCCCCCCAGGAGCTCGAAGCCGCCGTGCAGCAGCGCTGGCAGGATCGGCAGACCTTCAAGGCCGCCGCGACGCCCTCGGGAGACAAATTCTACGCCCTCGCCATGTTCCCCTACCCTTCGGGGCAGTTGCACATGGGGCATGTGCGCAATTACAGCATCGCCGACGCCATCGCCCGCTATCAGCGGATGCTGGGGAAAGAAGTCATGCAGCCCATGGGCTGGGATGCCTTCGGTCTGCCTGCGGAGAATGCGGCCCTCAAGCATGGTTTGGCACCAGCGCAGTGGACCATGGACAACATCGCCCACATGCGCGGGCAGTTGCAGCGGCTGGGCCTGTCTTACGACTGGTCACGGGAGTTCGCCACCTGCACGCCGGACTACTATCGCTGGGAGCAGTGGCTGTTCGTAAAGCTCTGGGAGAAGGGCCTGGTCTATCAGAAGTTGAGCACCGTCAACTGGGACCCGGTGGACCAGACCGTCCTCGCCAACGAGCAGGTGGTGGAGGGCTGTGGCTGGCGCTCCGGCGCTCCGGTCGAGCGCAAGGAGATCATGCAGTACTTCCTGCGCATCACCGCCTACGCCGAAGAACTGCTGACCGGCCTCGACACCCTGGGCGAGGGCTGGCCGGAGCAGGTATTGACCATGCAGCGCAACTGGATCGGTCGCTCGGAAGGCGCTGAGATTCATTTCCCGCTGGTTGCTGGCGACGGGGTCATCAAGGTTTTCACCACCCGGCCCGACACCCTGATGGGGGCGACCTATCTGGCGGTGGCCCCGGAACATCCTCTGGCCGTTCAGTCGGCGGAAAACAGCGCTGAACTCGCGGACTTCCTCGAACGCTGCCGCCATGGGTCCGTTTCCGAAGCCAGCATCGAAACCCAGGAGAAGGAGGGACATCCCCTCGGCCTGAACGTGCGGCATCCGCTTACCGGCGTGGAGCTACCCGTCTGGACCGCCAATTTCGTGCTCATGGGTTATGGCGAAGGCGCGGTCATGAGCGTGCCCGCCCATGATCAGCGGGATTTTGAGTTCGCGCGCAAATATGGTCTACCCATTCGCACGGTGATTCAGGCCGAGGCTGTCGCCACCGACGGCGAAACCATGACGGAGGCCTACACCGGCAGCGGCACCTTGTTCAACTCCGGAACTTTCGACGGCCTGGCCAATGAAGAGGCCAAGAGCCGCATCACCGCGGCCGTAGCCGCCAAGGGACTGGGGCGGAAGACGGTCAACTTCCGTCTGCGCGACTGGGGCATCTCCCGCCAGCGCTACTGGGGTACGCCTATCCCCATGATCCACTGCCCCCACTGTGGCGTCGTGCCGGTACCGGAGCGGGATCTGCCGGTGATCCTGCCGACCCACTACCAGCTCAAAGACCCGCGTTCGCCGCTGCTGGACGACCTCGAGTTCTCCCAGGTGGCCTGCCCGCAATGTGGCGCCGCAGCCCGACGGGAAACCGACACCATGGACACCTTCGTGGAGAGCTCCTGGTATTACGCCCGCTTCGCCTGCCCCGACGCCGGGCAGATGCTCGACCAGCGCGCCGCCGACTGGCTGCCGGTGGATCAGTATGTCGGTGGCGTGGAACACGCGGTGCTACATCTGCTCTATGCCCGCTTCTTCAACCGCCTGCTCCGCGATATCGGCCTGCTGCCCGCCGACGGCGTCCACGACGAGCCCTTCCGCCATCTGCTGACTCAGGGCATGGTGCTCAAAGACGGCAGCAAGATGAGCAAATCCAAGGGCAATACGGTGGACCCGCAAGGCCTGATCGACCGCTACGGGGCTGATACCGCGCGCCTCTTTATTCTCTTCGCGGCGCCGCCGGAACAGCATCTGGAGTGGTCGGACAGCGCCGTGGAAGGTGCTTACCGCTTCCTCAACCGATTCTGGCGCCTGGTCCACGAGTATGGCACCACGCCCCCGGCACTGTCCGCAGAGCTCTCCGCCGAGGCGGTGGACCTGCGCCGCGCGGTGCATCAGTGCATTGATCGGGTCAGCCGCAACATGGACGGGCGCTATCATTTCAACGTCGCCATCGCCGCCGTCATGGAGCTGACCAACAGCTTGATGAAGGTCCCTGCGGATGCCCCGGCCGACCTGCGGGCGGTGCTGGGCGAAGGACTGCGCGCCCTGACCCTGCTGCTGGCCCCCTTTGCGCCCCATATCGCCGAGGTGCTTTGGGAAAAACTGGGGCAGAGCGGCGTGATCAGCCATGCGTCCTGGCCCGTGGCCGATGCGGCGGCTCTGCGTTGCGATACCGTGACGCTGGTCATTCAGGTCAACGGCAAACTGCGCGAACGCATGGATTTTCCCGCTGATGCGGACCATGCCGACGTCGAGCGGGCGGTACTGGCCGATCCGGCCATGCAACGTCATCTGGAGGACAAAACGGTGCGCAAGGTGATCATCGTACCCGGCCGCCTGGTCAACGTGGTGGCGGGATGAGCCGCACGTTGCAGTGGCGTCGCTGGTGGCTCGTGGCGGGGCTGGCGCTGCTGGGCGGCTGCGGTTTTCATTTGCAAACCGGAGCCACCATTCCGCCCAGGCTGGCGGGGTTGCGCGTCGTCGGCAGTGGCCCTGCCGGAGGCAGTCTGGCCGAGGCCGTCCATCGCGAATTGCAGCGGGACGGCAACAGGGCCAAATCGGATGGCCCGCTGCTCCAGATCGACAATGCGTATGTCAGCCAGCGGATCATCAGCATCAGCCCGAGCAGCGGCGTCGCCCAGGAGTTTCTCGATACCCTGCATGCCCAGTTCAGCGTGATGGACAACGATCATAAAATACTGCTTGAGTCCCAACCTCTGCTGGTGGAGAACAGTTTCAGTTACAACGGTGCCAGCCCACTGGCCACCAACGAACAGCAGATCACCATGCAGCGTCTGCTGATGGAGCAGGGCGCGCGACAGATTCTGCGGCGGGTGCTCAACAGCCCTGGCTTCCGCCAGCAGGTGCCCTGAGATGCGGCTGAAGCCGACGCAATGGGCCAGCCATTTACGCGGCCCCTTGGCATCGGTATATGGCATCTTTTCCGATGAGCCCCTGCTCCTGCAGGAGGCGGAAGACGCCCTGATGGCTGCAGCGGCACAGCATGGCTTCGCCCAGAAACAACGCCTCGCTCAGCCGGGTGGCGGCATCTGGGATGCCTTGCGCGACGAGCGGGATGCGGGTTCGCTTTTCGCGGCACAGCGCCTGCTCCTGTTGCGCCTGGATAGTCCCAAAGTCCCCAAAGAGGGCAGCGCCGCCCTGCAGTACTGGCTGGCCTCGCCACCTCCCGACACGCTGCTGGTTCTCAGCGGCCCACGCCCTGACGCCGGCACCCAAAAAACCGCATGGTTCAAGGCCATCGAGACTCACGGCCACGCCCTCCTGCTGTACCGCCCGGAGGGACAGGACTGGCCGCGCTGGGTGGAGCAGCGCCTGAACGCCGCCGGGATGCAGGCCGACAGCGCCGCCGTCCAGTTGCTCACCGACCTCAGCGCCGGCAACCTCGGGGCCTGCCATCAGGCCATTCAACGATTGCAGCAGGTCTATCCGGGGCAGCGCATCGATGTCATTGCCATCCGGGCGGTACTGGCAGACAGCAGCCAATTCACCATTTACGACCTCGCCGACGCCGTCCTGCGCGGCGAAACGGAACCTATGCTGCACATGCTCGACCGCCTGCGCAACGGCGACGGTGAACCGGCCTTGTGCCTGTGGGCCCTGCACAAGGACCTGCGCCTGCTGGCCGAATTGCGGGCTGGCGGCGTGGATGCCGATGTATTCTTCCAGCAGAACCGTATTTTTCCGCCACGACAGGGCTGGCTGCGCACGGCGGCACGGCGCCTGACCCGCACGGGGCTACAGGCGGGCATCGAAGATTGCCTCGCCATCGACGCCCGCATCAAAGGGCAGGACCCCACGCCGGTCTGGCCCGCACTGACCGATCTCTGCCTGCGGATGTGCAGGTGACGCTGGCATCCATGCGCCAGGCCCTGCCACTCACTGTTCTCGTTCTCGGACTGGTAAGCTTTTTCAATGACCTTGCCTCGGAGATGGTGGTCCCTCTCATCCCCGTCCTCCTGGCCACCATACTCGCTGCAGGTCCGCTGGCCCTGGGCCTGGTAGAAGGGGTGGCGGATACCGTAGCGAGCTTTCTCAAACTCTGGTCCGGCCGGCATTCTGACCTCATCGGTGGGCGGCGCAAGGGCCTGACGGTGATCGGCTACACGGTTTCCAATCTGGCGCGGCCGCTCATCGCCGTGGTGGGAAGCTGGCCGGTGCTCCTGCTCGTTCGCAGCATCGACCGGATGGGGAAAGGTATCCGCACCGCACCAAGGGACGCCTTGCTGGCAGATTCCACGCCGCCGGAACGCACCGGCTTTGCGTTTGGCTACCAAAGGGCCATGGACAACGGGGGCGCGGTGCTGGGGGCTCTGGTGGCAGCGGCGGTGTTGCATTTTTCCGGAATCCCCTTGGAGGATGTCATTCTCTTGTCGGCCATCCCCGGCGCCATCGCCATTTTGCTCCTCGGTGGCGGTGTGCGTGAGGTGCGACGACCACCCGACCACCGGACCCCAGCCCGTATCTCCCTGAATCCGCACCATCTGTCCCCCCACATCCGGCGCTATCTCCTTACGCTGAGCTTGTTCACCCTGGCCCGTGCCACCGAAACCTTCATTCTTCTGCGTGCTTATCAGCTCGGTATGGACGTCGTACAGGTACTCCTCCTCTGGGCTTCCATCCATGCGGCCAAGAGCAGCACCGGCATGGGTGGCGGACGACTGGCCGATAAATTGGGACGGCGACCCGTTTTATTCATCGGCTGGTCGGCCTACGGCTGCAACTACGCCTTGTTCGCCATGGTGGAAAGCCTCCCATTGTTGTGGGCGGTGGCCTTGTCCTATGGTTTGTTTTTTGGCTTCAGCGAAGGGGCCGAACGGGCCCAGATCAATGATCTGACCACAGCCGACGAGCGCGGCACGGCCTTTGGCTGGTATAACCTGGCCACCGGCGTCAGCGCGATCCCTGCAGGATTATTGTTCGGCTGGGTATGGGAAGAGGTCGGCGCCCCTTATGCCTTCGGCTTTTCCGCCTGCATCGCCATCGTCGCCACCACACTCCTCGCCACCTGGGTCTACCGCGGCACCCCTTGGCGGCAGTCCTGAATGCTCGCCGTCGCTGCCTACGGATTGCCGGAATGGCTCCGGAACGGCACAATACCAACAATACCCGCGCGGGTTAGGCCACGCGGGCTGCCGTTTCCCGGCACGGGTCAGCGGCGGGCTTTCCGTTGCCCTCACGTCCGGCCCGAGCCCAGCACAGGAGGCTCCATCTTGGATTTACGTAGCGAACTGGAAAAAATCGGCGAACGCGCCCGTAGCGCCCAGCGCCGGTTGCAAAGTGCGGACAGCGCCGCCAAAGACAGCGCCCTGCGCGCCATGGCGGAACTCCTGCGCCGCGACGCCGACAATCTGCAACGTGCCAACCGCAAGGATGTACGCAGCGCCGAAGAAGCGGGTAAAGATGATGCTTTCATTGATCGCCTGCGTCTGGACGAAGCCCGTGTCGAAGCCATGGCCAAGGGCCTCGAAGAAATTGCCGCCCTGCCCGACCCCGTGGGCGAGATCACTGACCTGCGTTACCGCCCCAGCGGCATCCAGGTAGGCCGTATGCGCGCGCCCCTGGGTGTGATCGCCATGATCTACGAATCGCGCCCCAACGTCACCGCCGATGCGGCGGGCCTCTGCGTCAAATCGGGCAATGCCGTCATCCTGCGTGGCGGTTCCGAGTCCCTGCACAGCAACATGGCCATCGCCGAGCGCCTGCGCGCTGCCCTCGGCAGGGCCAACCTGCCCCTCGACCTGGTCCAGTACGTCAATACCGCCGAGCGCGAAGCGGTGGGTATCCTGATCGGCATGGATCGCCATGTGGATGTGGTGATTCCCCGCGGTGGCAAGGGCCTTATCTCCCGCGTCAAGGCCGATGCCACCGTACCCGTGATCATGCATCTGCATGGCAACTGCCATGTGTATGTGGACGCCGACGCCGATCCCCGCAAGGCACTGAGGGTGGTCCTCAATTCCAAAACCCAGCGGTTGGGCACCTGCAATACGGCAGAGAGTCTGCTCATTCATCAGGAGCGGATGGACGACCTGCTCGGCCCCATCGCCGCGGCTTTGCAGGAGAAGGGGATCGAGATTCGCGCCTGCGAACGCGGCCTGCCCCGCATCCCCGGTGCCATCGCCGCCACCGCAGAGGACTACGCCACCGAGTACCTGGGGCCGATCATTTCCGTCAAAGTGGTGGACGATCTCGACGCCGCGATGGAGCACATCAACCGTTACGGCTCCCAGCATACCGAGTCCATCGTCACCGAAAATTACACCCTGGCCCGCCGCTTTCTGCGCGAGGTGGACGCCAGTTCCGTCATGGTCAATGCCTCCACCCGCTTTGCCGACGGCTTTGAATACGGTCTGGGTGCAGAGATCGGCATCTCCACCAACCGCCTGCACGTACGCGGGCCGGTGGGCCTGGAAGGGCTGACCCTGCAGAAATGGATCGTCCTGGGAGATGGCCATATCCGCTCCTGACGCGCCTTCGACGGCATTACAGGTCTTGTTGACAGCGGTGGCCGATGGATTGCCCCATGCCTGGCCTGCCGATAATTTAGATGAACTGCTCGCGGAGGCCGGCGAATGGGGCTTCCCCCTCTATGCGCGGGATGGCGGCGTGCACCTGGAATATCCCGCCGCGCCCCTCTCCGCCCAGGAAATCGCCGACGTCGGCGGCATCGACCCGGCGCATATCCATCTGCCGCTGTGCTGCGCCTCGACCAATACCGAAGTGTTGCAGGATACCAGCGTCGACGCCTGCCTGACCGAGAGCCAGTGGGCCGGGCGCGGGCGGCGCGGGCGCCGGTGGTCTTCACCTTTCGGGCGTCATCTCTATCTGAGTTATGGCTGGACTCAGCACAGCCCGATCAATGCGGCACTAACCATCGTTGCCGCCCTGTCCGTGTTCACCCTGCTGCAGGCGCGCCTGCCCGATCTCTGGGTCAAGTGGCCCAACGATCTTTGGGTGGAGGGGCGCAAGCTGGGGGGCATTCTGGTCGAAGCCCGCCCACGCGGAGATGGAGAAACCCGGCTGGTGGTGGGTTTGGGACTCAACATCCACGATGACCCCAGTCTGCCGGACTCCGCGGTGAGCCTCGCCGATCTCGACATCAGGGTCACCCGCAGTACCCTCGCCGGCGCTATTCTCCGCCAATGGCGGGAAGACTTCGCGCGCTTTGCGGAGGCGGGCTTCACGCCCTTCCTGCCCCTGTGGAAGAAGGCGGATCGCCTGACCCGTCAGTCCGTTCAGATCAGCGATGCGCAGGGCGTGCGTGCGGCCCGGGTGCTGGGCCTCGGCCCCGACGGGCGCCTGCAGGTCTCTTATACGGCGGACACCGGTACGGTCTGGCTGTGTGCCGGTGACGTCAGCCTGCGGCCCCAACATCCATGATCCTCATCGCCGTCGGTAACACTCGCACCCTGCTGGCACGCACCCGCGATGGCGTGCATTTTGACAGCACCAGCGTGGTCACTTCACTGCCACCCGCGGAAATCCTGCAGCAGCCCGGCTTGACATGGCTCAGCGCGCCTAACCGGGAGCCCGTCGCGCTGGGCGGCGTCGTGCCTGCGGCGCTTGCCGCCTGGCGGGAAACCTTGGCCACGGCAGAGGTCCGCGAACCCGACCCCAGCTTTTTTCGCCGCGCCGTGCCGCACGACTACCATCCGCCGGAAAGCCTCGGCTTTGATCGCTGTTGCTGCCTGCTCGCCGCCGCCCTGGACTTTCCCGGACAAGACAGCATCGTCATCGATATGGGCACCGCCATCACCATCGACCTGCTGGCTGGCGGGCGTTTCCGGGGCGGGCGTATCCTGCCGGGTATCGCCATGAGCCTGCGCGGCCTGCATGAAGGCACGGCGCTCCTCCCCGAAGTCGTCCTGAACACCCCAGCGGAAATGCTGGGCAATGACACGAGCAGCGCCATTCAGGCCGGGGTCATCCACCTCTTTGCCGATGCCCTGCGCGGCGCCATTACCGACTATCGCCAGTACAGCCCCCAGGCACAGATACTGATCACCGGCGGTGATGCCGAACATTGGCAACTCGCCATCACCGGCAGCCTCCACCAGCCCCACCTGCTCCGGCGCGGCTTTTATCTGTGGATACGTGGATGACACCCGTCCCCGAGACCGACCTGCGCAAAAATGGCCGTGGCCCCTTGGCGCCAGCCCCGCCCCCATGTACGCTACCCCCATGACCCAACCCTTTCAGCGCATCTTGCTCGTCAGCAAATACCATGATCCCTCGGTTCTCCCTGGGTTGCGACAACTGCGTGATTTTTTGCTGGCGCGAGACATGCCCACCTTTCTGGAAAGCCAAAGTGCTGCGGATATCGGCGACAGCCTGGGGCTGCCGCTACTTTCCTTCGCGGAAGCGGATGCCGGTTCGGACCTCGTCATCGCCCTTGGCGGAGATGGTACGCTGTTAGGGACCGCGCGACAGACCGCACAAAGGGGCATCCCCATCCTCGGTATCAATCAAGGGCGCCTCGGCTTTCTCGCTGACCTCTCCATCAACCAGATCAGCGAAGCCTTGCCACCCATTCTGGAGGGGCGTTACCAGCAAGACCTCCGCACGATCCTCCATGCCGAGTTGTGGCGTAGTGGGGAGCGTGTCCATACCGGCCTCGCCATCAACGAAGTCTTTATCCACAAGGGCGGCGGCGAGAGCATGATTGAACTGCGGGTGCAGATGGACGGCCGCTTCGTCTATACCCAGCGCGCCGACGGTCTCATCATCGCCACACCTACCGGCTCCACGGCTTACGCCATGTCGGCGGGCGGCCCCATCCTCACGCCCACCCTTGCGGCACTCCTCCTCGTGCTCATCTGTCCACACACCCTTACGGCGCGGCCCCTGGCGGTGGCCGATTCGGTGGAAATCGTGGCCCGTCTCACCGCCAGCCGCCAGCCCGCCGCACTCAGCCTGGACAGCCATTGCAGCGTACCTCTGGAAATCGGCGACGAAATCGTCATCCGCCGAGCCTCCTGCGCGGCCCGTTTCATCCATCCCGAGGAAGAAAACTTCTTCCAGATCCTGCGCGGCAAGCTGCACTGGGCCGACTCTCCCGGAACGGGCTGATGCTCCTCAACCTCCAGGTGCGCGACTTTGCCCTGATCGACGCGGTCAGCATCGACTTTGCGGCGGGGCTGACGGTGCTCACCGGAGAGACCGGAGCGGGCAAGTCCATTCTGGTGGATGCCATTGCCCTGCTTCTCGGTGACAAAGGCCATGCCGAAGATATTCGGCACGGCGCGGAACAGGCGGAAATCAACGCAGAATACGGTCTTGGCCCGGAGCACCCCGCGCGTCGGTGGCTGCGTGAACAGGAGATCGAGGACGAAGATGTCTGCCTCCTGCGCCGCATCATTCAGCGCAACGGTCGCAGCCGTGCCTTCATCAACGGTCGCAGCGTCACCAACAATCAACTCCGGGAATTCAGTGAAACCCTGGTCGAACTTCTCGGCCAGCACGCCCACCAAAGCCTGCTGCAACCGGAGCGACAACTGTTTCTGCTGGATCGTTTCGCCGGATTGGAGACCACCCTGAACACCGTTGCCGACCGCCACCGGCAATGGCGCGAGGCCGCCCAGCGCTGCGCCACGCTACAGGAGCAGCAGGGCAGGCAACACGAACAGGAGGATTGGCAGCGCTTTCTGCTCGCCGAGCTGGAAGCCGCCGGCTTGCAGGCCGATGAATGGGAAAACCTGCGCGCCGAAGAGCAGCGCCTCGGCGCCGTGGAAAAGTTGCGGGAAGACGTATTGGCCGCCCTCGCCCGACTGGACGGAGAAGACAGCGCTGCCAGCCGTGCCATCGCCGAAGCGCAACGCCATGTGCATGCCGCCCGCGCCCACGATTCCCGCCTGACGGACTGCGATGATCTGCTCAACTCGGCCATGATTCAGACCGAAGAAGCCATTACCGGCCTGCGCGCCTATGCCACCGACCTGGAGGCCGATCCGGAACGGCTCGAAAGTATCGCGCAGCGCCTGCAACTCCTGCAGGATCTGCAACGTAAGCACCACTGCGATATGGCCGGTCTGCTCGCCAAGCGGGAGTCGCTGCGCCGGGAATTGCTGAGCAGCGAAGATTTGGACGCCGCCCGCCGCGCCGCCGAGCGCGACTTGGCCCAGGCACGTGCGGCGTACGTTGAGGACTGCGCTGCCCTCAGCGACGCACGCCGGCGACAGCAGGACGCACTGGCCCAGGCCATCATCGCACAGATCCAGCAACTGGGCATGCCCCATGCCGCTATCGAGCTACGCCTGTACAGCCATCCCGAAGCCGAAAAACAATGGCGGGATACCGGGTGGGATCAGGTGGAAATCTGGATTACCGCCAACCCCGGTCATCCCGCCCAACCCCTGGCCCGAGTTGCCTCCGGCGGCGAACTGTCACGCATCGGCCTTGCGCTGCAGGTCATCCTCGCCGCGCCGGAACGCATCGACACCCTGATTTTCGACGAAGTGGACGTGGGCATCGGCGGTGCCGTCGCCGAACGGGTCGGACGCCTGCTGCGGCGTCTCGGCGCCCGTCAGCAAGTCCTCTGCGTCACCCATCTGGCGCAGGTAGCGGCCCAGGGGCACCAGCACCTCCGGGTGGAAAAACAGATCGTTGACGGTCAGACCTTCAGCAAGGTTCGTGCCCTGAGCGATACCGATCGCCGCCAGGAAATTGCCCGTATGTTGGGTGGCATTGAAATCCATGATGCGGTTACCCAGGCGGCCGCTGCCTTACTGGCCGGCGCCGAATCCTGAGCCCGGCGGCCCAAACCCGGCACATGCCCACCCGCCCCCGTTCAAGAGGATGTTTAAGCGTAGCCAATGGCCTACACTAGGCCTTGACGCCAGGGTCGCTTACACTCTGGCTATCATGGGGATATTCCGGGCGCGCAAATGCGCGTCCTGTGCCGGAGAACCGATGGCGGCCGATTTAATGGAAGGACACAATACAGATCGCGAGTCAGCCGTTCCGACGCGCGTAGAACATCACAGAGCCGACTCCATTCCGCGGCGGGTACTGGTGGTCGCTTTGGCGATACTGTTGCTGGTGGGCGGTGTGGTCTACGTCGCGGTTCGCTCCATTCACACCCTCGGCAACAGCAGCGATACCCTCGT
>JAMCRJ010000099.1 GCA_023381645.1 Gammaproteobacteria bacterium
CCAGACTGGCTGCCGCCCACCGCCTCGGCGAGGGCGACCGCCGCATCGTTCCCCGAATCAATCAGTAATCCATGCAGTAATTGGTCGACATTCGCCGGGACATTGGGCTGGACGAACATGCTGGAACCCCCCGTTTTCCATGCAGTATTGGAGATGGGGATGTTTTCCTGAGCGGTCAGGGTGCCGCCCTGAATGGCCTGATAGGTCAGATAGGCTGTCATGAGTTTGGTGAGACTGGCCGGCGCGCGGCGCAGGTTTTCACTTTTGGCGGCGATGATCTGACCCGTATCGTAGTCCATCAGCGTATAGCTGACGATGGCAGGCAGTGCCGGGGCTGGCGGTGTGGGCAACATGGGTGTGGGGATGGCAGCGGATGCCCAGGGGGTGAAACAGAAGCCGGCCAACAGGAAGAGTATCCGGGTGATCAGGGAAGTACGGGCAATCATGAAGAGACCTCAGTGGTAAACGCTGATTGGAGTTCAGGGGGATTGGGCAAGTCTGGAATTATAGCGATGCTTGCGGAGAAAATCATGCTTGGGGACGGCGGGCAATACCTGGTACCCCATGCCTTTGGGCGGAGAAACCCCATCATTCGTGGACGCGCGGATGGGCGTGGACCGACATCAGTATGCCCAGTCCGACCATGAAAGTCAGCATGGCGGTTCCACCATAGCTTACCAGTGGCAGCGGCACTCCGACTACCGGAAGAATTCCGGTGGTCATACCCATATTTATGAAAATATAAAGAAAAAACGTCAGACTCAGGGTGCCGGCGATGAGACGGCCGAAGGCGTCCCGGCTTTCGTAGGCAATAACCAGCCCGCGCAGGACGATGAGCAGATAAGTAGAGATGAGGATCAGGACGCCGACCAGACCAAACTCCTCGGCAAATCCCGCAAAAACGAAGTCGGTCTGGGCTTCCGGCAGGAAATCGAGGTTGACCTGGGTACCGTTGAACCAGCCCTTCCCCCAGAATCCTCCCGAACCCACGGCAATCATGCTCTGGATGATGTGATAACCGGCGCCCAGGGGGTCGCGTTGAGGATCGAGAAAGGTCAGTATGCGTTCTTTTTGGTATCCATGCAGAAAATGCCAGAGTACCGGCCCACTGATGGCGGCTAGGATGATCAGCGCGATAAACCATCGGCGGCGCACACCCGCCAGCCACATCATGAAGACCCCGGCAGCGCCAATTTGCGCCGCCGTACCCAGGTCCGGCTCCTTGGCGATGAGCAGAAAGGGGATGGCAATCAGCACAAATCCGGTGACGGCGGAAAGCCAGTGGCGAACATTTTCCCGTTGCGAATAGTAATAGGCGAGGAACAGGGGTAGGGCAAGTTTCATGAGCTCCGAGGGCTGAAAGGTCAGCGGGCCGACGCCCAGCCAGCGGCGTGCGCCGAGATTGGTTTT
This sequence comes from Gammaproteobacteria bacterium, assembly GCA_023381645.1. The sequence goes on from JAMCRJ010000099.1 coordinate 1,411, forward strand.
ACCCGCCACGAGTGTGATCACCAGTAAGAGGACGCCTGTAGCGTACAAGGCGGGTGCCCAGGCGCGAATACGCTCCGGTGGTGTATTGGCAATGAGAATGAGGACGAGGATGCCGATCGCGAATCGCAAAAGTTGGGCAAGCACGATGCGGATACTTTCCTGGCTGCCACTGTAGATCACCGCGAGGCTGATGAGCATGAGCATTACCACCCCCGTCATGATTGCCGGGTCCAGTTTCTGCAGGGGCTTCAGCAGGCGTGTGTGCCAACTCATGAATGGACCTCCGCTGTCGTCAATGTATTGAGATAGGCGTCGATAACCGCTCTCGCGACAGGCCCGGCAGTGCTGCCTCCATGGCCGCCATGTTCGACCACTACCGCCACGGCGATGCGCGGATGGTCAGCCGGAGCGTAGGCGATGAAGAGCGCGTGATCCTGCCACAGTTGAACCGTATCGCGCAGCACCCGACCGGAATCATTGCGCTGCGCATGGTGCACCTGGGCAGTGCCGGTTTTGCCGGCAATGGCATGGAGATCGGCGGCCAGTGATTTGCCGGTACCCGAAGTCACCGCATCACGCATCGCACCCTGAATGACGGCGATGTCCTCTGGCGAAAAATCCAGGGTTTGCGTCGCACCGTCGGGTGATTGTTTCATATGCGGTATAACCAGTGTGCCACCATTGGCGATGCTGGCTGTGGCCCGCGCCAGCTGGAGCGGGGTGCTCAGCAGATAACCCTGTCCTATTCCCATCATCACGGTTTGTCCCTGATACCAAGTCTGGCCATAGCGCCGACGTAGCCAGACCGGGGAGGGGACCACCCCAGCGGCTTCCCCGGGTAAATCCACTCCACTGCGCTGACCAAAGCCAAAATGCGCGAGACCGTTGCCGAGCTGGATTACGCCAAGACGCATGGCAATCTGGTAAAAATATACGTCATTGGAATCGCGAATGGCTTCGCGCAGATTTTGCGCACCATGACCACCGGGTTTCCAGTCGTAATATTTGTGTTTGGTACCGGGAATCTGGTAGTAAGCGCCGCCAGCGAGCCGCTGATCAGCGGCGATGGCCTTGTCGCGCAGGGCGCTGAGTGCCACAAAAGGTTTGATGGTAGAGCCCGGAGGATAGCTGCCCCGCAGAAAGCGGTTGGCCATGGGCGTGCCAGGATCGTCCCGCAGGCTGCTCCATACAGCGGTACTCAGGCCATCAACGAACGCATTCGGATCGAATGCGGGGGCCGAATAAGCGGCGAGTACGTCACCATTGCGCGGATCCAGTGCCACTACGGCGCCCTGCTGGCCTATCATGGCCTTGGCAGCGGCCTGCTGCACCGCTAGATCCAGAGTCGTCCGAATGGTTACGCCCTCCCGGGGCGGGTTGCGCAAGCGTGTGTGTAAGGTATGTCCGCGTGCATCGACCTCTACCTCTTGGTCGCCCGGCTGTCCTTTCAGCAGGGTTTCATACTGTGCTTCAAGGCCGCTTTTGCCGATGCTGTCCAGCCCCGCGTAGTCCGCCATCTGCTCCTCGCGGATTTCCGCAGGGGTCAGGCGGCCCACATAGCCCACTGCATGGGCGAACAGTGAACCATAGGGATAGTGGCGTTTGGTCCTGGTTTGTATGGCTACCCCCGGAAATTGATGTCGCTGCACGGCAAATGCGGCCAACTCTCCGGGACTCAGATTGCGACGCAGAAGAATGGGCTGATAGGGACGTACATGGGATAGATCACGGTTGAAGCGTTGCTGGTCCTCTGCACTGACGGGCAATATCCGCCGTAGGCGCCGGATGGTTTCCTCCGGGTGCATGGCTTTGTTCGGCGTGATCGTAAGGGCGAAGCCGGTCTGATCATCGGCGAGTACCTGCCCATGCCGGTCAAGAATCAGACCCCGCTGGGGGGCGATGGGCAACAGCACAAGGGTGTTATGGATGGATTGGGTGGCATAGAGATCGTGATCCCAGACCTGCAGCCGGAATATCTGTATGGCCAGCAGCGCCGTAAGCGCCGTGATCAGTCCCGCAGCGACCAGCAGTCGGCGGGTGAATTGTCGATGTTCCCGGGCGGGCTGTACTGCATTCATGTATGGTTCAGGCGCAGTGCGTGACGCAGATAATCGAGCGTCAACGTAAAAAGTGGCCACAACAGGGCGCCGATCAGTGGCCCTAAAAGCAGCGAAAAATGCCATGTGATGGTGCCTGCCCAGGCCTGCCACGACCAGACCAGCAACCGGTGGGCCAGCAGCAACATGAATATGAAGAAGAGTTGCTCCCAGGACGCCAGACTGCGAACCCTGGCAATGCCGGTGTAGAGCAGATAAATCATGACGACCCCGGCGATAGCCTGGGCTCCCAGCACATCGCCAAGTACCATATCCTGAAGTAGCCCGATCAGCCAGACCACGGTAAAGCTCAGTTCAGAAGCACTGCTGATGGCCCAATAGAGCAGTAGCAGGGCTACAAAATCCGGGTGGAGCGATGCGTAAAACGGACCGCAGGGAATGGCTTCCGCCACGAGTGCGAAGAAAAAACCGAGAACGACTACGACGGCGATCATGGCGCTGCTGCGGGCTGGGAGGCTGGGTTAACCCAGAGCATGAGCACAGTGCCCAATCGCCCCAGGTGAACGGCCGGTCGTACCGCAATCTGTGCAAAGGGTTGGTCACCATTGTGGATGACTGCGGAAATCGTACCGACATTGAGTCCCGCCGGGTAACGCCCACCCAGACCCGAGGTGACGAGCTTGTCGCCGACTTTCAGGGGGGTGTTGCGCGGTTGGAAGGGTACCGTAAGACTGTCCAGGTTCCCCGTGCCATCCACCAGCAATGGTGTGTCCGAGCCTGCGGGCTTTACGGGGATGCTGCTGTCCAGGTCGGAGAGCAGCGCCACTTCGCTGCTCTCGGGGGAAACGCGGACCACCTGTCCCGCCACTCCGCCGGCAGCGAGGACCGGTTGTCCGACAAAGACCCCCGCACGCGTACCCAGGTTGGCGACCAATAACTGGCTGCCTGGTGCCAAGTTTTGGGCGATAATCTGCGCTACGGCCACCTTTCCGGGCGGGTGGGGGATGCTGTCGAGCAATGCGAGAAGTTGACGGTTTTCGTCACGCAGAATATCTGCTTCCAACAACTTGGGCTGCGCCCGGACGAGTTCGGCGCGTAGTCTGACGTTTTCGGATTCCAGCGCAGCACGGCTTTGCAGGTAATGGTCGGTCTGCCGCCACAGACGTGCCCCCTGCATGCTGATCCACTGCACAGGATAAGCTATGGTCAAAGAGACGTTTCCCATGTTGGGGTGTTTTTCGCTGGATACCGAGACGAATACAGTCAACAACATCAGCACCGCTACGCGAAGGAGCGGCGGGTAGCGGCGGGGGAAAAACAATGCAGGCATGGTAGCTCGTGGTAGCCGAAGGCTTAATCGTCGGCAAATACCTCACCCAGCAACTCCAGTTCTTCCAGTGCCCGGCCGCTGCCCCGTGCCACGCAGGTCAATGGATCCTCCGCAACGATGACCGGTAGCGCGGTTTCCTCCATGATCAGTCGATCCAGATCGCGAAGGAGGGCGCCGCCACCCGTCAACACCATGCCCCGTTCAGCGATATCGCCCGCGAGTTCGGGGGGGGTTTGCTCCAGGGCCAGTCTGATGGCACCGACAATGGCGCCTAATGGTTCCTGGAGGGCTTCGAGGATTTCATTGCTGGTAATCGTAAATGTCCGGGGAACGCCTTCGGCGAGATTGCGGCCGCGCACCTCTATACTGAGCACTTCCTGACCGGGATAAGCGCAGCCAACCTTCTTCTTGATCTCTTCGGCGGTCGTCTCGCCGATCAGCATGCCGTAATTGCGCCGGATATAGTTGACGATCGCCTCGTCCATTTTGTCGCCGCCTACCCGCACACTCTGGGAGTAGACCACCCCGCCCAGTGCGATGACGCCGACTTCGGTGGTGCCGCCGCCAATGTCCACCACCATGGAGCCAGTGGGCTCCGCAACAGGCATCCCGGCGCCGATGGCGGCAGCCATCGGCTCCTCGATCAGGTGCACTTCGCGCGCCCCGGCGCTCATCGCCGATTCACGGATGGCGCGCCGTTCCACTTGTGTTGCACCATAGGGTACACAGACGATGATCCGCGGGCTGGGGCTGAGGAAACGTTGATGATGCACACGTTTGATGAAGTGCTTGAGCATGGCCTCGGTAATCTGGAAATCGGCAATCACACCGTCTTTCAGCGGCCGGATGGCCGTAATGTTGGCCGGTGTGCGGCCCAGCATGCGTTTGGCTTCCTCTCCGACGTGCAACTGTCGGCTGGTGGCCCCATGCCGTCCGGTGTGGATGGCCACCACGGAGGGCTCGGAGAGCACAATACCCTTGCCTCGCACGTAAATCAGGGTGTTGGCGGTACCTAGATCTACGGCCAGGTCGGTGGAGAAAAGGCCAAGAATTCGTTTAAATATCATCAAGTTAGAAGCCTTGCTGGAAATGGATGGAGGCGCTTTGGGGGAGCAGTAAAATTACTGCATCCGCAACAAGCCATGTGCATCGCGCAGTCTATCATGAGGGACGGCCGAGACCAAAGCCATGATGCCAAACGTCCGGCTTGCGCGGGGATACCAAAAGAACGGAGAATCGTTCACGGCCATTCCGGAATGCTCATGGATGGTGGCCCTGCGTGGTGCGTGTTTTTCGGTCCCTTACGAAAAGGAGTCTCCCATTCATGTCAAATCCGGATGCCGTCAATCATTTCAATGAGCAAGGCGATGCGCACATGGTCGATGTCGGTACCAAGGCGGTGACGACCAGGGTTGCGCTGGCGGCAGGCGAAATTCTGATGGCGGATTCCACCCTGGAACGCATTGCCTCTGGACGAATGGGAAAGGGTGACGTCCTGGGGGTCGCGCGCATCGCGGCCATACAGGCCACCAAAAGGACCTGGGAGTTGATTCCTCTGGCACACCCCTTGCTCCTCACCGGTGTCGAAGTCGAATTAACCCCTGCTTCCGATCCTGCGCGGATCGTCTGCCGCGCAGAAGTGCGCTGTGTCGGTCAGACGGGCATCGAAATGGAGGCGCTCACGGCTGTTTCCGTGGGATTGCTCACTATTTATGACATGTGCAAGGCCATTGATCGTGGGATGCTGCTGCAAAATATCGGTCTCTTACGGAAAGAGGGCGGCAAGACGGGTCTCTGGGAGAGAATCCCTGCGTCCTGCCCGCCAGTCCGCTGATATCTACTTGCCGCGGTGTGGCGAGGAGCTGTAGCGCATCATCACATCCCGGTCCTTCCAGCTCGCTTCCTTCAGGATGTCTTCGGGGATCATGTACCGGTCCTGTGGTGCCACGTCCTGAAACTTCACCACGCGCAGTACATCGCTGAAAGGGAGTTTGCGCAGCAGGCCGTCCTTGTCGGTGGCGCGTACGATCATGGCGTCCTTGAGAAGGGCATAGACATAGAAGTTGCCAGGCCGCAGCCTGCCGTCCTTGTCCTTCCAAGTGACGGTAATGCGCGAATGTTCTTTGAAATCATTGCGAATCATGTATGGATCTCCTTGGCTTGTGCCTCCTAAACTAATCACCGCGCCGGGCATAAAGCAAATAAACACTACTTATTATAAAATTAAAAACGTTGACTTGCGTTGTCAAAAATCCGGGCATACCTTCCCGGTCGTTCTGTAACGGCCGGCCCAGGGGTTTGGCGCAGCGCAGCATATCATTTGTCTCTGTCATTGGTGTCGGCAGAGTTGAACACAGTCTTAAAAGAGGTCTAGTATGACCTCCTTAGGGTAGGGTTCCCAGGGAGCAGACGGCATGCCGCAGGGATTAGTTGCAGAACCGGCGCAGGGGGCTGCGTTGGCGGACCAGTTCGGTCGGCGCGTTACCTATCTGCGCATTTCGGTGACGGAGCACTGCAATTTCCGGTGTAGCTACTGTTCTCCCGAGGAGGGGACACCCTTCTTCGTGCGGAAAGACCATCTACAGGCGGAAGAATATGACCGCCTGATTCGCATTTTCAGCGGACTCGGCGTCCGCCATATACGTTTTACGGGGGGCGAGCCACTCCTTCATCCGCAGATTCTGTCTTTCGTCGGCTTCGCGCGACGTCACGGTGTAGGCAAGATCAGCATCAGCACCAATGGATTGCTGCTGGGGCGGCGCGCCGACGCTCTGAAACAGATGGGCGTCAACAACCTGAACGTCAGTCTCGACAGTCTGGACCCCGAGGTTTTCGCACGGGTGACCCGTGGTGGTAACCTGCGTCGCGTACTGGAAGGAATCGATGCGGCGATACAGGCAAAGATTCCCCGGATAAAACTCAACGTCGTTCTGCTGCGCCAGGATAATGGGGATAGCCTGCCAGCGCTGCTGGAATATGCGATACAGCGTGGTGTCGATATCCGCTTCATCGAGGCCATGCCGCTCGGTGAAGCGGGGGCGGATGCCCGGGAGACGCAATTCTTGAGCGCTGCCGAGGCGCAGCAGGTTATCGAGCAGCACTTCGGTCCGTTGCAACCCGTGATTCGACCTGCAGATAATGGTCCGGCGCGGCTCTATCAGCCCCCTGCGGTGCGCTCCCAGGTGGGCTTCATCACGCCCATCAGCGACGATTTCTGCGCAACCTGCAACCGTGTACGCCTCACCGCAACGGGGCGTCTGGTGTATTGTCTGGGGCAGGACGGGGGGCTGGAACTCTTGCCCCTCCTACGCGGAGCAGCCAGTGACGGACAGATCGCGGAGGCCATTATCCGAGGGATCTGGCGCGACAAGCCGGAACACCATCACTTTGTAAATGACCCCAACCGTTCCGCCAGAGTGTTCATGATGCGGCTTGGGGGTTAGCCTGCAAGGCGTTTCGTGTAGAATCCCCGGTCAAAATTTCTTTCATGCAAGCGAGTGCATATGTACGGATTTCAGGAAATCACTGCGGATCAGCTCAAAGCCCTAGGAGAACAGGGGGGGGCGTTTACGCTGATTGACGTGCGTTCGCCTGGCGAAGTGGCGAGGGGCGTCATCGATGGTGCCAGACACCTGCCGCTGCACCTGCTTCCCATGTCCGTGCAGCAGATGGATAAATCGCAACCGCTCGTTTTTTACTGCCTGAGCGGCGGGCGTTCGGCGCAGGCGGCGGCTTTCGCGGCGTCCCAAGGCTTTGGCCAAGTGCTGAATTTGCGTGGCGGAATATCCGCCTGGGTCAACCGGGGGTTCCCCCTGGTTCAGTTGTCCAGTTGATAAGGATACTCTAAAATAGGGGTGCTTAATCATCAAATCAAAATATTTGCCTTGCTGTTCATGCTTTTCCTGATAGAGTCTTGCAGGTGGTTTTTCAGACATCATAACCGAGGAGGTTAACTCATGGTACAAGAAGACAAAGTACTCGACGCGCGCGGACTGAATTGCCCGCTGCCGATTCTCCGCACCAAGAAGGCGCTTGGGGAGTTGACCTCTGGTCAGGTCCTGAAGGTCGTCGCCACCGACCCTGGCGCGGTGAAGGACTTCGAAGCGTTTGCCAAGCAGACCAAGAATCCCCTGTTGGAACAGGCGGAAGCTGCTGGCGAGTTCATCTTCTTCATCCAGAAGGCTTAATTTATCAGAGCCGGGCCGCGAGCCCGACCGGGAGTAAACATAATGGACGAGAAAAAGTTGGCAATTATCGCTACGAAGGGCACGCTGGATTGGGGTTATCCGCCCTTCATTCTGGCATCTACCGCAGCGGCGCTCGGCTATGGGGTTGAAATATTTTTCACCTTCTACGGCCTGCAATTGTTGAAGAAGGATTTGAGCCATCTGCGCGTGAGTCCGCTCGGGAATCCCGCAATGCCAATGCCGATACCAATGCCGACACTGATGATGGTGCTCCCCGGCATGGAAGGGATGGCTACTTCCATGATGAAGAGCAAAATGAAGGCAAAGGGTGTAGCCAGTCTGGAAGAACTTCGCGAACTCTGTGTTGAAGCAGAAGTACGGATGATCGCCTGCCAGATGACCGTTGATCTTTTCGAGTTTGATACGGCTGATTTCATTGACGGCATTGAACTCGGTGGTGCTGCCTCGTTCTTTGAGTTCGCGGGAGAGTCTGATATTACGCTCTTCATGTGAACTGTCGGTCTGCACTGCGGGTCAACAGGTACGACGTATTTATTGCTAGCGAGGAGCGAGTAAATGGCGACTTACGCTGAAATGAGGGAGATGTTCGACGAAATCCGTGCGGATTTTCGTTACGACCACGAACTCAATGGATGTTTGAATTGTGGCATTTGCACGGCCACCTGCCCGTCTGCGCAGTTCTATGACTATAGTCCGCGCGAGATTGTGCAGTTGTTGTGGACGGAAAATGTCGAGCAGATCTACGATGCGATGCAGGAGAAAATGTGGGCCTGTGCGCAGTGTATGACCTGTGCCGCACGCTGTCCTTTCAAGAATTCCCCCGGTGGGCTTGTCATGATCATGCGCGAAGTGTCCATCCGCCATGGCATGCAGTCGGCTAAAGATGTGCTGCGACCGTTCGGGCGCGTCATGCTCAAGCTGATCACCACGGGCAATCAGTTGTCCCCCGACATGATCCAGCCCGATCACTTCCCCGACTGGGGCCCCAATATCCAGAAGGTGGAAGGCGACTTGCGCATACTGCGTAAAGCCATTCCGGTGCGCACCTTGCAAACCGTGGAAACGGCGTGGGAAGTGTCGCTAAAAACCTCCGTCGAGATGTACACCATCTGGGAAATGACGGGCGTGCTGAAGTCATTGGAAACCATGGATGAAAACCTTTTCGACGTCATTGAGGACTTCATTGACGAGAAACGTGAAGACTATGAAGACTGGCTCGAGAGCCAGAATGACAAGGACTGAGGAGACCATCATGAGCGACAACAGCACACAGCAAGGCGTGGCGGGGCACGGCGTCTTCTTTCAGGACACGAATCTTTCGGCGAATGAAGCCGAAGCGGCAACGGCCTGGGTGCGCAGCCATGTCGACCGGCGTACGATGGACCTGGGCGAGCGGATGGATGACGTCCGTGATCACATGTGGCAGTTGGAGAAGGAAGGCGAAATCATCGTCCACCGCCTTACGGACCAGCACAAGCCCGTTGAAGTGGATACTCTGTATGGCTGGAAAAAGCGGATTCCTACGAATCAGTTCTGGCATCACAAGAGCTGCGGGCAGTGCGGCAACATCCCCGGCTATCCCACCAGTATCCTCTGGTTCATGAACAAGTTTGGCATGGACTATCTGGACGAAACCGACCAGACTTCCTGCACCGCCTGGAACTACCACGGCTCCGGCATCGGCAACGTGGAGTCCCTGGCCGCCGTCTTCCTGCGCAACTTCCATCAGGCCTATGTTTCCGGCAAGCAGCATGGCTTCGAGAACGGCCACT
>JAMCRJ010000041.1 GCA_023381645.1 Gammaproteobacteria bacterium
ATTGGGCGGCTGCGCGCAAGGCTGCCGCAGCGCCGGTGCTGGCACCGAAATAACCCAGGGGCAGGCCCGCTGCCTCCGGCTGTCGCTGTGTCCAGCGGGTAGCTAAAGCCAGGCGCTCGCTCAGCAGGCCGATATCGAAGCGGGTGGCATATACCCGATCCTCCTCTTCGGTCAGCAGATCAAAGAGCAAGGTAGCAATATCGCCGTCACGCAGCACCTGCGCCACGTAATTATTCCTGGGACTTAGGCGGCTGCTGCCGCTGCCGTGGGCAAAGAGCACCAGGCCGAGGGCGTTTTCGGGAATCACCCAGTTGCCTTCCAATCTCACCCCTTCTGCCGAAATGTGAACGGACCGTTCTGACCCTACCATGCCTTACCTCCCGTTGACCGATCAACCCGCTCATGACAACAATGGTCACGGCCAATCGTGCCAAAAATCCGGGCGTCATCCCAAAACCCCTGCATAGCAGCCAGAATACAGCAGGTAAATGCTGCACCTGGTACGCACGGCGGAGCGGTTTGCGGGCGCAATTACTCCACTTTCACTTCAATGGCATTATGCTTCGCCCGAGCACTTTTGGGCACCTGAAGATTCAGCATACCATCCTTGAACGTAGCTTTTATGTTGGATTCGTCAACATTATCTGGCAGCGTAAAGCTACGGATGAAACTTCCGTAGTATCGCTCGATTCTATGAAATTTTTTTCCTTTCTCCTCCTTCTCCTGCTTCCGTTCCCCCTGGATGGTAAGCACCCCTTTATCCACACTGACTTTGACATCTTCTTTCTTGACCTCAGGTATTTCGGCCTTGATCAGGAACTCGTTATCAGTCTCGCTAATATCAACGCGGGGCGACCAATCACCCGCTGTTATGAGTTCCTGACGCCGGGAAGGCCAACCCATCGACATTATATAGCGGTCGAACATGTCGTCTATTTCACGCAGTGGTTCCCATTTCATAAGTGCCATGTTATTGCTCCTGAATGATGCGGGACGGGGCCCTCACCTTGCAGGATCGCCCGCGTTCTGTCCGGCAAGGCCTGGCGCTGCGCTGTTGAATCTCAACGCCAGTCCATTTCATTATAGCAATGGATTCCCGCACCATGGTGGTGCGCATCACTCTGGGATTCCGCAGGGGGTGCGCCGGTGGTGACGGATATCGTGGCGGGTGCCGCCCTCGTTGCCATGGCTGGCGACGCGACCATTGCCGGCTGGTCTACAATTGCAGAATCAGGCTTGTTGCTTTCCGTAAACCCGCGACGGTACATCGTCATGGAAGTTATATGGCGACTACAAGGAGGTGTTTCATGCATGCCATGATGAATGTGGCATTGGCGAATTTGAGACGTGGCGCAGTCCACGGTGCCGCGGTGTTGGTTATGGGAGCATGGCAGGAACGCGAGACGTGAAAAGGATATGGATTCTGATGGTTCTGTTATGGCCTGCTGCTGCCGCTGGCTGCGGCGCACTCGCGGCAACAGCGCCGACACCAGCTTGGTTGCGTGTTGCCCGCGCGCTTGCGCAAATGCACTATTTACCGGGGCAAGTGGGCTGGACCGGGCTAGGAGGGGCAAACCCACAAATTTGGTGGTTATGGCCGTCTGGCACGCCGTCCGCACTACAGGTGCTCATCCCGAACTCTCCGGGATCGCCCTTGCTCTTCGGGGCACTGGATTTTTTTGCCAAGGTGCACGGGCTGCCATGGTCCAACCAAAGCAGCGACTGGTTTGATCATGACAACCGCCATCGCCTTTATGCGGCTGTCCTTGCCGCCCATCGGCGCGGAGAAGACGCGCCAAAGCCGTTTGTGTGGGTCTATGTGCGCAAAGGCACGCCAGAAACGTTGTCCATCTGGCGCTACAATGCGGAAACGGAGAGGGGTAAATGGGTATTGCAAAGCCCGACCAATACCGGGGTGTCCGGTGCGGTCACCCCCAACGGTACTTGGGCAGTCTACGCGCGTTTTCTGAGTACGCGAATGACCGGTTGTTTTCCCCATGGCGAGTGTTATAACGATTCAGGCGTGCGCTTCGTCAACTATTTCTGGGATGGCCGTGCGGTGCACTATTTCCCACGTCTTGCGTACGGGTTTCGGCAAAGTAACGGTTGTGTGGAACTGCCGTTAAAGGCGGCACAAAGAGCCTATGGAATGATGCATATCGGTACGCCGGTGACGGTGGCGCCATGATACGTTTAAGGCGGCTCAGCGGGAGAGATAATCCATAGTAATCAGGATAAGGTCGCCGTGCGCCTTCTGGTGTTGCCTCCTTCCGCATTTCAAAAGGGGTTGCAAATCAGAATGACCCTGGACGGGAAATTCGACCTCATGTGCGGACGCGCGCATCTTTCACCATGACTCATGTATACCGTGGGAAAATCGTGACCGTGTCCCCCGTGGTGGGTGTTTTATCCATGGCATGCTTCCCGTTTATCTCATGCGCTTCCGTTCATTAGGCCGGGCACTGGACATATGGGTTGGGGTCAAAAGATTCCCAGAGAGAGGGCTTAATGTTGCGTTGGCGTTGGCACCATCTTATCAATTGGCTTGAATCGACAGGCATCATCAGTGCGATGTTGTTGTTGATGATGTGGATCGGTTGGCTCCTGGGTGGAGTGGATACGCTTTACGTGATGCTGGGTGCGGGCATTCTGTTTATTTTATTTGCGCCCCGGCTGATGCCACAATTACTCATTCGTAGAATGGGAGCGGAAGTCATTACACCCGGGCAATCGCCGCTGCTCTTCGATATGGTGCAAAGACTGTCCGAACGCTCTGGGTTAAAACATTTTCCGACCTTGTATCACCTGCCCACCCCTGTCCTGAATGCATTTTCCACCGGACTGGATGCGCATGTGTCCTTGGTGATTTCTGATGGCCTGCTGCGCACACTTGATGGGCGTGAACTGGCTGCTGTGTTGGCACATGAGATCTCCCATATCCGCCACAAGGATATCTGGGTCATGATTGTTGCGGATCTCTTCAGCCAGATGACATGGACGTTCTGTTTGCTGGGCCAGGTTTTGATCCTGATCAATTTACCCTTATGGATTATGCATAAGTACACCATGCCCTGGGGACTGATTTTTTTGCTGATTGTCGCACCCTCGGTAAGTATGTCGTTGCAATTGGTTCTTTCTCGCACACGTGAGTTTGAGGCGGATCGTGGTGCCATGGAACTCACCCGTGACCCCCAGGGTCTGGCCAGCGCACTGCAAAAGATGGAAGATGCCCAGGAACGGGAAATGAAAATACTGTTCCCCAAACTGGGCAGAGTAGCCGTTCCCTCGTGGTTACGCACCCATCCGAGGACAGAAGAACGCATTCGCCGACTTTTCGCCACAGCGCGTCCCTTGAGCCATCCGGAAACATGGGCATGGGACCACGGTGTAAGTCTGCCCATAGCCAAAGACCTGCCACGCTGGCGTCACCTGTCGGGTTTTCGCTGGTAGTGGGGACAACGCATTACTTTATCACGGCAGGAATCCCCATTGGCGGGCACCCGCATAGCTCACGGCGGGCGCAATTCACGGTTTTACCAAAGGAGATAACCCCTTGGCGGCAAGGGCAATTCATGCGACCACCCCTCCTGAATCATCCCAAGAGCATCGTTGGCTGATCACCATCGCCTTCATGCTGGCGATGGTGATGGTCTTGTTGGACATGACCGTAGTGAGCGTGGCGCTGCCCTATATGATGGGAGCCTTGGCTGCTACGCCGAACCGGATCACTTGGGTGCTCACCGCCTATCTGGCCGCCAACGCAGTCACTATACCATTGACCAGCCATCTTGCCGCCCTCTTTGGGCGGCGGCGTCTTTTCCTCATCAGTGTTTCCGGTTTTGTCATTGCCTCGGGGCTGTGCGGGGCGAGCCAGACTTTGGCGGAAATCGTCTTTTTACGCACCCTGCAAGGGGGATTCGGCGCGCTCATGGTGGTCTTGGCTCAATCCACCATGGTCGACCTCTTTCCGGGCAAGGAACGGGGGCGAGCCATGGCCATTTGGGGCATGGTGCTGATGGTGGCGCCGGCCATGGGTCCGGTTTTGGGTGGCTATATCACGCAGCACATGGGCTGGCGTTGGCTGTTCTACATCAACCTTCCCGTCGGGATTTTTTCGCTCTTGCTGGGTGCCGCCACCATGCGGGAGAGCGAAAGAAAAAATCTGTCCACCGACTGGCCGGGTCTGTTGCTCATGGCGATTGGAATCGGCTGCCTGCAAATCGTGCTGTCACGGGGTAATGAGGATTATTGGTTTGACTCCAGACTCATCGTGGCCCTGTCGATCCTCGCGGTTTTTGGTATCCTCACCTTTTTGCTGCGGGGATGGATGATCGCCGACAACATCATCAATCTCCATCTCTTTCGCGACCGCAGTTTCGCTACCGCCACGCTGATCACCGGCGTATTCGGCCTTGGCCTCTTCGGCACCACCGCCATGCAGCCGCTCATGCTGGAGGGGCTGCTGAATTACATGCCGGAAACCATCGGCTGGGTCATGTTTCCGCGCGGCGTTGCCAGCGCCGTTACCATGATGATCGTTGGGCGCTTCATCAATCGTTACCAGCCGCGACTTTTTATCGTAGCCGGGGTTTTGCTGACCGGGATCAGTACCTGGATCATGACCAGTTACAGTCTGTATATCAGTCCTGTTTGGGTCATTTATCCCGGTATTATCCGGGGGATCGGCATGGGGATGATCTTCGTGCCCCTTACCGTCATCGCCTTCGATACCCTGCCGCTTGCGGTATCGGCGGAAGCCAGCGGCATTTTCAACCTCGCCCGCACCCTCGGGAATTCCATCGGCATCGCCATCGACGGTACCGTGCTCACCAATGAGACCCAGATCAACTGGAACCAGTTGGGCGGACACATCAATACCTTCAGTGCGACGCTGCCGAATTGGCTGCAAGCCAGCGGATTGGCACCACAGGACCCTCGCGTCTGGGCATTGCTCGGTCAGACCTTATACAGCCAGGCCGAAATGATCGGCTTCCTGGACGTGTTTCAGTGGATCACCATCATCTTCTTTTGCCTGTTACCCCTGATATTGCTCATCCCCAGGCGTATTCTTCCAACAGGTTAAGCCGAGATGATCGGTACGGATGGGATGAGAATGGTCCGGAGGGGGGACCAGCAGGACGGGTACGCCGCCAAAGTATCGCAAGGCACGCACATGGGGCCGCCCCAGGAAGTCGCTGAGGCTCTGGCTTCAGGTGGCCTCGCAATAGGTATAGCTGGAAGCCCCCGGCACCGCCACAAAGATCCGGGATTGGCGAATCTCGCCGGTGCCTGGATCAATTCCTTAGGCTGCCAACATTCTATCTTGCCTCGCTCCGGGGATCAGCCAAAGGGTACCAGTTCATACTGACTGGTTCCAAGACATAAGGCTGCTAGGCAGAATTGCGGCGATAGAGGATAATTGCCGCGCCGCAGGGCCTTCCGGTTCCCTACGCCAACCATTCCAGTGAAAAGGACAAAATCCATGAGCGAATCCCTGCACACCCATGCCCCGCACGAAGAAGCCGCTCATGTGGCTGCCGAACGCCCCGCCCACAAGCATTCCCTCAGTCAGTGGGTGGCCATCTTCACCGCGCTGCTGGCCACCATCGGCGCGGTTGTCAGTTATCAGGGGACTCATCTGATGAACGAGGTGTTGCTGGCCAAGAACGAGGCGGTGCTGGAGAAAGCCAAGGCGACGGACCAATGGAACTACTACCAGGCCATCAGCACCAAAGAGCACCTCATGCAACTGGCTGTGGATCTGACTCCGCAGAATCAGGCAGGGCCTTACCAGAAGGAAATCATCAAATATACGGGCCAGAAAAAGACCGTTCAGGCCGAAGCCCGGCAACTGGAGCAACTTTCCACAGCGGCCAATATGCGTTCGGAGCAATTGAACAGACCGCATAACGATATGGCCATTGCGATGATCTTTTTACAAATCGCCATCTCACTGGCCTCTATCACGGCCTTGACTGGAAGGGTCTGGCTTTTCGGCATGGCGATGCTCAGTGCTCTGGGCGGGGTCGGACTTTGGCTTGTCGCCCTGGGTATGAGCTGACGTTGTCCACGATGCTCCCGCAGCCGGAATGGTATACATGGTACGGGTGGAATGACCGCATCTTTCTGGCGGTGAATCACCTGAGTGATACGCCGACGCTTTCGGCGGCCATGGAGATGGTATCGTGGGTTGCCCAGCCCGCTTATTTTCCCGTCTGGATGGCCCTGCTCGTGGTGATCTTCCGGCTAAGGCCCCTGACGCTGCCCTTTGCTGTTGTCTGGAATTTCGCCGTCGGTGAGTTGGCCGTGTGGCTGATCGTCGTGGCACTCAAATCAGGGCTCGCTTATCCCCGCCCCGTGGTTGCACTTGGGTCTCTGTCGGTACATGTGGTGGGAAGGCCGGAATATTGGCACAGCTTTCCCTCCGGCCATGCGGCAATGGCCTTTCTGCTCGTCGGCAGCCTGCTCCTGGGAAAGGCCTCCAAAATCCTGTGGATACCCGCTGCGGTGTATGCGGTGCTGGTGGCATGGTCACGCATGGCGGTCGGCGCACATTTCCCCGCCGATGTGCTTGGCGGCGCCCTGATCGGTATGTTCAGCGCTGCGCTGGCCGCTCTGCTGCAACGGCTGACCGCCCCTACAGGTCATTCCCAAGACCGGGAAGGACGGCGATAGCGAACCGGGGATCAACGCGCAATCTGCGCCAACTGTGCATTGTTGATCTTCACCCTGGCATGTTCCCGCAAGTCCTTCAGATAGGCGGTCGACAGTAGACGGCCCCTTTGCTCCTCCAGAGAGGCACGAATTTGCGCCGTCACTTTGGGATTTATGGCCGCTGCCGCAGGGGCAGTTACGCGTGTAACGGCAAAAATCCGGTAGCCCGACGACGTTTTCACCATATCCATGGAGGGGACCCCGCCAACCGGTGCAGGCGCCGTGAAAGCCGCCTCCAACACCGCTTTATCCAACCCCAGCGCATTATGTATGGTTACATCGCGGTACGCATGCAGCGGATAGGCGCCATGGTCTGTCAGCATATTCATATCTTTCGCCTGACGCGCCGCCGTCAGCAATGCCTGCGCTTTCTTCTGGGCCAGTTGCTCCGCCTTCTCTGTGCTTAGTTTTGCCGTAATGGCTCCTGCGACGGCACTCAGGGGTTGGGCACTACCTGGTGTATAGTGAAGCAGATGCACCGCGAGCAAATCCCCGTTCGCCAAGGTGAGCGCCGTGCTATTTTTTCCGGCGAGCACCGCCTTGCTAAACGCCAGATCAAGCGCTTTGGCGTCGGAAAAAGGTCCTTTGGTAAGCACCTTGCCAGCGGTAAGTACGCCGCTTTCCTGCACCGTCAGGCCATAGGCTTTGGCAACCGCGTTCAACCCATCGGGGCTGCTGAACAGGCGATCCTTGAAATTCTCCACTTGGGCCTGGAAGGCATTTTCCGCAGAACTATTAACAGCAACAGCGGGATGAGGGGTCGCTACAGGGGGAGAACTGACCGCCGGGCTGGTCGGAGCGCCACTCTTGGCGACAAAATCCTTCGGCCCCAGCACCACATACTGTACCTGCACCTGCGCCGGCAACCGGAATTGATCCATGTGGGCGTGGTAGTAATCGGCCACCTGGGTAGCCGTTGGCCTGGCTGCCGCAGCAAAGTCGCTATCCCGGATATCTACCGTGCTGACATCACGGTACTCCTGTGACCAAGCCCAAATCCGGGTGGCCTCGACCTTCGATGCCGTGGCTACAACCTGAGGAACGACTTGCAACTGCTCCAGACGCATGCTTTCCCGCAGCATGTCTTCAAACTGTGCCGGTGTCATTCCATTGGCAGCCAGCAATTTCTGGTAAAGACTTTTGGAAAAAGCACCCTTCTCCTGAAAGGCTGGAATGGATTCGATTTTTTTCGCCAACGCAGCATCGGACACCTGCAAGCCCAGACGGCCCGCCTCCATGCCCAAAAGCATATTGTCAATCAAACCATTAAGCACCTCCAGACCGAAGCTCCTATCCGCCGCCATCTTCGCCGCCGTTGTTGCACCGAAAATATGGCTATAACGCGCCAGGGCATCTTTCATACGTTTCTGAAACGCGGCATCGCTGATCTTCTGGCCATCCACCGTCGCCACGACAGATGAGGTTGAGTGTCCAGAGAATAAATACCCACTTACGCCCCAAAGCACGAAAGACAACGCGATTAAAACCATGAGTGATTTTGCCACCCACGATCTGCCGAAATTCCGAAACGTTTCCATCATAAATATATCCCCCGAAAACCGGAACACCAAAAAACAGGCTAAAGACGGCTCCAACAACTAATTTTAGAAAACACCTGAACAGTTTATTGGCGGATATCGGTATTCACGCCACCGCGCAATACCGACATAAAAAAAGGCGCCCCAAAAGGGTCGCCTTACTCGCATTGGCGGGGCGGACGGGGCTCGAACCCGCGACCTCCGGCGTGACAGGCCGGCATTCTAACCAACTGAACTACCACCCCAATAAAATTGGTGGTGGGCGGTGAGGGGCTCGAACCCCCGACATTCGGCGTGTAAAGCCGACGCTCTACCAACTGAGCTAACCGCCCAAACCAGACGCGCTAGTTTACTGCATCACGCAACGCTTTACCAGCCTTAAATTTAGGCGCGCGACTTGCGGCGATCATGATTTCCGCGCCGGTAGCGGGATTACGGCCTTTGCGCGCATCACGGCTGGAAACAAGAAATGAACCGAAACCGACCAGAGTTACCTGATCACCAGCCTTGAGCGCGTCAGTAACCACCTTGACAAGCGCATCCAGAGTATGGCCGGCGGCGGCACGGGTCACGCCAGCTTCTTCTGCAATCTTCTCGATCAACTCCGATTTATTCATATTTCTTTCTCCTGTTATGGACTCGGTTACTAGGTATAACTGCGCATCAACTCTATCCAGAAAACGTTATAGCAGGGTAAAAAAAGGCTTGTCAAGAAAGTGCATAAAATGCCCGGCGTCACAAAGGACGGCCAGACTTTCCCTCTGGAATCTTCACCACCAGGGACATCAACATTGGATATCGCCGCATTCTGGACCCATTCTCCGTTATTAAAATTGCGGGAATGAGCCCTCATATCGCCTCTAATGGGCCATGGCCTTGTCCTCGGAAGACTCTTTGCCGGGCACCACACTAACCAGCACATCGCCGCCGCTTTCAGGCGGCAAAGGTGTCGGCGAAGACTCCAGCGCGATCGCCAGAACTTCGTCAATCCACCGCACCACCTTGATGGTCAGCGCATCACGCACGTTTTTGGGGATTTCCTGCAGATCCTTTTCATTCTCCGCCGGAATCAGGACCGTACTGATGCCGCCGCGATGTGCCGCCAGCAACTTCTCCTTTAACCCACCGATGGGCAGGACCTCGCCGCGCAGCGTGATCTCCCCGGTCATGGCGACCGTGGCATGTACCGGAATATTGGTCAGTGCCGATACCAAGGCAGTGGCCATGCCGATGCCTGCGCTGGGCCCGTCTTTTGGCGTGGCGCCTTCCGGCACATGGATATGGAAGTCATGGTTCTGGTAAAAATCTGCGGGAATGCCCAATGCCCGCGACCGCGCACGAACCACACTCATGGCCGCCTGGATGGATTCTTGCATGACATCCCCCAGCTTACCGGTGATCAGCAGCTTGCCGCGACCCGGCACGACCACCGCCTCGATACTCAGCAACTCACCACCCACCTCAGTCCAGGCCAGACCGGTGACCTCACCGATACGGTTTTCCTTTTCCGCCTTGCCAAAGTCGAAGCGGCGCACCCCGAGATACTTGTCCAGATTGCGATCCGAAACCTGCACACGCGTGCGCTTTTTGTCGAGCAGAAGTTCCTTTACCACCTTCCGGCAAATGCGTGCGAGTTCCCGTTCCAGATTACGCACACCCGCTTCCCGCGTGTAGTAACGGATGATATCCCGGATGACGGTTTGGGACACCTGCATTTCCCCGTCCTGCAACCCCGCCTTTTCTATCTGCTTGGGCAGAAGATACTTGGTGGCGATGTGGATCTTTTCGTCTTCGGTGTATCCGGAGATCCGGATTACCTCCATGCGATCCATCAATGGGGCCGGGATATTGAGAGTGTTCGCCGTGGTAACGAACATCACCTCGGACAGATTGAAGTCCACTTCCAGGTAATGGTCGCTGAACGTCGCGTTCTGCTCGGGATCCAGCACTTCCAGAAGCGCGGAGGCCGGATCACCCCGGAAATCCATCGCCATCTTGTCCACTTCATCCAGCAACATCAGCGGATTGCGCGTAGCAATCTTGGCCAGGCTCTGGACGATTTTACCCGGCAGGGCCCCGATGTAGGTGCGCCGATGTCCGCGGATTTCCGCTTCGTCGCGCACACCACCCAAGGACATCCGCACGAATTTACGTCCAGTCGCCGCAGCGATGGAGCGCCCCAGGCTGGTCTTGCCCACGCCGGGAGGACCCACCAGACACAGGATGGGACCGCGGCTGTTGCCGACCCGTTCCTGTACGGCAAGATATTCGAGAATGCGCTCCTTGACGTCTTCCAGACCGTAATGATCCGCATCGAGAATGGCCTTGGCCCGCTTGAGATCCTTGGTGATTTTGCTGCGTTTACGCCACGGCACCCCCACCAGCCAGTCGATATAGTTGCGCACCACGGTTGCCTCTGCCGACA
>JAMCRJ010000095.1 GCA_023381645.1 Gammaproteobacteria bacterium
ATGCACCTCCGTGATGGTGCCGATGGCTATCTTGTCTTGGGGACTTCCATCCATTCGTAGTTCTTCCGCCTTACAACGATGATAACTGGTGTGTTCGGGCCCCGTCCGTCACGCTGGCAGCGCCGGGTTATTTACTATACGACATATGCCCTTTGCGATGCCGCCGAGCAACCAATAACTTTACCCCATACTAACCTATCACAATCTCTGGGTAAGAACGTTCAATCCCACTCAGATCCATGCCTTTGGCAAACCCAATCTGCTCTCCATGACCCTTCACCAGACGATGATCGTGCGTCTGGGTGCTCTCTCGGGTGCCCACGCGCCGCTAGTGGTTTATCGCTTCGGCTCGGATTCCGCCACTTTGCGTGCCCAGGACCGCGCGGCTGGCGCCGGCACTCTATGCCGCATGGCCCGTCAGTCACCCGCTGTCGGACCTGGACCAGCGGACCGGTTTCCTTGCATGAAAGGGCAATAGAAACTAATATTCTGATGGCGTTGATAATGCACTGGAGGTGCAAAATGTCAAAAAAATCATTTTTCATTCCTATCCTGGGCGCTGTCCTGTGTCTGCCGGCCGGGGTTGTCCTCGCCGCAGATGCGGCCCCCGCTGCCGGACAGGTTCAAAACCAGATGATGTATGGCAGCCAGTTGATGACCCCCAAGCAGCGTGCGGAGTATCGCGCTAAATTGCGTGCGGCCAAGACTATCCAGGAACGCGAACGGATACGTCAGGAACACCACGAAGAGATGATGGAACTGGCCAAGAAAAGAGGGGTGACCTTACCCGCCGTACCACCCGCAGGCGGGGCCGGTATGGGTCCCGGCCGTATGAACGGCGGGGCCGGTATGGGTGGCGGCGCGGCGGGTATGGGTCCTGGTACCGGAATGATGGGAACCGGCGCAGGCGGTGGAATGGGTGCCGGTCCGCGGCGTTAAGACGCAGCACACCCCGCGCGGAAAAGTCAAGTCCCGGGCGGCAGGTTCGCTCCTCGGCTCCACAGACCAGGGGCAGCCAGCGCAAACGCGCCTTCCCGTCGGTAGCGCGTGGGCTGCCTATCAACGATGAATCCAGGGCGTAAACGGCCCTGGTCCCAACGACAGGATTCCCATGCCACGCCTCCATAGCCTGCAGCGGCCTGGCATTCAGGCCGCACTTCTGTCGGCACTGCTTTTCGGCGCAAGCACACCGCTGGCGAAGATCCTGCTGGCGTCGATGACTCCGTGGATGCTGGCTGGACTCCTCTATCTGGGCTCAGGTCTGGGCCTGACGCTCTATCGCTGGTTGCGGCGCGCCGAATCCGTGCGGCTAACGCGCCGGGATGCCTTCTGGTTTGCCGCTTCGGTACTGTCCGGCGGGATCGTGGCGCCGGTGCTGTTCATGATCGGTTTGCGAGGTGCTGCGGCATCGACGGCATCCCTGCTGTTGAATGCGGAAGCCGTGTTTACGACGCTGCTCGCGTGGTGGGTGTTCAGGGAAAGTTTTGACCGGCGCATTGCCTGGGGTATGGCGGCGATTGTGCTGGGAATGGTCCTCCTCAGTTGGCCTGGGCAGGTGCATCTTGATCATCTCTGGTCCGCTGCCGCCATCATCGGCGCCTGCTTCGCCTGGGGTGTGGATAACAATCTGACCCGCAAGGTATCCCTGACGGATACGAGCTGGATCGCCGCCAATAAGGGCTGGGTGGCGGGCGGCGTCAATCTCGGCCTGGCTCTGCTGCTCGGTGACCATCTGCCCGCCCTGCCCGATCTGGCGGCGGCAATGCTGCTCGGATTTTTCGCCTATGGCGTCAGCCTCGCCCTGTTCGTGGTCGGCCTGCGCCATCTCGGCAGTGCGCGGACCGGAGCGTATTTTTCCAGCGCGCCCTTTGTCGGTGCCGTACTCAGCGTGATGCTCGGGGCTCCGGTCAGCCCGCTCCTGGTGATCGCCGGGGCGCTGATGGGCTGGGGCATCTGGATGCATCTCACCGAGCGTCACGAACATAGCCATACCCATACCTTTATGGAACATGATCATACCCATGTGCATGGAGCGCATCACCAGCACACCCATGCGTTTCCGGTGGCACCGGGAGTCCGTCATCGCCACCCGCACCAGCACGAGGCGCTGACCCACAACCACGCCCACGCGCCAGACATGCACCATCTGCATGACCATTAACCGCCGCCCGATGGCGCGCAGACAGGCGCCCGCCCCGCACCGTTTTGAAGCACCTATAATTTGAACACTACCCCATTCAACCCATTCCCAGAAAATGAGGCTTGGCATGACGATGGAACACGATGCAGCTTGTGAGGGTGAGAGCATCAGCGCCTACGGGACCGCCCGAGCGACGGTCGAAGATCAACCTCTGAACCCCGATGATCTGCGTAAGATCGACGCCTACTGGCGGGCCAGTCTTTACCTGTGTCTCGGGATGTTATACCTCCGGGATAATCCGTTGCTGCGGGATCCGCTCAAGCCGGAGCACATAAAGCCGCGCCTGTTAGGTCACTGGGGATCGGACGCGGGCCAGTGTTTCACTTATATTCATTTCAATCGCCTGATTAACAAATACGACCTGAACGCGATCTATATCTCCGGGCCGGGGCACGGGGCACCGGCCATACTCTCTCAAGCCTACCTTGAGGGAACGTACTCGGAGACATATCCGGACAAAAGTCAGGATATCGCAGGCATGCGGCGATTTTTCAAGCAGTTTTCCTTCCCTGGGGGCATCGGCAGTCACGCGACACCGGAAACCCCGGGCAGCATTCATGAGGGCGGAGAACTCGGCTACAGTGTTTCGCACGCATTTGGAACCGTCTACGACAACCCCGACCTGATCGCACTGGTCATGGTGGGCGACGGGGAGGCGGAAACGGGTCCCCTTGCCACGAGCTGGCACAGCAATAAGTTCCTCAATCCGATTACCGATGGCGCGGTGCTGCCGGTGCTCCATCTCAACGGCTATAAAATCAACAACCCCACCATTCTGGCCCGCATCACCCATGAGGAACTGGAGGCATTATTTATCGGGTATGGTTATACCCCTTATTTTGTGGAAGGAAGCGACCCTGCGAGCATGCACCAGGCGATGGCTGCCACCATGGAACGGTGCGTATTGAAAATCCGGGAATTTCAGGACAAAGCGCGGCAC
Source organism: Gammaproteobacteria bacterium (assembly GCA_023381645.1). The sequence goes on from JAMCRJ010000095.1 coordinate 3,141, forward strand.
ACCGGCACGGCCTTCCGTCCGCGCTGGCCGATGATCATCCTCCGCTCCCCCAAGGGCTGGACCGCGCCCCGCAAGGTGGACGGACACTATCTGGAGGGCTTCTGGCGGGCACATCAGATCCCCATTCCGGACGTCGTTTCCAATCCGGCACATCTGCAACTGCTGGAATCCTGGATGCGCAGCTATAGGCCGGAGGAACTCTTCGACGCGCGGGGTCGGCTCATCGCCGAGCTGCACGAACTGGCCCCGAAGGGTAAGCGCCGGATGAGCGCCAATCCTGTGGCCAACGGCGGTCTGCTGCGCCGCCCTCTGGATATGCCCGACTTCCGCGTATTTTCCATCGCGGTACAGGATGCGGGCGGAACCCGGGCGGACAATGTGCCCACCCTGGGGCACTTTCTCAGGGAGATTACGCGGCGAAACATGCAGAACTTCCGCATCTTCGGTCCGGACGAGACCCAATCCAATAAACTTGACGCCATATATGATGTCACCCAAAAAGTCTGGCTGGGGGCGTATTTTCCCGAAGATGCCGATGGCGGGGCATTGGCGCTGAGCGGGCGGGTCATGGAAATGCTCAGCGAACATACCCTGGAAGGATGGCTGGAGGGGTATCTGCTCAGCGGGCGGCACGGCCTCATCAACAGCTATGAGGCCTTCATTCACATCATCGATTCCATGTTCAATCAACACGCCAAGTGGCTGGAAAAGTGCAACGAATTACCCTGGCGCGCCAAGGTGGCATCACTCAACCTGCTGATTACGGGTCTGGTCTGGCGCCAGGACCACAACGGCTTCACCCACCAGGATCCAGGTTTTCTGGACGTCGTCGCCAACAAGAGCCCCAATGTCGTGCGCATCTATCTTCCACCCGATGCCAACTGCCTGCTCTCGGTGACCGATCATTGTCTGCGAAGCGTGAATTATATCAATGTGATCGTCGCGGATAAGCAAACGCACCTGCAGTATCTGGACATGGACGCTGCCATGGCGCACTGCGCAAAGGGTGCCGGGATATGGGAATGGGCCAGTAACGACATGGGAGAAGAACCCGACGTGGTCATGGCCAGTTGCGGTGACGTGCCCACCATGGAATCTCTGGCGGCGACCGCCCTGTTGCGCCAGCATCTACCCGATATAAAAATACGCTTTGTGAATGTCGTCGATCTCTTCAAACTGGTACCCCATACCGAACACCCCCACGGCATGACGGACCGTGAATTCGAGGCACTCTTCACCTCCTCAAAACCGGTTATTTTCAATTTTCACTCCTATCCCTGGCTGATACACCGGCTCACCTACCGCCGCCCCGCCCAGCACCACATTCATGTACGGGGCTATAAGGAAAAGGGGAACATCGACACACCGCTGGAACTCGCCATCCGCAACCAGACGGACCGGTTCAGCCTGGCTATTGATGCCATTGACCGGATCCCCCGTTTTTGCGACACGGGTTCCGGTGTGCGTGAGATACTGCTCAACCTGCAATTCGCCTGTAAAAATCATGCATACGAGTACGGCGTGGACCCGCAGGAAATCACCGACTGGCAATGGCCTTTCCGGGATACTCCCTGAATACCACCGTGTACCAGCAAAACGTTACGGTGTGGCGCCCCATCTCAATCATTCCGTGCCGTTATTAATTTACTCGAGGAAAGCCTATGCCGTCATCGCCGACATCTCAAACACCATCCCACCAAAACCACCGCGCGCGCATTATGGTCAGTATAGCTCTCATTTTTATCACCGGGATCCCATCATTCACATGCGCATTCGCCAACACCGCCAAGAAATCAAAGCGCTGGTCAGGGAGCGTGGCGTTCGGATTTTCCAGCGCCACGGGAACATACCCATCCATAAATCTCCACAGCCACGACTGGGTACGCTGGCAGTATCACCGTTGGGAAAACCGTGCGCACGTGAGCTACGATTACACTGCTGCATCCACTGCGGTTTACGCCAATCGCCTCGTTCTGGAAGATCAGGGGCGATATTATTTCAAACCAAAGATTCACTATATCTTCAGTGACATCCGTTATGACAGAAATCAATTTAACGGATATTATTACCACTTGATAGAAACCATAGGCGAAGGCAATATCGTACCGCTCGGCAAAACCATGTCCATAGATTATCAGGGAGGCATCGGCGCTCAGGAAGACCAGCCTATAGGTATGAAATATCAAACCAACCCGGCCGCACGTTTAGCGGTGGGTTATCAGTGGCACCTGACCCGCCATGCGACTTTCAAGGAAAACATAACCGCCCAGCTATCCACAGCCAACAACAATACTTATGAGTCGGTTACCAGCCTGCAATCCCAGTTGTATGGTCCATTAGCCTTGCAGCTATCTTATACCGCCACCTACAACGAATTCCCCGTGATCAGTTATTATAAAAAGTTTAACACCATTACTGCAGCGGATTTGAAATTCCATTTTTAGCCACTCGGGGCTATGCGACACAAAATCGCGCAAGGTGATTCGGGAGAGGGTGCAATGCGGAAAGGTGCTATTTAATATGGCGGAGAGGGTGGGATTCTGCCCTCCACTCATATTTAATATTTACTTTCAATGAGTTGCAAACAACCGCCTTGACCAGATAGTTACAGTGATTAGTTACAAATACAGTATCAAGCCGCTAAACTATCAGAAGCACGCGATGTTATCAACCGCTGATCCAGCTTGCTGGCAACGACGCTTGTCCTGAAAGTCTCCCTATTCTGGGGATTTTTCGCAGGCTCTGAACCACCAAGTCGCTCATTGAACGGCAGCAGTAGACTGATTGCAGACATTCAGCACTGTTAGGCATGGCTAATTGAGCTTGAAGTGCTGTAACTGAGTTGGTGATGAACCAAAAGTGTCCACCTTGCCAACGCTGAGTTTCGTAAAACCTCCAGCACCAATTTCTGCTATTAGCTGAGATTCGAGCTGTGAAAGAGAACCTTGAATTCGGCGGACATCTTTTGCGAGAAACTTCGCTAGCGGGTACTCATCCCCGCTGGAATAGTTTTCGAGGTTCTTCTCTAATAGTTTTTTGAATTCCTCGAACTCAGTCACTATCGTGTCGAGCTTTCCCTTTGCCTCAGCGTCTAGCACGTAAACTGTAGTAATTAGATGCTCAATGATTTTCAGTGCAATCTTAATCTGCCTATCAGATGGTTTTTTGATGTCATGCGCTGCGTCATTTCCCAAGAATCGGATTGCGTGTAGTCGCTCTGCATCTTTTTGTGAAATGAGACCTTGGGTCGCAAGCCGCGATATTCTAATTTCAAGGTTCCTTCCCGAAATTCCACGATCATTACAAATCGCTTCGATTGTCCCGCGAAGACCGAGCCCTGCAAGAATTCCTGCGCCTTCTTGAATTGCCGTCAAAGATTCCTCGTATACCTCTCGAACAATGCCTGGTACATAGTTGGTTCCGTCAAGTTCGTGATGATCTTTAATAAATTTTGGATAAGTTTCGATAGTCTTTGGTACATCCCATTCATCGTCTGAAATGGGAAAGGCTACTTCATAGTCTTCAAAGACATAGCGAAAAGATGTGTTCTCACAGCCTCTACACTGAATAACCATGTAATAGATTGCGCAGTGGTATTCCTCGCCACCATCTTTGGTATGCATGCATTTGATGTCGTGCAATGTTGACTGCCCACACCTTGAACATGGCGACCTTACTGGCTTGAGATATTTAGTCATCGTTGTGCTCTTGAATTAATGTTTAACGTGAATTCGACTGCACTGAGGCTGCAGCATAACATGCGATATTGCCGCATAACATTTCTGGATCTCCCAGGCTAAAACTAGCATTGCCTAATGATGCCTTTGCCTGGTTCTTGGTAGCATTTTTAGCCGTTCGGGCCTCCCTGGGCTTTCATCGCCTCGATCTCAGCAGTTAGGCGATTCACCCGATGTGTCAAGGACGATTCCAGGGCAGACAGTTTTTTGGTGGTCCAGGACTCAGGGGGATCTAGCAGGGTACCGACCTGCTTGATTCCGTCCCAGCGACCGCGTGGCGTCTGTTCGACCTGATACAGTTCTACAAGGTACAGGAGGCTGTCAGGCCAGCCTTCTGCGTGAGCTACCTGCAGCAACCGATGCGTCAGAAGCGCGCCCAGATGTTCTTCGGCATAGTACAATTCGAGCCCCATGAGATATACCCCTTCGCTGATCTGGTAGGCAGCCGTCCAGGCCCTCGACAGGGGTCCCCGGATCAGGCGGCAGAGGGCTTCAAAGTCCTGCCGTTTGCGGCTGTGTGCTTCCACTTCCACCCACTGCATGGCCGAACCGCTTGCATCAACCTCCAGAATCGCACCGTCCGGCACCTTGTTGGCAACCGTGATGTCTGGGGTACGTCGTGTCTGGATTTCATATTCTGTCCAGACTTGCATCCCCTGCAGCAGCCGGGTGATAAGAATATTATTACTGAGGCTCCGGTGCCGTACATTCCCGAAACGCAAATCCAGGCCCGACTTGGCGATGACCGTAGGTCGGAAGCTCTTTAGGTAACTCGCTCCGGCTGGGCGCAGCACATAGGCAGAGCCACCGCCATCAATCACCCGGCGGAGGAGCAGGCCCTTGTCCTGGGCTTTGCCGAGCAGCCGCTGGCCGAGCTTTTCCCGGGTGGCTGGGGTGCTCCCCGGCCAGAGGATGCGGGTGATCTGGTCGCGGGTGAGCCAGCCGAAGCGGCTGATCGCTTCGAGGCCGTTGAGGAGATTTTGCTGGTGCTGCTGTAAGGTATCCATGCCCAATATAGCACCCACTCTGCACGGTCCGCTGAGGTCGGCCAAGGTCGGCTTTGCGGCGGCAGCACCTGATGGGGGGGTCTGTACCGACCCTCGTGCCGGATGGGTTCCGATCGCTACCGCGCTCTACACCCAAGAGTATGGCCCCCAAGGGGGCCATGATTAGGGGCAGGAAGCCCGAAAATTGGGGCTGGACGCCCCATTTCCAGGCCCAGTGCTGGACGCACTGGCCTGCCCCCCTTACAGCGGTCCCCCGGGCGCTTTGCGCCCGGCGGCAACCCGCTCACACGGTGCCGCTGAACGCGCACCGGCTTCGTCGCCTGCGGCTCCTCGGGTTCCGGCGCTGCGCGCCTCCACCTGAGCAAGTTGCCCCCGGCCTGCGGCCCGGGGGACGGGGCTTCGCCCCCCGACTCAAAACCGGCACCTGGGGGTGCCTGGCCACACGGTGCCGCGCTGGACGCGCGGCCCTATCGTGTGCCCTTTTGATCGGCGCCCCCCGGCCTCTTCCCGGTTCGTGCTGGACGCACGATCCGTTCAGAGGGGTTCCGCAGGTTCGGCTGCGCCGCCCGCTGCACCCCGCAGCTACGGCGATGTCTGGTGGCTGCGGCTCCCGCCATCTGCGCTAGGGCGTCTTCCCAGCCCTGAAACCCCTGTCTGGTTTCTTGGCAGCCCCCTTCCTCACCGCTACCATCGTTTCGCCCGTCTCGCGGTCTTCAGGGCACCCTATGGGGGTGCCCTGCTGCTGCTTTTTTTGTCAGAGTTTTGCTGCCAGTAAATGGCAATGGTCGGGGGATCGTGAAGGGTAACGTGATCCGTTGGATCTCCTCATATAACACCTCCAGAGCGAAGCCCTCACCATAACTATCCCCAGTATCGCTGGAAGAATGCCCGGTGAGCTGGTGGTGCGCATCCTTGGGAATGTGGGCATTGCGGCAGAGGTCTTTGAACGTGTGCCGGAAGGAATGGAATACGACATTGTCCGGGAACCCCAGCTTTTTGTGAATATGGCCGTTGAACCAGCGGCCCAGCACTTCACTGTCGTTCTTGTTAATGCCTTTGGTCTTGAGAAAGGGCCACAGGCGTTCCTGTCCGCTGGCTTTGATGGCTTCCACATAGTCAAGAAAACCCAGGTCGATCAGCTGGGGATGGAGGGGGATCTGACGTAGACTGTCGTCGTTTTTCCCTCGGCGAATGCGAAAATGAGGCAGCGGAACGCTTTCGAAATTCTGGAGGGTGAGGCGGCCCAGTTCATCCAGCCGGGCGCCGGTAAAAAGACCCAGGAGGGGGAGCCATATTCGGGCATGGTACCCTCCGCCGCCGGTTTGTCGGCGTTGGGAGAAAAGCCCTTCCGGGGAGAATATCCGGGCCAGTTGTTCCTGGCTAAAGGGCTTGCGATCTTCCCCGGTATCGACACCGATTTTCTGCACAAAGCGGGCATAGTCAAAATCGGCAAAGGGATTACTGGACAGAATTTCGTCCTTGACGGCGATGGAAAACAGAGCACCCATGAGGGTGCCTTTCTTCTCCAAGGTTTTGGGGGCGTTCCCCCGAGTTTCGCGCTGGTGGCGCAGCCATGCGGTGGCGTCCTGCCGGGTCACGGTGGCGGGGGTTTTATTGGGCAGGAAGCTGGAAAGGGACTGGATCAGGGTCTGCATCTCCTGCACGGTCCGTGGGCGCCGTTCGCAGTCCTGCTGCCAATAGTCCAGCAAGCCCTGCCAACTGAGTGCGGTGTTCTGCTTTTCCAGCGGGATATCGGGCAGTTCCGGGCTGGCGACAGATTCCCCCGCCTGACGCCGACGCAGGTCCCTGGAGGCGGCCCGGAAGGCGGTGGCAAAGGGTTCAAAACCTGCGTCCAGTCGCCAGTAATTGACGTCCCGTCCGGTGGCCAGATGCAGGAAATGCGCGATGTTGATTTTGAGCTCCTTCAGGAGAGCGATGTCTCCGGCGACTCCGGGCGGGGGAAGATCTCCGACAAAATAAGGGCTCTCTCGCGGATCAGCAAGCGGTCTTCCGCGTCATCGCCCGGCATCCCGGGAGCCAGCTGGGAGGCGATCAACTGCCGATATTCTGCTTCGTCTTCCTGCATGATGGAGGCATACATCAGCTGTGCGGCTTGTTGAATTTCTTCCTGGGAAAACTTCGGGCGGGGAACCGGTTTGACGAACTGCAGGAGATGCGCCTGCTGTTCCGCTGGCAGGGTGTCGAAGAGCTCTTTCAGAATCGTGCCTTCGGGTTCATCTGTACAGTGGATTTCCCGGTGCGTGGAGGTTGTCTCAGCTTGGAGGGCTTCGTCGACTTCGACAGCATAGCGGCGGGCCAGACGTTCGGCCTCCCGGCGGTTGCCGGTACCCAGGGAAAACCGCAAATAGCCGTTCCCGCCAACCTTGCGGGGGCCGGACGCGAGGTTCAGATTCTGGCCTTGAAAAGCATCGGGGAGCTTGCGGGAAAAATGGAAGAGTGCGCCTCTGCGGAGCAGGTACATAGGGTTCTTGACCTCACTTTTAGCTACACTTCTAGCCACAGTGTCTAGTCGCAACCCATTGAAAGCTATCTTCCTTTATGGAAAATCAGGCAGTTAATATAATATGGCGGAGAGGGTGGGATTCGAACCCACGTGGGGTTTTACCCCCCATCCGATTTCGAGTCGGCGCCGTTATGGCCACTTCGGTACCTCTCCGCGGAGGTGGTATACCTTAATCTTTCCAGAC
>JAMCRJ010000030.1:0-8193 GCA_023381645.1 Gammaproteobacteria bacterium
TAAATAGGCATCCTACGGCATTGCCACGCTCCCATCACTGCGGGGATCAGCGGCACCGGCAAATCCACCCTCCAGGTCACGCGCGACCATGCCCGCATGACCCATGAAATCACTGTAACCCGGAACCCATGACACTTGATGCCCCCAGCGCTGCAAATCCTCAAAAACAGTCCGGGAATAGCGCTGCTCCAGACGCAAACCGGCCGAGATCTCTCCCCAGGTCCTCCCATACAGCCAGCGCGGACTGGCTACTGACTCGGCGAGGGAAAGCCCATAGTGCTTGACGCGCATGAGCAGTGCCGCCTGGGTTTGGGGCTGGCCATCTCCCCCCATACTGCCGTAGGCGAGTTGCACCCGCCCCTGCTCGGCATAGAGCGCTGGATTAAGGGTATGAAAGGGGCGTTTCCCCGGCACCAACACATTGACGTGTCCCGGCTCCAGAGAAAAGGCGCAGCCGCGATTATTCCACAACACCCCAGTATTGCCCGCCACCACGCCAGTGCCGAACTCGTGGTAGAGACTCTGAATCACACTCACCATCCGCCCTTGCCCATCCACCACCCCGAACCAGACCGTATCGCCTTTGGCGGGTCCAATGGGTGGCAGTGGCATCGCGATAAGGGGATGTATCTCTCTGGCGCAGTCATCCAGGAAATCCGGATTCAGCAATGACGCAATGTCCACATCGCAAAAGTCGGGATCAGCGATGAGCTGGTCCCGGTACTTGAAGGCCAGTTTGGTGATTTCTACCGTGTTATGAATCAGTTCCGAGCCCAGATGGTCCCCGCCGTTGAGTCCAACGCGATTGAGCAGGGCGAGGATCATGAGCGAGGCTACCCCCTGGGTGGGCGGCGGCATATTGATGGCTTCGCCGACGCCGAAGGCGGTGCGCACCGGCTCCACCCAGCGGGGCTCGAAGGCCTGCAAATCGGCTTCTGTCAGCAGACTGCCAGCGGCTTTGAGACCCTTCGCCATTTGCCAGGCGAGCGGACCGTGATAAAAAGCCTCTGCACCATTCTCCGCCAGAGTCCCGAGCGTTTGTGCCAGCGCCCGTTGACTCCACAGTCGCCCGGTTGGCATTATCTCTCCCCCCGGCATGTAATGCGCTGCGAAACCCGGCTGCTGACGGAGTGCGTCACCAAATCTCGTGAGGGTATGGCTCTGGTTAGGGCTGAGCGGAAAACCGGTGGCGGCGTGGCAATAAGCGCTCTCCAGCAAATCGGACCAGGACTTACGGCCCCGCCAGCGATCCCTGGAGAACCCAAATGCTGCTCCCCAGCCGCCCACCGCACCAGGCACTGTCAAAGCGGATAAGCCGCCACGGAACGGAATCTCGCGTAGCCCACGATCATGAAACAGTGCTGCCGAATAGCGTCGTCCTGATGGACCAGCAGCGGCCAGTCCGCGCACCGTGTGCGCATCGCCGTCCGAGATCAGCCAGAACCCGTCGCCCCCCAGCCCGTTCATGTGGGGATAGACCACAGAGAGGGTCGATGCCACCGCGATACCCGCCTCTATGGCATTACCACCGCTGCGCAAAATAGCGGCCCCGGCCTCGGCCGCCAGGGCGTGCGGAGCACTCACGGCACCCCTCTCCGAACTCGCCGACAAGGAGATCTGACCGGGTTTCACAGAATGGACCTCAGTTTGCGACGCGCTGAACACCATTCCTGGCGGGTATTCAGCCGGGAATAACGCAAATAGTGATTCCACGGCAAGCGAATATGCTCTACCGCCGACAAATAACCCAGTTGTCGATCTAGCCTTGCATCAGCTGCACCCAAAGGTACTGCGCAGAGTGATGGTAGCCAACTCTGCGATACCATCAGCGGATGCCCGCCGCTACCCCAGCGATCTATCGGACTTACCGCCGCAACATTCCGAGCGTGTGCAAGGCGCCGCAGCCGCCTGAGCCATAGCACGGGCGGCAAAGTCGTATCTACCTGCACCACCAACGCAGGGCCAGATAGATTATGCAACCCTACCTGAAGCGTCGAGAAAGGCCCACGCCTTGCCCGAAAGTTATGCCGTTTCATGGCACGACGATGCAGGCAAGCCAAAATCCGCCGTGGCCGATACCCTGTCACCAGATACACTGGCGCGAACCCCGCCTGCCGCAGGATATCCACCTGCCGGTCAATCCAGTTCCGGCCATCACCGGGCACACGCCTGCACGCTTTGTGCTGTCGCCCCGAGCGCCGGGACCGGCCACCCGCCAGAATGATGGCTGCATCCATGCTACAGCCTAAGTTGCCGTCGGCATCAGGCTCACATGCGCCGCGACGATACGCCAACCCTCTGGCGTGCGTATCCAGGTCTGACTTTGTCGGCCATGCACCTGTTCGCGCCGGAACTCCGTGTTGGCAGTCGCAAAACTCTGTCCATAGGTGGTGATCGTCGTATTGACCAACTCCCGATTCAGCGCAGGGGCTGGACGGGATGCCCGAAACTCGGCAATGGCCGCATAGCCGTAGAGATTTTCTGCCACTCCGTAGCGCAGCGTGTGTACACTATTCCAAAATAATTCGTCCAATACATGAACATCGTTTTCCACCAATGCTTTTTCATAACGAAAAAAAGCTGCCTGCATTTCTTGTAAGACTTCGGGCGCATTGATTTCGGTGTGAACCATGGGATTTTTCCTCTTAGCGAGCGGGGATTGGACTGGTAAATCCGTGCAACTCAAGCTCTCTTGCGACTTTAAATATTCGCGCCTCCTGCCAGGGTGCAGCAATAATCTGGACCCCGATAGGCATCGCCCCTGCGCTGGCTACGGGCACCACCACCACCGGGAGGCCAATGAAGGAGAGGGGTTGGGTGTACAAACCCAAATGCGGTCGCACCATCATTTGCTCCCCGTCCAGTTCCATATATCGCTGCCCGATGGCGGGCGCCGACATGGGCGTGGCCGGTGCCAGCAACAGGTCATAGCGCGCGAAAACCTTGAGTACTTCCGCCCGATACCAGCGCCGGAAACGCTGCGCCTGGATATTCCAGGACGCGGGCAATAGCGTACCGGCCAGCATGCGATCCCGCACGTCCGGGTCATAGTCGGCGGCGTGATGACGCAAACGATCCAGATGCAGATTGCTGCTTTCGGCATTGGTGATGAGATAGGCGGCGGCACGCGCCTGCGCCGTGCCGGGAATTTCGACGAGATCCGTCACATTCAGCGCCGCCGCGACCCGCGCCAGTGCCTGCTCCGCTGCTGACGTCGCCTGTTGCATGAAATAGCCGGCGGCAATGGCGATTTTCAGGCCGGCGACACCGTCTGCCAGACTTCCACTGACCGGCTCAGTCGCCCTATCCGCACAAACGGGGTCCGCAGCATCCGCCCCTTGCATGGCATCATAGGCGAGAGCGAGATCCGCCACGCTACGTGCCAGCGGGCCGACATGATCGAGGCTGGGACAGAAAGGAAAGGCTCCAGCCCGGGACAAGCGGCCATACGTCGGCTTCAGTCCAAAAATACCGCAGAGGGAAGACGGCACCCGAATAGAACCATTGGTGTCAGAACCCAGGGCGATGGGCACCATGCCTGCCGCTACGGCGGCACCACTGCCGCCACTGGACCCGCCTGTCATCCGCAAACGGTCATGGGGATTGCGGGAAGGCCCATAGTGAATGTTTTCACCCGTAAAATCGTAGGCATACTCGCCCATATTGAGAGCGCCCACCAGGACGGCGCCCGCTGCCGTGAGCCGCCTTACGGCGGTGGCGTCCGCCACGGCGGGGACATCTTTTCGATTGATCTTGGACCCGGCGAGGGTAATCTCGCCCTGCAAATCGAAAAGATTTTTGACCGCAAAGGGCACCCCCGCCAGAGGCCCGGGGTCTTCGCCCCGCGCCACCTTCTGGTCCACTGCCTCCGCTTCCCGTAGGGCACGCGCTTCCGTGACGCAGGTGAAGGCATTGATCTCGCCGTTCCTGGCGTGGATATGCCGGAGCGTATCCTGCACCACCTCCGCTGCGCGCCACTCGCCGCTACGGACCCGCTGCGCAATTTCCTGCGCCTGCGGAAATGCGTCGTTCTCTGGCTTCATGGGCGGAATACCGGGGCCAAATCTTCCGTCATATCCAGCGGGTGCGCTTCCAGCATCTTGGCCATCCGCGTACTCAGCATGAAATAATACTTCACGTCCGCACGCCATTCTTCGCGTACAGTGAGCCCAAAAGAATCGAAGAGATAGTTCATATACGTATCCACGGGCGTTTCAGCATCTGTTCCGGGCGGATTCATTCTGCTTTTCCTTATATTAACAATCAGTTTTTTTGCGCCGTAATTGCAGCAATTCTGCCAACACGCTGATCGCGATTTCGGGGGGCTTTTTACCTAGTCCTGGCAAACCCATGGGCATGTGCAAATAGTCCGGAATATCATGTCCGGCGCGGGACAGAGCGTGACTGAAACGCGCCGCTTTGGACCGGCTGGCAATTACTCCGAGATAAGCCAATGGTTCCCCGATAAAATGCTCCAGCAACGCGTAATCCATGGCGTGGCTGTAGGTCATGATGAGCACCATGGCATCGGTTGCCGGGGCCTGCAGATCGGCCCAGGTCCAAGTGTCCACAAGGGTAACTTCCGGCGGAAAGGCGGCAGGATCGGCCCATTCGGGGCGCTGATCGAATACGGACGACGCGAAATCCAATTTGTGGGCCATGCTGGCGATCGCCCGCCCTACATGCCCCGCTCCAAAAATCCATAGCGGCTGATGATGGGGGGCGGGCAGCGCGAAGTGCCGCTCCTCGACATCCATACCCGGAGCGTTGGCGCGCAGAAGCACAGTCAAGGCATCAAAGGAACCGATTTCCCGTCCCAGACGGGTCATCCCGGCCACGAGCTGCAACCGGCCTGCTGAATCCCTTTGATAGAGACGAGAGGCGCCAGACTGGTACAGCTCGGAAAAAAATAGGGGCACATCCAACACACAGATTTCCACCTGCCCACCGCAGCACTGATCATCCGCCGTACCCAGGGTAAAACTCAGTAATGCCGGAGGTGCTTCAGAACGGGGAGAGCGCAACACCTGACAAACCTGATATTCCATACGGCCACCGCCTACCGTGCCCAACAGGGAGCCGTCTTCCAAGAGACACATGCTGGCCCCGACCGCCGTGGGCGCAGACCCCCGCACCCTGGTCACGACGGCTTCCCGGACCGGAAGCAAGGGCCGCTGACGACTGGCGATGGCATTCATGATGCGTACCCGATCACGGCCACCGGCCCGCCCCCCTGGGGACCCTGATGCTCCGCGCGCGTCGAGACATAAACGCCGGTTTCCCCGGTGATTCCAGCCAACAAGGCTGAGACTACACAGCGGGAATAGCGCATATCGGAGATATCCGCGTCCGTCCACATGGTATGACGACGATGACGGATATGGCCCCGCGGGTCGGCATCGGATTTGGCGAAGACCGCCAGCACCTTCTCCGTATCGACATCTGCCAACTGCCCGTTGACGGGCTGCAGTCCCAGCTGATTCAGCACGGCATGAATCGCCGGCACATCGATGATGTCCTGCATCACCCCATGGGCGATGACCAGATCACCTTCCCACCAGCACGAATTGGCGAAGAGCACCATTTCGGAGCGCTGCAATAAGGGTTTGGCGGAAACGCTGGCCCGACTGGAGTACAAGGACCAATCCTGGTTGATGACGTCATCCGACAGTTCGGATTCGGTAACCTCACCCAGAGCGAGGGCCACCCCCAAGGCAGAAGCGCCGCGCGACCAGGCCATGTCACAGCGCAGGTGCTCGTCACGGACATTTCCGGTCGTTGTAGAGTCCGGCGCTGGAATCGCCCCTTTGATCTGCACCAGATGCACATCCGCAGGCTCGACCTGCAAGGTATGCATGAGCCGGGTCACCGCGCGGGCGGTCTCCCGCACCATCGCCATCCGCCCCACTTCCTGCGCGCTGAAAGGGCGGGTATGGGCGGATGCAAGCGCCAGACGTTTTATCGGATAGGCTTGCTCCGCCGCCCGGCCTGATACCGCAAACACCAGAATATGCGGCGCCGCAACCCCTTCACTACCTCCCGAAAAGGACAACACCACGCGTTCTTCCACCAACTCTGGACGGCAATCCAGATGCGTTGCCAGCACTTGGCTCACAGCCATCATCGCCAAAGTCCGGGTAAAGTCGTTCATGCCGCCGTTACCCTCGGTTTTGCCAATAATCGCGACGATGCTCTGGGGATTTATCACCCCCTCGGCAATCGCCCGGACCAGTCCGGAAACGTCGGCAGGGTCTGTCGTAAAAAACCGGTAGACGGAGGTACGCATGGTCTTCGCCCTCTGCGATTAAAAGGGAACCCGGAGCACCCGCCCGGTGCGACGTTGGATGTCGATCTTGTACACGTCCCCATCGTCCATCTCATCTGCTGCCTGAGCGTTCGCCAAAGCAGTGACCACCTCGTCAGAATTCATGGTCATCACCGTCACCGGATCGCCAATGGACATGGGAAAATCGTGCCAGGTACCCGCATGAATCATCACCCCCTGCCCCGCTGGAATGCGAAAAGCGCGGACGTCCTCCAGACGGGGGACATTTTCCCCGCTGCCCTGATTGGGTTTACCCAGCACCATGGCGAAGGGAATGCTGCCCAGCCCGACAAAAATCTGCGTCATATTGAGGTGCCGTTCCAGCCAGGTAATCTCGGGGTTACGGTGCGATATCCGGGCCGTGCGGACCACCGCGCGACCGGTATATTCAAAATCGAGATTTTGCCCCTCTTCCACAGTCCCCTTATAAAAGGGAATCGAAAGTCCCGGCCGGTGTACCGCCTCGCCAATCATCACGCCGTATTCCGCGAGGTTCTCCGGGGTAGCATCCAGCAATGGGACATCTACATAAACCGCCTCTGTCTGCTTTGCATAGGTATCCATATTCTAATCCTCCTTTTTCGATTCACCACATCCATGTATGGCGTCCAGCACCAGCCGGGAAGCTATCTCCAAACGATATGCCGCCGTTGAGCGGATATCCTGAATGGGTGCAATATCCTGCCCTACCCTCTGACGCACCTGCGCGTCGGTGATATCACGCAACGCACGTCCCAGCAGATATTGGCTCACGGTTGGCAAGGTGCAGGGAGTCGCCGCTACACTCGCCACGCCGAAACGCGCACTCTGAATAATTCCCCCCCTATCTTCTTCGATGAGCGCCGCGATACTCACCTTGGCAATAGCCTGCGCTGCCCGTGTTCCGACTTTCCGAAAATAGCCATGGCTGCGTTTGGGGGGGTAAGGAATCCAGAACGCGCTGAGCAACTCTCCAGCTCGCAAGGCCGTCTTACGATACCCCTGATGGAAATCTCCATAAGGCAACCAACGCGAACCATGATGATGGGCGATCTCTAGAAGTGCGCCATAAGCCAGCAGCACCGGCGCGTTGTCCGCCGCAGGTGATGCATTGCAAACGTTGCCACCCAGCGTGGCGCGGTTTTGAATGGGCGGCGCCCCGGTCACCGCCGCCGAGGCTGCCAGCATCGGCCAGTGGGCGACCACTTCCGCATGCCGGCGAATCACTTCCAGGGAAGTAGCCGCGCCAATCCGGATACCCTCTTCCGTAATCTGCAGCCCCTGCAACTCCTGCAGTCCGCTGATGTCCAGCCAGGACTCCGGGCGCCGTTCCGGGGCGAGATGACTCTCCACCATAAGATCGGTCCCACCCGAAATCACCCAATATGGGCGGGGGGCTGCCGCCAATATCTCCAGGGCTTCCGGCAAATGTCGCGGCCTTATCCACTCAGACATCAGCAGCCCCCTCCGGCGGCCTGGACGATGGCTGCATAAATGCGCCCATACCCGGTACAGCGACAGAGATTGCCGCTCAGGCCCCAGCGAATCTCCTCCAGGGTCGGGGTCGCATGCTCCGCCAACAGGGCGGTCGCCGCGAGCATCATACCCGGCGTACAAATCCCGCATTGGGTGGCGCCGCAGTGAACAAAGGCCCGTGCCAGGGCACTATCTTCGGGAAGGCCCTCCACCGTGGTAATCTCTGCCTGCTCCATCTGCCCGAGAGGAACCAGACAGCTATTCACCAGCTTGCCATTCACCAGTACCGCGCAGGCACCACACTCTCCTTCGCCGCAGCCTTCTTTGGCCCCCTTGAGGTCGCATTCATTACGCAATACATCCAGTAAACGGGCGTTCGGCGCTGAGCTGCTCTGAAATACCTTACCGTTGAT
>JAMCRJ010000030.1:8841-10388 GCA_023381645.1 Gammaproteobacteria bacterium
CCCGCCGCCTTGTGGATGAGATCCCCGACTACCATACAGGTGCGGGAGGCGACCGTCGGTCCGGAATTTGGCACCCTGGAGGTATCCGCCTGCGCCAGATGCACGCGATCCATGGGCAAACCCAGCGCGTCAGCCGCAATTTGGACCAGCGTGGTCGCCGCACCCTGCCCCATTTCGGTATTGGAACAGAGAATTTCGACATGGCCATTGGCCAGGGCTTGCAAAGAAACCCGGGACGCCAGATGCAATTCGCCATTACCGGTAAAACCGGCACCATGGGCAAAGGTAGCCAGGCCAATGCCTTTGCGGGTCTGGTGTCCGGCCGCATTCCAGGCCCTATACTCTGCCAGCCGGTGGTAATAATGCGTGTGTTCCAATGCCGTATCGAGTGCGGCATGGGCAAAGCAGTCAGCACCCATCACATCGCCCGTGGGATTCACATCCCCGGTACGCAACAAATTTATCCGGCGCAATTCGGCAGGGTCCATAGCCAGTTTCCTCGCCAACCGATCCATGGCTACTTCCATCGCAAAAATGCTTTGCGGCGCACCAAATCCGCGAAATGCACCAAAGGGCGGATGGTTGGTCGCGACGGCGCGCCCCCTGACCCGAATGTGGGGGCACTTATATGGTCCCGGTGCATGAATAACACCACGGGAGAGCACTACCGGGCTGAGGGTACGATAAGCCCCACCATCAATGGCGAAATCCATATCGATAAACTGCAATTCTCCGGCCTGATTGGCCCCCAAACGAATCAGGGTACGGGAAGGATGACGCTTAGGCGTCACCCGCAAATCCTCCCCCCGCTCATAAACGAGTTTTACCGAACGGCCACCCGCTTTGAGCGCCAGCAACGCCGCATGGCAGGCAATCACCGAGGGGTAATCCTCCTTGCCGCCAAAGGCTCCACCGGTGGTACTTTGCACCACCCGCAGATGGTCCTTGTCCATCCCCATACACTGAACCAATGCGTCCAGCACGTAGTAGGGACACTGCATGGAACCTTCTACCAGAATACTGCCGTCTTTCTGCAAATGCGCCAGCATCCCTTGCGGCTCAATATAGAGTTGCTCCTGGGACGGCGTGAAAAAGCACTCTTCAATGACGACATCGGCAAGATGCTCTCCCTCCGCAATATCACCCCGATCCAGGAGATAATCCGTATAAATATTGCCGGGTATGATTTCGTGTTGCGCAGCAAGTGCCGCATCGATGTCAAAAATCGGCGTGGCATTGGGCAACTCCACCAAAGAAACACCCTTCTGCGCCATTCTAAGTTTCTCCGGATCCGCATGGGCCAACAATACCACCGCCTCCCCGGCGTGCCGAAATGCACGATCAACGAGCACTACCTGATCGTTCTCCAGGAGCTTTACGGCATTCATACCCGGAATATCTCGCGCCGTGACCACCACAAATTCGGACCAGTCTATGGCCGGATCAAAAACCACCTCCTGCAGCGTTCCACCAGCCTCAGTAGTGCGCACCGTCGCTCCATGGAGCACATCTGCACAGGGCAGGTCATCGACATAGAGCGCCGCTCC
>JAMCRJ010000047.1 GCA_023381645.1 Gammaproteobacteria bacterium
CCAATACCAACGGCGGTTTCATGGGCTACACCGGCTTTTACTCGGATATCGCCTGGGATCACTGGGTACTGACGCCGGTGCTCGGCATGGGCGGATATAATCAGGGGCGTGGCAAATATCTGGACGGTACCTTCCAGTTTCGTCTGGAGTTGGGTCTGGCCTATCAGTTTGCCGATCGGTCGCGGTTGGGGATCAAGATCGCCCACATTTCCAATGCATATATCGCCAACGAGGATCCCGGCGAGGATGAGGTGCTGCTGACCTACGCCATCCCCCTGTCTTTTGGTGACCACTCCTGATGTACACCGGGGCCGGCCCGTCCGGCTGGCCCTTTGTCGCCGATCGTCAGTCCGCGCTGCGGTGCAGGCCCAGTCGGTTGAACAGGGCCTGGTCATGCCCTGTGCTGACATTCCCTGTCGTCAGCAGGCGATCCCCAAGAAAAATGCTGTTGGCACCGGCCAGAAAGGCGAGTGCCTGTAATTCGTCGCTCATGGCTTCGCGCCCTGCCGAAAGCCGTACGTAGGCCTTGGGGAAAAGGATTCTGGTGACCGCGATGGTGCGCACGAATTCGAAGCCGTCAATGGGCTCCGCAGTCTCCAGCGGGGTGCCGGGAATGGGCACCAGGGCGTTGATGGGGATACTCTCCGGAGCCTGGGGCAACTGCGCGAGCACCTGCAGCATCCGCGCCCGGTCCCGGCGGGACTCCCCCATACCGAGGATGCCGCCGCTGCAAATCCGGATACCGGCGTCACGCACCGCCTCCAGGGTATCGAGGCGGTCCTGATAACTGCGGGTGTGGATGACCTCACCATAAAACTCGGGGGAGGTATCGAGATTGTGGTTGTAGTAGTCGAGGCCAGCATGCTGCAGGCGTTCCGCCTGCCCCGGTTTGAGCATCCCCAGCGTCACGCAGCTTTCCAGGCCATACTCTTTGACCACGCCGATCATGGCGGCTACTTTTTCGATATCCCGGTCATGGGGCGAGCGCCAGGCAGCCCCCATGCACAGGCGTTGGGCCCCATTGGCTTTGGCCTCGCGCGCGGCGGCACGCACCTGTTCAAGATCCATCAGCGGTTCGGCCTGGAGGGCCGTCTGGTGATGGACGCTCTGGGCGCAGTAGCCACAATCCTCGGGGCAACCGCCGGTCTTGATGGAGAGGAGGGTGGAGCACTGGATGGCGTTTGGATCAAAGTGTAGCCGATGCACCTGTTGCGCCGCATAAATCAGATCGTTGAATGGGCGGGCATAGATTTCGAGGATGGCATCGAGAGTCTGCAGTGCTGTGCTGTTGTTCATCGGTCTTCCCTGTCGAGAGCAGGTGAGTGGGCGGATTCGGCATATTTTGCGAGTTGAGTCTGAACGTGTGTGGACGCTGCGCTAATCCTGAGCACTTTGTCCCGCGCGCTCTCCCCCTGCACCAAAGTGATCTGCTGTCTTTTCAGGCACAGGGTAGCACAGAGCAAAGCCGAAAGGGCAGCATTGGCAGCGCCATCCACGGGCCGGGCACGCAGGCGAATTTTGAGGGCATCGCCGTGGCATCCGCCGATGGCATCGGTCTTGGCACCCGGCTGTACGTGGATGCGTACATACAGGTCGTCACCGTCTGCCCGCAGATATGGGGGGCGTGTTTCTGAGGAGGTCATGTGCTGCAGTCCGTCGTAAAGGGCTTACCCGCCCAGATTGAGGATGGCATGAACCAGCAGCCCCCTGAGCACTTCGATGATCAACAGGGCTGCCAGCGGACTGAGGTCGAATCCGCCGATGGGCGGGATGATCCGCTGCAGGGGATAGAGAATGGGTCCGGTAAGCCGATCCAGAAACTGCATGACCGGATTGCGTGGATCGGGCTGTACCCAGGACAATATGGCACGGATGAGAATTGCCCAGAACAGCAGGGTCAGAATGAGACTGGTAAGGCGTGCCGCCATGATACTCAGTTCGGTCATGGTATATCCTTTTCCGGGCTGCCCAGAGCGCGGCTGCGCTCCGCCGCGGCGGCCAGGGCCCGCTGCGCCAGTGGCCGCAGGTGCTCTTCCCAGACCGCCAAACCCGCCGCCGTGGTGCCACCCGGACTGGTGACCTGATGGCGTAACGCGGTCGGACTGAGGGTGCTGGCGGCCGCCATCTGTGCGGTGCCGAGCACCGTCTGCAGGGCGAGGGCGCGCGCAGTGGCACGGTCCAGGCCCTGCAGCACGGCGGCATCTTCAAGGGCTTCCAGGAACAGCAGGACATAGGCAGGGCCGCTTCCGGATAGTGCCGTAACGGCGTCCATCAGCGATTCATCGCTCAGCCAGTAAATCTCGCCCACGGCGGACATGACAAACCCGGCAGTCTGGCGTTGCGCGGCGCTCACCGAATCGCGGGCATACAGGGCCGTCGCTCCGGCACCGACTTGTGCCGGGGTGTTGGGCATGCCGCGCACGATGGCGCTCCCGGGGTTCAGTTCGGCGGCAATGCGTGCGCTGTCGATGCCGGCAGCCACAGAGAGGAAGAGCACCCCGGCATCGGCGAAGGCCTGTCGCCACAGCGCGAGCACCGCGGATATCTGCTTTGGTTTGGCTGCGTAGATGACCACGCTGTTGGCAGGCAGACTTTGAGCCGTTGCCGCCAGACTGCGGATGCCGAACTCTTCGGCAAGTGCGTCACGGTGTGCACTGCTGGGGGCATGAACCTGGATCTGCTCGCCCGCAATGCCCTGACGTCGCAGACCGGCGATGAGGGCGCGAGCCATATTGCCGGCACCAATGAAGACAATATTCTGAGGTATCATAAGGACTCCTGGGCACGGGCTCCGAAGAGGATGGTACCAAGACGGATTTCTGTGGCACCCTGCTGCAGGGCCTGGAGGTAATCCGCCGAAGTGCCCATGGAGAGGGTATCCAGATCGGCATGGATCTGGGTCTGCCGCAGCGCGAGAAAAAGTTCTGCCATCCGGCGGAAGTCGGCCTCTGCCAGCTCCGGTTGCGGGTGGACCAGGGCCATCAGACCGCGGAGCCGTAAACGGGACAACCGGGAAATGACGAGGGCCAATTCCGGAACCTCTTCTGGCGCGCAGCCGCCCTTGGTTTCCTCCCCACTGATGGCGACTTCGATCAGCACATTCAACGGCTCCATGCCGGCGCGGGCGGCATGGAGCCGTTCCGCGATGAGTGGGCGGTCCACACTTTCTACCCAGTCGAAATGCCGGGCCAATAGTGCGGTCTTGTTGCGCTGGATGCGACCTATGAAATGCCAGATGATGCCATCCAGATCTCTCAGTGCCGTCTGTTTGTCCAGGGCCTCCTGCAGGAAGTTTTCGCCGAAGTGGCGAAGTCCGAGCGCATAGGCGTCACGCAGTGTCGCCGCCGTAACGTGCTTGCTGGCCGCCAGCAGGCACTGCGGCGGGTGATCGGCAATCTCCCCTTGCACATGGGCTAGGCGTTCAGCGATGGACATCGGTCTCCGGCAGACGTGGGCGAAATGGTCAAGGTCGACTATAGTAACGCCCAATAGCCTTTGGCCCCAAATCTTGGGGCGTTCTTGTCGGGAGCCGCACGATGGATATCTCAGAACTGCTCGCCTTCGCGGTGAAAAACAACGCGTCGGACACCCATATCTCGGCAGGTCTGGCGCCGATGCTGCGGATCAACGGCGACATCCGTCCGCTGAATGTGGAGGCGCAGGACAGCAAAACCGTACACAGCATGATTTACGACATCATGAACGATTTCCAGCGGAAGGGGTATGAGGAGAACCTGGAAATCGACTTTGCCTATGAACTGCCGGGTGTGGCGCGTTTTCGGGTTAACGCCTTCAACCAGGACCGCGGACCGGCTGCGGCGTTCCGGACGATTCCTGCGAGTGTGCTGACACTGGAAGACCTCAATGCGCCCGGTTCTTTCAAGGAGATCATCAACGTGCCGCGCGGACTGGTATTGGTCACGGGGCCGACCGGATCGGGTAAGTCAACGACGCTGGCAGCGATGGTGGATCATATCAATGCGAATCGCGCCGACCACATCATTACCATTGAAGATCCCATCGAATTTCTGCACACCCCCAAGAAGTGCCTGATCAACCAGCGCGAGGTGGGTGCCAGCACCCACTCCTTTGAAAACGCCCTGCGCTCGGCTTTACGTGAAGATCCCGATATCATTCTGGTGGGCGAGCTACGTGATCTGGAGACCATGCGCCTGGCGCTGACCGCGGCAGAGACCGGCCATATCGTGTTTGCGACGCTGCATACCAGTTCCGCACCAAAAACCATCGACCGTATTGTCGATTCCTTTCCCGGGGGGGAAAAGGATATGGTCCGCGCCATGCTGTCCGAATCCCTGCGCGCGGTCATTTCCCAGACTCTGCTCAAAACGGCCGACGGCAAGGGAAGGGTGGCCGCGCACGAAATCATGATCGCCACCCCGGCTATCCGCAACCTGATTCGTGAGAACAAGGTCGCGCAGATGTACTCGGTGATCCAGACCGGGCAAAATCAGGGTATGCAAACCCTGGATCAGTGTCTTGCCGATCTGGTGCGTGCCCACAAGGTGACTCGCGAAGATGCGCTGCGCCGGGTACAGAACAAAGACAGCTTCATGAACGTGGCCTGAGGATAATTTATGTCTGTGCTGGATGACCTGCTGGTCCTGATGGTGGAAAAAAACGGCTCGGATCTGTACCTCACCGTGGGCTCGCCACCGGTCATGAAAGTCGACGGACGGACGGTTCAGCTGGGGACAGAAATGCTGAAACCGGGTCAGGTGCTGAATCTGGCTAAGGAAATTCTGGGGATGGAGCGCTTGCAGGAGTTCCAGCACGAGAAAGAAATCAACATGGCCATTTCCGTGCCCGGGGTGGGGCGTTTCCGGGTCAACGGGTTTTTCCAGCGTGGTGAACTGAGCTTTGTCCTGCGCGCCATCAAGACCCAGATTCCCAGCCTGGAGCAACTCAGGCTGCCGCCGATACTGAAAGATCTGGCCATGACGTCGCGGGGGCTGGTGCTCTTCGTCGGTTCTACCGGTTCCGGGAAAAGCACCTCTCTGGCGTCGATGGTCCAGTATCGCAACCAGAACGCGGCGGGTCATATCCTCACCATCGAGGATCCGATCGAATTTCTGCACCGGAATGCGAAGTCCATCGTCAATCAGCGCGAAGTGGGCATCGATACCCTGAATTATGAGCGGGCGTTGGAGAATGCATTGCGGGAAGCACCGGATGTCATCCTGATCGGCGAAGTGCGCAGCCGGGACACCATGGATCATGCCATCGCTTATGCCGAAACCGGGCACTTGTGTATGTCCACCCTCCATGCGAACAATGCCAATCAGGCCATTGAACGGATCATCAATTTTTTCCCGGAAGACCGTAAAAAACAGTTGCTCATGGATCTTTCGCTCAATTTGCGCGCCGTGGTCTCACAGCGCCTGTTGCCGGTCAAGGGGCAGAGCGGACGAATCGCTGCAATGGAGGTGCTGATCAACACTCCGGCCATTGCCGATCTGATCTACAAGGGTGAAGTGGGCCTGCTGAAGGACGCCATGTCGCGAACGAACGACGTCGGCATGCAGACGTTTGATCAGAGCCTGTTGCAGTTGTTTATGGATGGACTGGTGGAATATGACGATGCCCTGCGCGCGGCCGATTCGCAGAACGATCTGCGCCTCGCCATCAAACAGGCGTGTATGCGTTCGGGCATGGCAGATCCCGGGGCCGCCACCTCTGCGGAAGGGCAGTGGCGTATTCAGTCTTGAGCGACATGTGGCTGCTACCGGCCGCGTGGGCCGTTCTGGCGGCCTGGCTGGTGCTGTTCCTCGGGCGGGGCGCTTTCTGGCGGGCAGATCAGCGTCTTCCACCCCGCGAAAGCAACCCACGGCGAAGCTGGCCAGAAGTCACCGCCGTAGTGCCTGCGCGTAATGAGGCAGAGGGTATTGGTGCCTGCGTAACGGCCCTGCTGAGGCAGGATTACCCCGGCGTCTTGCGGGTCATCGTGGTGGATGACCAGAGTACGGATGGCACTGCAAAGTGCGCACGGGAGGCGGCGCGGCAGATGGATGCCTCCTCCCGTCTGGAGGTGCTGACCGGCACGCCGCTGCCGGAAAACTGGGCGGGTAAGGTCTGGGCCATGGACCAGGGGGTGACCGCGGCCGGCCCGGTGCCGCTTCTCTGGTTCACCGACGGTGACATCGTGCATGGGCCGGATGTCCTGCAGCGCCTCGTCACTCAGATAGAGGATCGGGACCTGTCATTGGTCTCGCTGATGGTGATGCTCTCCTGCCGCAGTTTTTGGGAGCGTCTTCTGATCCCGCCCTTCATCTTCTTCTTCCAGATGTTGTACCCTTTTCCCTGGGTCAACGACCCACACCGGACTCTTGCCGGTGCGGCGGGGGGGTGCATGCTGCTGCGTCGGGAGGCACTCGAAAAGGCCGGCGGGTTCGCCGCCATGCGTGCCGCACGCATAGATGACTGCACGCTGGCAGCGTTACTGAAGCCCCATGGCGCCATCTGGCTGGGTTTAGGGACGGAGAGCCATAGTCTGCGGGATTACCGCCAGTTGGGCGAAATATGGCGGATGGTAGCGCGTTCCGCCTACGTGCAATTGCGGTTCAGCCCCTGGCGGCTGCTCGGAGCGACGTTGGTGATGGCTTTTCTCTATGCCGGGCCGGTAGGGGGGCTGCTGTATGGACTTTGGACCGAAAATGTCTGGCTGGCGATGCCCGCGTTGCTCGCCGGTCTGCTGATGCTGACGGCCTATGTGCCCACTTTGCGGCTTTACTCGCTGAACCCCCTCCGGGCGTTCAGCCTGCCCATTGCGGCTCTGTTCTATACACTCATGACGCTGGATTCCGCCCGCCGTCATTACGGCGGCCGGGGCGGAGCGTGGAAAGGGCGGCATTATAATGCGCCCAGACAGGAGCGCTGAACCCCCGCCGCGCCTCGTCGGGGCCGCATTGCGCTTCTCAGCGGTAATGCAACAGATAACGCCACTCAAAGGCGACCTTGGCCGCATGCCAGAGCGAGTTTGGCAGGATGCTGGCATGATTGGGGCTGCGATAGACCATGATGCCGCTGTCCAAGGTGTCGACAATGCAGATCAACTCGCTGCGGAAGGTATTGTCTGGCGCCTTTCCCTGCAGATGCAGGAGCAGGTTATGCACGGCGGTCCCGGCCTGCAGGTCCGCCATGTGGCCCTGCTTGGGTAGCCAGTCCGGGCTGCCCGCGTAGGACCCCCCGTCACCAATGACAAAGACGCCCGGATGGTCGGGGACGGTGCAGTGCAGGTCGGACTGAAAAAAGCCACCGGCAGAGAGGGGCAAACCGCTGTCGGCTGCCCAGTCCGGGCCAGTCATGCCGGGCATGAACAGGATCAGGTCCGCGGCAATGTCGCCGCCTTCGGTCATCACTTTGTTTACCGAGAGCCCACTGATTTTATGACCAAGATGGGTGCGAATATCGCGCCGCTGCATTTCCGCGAGCAGCCCTTCCACCGCCTTCGGACCCAGCCGGTTACCCGGTTCGGTCATCGGATTGAAAAATACCAATTCGATTTGCGCGCGCTTATTGACCTGACGAAGGTAAGTGTCGATTCCGAAGAGCAGTTCAAAGACCGGACCACCGCGTACGGCGGTCGGCTCCAGGGGATTGCCGGCGAAACCGAAGGCAATGGTGCCTTTGTCCATCAGCGCCAAGCGGTCTCGGATGTTTTCGGCGGCATCGATACCGTCGCAGATGGCGAAACTGTGCTCGATGCCCGGTAACTTACGGATACCGCGACCGCCGCTGGCAATGATGAGCGCGTCGTTCCGCACTTCACCCTGGTCGGTGATGACGGTACGACCGCCATCGCGCAGGCCAGTGACGCGACCCTGATGAAACTGCACTCGGCGGCGCTGAAAGAAACGGTCCAAGGGAATCCGCAGATTCTCGCCTTGCCGCAGCCCGGTGGGAATCCAGATCAGGCTGGGGTAGTAAACGAACTCCGCCCTGGGTGCGATGACGGTGATTTCCGCGTCGGGCATCCGGCGACGCAGATGGCGGACGGCCGTCAGGCCACCAAAGCCTGCGCCGATAATGGTCACTTGGGTCATATGCTATTCCTCAGTAGCAGAAAACGTGGAAGGAAGCCGCAATCGGCCTCATTCACACAGTATACTGCATCCGCGTGGCAGAGCACCCTGCAGTCCGGACGCCGTTGCTCCTCCGGCAGACTGCTCAGCCACCCAGTACACGCTGATAATTGTCTGGTAAGGGGCTGACCTCCTGGCCCTGGGCAAAGCCGCGTTGCACGAAGAGGTTGATGACGGCGCCGTGGGCCTGAATGAGGATCACCACGTTCGGATCCTCGCTGGTCTCTTCCACAAGAACCCCATTGGGTACCAGGGTTACTTCCATTCGCACTTTTTCGCGCTGCGCGAAAATTTCCGGAAATGCTGGATCCCAGAAGCGCAATCCAAAGTTTTCTTCCAGCCGATGGTGCATGGCCGGAACATGGTCGTGCAGCAGGCCGACAATCTCCGGGTTGGCGGAAGTCGTCAGCGAACGTATGCCATCGGGAAGCTGGGTCAATTCACGCTGAATCTGGTCGTGATGGCGCAACAGGGTATGAAAGACCTCCTGATCGTGCTGGTGACGTGCCCTTTTGTCCGTATTCCCGGTGCCCGCCAGCATCCGCTGTTCCA
Organism: Gammaproteobacteria bacterium; assembly: GCA_023381645.1. The sequence continues at coordinate 8,652 of JAMCRJ010000047.1, forward strand.
TAGCTTCCTCGTCGGCCAGGCCCATGCCGGCAGGCCGCATGCCCGGCTCATTCCCGAAACGAATGCCGCCCTGCCCGCGTCCCTGACCTCCGCCACCGCCACGTCTCATGCCTGTCGGTACCCCTTGCCCGGTATTTTGTTTGCTCATCTTCAATACTCCTTAGAATAAATCTGAAATGGGGCGGTGGAAACGATCCCCGCCTGTTGTTCATTGCCATGGCTGGTGCAGCGATTTTCGTCCTGTCACGACCCCTGTGGGTACTGGACCCATAGAGAGTACGCTGTTTGCAATATACGCTCCGGTTTCCATGGTCGATCATGATGCACTGAGCACCCCACAGCGTTGGTTGGCGGGCACGGCAACATGAATTTTCTTCGGTTCTGACAAGTGGAGTTCCGCCATGATGGCGATGAACTCCTCCCGGCTTTTATCCGCCAGGCGACGGTTCATACGCTTTTCCTCGCCGACGCAACTGACGTGGCGACCGGCATAGTCGTGGCCCGGATAGATCAGGGTCTCGTCGCGCAGTGTGAAGATCTTCCCGGTGATGCTGTCATAGAGCGTCCCCGCATCGCCACCCTGAAAATCCGTGCGGCCACAGCCCCCGATCAATAGAGCGTCGCCCGTGAAGACCCGGTCGCGCCAACGGTAACTAACGCATCCCGGAGTATGACCGGGCGTGTTAATGACCCGTATGACGTCATCACCCAACACGATAAAATCGTCATCATCCACGAGTACGTCTGCACAGGATACGGCGGCCCCGCGGCTGATCACGACCTGCGCACCAGTGCGCGCACGCAGTGCACTGGCGCCGGTAACGTGGTCGGCGTGGACATGGGTATCGAGCACGTATGCAAGTCGCATGGATTCCTGATCCAGTATGCGCAGTACCTCATCGACGGTTTCCAGAACAGAGTCGATAACCACGGCCTCGTGCCAGGTCGGGTCGCCCAGGATGTAGGTATAGGTGCTGGTTTCGGTTTCAAGAAGCTGTTTGAAAAGCATGATATCACCCCTTGTCGGCAACGGTGTCGGAGCACCATCCTGTGTTCTGAGATGCCCATGCTCCCACCATAAGTCGTGGAAAGAATGACTGCATTGACAATTGTCAAAGTTGACCGATTTGATTAACTAACAGGGACAGTTCAGGAGCGGGAGCCGTCGCTGCTGGCGTACAGGAATAGGTTTTGGGGATCGGGAATCTCGATTTGCCCCTTGTGTTCGTGGAGCAGCCCGTGGCGTTTCAGGTCCGCCATGATGCGGCTGACGTGCTCGGTGGAAAGGCCGAGAAACTCCCCCAGATCCTGACGAGTGAGGGGAAAGGGCGCCGTACGTTGTTGCGGGTAGGCGCCGACCCATTGGCAGAGGAATGTGGCCAGCCGGGCATCGGCCTTTTTGGCTCCCAGTTCGACGATGCGGTCCTCGGCTTCCTGTAGTGCCTGCTGCCAGCGCGCGAAAATGGCTTCACGCACCGCCGGGAGACGCTGTGAAAGCGCATCCAGTGCCCTCAGTTCCAGGCGGCAGAGATCGGTGCCGGTCAAGGTGACGGCACTATGACGATGCCGCTCGGTGCGCAATCCTTCAAAACCCAGGAGGTCGCCGTGGTGGAGCAGGCGAACGATCTGAGCGTGACCATTGGGCAGACTCTTGACCAGCTTGATGCCGCCCTGACGAAGCGTATAGGCATATTGCG
>JAMCRJ010000096.1:0-4587 GCA_023381645.1 Gammaproteobacteria bacterium
GCGGAGCATCAGGGACGCTTTTTGGCCTGGATCAGCAGCATTTATGGACAATATCTGGAAAGGATTCTGCAACGCCCATTATTTTTATCCTTGATCGTACTGACCTTTCTGCTCTTGGGTGGATGGTCTTACACACAGGTGGGCAGCGGTTTCATGCCTGCGATGGACGAGGGTGGATTTGTACTGGATTATAACGCTGCCCCCGGTACTTCTTTGGCGGAAACGGATCGTCTGCTGGATCAGGTGCAGCAGATTCTCGCCAAAAACCGGGATGTGGCCAGTTATTCACGGCGAACGGGTCTGCAGCTGGGAGGCGGCATCACGGAAGCCAACACCGGAGATTTTTTCATCCGCCTCAAGGCGCAACGACAGCATTCCATATGGCAGGTGATGAAGACGGTTCGCGAGCAGATTCATCATCAGGTTCCGGGGTTGCGGGTGCAAACGGGGCAACTGATGGAGGACCTCATCGGAGATTTAACCGCCGTACCCCAGCCCATCGAAATCAAGCTCTTCGGTGCGGATCCCCAAACCCTGCAAAAGTTGGCCCGGCAAGTGGCCGGACAAATCCGTCAGGTGCCAGGCGTTGTCGAGGTGTTTGACGGGATTATCATTGCTGGCGACGCCGTTGATATTCATGTGGATCCGGTGAAGGCCGCTCTTGCCGGAATGACCCCCGGTCAGGTCACCAATCAGTTGCAAACCCTGATGGAAGGACGCGTGGTCAGCCGGATACCCCAAGGCCAGGAAATGATCGGGGTTCGAGTCCGCGCTCCCCATGCACTCTGGAATGAAATCAATCGCCTGCGGCAACTCCCGATTATTGCCCCCGATGGGCATTATCTGACCTTGGGGCAGGTGGCAGAAATTCGTATGCAATCCGGACAGGCGGAACTGAACTCGGAAAACCTCAAGCCCATGGTCGCGGTGACGGCCCGTATCGAAGGGCGGGCGATGAGTACGGTGATGGGCGAGGTCAAGGGACGTCTGGCCCATGTGCAGTTACCCCAAGGGGTCTACCTGCAATATGGCGGATTGTACCGCGAACAGCAGCAATCCATGCGCGAACTGGCGCTGGTGCTGCTGGCTGCGATTCTGCTGGTCACGGTGTTGCTCCTGTTTCTCTATGAGCGTTTTACCGTGGTCCTGAGTATTCTCGCCACCGCTCTCCTGGCCTTGGGTAGCGTGTTTATCGGTCTATGGCTGACCGGCACGGAGCGCAATATCACGGCCATGATCGGGATAACCATGATCGTCGGCATTGTGACGGAAACGGCGATTTTCTTTTTTGCGGAAGCGCAGTCTGCGGAGCGACACGAATTGGTGCGGGCCGGAAAAGCACGGCTGCGGCCCGTGCTGATGACCGCCATCATCGCCATCCTGGCCCTCATGCCGCTGGCCTTGGGATTGGGTGCCGGGGCACAAATGCAGGCACCTTTGGCCATCGCGATTATTTCGGGATTGCTGGCCGAAATCCCCTTGGTACTGGTGGTGATGCCCGGGATTTATGCTTGGCTGGAAAGGGTTTTCAAAAAAGGCTAATGGGCTTTCACCACCTGATTTTCAACCTCATAGGAGTGATATATGCGTACAGTTCGTTACATCATGGTCGCAGCCTTGTTGAGTGCGGGGCTGCTCGGAACCGTTACCTCGGCCGCAGAGAGAACGTCCGTCTTGCCGCTCAAGGTAGTTCATGCGGATCTTCCACTTCCCGGCAAGCCCGATCAGGCCTATGTGCCGATCAATCAGCAGTCAACCGGGAAAGCCCCATTGAAAAAAGATATCAATCGCTTTGACTATGAGTCGGTTGATCCGCAAAGGCAGTTGTTGTTTATTTCCCATCTTGGGGCAGACAGTGTCGATGTAGTCGATTTGCGCAACAACCGCGTCATTGCGAACATCAAGGGCGTTCCTGCTGTGCATGGGGTGCTGGCCGTACCAGAGCTGGGTGAAGTATTTGCGAATGCGACAGCGATCAACCAACTCGAAGTCATTTCCGAGAAGACATTGCACATCATCGCCCATGTGCCCACCGGTGTTCACCCCGACGGCATGGCCTACGCGCCGAAGGTACACGAACTGTTCATCTCTGACGAGACTGGGCAGACCGAAACGGTGGTTGATACCCGCAACAACCGGCGGGTCGCCACCATTGCCATGGGCGGCGAAGTTGGCAACTCCCAATACGACCCCGTTAGCCAGCGGGTATTCGCTGATGTGCAGACCCGTAACGAGATTGTGGCGATCGATCCGCGCCGCAATGTGATCGTCCAGCGTTATCGGCTGCCGGATACTTGTGTTCATGACCACAGTCTGCTGATCGACGCGCCAGCCCGTCTCGCTTTTGTTGCTTGCGACGGCAACGCCAGGCTGCTGCTCCTCAACATGCGCGACATGCACGTGCTGTCCGTGCATAAAACCGGTCGTCATCCCGACGTGCTCGCTTTCGACCCCGGGCTGCAGCGCCTTTATGTCGCCAGCGAAAGTGGTGTAGTAGCGGTCTTCCAACTTAAAGGAAAGCAGTTACGATTGCTTGGACGTAATTATCTCGCCTATGAAGCGCACTCCGTGGCCGTTGATCCGCAAACCCATCGCGTTTATTTCCCGTTGCAGAATGTGGATGGTCACGGAGTCTTGCGCATCATGGCGCCGACGCTGTAGATGGTGCGGCTGTTACCTTCGATGTGCGGCAACTTCGATCCGGCAAGCTCACATTGCTTTCATGCGGTAACCCGTTTGCCTCCTCTTCGGCCTCTATCCGCGCTAATTTTGCGCTAACACTAGGGGAATATAGTGAGAGCAGATGGAGACAAATGGATTCATCTGCATCTCAATTCATTAAAAAGGAGCGATGTCATGAAGGTATCTACAAAGTTGGCAAGTGGTATTTTGGGCGGGGTTTTGTTCCTGTATGCTTTTGGTGCTTACGCTTTTACCGGTCAGGAATTGGCTGGCGAGGCGAAGATCAGCATCGCACAGGCACGCATTACTGCTTTGCGGGCGTATCCTGGAAGTATCACCGATGAGGAACTGGAAAAAGAGAAAGGTGGCAGTGGCTTGCGCTATTCTTTCGACATCAAGAAGGGTGGTGTCAGCCACGAAGTAGGCGTTGACGCCAGGACCGGAGCCGTTCTGGAGAACTCGATTGAGGGCAACCATGCGGATTGATGGTCTATAGTGTTTAGTGGGTGAACCCGCTCCTTGGGGCGGGTTTTACAAGTTTTTCGGGAGTTCAACTCTAAAAAATGCGTATTCTTCTGGTTGAAGACGACCGAATGATCGGTGAAGCCATTTCAGTTGCGCTGCGGGACGCGGCTTATGCAGTGGACTGGGTGCGTGATGGTGAAACCGCTTTGCGGGCGATTGCCAATCAGGAACATCAGGCCATTTTTCTGGATTTGGGTTTGCCCAAACTGGATGGTTGTACGTTGCTGCAACGTGTGCGCGCAGGGGGTAACTCCCTGCCAATCATCATTATTTCCGCCCGCGACGCATTGGCGGATCGGGTGGAGGGGCTGGATTTGGGGGCTGATGATTATCTCGTCAAACCTTTTGCCATGGGCGAGCTGCTGGCTCGTTTACGCGCCATCATCCGCCGTCAGGGTGGGCAGGGCTCGCCGGTATTAGGTAATGGATCTCTGCAACTCGATCTAAGCACACATACGGCGCAGATCGGAGAGCTCAGCGTCCTGTTGACCAATAAGGAGTTTGCTTTATTGCAGGCACTGTTGCTACGTCCAGGTTCCATACTCAGTCGTGCGCAACTCGAAGAGCGCCTGTATGGCTGGGACGAAGGTGTAGAGAGTAATAGCATCGATTTTCTGATTCACGGTCTGCGTAAGAAGCTCGGTGCCAAAGTCATCAGGAATGTGCGTGGCGCGGGTTGGATGATCCCGCGTCAGCCATGAAAAGTTCTTTGCAGGGACGTTTGTCCATTGGGTTGAGTATTGCTATTGTCTGCATGGGGTTGTTTGCCGGCTTGGCGTCTTTCTTTCTGGCTTTGAATGAAGCACAGGATTATCAGGATGCCTCACTGCAGCAGATCGCCGCACTGGTGCCTCCCCAGATCTGGCGGAATACATATCGCTATGGTCGAGAGCCGGTGGATGTCGACTCGGATGTGCGCATCGTCGTTGAGCCGTTATGCCTGGTAAATTGCCAGGGAGTAGATGTTCCCCTGAGACTTCCTCCGCAATTGTCATCAGGTTTTCATACGCTTGCAGTGAACGGTCAGGAATGGCGCGTTTTTGTTCGACGACAGGGGCCTGATGAAGCATTGGCAGTGGCCCAGTCCACCGATTTGCGTAGTGACGCGGCTATTGCCAGCGCACGGCGTACCCTGCTGCCCTTGATATTTTTGGTGCCCTTGTTGATTGTTTTTTCGCACGTTATTGTGCGGCGTAGTTTGGCTCCGATCCAGAGTCTGGCCCAGGCCATGGATCGGCAAAATGCCGACCGCCCTGAGCCGCTTTCTCTAGAGCAAGTGCCGGGGGAGATTGCCCCTTTTCTTCAGGCCATCAATCGGCTGCTGGAAAGGATTCGGATACTGCTGGAGCAAGAGCGTCGTTTCATTGCCGACGCCGCCCA
>JAMCRJ010000096.1:5356-9881 GCA_023381645.1 Gammaproteobacteria bacterium
TCCATATTCATAGTTATTTATCATGACATCATGGTGATCTATGAAAGGAAATAAGTCATATGGTGGCCGCGGTGCGTGGGCCACAGGGCTGCCCATCCGACCCTTTCCGCTTTATGATAGGGGGAGGCAGAAGGAAACCACCATTTGAGCTATAGCGCCGAACAATTCACCGTCCTCAAGGGACTCGAACCGGTCAAGTTGCGTCCGGGCATGTATACCCGTACGACTTGCCCCACCCACGTCATTCAGGAGGTGATCGACAACGCCGCCGATGAGGCCCTGGCCGGCCAGGCGACGCGCATCGATGTGACGGTCTGTGAAGAGGGTTCGGTGATCGTCGAGGACAATGGTCGCGGCATCCCGGTTGGCATCCCACCCGGCGAGTCCCGCCCGGCGGCCGAGCTGGCCTTCACCACCCTGCACGCGGGCGGCAAGTTTGATAAGACGGATGTGGAGTCGGCCTACCGCTTTTCCGGCGGTCTGCATGGGGTAGGCGTGGCGGTCACCAATGCCTTGTCCCAGCGGGTGGAAGTCGAGATCAAAACCCGCGACCCCCAGGGGTCGGGGAACGGTCGCTATCGGCTGGTGTTTACGCAGGGGGAGGTGAGCGAAGCGCTGACCCGGCTGGAAGACTGCGGCCCGCGCACCCATGGCACGCGGGTTCAGGTATGGCCGGACGGGCAGTATTTCGACTCCGCCAAAATCAATATCCGCGAGCTCACCCATCTCCTGCGCGCCAAGGCCATTCTCCTCCCTGGTCTGCAAGTGAGCCTCACCCTCCCGGATCAGGAACCCGTCGTCTGGAAATATAGTGAAGGTCTGGCGGAATACCTCGCGGAAATCGTCGCTGATCTCGAACTGGCCACGCCGATTTTTGCAGGAACCTCCTACCAGGACGGGGACAGTAACGGTTTCGCGAAAGGGGAGGGTGCGGGCTGGGCGCTCTGTTGGATCAACGGCGCCGCCCCTAACCCCGAAACTTACGTCAACCTGATCCCGACACTGGACGGCGGTACCCACGAGTCGGGCTTTCGGGCCGGAGTTTTTGAGGCGGTGCGCAGTTTCATGGAGCACCACAGCCTCGTCCCCGCCAAGCTCAAACTGGTACAGGATGATGTCACCGGGAAGATGGCGCTGGTGCTGTCGGCGCGCGTGCTGGATCCGCAGTTTCAGGGGCAGACCAAAGACAAACTCACCAGCCGCGACGCCCATAAGCTGATGGCGCAGACCGTGCGTGATCCGCTGGAACTCTGGCTCAACAGCCATCCGGGTGCGGGGAAGGCGATCGCAGATCTGGCGATCCAGAACGCCCAGGCCCGTACCCGCGCCGCGCAAAAAATCGAGCGTAAGAAGGGCTCGGGGTTGGCGACACTTCCCGGCAAGCTGACGGATTGTGAAAGTGAGGATATTCAGCGCAATGAGTTGTTTCTGGTCGAAGGGGACTCTGCCGGCGGTTCCGCCAAGGCGGCGCGCGACAAGGAATATCAGGCCTTGCTGCCGTTGCGGGGCAAGGTGCTCAACACCTGGGAAGTGGACGCAGACCAGATCTTCAAGAACCAGGAAGTCCATAATATGGCGGTGGCCCTGGGCATTGAGGCACACGGTTTCCAGGCGGACCCGGATCGGGTGCTGGCGGGGCTGCGCTACGGCAAAATCATGATCCTATCCGACGCCGATGTAGATGGCAGCCATATTCAGGTGCTGATTCTGACCCTGTTCCTGCGGCACTTCCCGGCGCTGTTGCAGCGCGGCCATGTGTTCGTGGTCAAGCCGCCTTTATACCGGGTGGATACCACCTGGCGCGGCAAGGCCCGTAAAATCTACTGCGAGGCGGAGGCGGAGCGGGACGCGGCGATAGATCGCCTGCGCACCGAAGGCGTCAAGGAAAGTGCCATCTCGGTACAGCGTTTCAAAGGTCTGGGTGAGATGAATCCGGATCAGCTCTGGGAAACCTCCATGTGCCCCGATACCCGTTCCCTCGTCCCGTTGTCCATGACGGCGGCTGATCAGGCGGCACTGCATACCCGCTTCAGCCTGCTGATGGCCAAACAATCCGCCGGCGGGCGTCGCGAATGGATGGAGCGGGACGGCTGGACGGCAGATATTGATATTTAAGGCGAGGAGTTTCAGGCATGGATAACACCCGGGATCTTTTTGATCTCATCGGTAATGCGCGCTCTCCGGAAACCGGGGCGGTCACCGACAACACGTCTGCTCCGGTGCCAGCCGAACCGTTGCAGGAAGTCGCAGCGTTATCCGCTGCCTCGCCAGCACCACCGCCTCCGCCATTCGGGAATGGCGCCCCGGACTCTGGCGAACCTGGGGAGCCGCCGCTCGCGGAATATGCCGCACGTGCTTACCTTGCCTACGCCATGAGTGTGGTAACCGGGCGGGCGATTCCGGCACTGGCCGACGGCCAGAAACCGGTGCAACGGCGGATTCTCTATGCCATGCGCGACATGGGGTTGCAACGCTCACCACAGCATGTCAAGTCCGCGCGGGTGGTGGGCGAGGTGATCGGCAAGTGGCACCCCCACGGCGACACGTCGGTATATGACGCCATGGTGCGTATGGCCCAGCACTTCACCCTGCGCTACCCGGTGGTGGATGGGCAGGGCAACTTCGGGTCTCTGGACGGCGACTCGGCCGCCGCCATGCGCTACACCGAGGCCAATCTGACCCCCATTTCCGAGCTGCTGCTGGCAGAAATGGATGAGGGCACGGTGGATTTTCGCAGCAACTATGACGGTACGCTGGAGGAACCTGTCACCTTGCCGGCCCGGTTGCCCTTCCTGCTGATGAACGGCGCCTCCGGTATCGCGGTCGGCATGGCTACGGAGATTCCGCCCCACAATTTGCGCGAACTGGCGCAGGTCTGTGCGGAGTTGGTCTTGCGCCCGGACATGGCCGATGACGAAATACTGCAGCAGATTCCCGGTCCCGACTTCCCTGGCGGTGGCCAGATTATTTCCACACCCGGGCAAATCCGCGAGGCCTATCTGTCGGGGCGCGGCAGCATCCGGGTGCGTGCCCGCTGGGAGGTCGAAAAGCTGGCGCGCGGGGAGTGGCGTATCGCGGTACAGCAACTGCCACCGGGGGTGTCCACCGCACAGATCCTCTCGGAGATAGAAACCCTTTCCAACCCGCAGGCCAAAGGGGAAGGCAAGAAAAAGGCGCTTACCCCGGAGCAACAGGCCACGAAAAATGCCATGCTGTCCCAGATGGATACCGTGCGCGACGAGTCGGGCAAGGCCCATGCCGTGCGGATCGTCATCGAGCCGCGCTCGCGCAACCAGGACCCGCAGAGTCTGATGACCTACCTGCTGGCCCGCACCTCGCTGGAATCCAATCAGTCCGTAAATCTCACGGTGCTGGATCTGGATGGCAAAGCACCGTGCATGCCGCTCACCCGGATATTACGGCAGTGGGTGCGCTATCGGGTGACTACCGTACGGCGGCGGAGCCAGTTCCGCCTCGACAAGGCCCTGGCGCGCATCCATATTCTCGAAGGCCGTTTACGGGTGCTGCTGGATATTGATGCGGTGATCCGTGTAATCCGCGAGTCCGACGACCCCAAGGCCGACCTCATGACCCACTTCGACCTCAGCGAGATTCAGGCAGAAGATATCCTGGAGATTCGTCTGCGGCAACTGGCGCGACTAGCCGGCATTGAGCTGGAAAGGGAACTGGCCGACAAACAGGAAACGGCGGCGTACCTGAGCGCACTTCTGCAGGATGAGTCCCGACTGCGGGCATGGATTGCCGAAGAAATCCAGGCCGACGCCAAAAAATTTGGCGATGATCGTCGCACCCTGCTGGAAGCCGATACCGCCATCACCAACAAATCCATCCAGACCATTGCCGCTGCCATTACGGATGAACCAGTTACGGTGATCGTCTCGCAAAAAGGCTGGCTGCGTACCCGCTCCAGCCACGGGCTGGATACGGCGACCCTGGGTTTCAAGGAAGGCGATGCCTTGTTGCAAGCCTTCGAGGTGCGATCCGTAGATACTCTGGTCCTGCTGGATCATTCTGGGCGTGCCTACTCCATAGCCGTGGCGCAAATACCGGGCGGGCGGGGCGACGGCATTCCCGTATCGAGCCAGGTGGATTTTCAGCCGGGCGGCGTACTGGCTTCCGTAGCCTGCGGCGCCGGCGATAGCCTATGGCTGGTGGCTGGAACCGGTGGCTATGGATTCCTGACCACGCTGGAAAACATGACCGGTCGGAACCGGGCGGGCAAGGCTTTTTTGACCCTGGACCCGAAGGAGCGCCCCCTACCTTTGATCCGCGTCACCGACCTTCAGGCGGAAGCGCTCTGTCTGTCTTCAGACGGGCGTGGCCTGCTGTTTCCTTTGGTGGATGTCAAAAACCTACCCAAGGGTAAGGGGGTCAAACTGATTGCCCTGGGCGCATCGGCCACTCTGCAATCCCTGTCGGTTTATCTGGACGATCAGCCCTTGCCGCGCGGAATGAGGAAAAATCGTGTGGAAGCCTGTCGTGGCCGGCGTGGCGGACGCGGCAG
>JAMCRJ010000018.1 GCA_023381645.1 Gammaproteobacteria bacterium
TTCTGGTTCGACCTGCGCCCACTGTTCCGCCCCGGGTAGGGCCGTTCTTTCTCGGATGATCACCGACCAGTGTGCCGCCAGTCGAGTATTGATTTTCAGGAATGCCTCCTGTCCATCCGGAATATCCACATCGCGATATATGACTCCCACTGGACAGACGACATAGAGTGCAGCCGATGTATTCGTCCAGATCGATAATCAGAAAGTGGAGACCTTCGTGGAAACAATCTCTACTGAGCAGGACACACCGTAATCGGTGTATTTACAGCGGATACAGGTTTCGGTGACAGCATGAGTCATGGTTTCGCCCCTGAGTGACGTGTTCGCATGGCGCTACCGATCTCGTCCAGCATGCCAACGGACAACAAACGTGCAGCAATCGGGAAGATTTCATCGTTTTCAAGAGCAATGTGGGCCCGATGCATGGAAATGAAACGCTCCGGGGAAAGAGTCCTCCTGTGATCCATAGAAACATCTTCCAAATCCTTGGCAAGATCTTCCCATGCAGTCTCCAAGTCGCGATGCTGAAGGGCGAGATTGCGCAATGACGCACGCAGATGGATAGGAAAGTCAAAGTGGGCGAGCAGAAAAGGAAAGAGATTTTCTTCCTCATCCGCATGATGTAGGCGAGCCGCAGTGTGGAAATATCGGAGGATACGCCTGATCGCCTGACGCGCCTCGTCATCAGAGCCGTGAGCAGAGAGATATCCAGGCAAGCGTGCCAATGTGTCACAATGACCTAAAATTCGATTATGGCAGGCCATCAAGAGTCCAATGGGATCGTCAAAGCTGGGAGCCGTGGAAAACAACTGCATGGTGATACCCCCTCCGGGCGTAACCGCACCCCTTTTACGGATCAGCACTTAACCCATCTTGCTGAAGCGAATCCGTATCATGTGTGGTGCGCGTTCCAGGTAAACCCAATCGATCCTCTCACCATAACGGCTGCGTAGTTGGTCGAGAAGCGGCAAAGGGTCGTGGTCGTTAATGAAATCCATAGCTTCTCCGCTGTGTAGAGCGTCCAAGGCCCCGAAAATGGCGGCATGGCGAAAGCGTTTGGCTACGCCACGCGCATCAAAGGGATAGGTAGCGTCGGTGCGAAGATGCATATGAGGCTGAGATGGGATGCTTGTAGTCATGGCTTCCCTCCATGGATAATGGATCATAGCGAAACATCTACGCATTATAGTCGAGCATTTCGATAGAGTATTTCCTTGATCTTGGTCAAGAAACATTAGATTTTTGTCAGCCAGTACGTACCATGTGAATACTATAAGCAGTCCCAGGACCGCTTCCACAGTGGCAAAGGCAAGAAAGGCGCCATCGACGATGGCATTGAGGGCAGGGGTCGGTAACTTTGTTGGACGATGGTGTGCCGGCGTCGACTAGCCGGGAAGAAATCAAATAAGGTGCGTCGGCTTGGCCGGGTTCCCAGCAATCAAGGCCATGCCAGCACGATGAATAGACCAGCAATGATCCCACCATCTATATGAAAGGGAAGCATAGCAAGGCAATCCAAGGCCATGGCGATTCCGGTGAAAATCTGCAGGTTGACGGTGATGACGAGTTCCAACAGAACAACCAGAGACTATGCGTTAGGCGCCCCTGATGGACGACGTGCAAGCCATCATGACCCAGTATTGCTCATTCCGAGCAGCGCATGCATTGCACCCCATAACGTTTGATCCAGGCCTCCAGCGCCGCAAGGGCCTCGACTCCGGTTTTGACGTTGTCCAGAGCATGTTGTGGCTCATCAGGTTTTACGCGGGCAATCCAAGCGTCATTGTAGGGATCAATATTGATCAGATGCGGGTCCTCTAACAACTGCTCATTGCGGGCAATGACTTCACCGGCGAAGGGAACGGGTACACCGCCTGCCCATTTGCCGCTTTCCAGCGTAGCCACATGCCGTCCGGCCTCCAGATGTGTTCCGACCTTTTTAATACGGGCTTTTTGCAAACGGCCAGACATGGTCTGAGCGGGGTCTGTGACCCCAATGGTTAGCGTACCGTCATCTTCCGGGCGCACCCAGACATAATCGAGGTCATAAAAAAGATCTTCAGGCAATTCGCAACCGTTATATTCACTCATGATGAGGACTTCGCCTCAAAATCGAGAATACGCTTTCCCGCAGCTTCACCATGATCCGCCAGGGCCGCCCCCAGGAATGGATAAAGTTCAGTTTCTTCCTTGGTATCATGCTGTTTGAGAATGGTTTGCACGGTGCTCAGCAGATCATCAAAGGTTTCCGCGTCCTGATTCTGAATGGCCTCCGCCATTTCTTCAAAAAATACGCGCAGATCTTGATGCCCCTTGCGTAGCAAGGCAGTCAAGGGATGATCTTCACCGCCTTCCTGATGCTCGTACGCAGGAAACAGGGTACTTTCTTCCACCTCCATATGACCATCCACAATCCCGTGGCGGAATGTCTCCAGGAAATGAGCAGCCTCCTGCCACGTACCATTGGCAACAGCATGAGCGCTCTGCTCCAAAAGCTGATCCAAACGTTCATGGTCCTGTTGCATGATCTGATCTATGGGTGTCATGACATCCTCTGATAGTGTTGAGGTGGGCTTCTGTGCGACATAAACGCGGCTGAGGCTTTGTTCATGCGCATTCACCAGGTTATTTTCATTGGGCGCCGAGCATCTTCAGAACTTCACCCAACGGCTGTGCGCCTACGGTTTTCAGGGCACCGTCCACCACAATGGCTGGGACTGTTTTAATGCGCAGATTACTGACGATTTCGCGCCCTTCGCGTTCCGTTACATCCAGCACTTGCAATTCCATGGGCACTTTTTCGGAGGCTTCTTTCCATACTTTTTCAGCTTGCGGGCAAACGGGACACCATTTCGAAACCAGAATCTGTACTTTCATTATGAGCTCCTCAACATCCATGGCTGCCATGTTGCGAATCAGCGTAGCATTGCTAACCATTGGGCGCAAAAGCATCAAAGTGTATATGTTCATGGGGCACGTCATGAGAGAGCAGCAGGTCGATGGCAGCTTCTATCATGCCAGGACCACCACAAAGATAAACTTCATGATTCTGCCAGTGACCTTTGGCTGCCACACTTGGTAGAAGACGGCGGGCTCCGCTCCAGTTTGCATCTTCTGCATCCGAAATGGTAGGAGTAACCGTGAGATGGACATACTGTTGAGTCCATTGCTGTAATGTTTCCAGATGATAAAGATCACGTTGTTTTTTCGCGCCATAAAAAAGATGGATAGGGCGGTTTTGTCCCAAGTCAATGCTTTCCTGAATAATGGCTTCAATAGGTGCCAATCCTGTCCCGGCAGCAATGCAGAGTATGGGGCGGTCATTATCCGGATGGAGCGCGAATTCGCCCAGAGAGGGTCCGAGAGTAATTGAGTTGCCGCATTGAGCCTGATAAAAAAGCCATTGGCTGAATAGACCACCAGGAAGTTCACGGACATGAAAAACCAGCTCACCGTGGTCCTGCGGAGGCGTGGCCATGGAGTAAGAGCGCCATTGATCTTCATGCCCTGGCACGGCCACCCGCGCATATTGTCCGGTTCTGTATGGATATGGTTTTGCCGGTCGTAACCGCAATTCTAGAACATTCCAGGCCAGTTTTCTCAGCCCCACAATTTCAGCATTCCAGATATTTTTGGGAATTACTTCAGCTTGTAGATGCATATTACTGCGCGGATAAAGCTTGCACAAAATAGCCATGCCTGCAGCACGCTCTGTGGGTGACAAAAGCAGGGGCATGAACGGTCCCTGCTCACTCTCTCCGGACAGGATAGTACCCTTGCAATCACCGCAGGAACCACTGGAACATCCATGTTTAATAGCCACATTATGCGCTTTCGCTGCTTCGACAATATTCTGACTTTCATCCGCCTTGAAGCAGGTACCGGAAGGTTCCAGACAAATTTCAAATTCCATGTAGTCACCTCATCAGAGTGGCGCAGCGGAATACCCCCGCGCCACCGGTATGCTTAAATCACACAGCGGGAGGCACGTCGTCGATGGTCACCGGGACGAAGCGGGAAGGGGCCATGGCCTCGTAGGCTGCCTCGATGCAAACGGTGGAGGCCAGGTTATAAGCCTCGATCCAGGATTCCGCCATTTCCTGCGTCCAGGCCTCACCCAGGAAATGCTTCAGGGTGTTGAGCAGGCTTTTGCCGACGATGGGGTAATGCTCTGGACGGGTATCGTATTTGATGTGCCCGACACCGAGTTCTTTCAAATAAGGAACCAGCACTTCCATGGTGTCGATATTGGTGGCGATCAGAATGACGGAATTGAAGAGGCGCACCCGCTGCTCCGTCATGTCCCCTGGAAACATTTTCCGCACTTCAGGGAAATGGGTGAACATATAGTTATAAAAATGCTCAGCAACCGGAACGCCTAAGTCCTTAACAGCAGCGCCGCTGGATTGGATGAGTTGGATATTGATAGCCATTTGTTGTTGCTCCTGCAGGTTGAACTATGGATTTTAACTTCAGTAAAACGCCCTACGTTTTGCAGTTTATCAGGTTGCCGGTGCGCATTCCTTGATTTCAGTCAAGTTTGGCTGGGTCACGCCGCTCTACGCGTTATCGCGGATAATGGCGGCGGCTCGTTGCCGGGCATGTCGCAACTCTCCCTGGTATATATGGGTTTGGTATCCTCGTATCGGTGTGGTAGTGAGAGCTTTGAGCACAGAATGTTTTTGTGAGAGCGTCCAGTGAATCTCTGCAACCATGGAGAGCCCGGGCCGCAGGGGATGCTGGGCGAGTTCTGCGGCGGGTAATGCGATACGTACCGGCACCCGTTCGACGATATGGATGTAATTTCCGGTGGCATTCTCCGGCGGCAGGATGCTGAAGGCACTGCCGGCACCCGGCAACAGTCCCAGGACTTTGCCGTGATAATGAACATCGCCGCCATAGTAATAACTGGTCAACTGAACGTTTTGTCCGGGGCGGACATGCCGCATGGCGGTTTCTTTCACGTTGGCTACGACCCACAAATCATTGAGGGGCACCACGGAAAACAGGTGCTGATCGGGGTGCACCATCAGTCCGGGGTAGGCGGTGCGCTCCGCGACATAACCTGATACCGGTGCGCGGACAACTCGGCGTTGCCATTGAATATCGGCCTGTTCAAACTGTGCCGCGGCCTGGCGCACGAGGGGATTCGTTTGCAGGGTGGTGCCCGCTATGATGGCTTGCGTGCCTTTTAGCGCCGCTTGGGCCGCCGCTACCTGTGCTGTCGCAGCAGCAATTTCGTTTTGTGTGTCTTCCAGGCGGATGGCGGAAACAGCGCCACTCGGCAGGGACTGCTTATAGCGGATAAAATCGGCGTTCAATTTGCGGAGTTCGGCGTTTTTGGCACTGACGGTCTGTTGCAGCGCGGTGACCCTGGCGAAATCCCTGCGTACCTGCCTGACCGTCGCCGCCAGATGCGCCCCTGCTTGCTGTAGTGCGATCCGCGAGCGATGGGCCTGAAGGGTGGCCATTACCTGTCCGGCGTGGACGAATTCGGTATTTTCTACGAGTACCCTGCTGATGGTACCGGCCGTCTGGTTATCCACCGGCGTAATATTGCCGGAGACGTAGGCATCGTTGGTTTCTATCCAGTACTGCCCCCGCAAAAACCACCACGCGGCCCAGATCAATCCGGCAAGCACGAAAATAAGGGTAACGAGCCCCAGCATCCGGGCGCGTTTTTCCGGCTGGATGGGAGCACTCGAATGTTCGGGCTTCTGCATGCTCATGCGGGATTCTTCCGCGAGGTATATCCGCCACCCAGCGCTGAATGCAGCAATACCCAGGATTGCGCATTTTGCATCTTTAACGCCAGCAGTTGATTATTTATTTCCGTTTCCTGAATCTGTGCGCTATAGACTTCCGCTTTGTCCGTAATTCCGGAATGAAAGGCAGATTCAGCCAGCGCCGTGGTATGCTCGGCGGCGAAAATCATCTGCCGTTGTGCGCGAAGTTTTTGGCGTATCTGTCGCCAGGTGGCCAGCCGACCGGCAATCTCGCGCACCGCGCCGAGGATGGTGGCGCGATAATGGTCTTCCGTGGCTAGATATAATGCATTTTTCTCTTTCAGTTGGGCGCGTAATCTCCCCCCTTCGAAAATCGGCAGAGATATGACCGGGCCAAGGGCGTGTGCGAGATTGCCGGGACTGAACAGATCTCCCAGATGAATACTGTTCCATCCCGCAAACAGGGCGATATTCACATCGGGATAAAAGGCCGCGCGTGCCGCGCCCACCTGTTGCGCCGCGACTTCTGTTTCCCAGCGCGCAGCGACTATATCCGGACGGTGCGCAATGAGGCGTAGTGGCAAATTCCGCGGCATGGTGATCGTGGATAGCGTGGGCAACGGCTCTGCCGGAATATCCCGCCCCCAATCGGGTCCGTGTCCGACCAGTGCCGCCAATATGTAGCGCTGCTGAGCAATGGCTGCCTGCATGTCGGCTACCGACTGGCGTGCCCCTGCGCGCGCCTCTTCCTGAAGATAAACAGCGCGGGCATCGCTCAAGCCGTCGTGCCAGCGCTGTTGTTCCAGGTGGAGTAAGGAGGTGTGCAGGGCTTCCGCGCGATCCAATTGCCGGAGGCGTTGTACATCACCTGCCAGCAAAAGGTAGTGCCACGCCAATTGGGTGGAAAGCAATATTTTTGCCTCGGCGTAATCCGCCTGGTGTACGCGTACTTCCCCCAGGGCGGCGCGTACGCGGTCGCTGTCCCGTCCCCACAAATCCAGGTGATAGCGCATTTCCAGAGGATTGAGAGCACCATAGGTGATGGTTTTGCCATTCAACGGGGCGTGCAAGCCTTGCCGGGAAAAGTACTCCTGAGTCACCGACGCAGCTGCGGAAAAATGCGGGAGAAGGGCGGCATGCTGGTCTGCGGCAGCCGCTTTGGCTTGCAGAATGCGCGCACTGGCGACCTGCAGCGAAGGATTGTCGCGCAGCGCTTCGGTGATCAACGTGTTCAGGGCCGGTAGCTGTGCCGAAGTCCACCAGTTTGACACGGGCCAGGTACCCGTAAGCACACCATTATGGCCGTCAACGTATGCCAGTGTTCCGCTGATTTGCGTATTCTGCGCCATTTTGCCGCCGGGGAGGTGCGGCGGTAGGCGTGCGCAGGCGCCGAGCAACAACAACGGTAGGATAAGGGCGATGCGGCGTTTCATCAGGGTTCCACCAGTTCTTCCAGCGCCTGGCGCACCCGGACATCCGGTTCGGCGAAAACCACCCGTTTAGCCAACAATAACAGGGCGGCTACGATCAGAAACCCCCATGCGGCGATGTAAAATATTTCATTGAAAGCGAGCATTGCAGCATGGTGGTTTATGTAGTCGGATGTTCTCGCACTTTTCACGGAGGCGTTGAACATGGATGTTATCGTTCCGCCATTTTCAGTAAGAAAATGCGTGTGAAGAATCGTCCTTCTATCGAATAGAGTAGCTATTATCGGAATGCCCATGGCCTGTCCAGACACCCGCAGCAGATTTAAGAAGGCGGTGCCACGCATTTCGGCGGCTCCACGCAATCCGGAAAGCGCGATGGCGATCAACGGCGGGAATAGGCTGCCCAGAAACATGCCCACAAGTATCTGCGGCCAGATCAGTTCATCAAAAGAAGCCGTCCGACTATAGGAAGAAACCCAGAAACTGCCTGCCGAAAATCCCAGCAGGGAAATCATCCCGAGTATGCGCGCATCAATATGATTCAAAAAACGCTGGGTGAGCGTGGCACTAAGTTTTGAGAAAATAGCCATGGGCAATAATAAAAGGCCGACCATCCATGCGGAATAGCCCATGGTCAACTGAAATCCAACAATATAGAGAGCCATGGTGCCCTGAAAAAAGAGAGCAGTAAAAAATAGGCCGATTGCGCCGATCAGAAAATTACGGCGCCGCAGAAAGCGCAGTTCCAGCAAGGGGTGGATGCTGTGCCATTCCCAGAGCGCAAAGAAAACAAGCGCGGCAGCACCGATAATCGTCAGAAAAATGATGGTATTGGAACGCCACCAACTGATGATTTCGCCGGAATTGAGTGCAGACTCCAGCGCTGCCAAGGCAATCAGCAGGAAAATCAGCCCCGTCCAGTCTAATGGCGGATGGTGATGTTCCGCTTCACGCCCGACCAGAAGTATCGCGCTGATCAAGGCGACCGCGACGGCAATGGGCATGTTGAGGTAAAACAGCCAACGCCAACCCAGGGTGTCGGTGATCCAGCCCCCGATGGTCGGCCCCAAGGTGAACGGTGTAATGGCCGCGATGCCCCAGAGAGTGAGGCCGATATTGCGCCGTTGTGGCGTGTAGTGACGCAGGATGACACCGAGGGAGATGGGAATGGTCAATCCGCCCGCATAACCCTGGACGATGCGCGCGGCCAAAAACCAGTGGTAATTGCTGGTCTGGGCGCATACGGCGGAAGCCAGGGCAAAGGCGAGGAAGGCGCCGAGCAGGCTACGCATCTCCCCCCAGCGGTTCAGAAACCACGTCGCGGTGGGAAAAGCCAGTGCCATGGCCAGGAAAAAATTTGCCTGGGTCCAGTCTGCATAAGCGGGATTGACGCCCAGACTCCCGGCAACACGGGGGATCATGGGCAGATAGGCCCCGGTGTTGAAGAGTACGAGGAGGTGACCCAGTCCGATCACCAAGTTGAGGAGTATCACCATGGACGCGCTGAGTGATGGTATCGGGGCGGCAACACGGAGGGAGGATGTCACGGGCGGTGGTGTTTGCTATTTATCGGAAGACGCGGCGATAATGCGGCCCGTGAATATATAAGTCAAATTGGAAATTTATAACTAACATATAGGTGATAGCGATATATGGATACCGAGCTTTTGCTGACTTTCCTAACCGTGGCACGGTCCGGGGGCATCAGTGCGGCGGCCAGGGTGCTGCACCGCAGTCAACCGGCGGTGACGGAGCGTTTGCAGAAACTCACCCAGCAAGTGGGAGAACCACTCACCATGCGCAGCGGCCGGGGTATTCGCCTGACGCCGGCCGGGGAGGCGCTGCTCTCCACCGCACAGCGGATGCGCGATGTAGTGTCAACGCGTTTCTTGCATCTCCGTCTACGCTGACTTAGATTGATAGTGAACCCGGTTACTTCATGACCAGGCTCCTCCCCCCACGAGCCAAGCAGCGATGCTTGGCTCGTGGCTTTTTAAGGTGGCCCCATCAAGTTTCTTGCATTCTTCTATTATTGTTGTACACTCCCCACATGAGGTAGGCAAAAAGACACACAGAGCTTTTTCTGGGTGATGCCTAAACCTCTAACTTGTTGAGGAGGAGTTCAAGATGAAGAAGAATTTGGTAGCTTTGGCCGTTGCAGCGGCTTTTGTGGTCCCCGGCGTCGCTTTCGCCGCAGACACTTCCAACGCCGACACCGGCCCTGTTGTGTTCGGTTATGCCCAGATCACCGGCGCCCAGCAATTCGGTACCGGTTATAACGCAGCTAGCAACTCCAGTTCCAACGGACTGATCTTCGGTGCCAACCGCATCCGTCTGGGTTTCAAGGGCGAAGCGGTTCCCGGTGTGACCTACTTCATCCAGGGCGCTTGGGATAATGCCGGAATCATTGGAGACGGGCTGAACAACGGACTTGGTAGCAATATTGCTACCAAGGGTGGTCAGGCACAGTTGATAGATGCCTGGGTCAACTACGCACCGGTGCCCTTCGCCCAGTTGCAGGTCGGCAAATTCAAGACCCCGGAAGGTTTGGAATACACCAGTGTGGCCGGAAATGATCTGACCTTTATCTTCCGCAACATGGGGCAGTCCTTGTTGCCCGGACGTTCCGCCGGCGCCATGCTCCATGCCGACAACGTGATGGGTACGGGCGTTGGCTATGCCGTGGGTATTTTCGATAATACCTCGTTGGACAGTTATACGGCCTTCAGCAATGGCAACGCCTTTGGCGGCGGCCAGGGCGGCTTGCTCAACGGCAACGGCAAGTACATCACCTCCGGCATGTTGAGTTACAGCATGGGTCCGCTGCTGACCGCGGAAGTGAGTGGCAGTATGGGTACAGCGCAGCAGTATGGTGGTACCGACAGCCTGACCAGCTGGAACGTTGGCGTCCAGGGTGGAATGATGGGCATTAAATACGGTGCCGGTTATACCCGGACCAATGGCACTAACATGATCGGTTACATGAACGCTGTTCCTAACAGTGTCGGCACCGTCAATGCTAGCGATTGGCATGCGGAGTTGGCCGCCAATCTGTATGAAATGACTCTGACTCCGGACTGGTTAGACGTCGAACCTGCCGTGCGTTATGACCAGTATCATGTAACGGGCGCTGGTACCCTGGGTAACGCAACCGTTGGCTTGAACTACTTCGTGAACCCCAATAACCCCCACGCCGCCGAAGTGCAGGTGAACTACATCCTGGCGACCCGTGGCGGTTCCATCAATAATGCCTATGGCACTCCTAACGGCATTGCTCCCATCAACGGCGTTGCCTACAACACCCTGATGCTGCAGTTCCAGGCCGGCTTCTGATTAGTTAATGGAGATAATCGCCGCTGTCACGCTGATAGCGGCGATTTTTTATTAAAATGTCATACGCCAAACAAAGCGTCAATGATGACGAAAGTTTTCGATTGTCTGCAAAGGCCGTCATTATTTTGCGGGGTGAAAAATTAGCGGGCATTGCCAGAGCGTTAAAGTTTGATCCCGGTGGACTTTCTGGATGGTTAGGAGGTACGCCTAACAGGCTTTCTGTTGAAAAGAAAGAATTACTGTCTACATATCTAGGGTTAGAATACACTCATATTTCTCCGATGGTTGTGCATCGCTGGACCACCTGCATCGAAGATATTTCTACATACCTTCCTATCATAGTTAACAAAGAACTACTTTTAAATATGTCCATAAGACAGATCACTTCCAATACAATCCCTATCGGTTCTGTCTATTACTCGACCATAAGAGAAACAAACATTGTTATTTTGTGCAAACCTAAAAATAAGGCATTCCCAATCCCTGTGGTTTCACCTGAAATAACTGGATGGGGAAATCTGTTACCACCAATAGAAATAACCAAAAGCACTTGGGAGTTATGGTGGTCAGATCAGCACGTTTCACCAGAAAAAATTGCGGGTCACCTTTTCAGATCATCCGAGTAAACATTCTTCGCCAGCTTAACCTAATGACGCAGAAACGCAGGGAAATTAATTATCCGTGTGGCATCTATAATTTGGCATTTTCGCAACCGGCCGTTTTTGAGAGTCTCGAAACGCTGGCCACCCTGTCGCAGTAAATCAATATCTTACCGTTCTCATAATCCACTCTTGATTCGCTTCTCTCGGTTCATCCGTGAGTGAACGGGTTTCGAGACGGTCACTGTGATCGACGCTGCCCATCTCTTACCTGGGCATCCCCAGATGGATCAGAATGGCGGTCTCCACGGCGGTCATGTCGGTCTTGCTCAAACTTCCCATCGGATTTTTCAGGCGGCTCTTGTCTGCGGCCATGATTTGATCGGCCATCGCCTTGCCAGGCTTACCGGACAGCGTGACCAGCGCCTCCCCCGGATATTGGCGATCGGTATTGCTGGTCAGCGGCACCACAACCACCCGCGCCAGATGCCGGTTAGCCGCGTCATTACTGACGATGACGGCGGGCCGGGTCTTGCGGATCTCGCTGCCTACCGACGGATCAAACTCCACCCACCAGACTTCACCGCGCTTCATCGGCCATGTCCGCCAGCAGGGCAGTGCACCAGGCCTGCGCTTCACCCTCCCGCTCCTGATCGGCGGCCATCGCCTGATAGCCGTCATCCAGGGCGGTATCGAGCACGTGCGGCCGGAGCAGGTCTTCGATGAATTGGCTCATGTGTCGCCTGCCGACGGTCCGATACAGACCGTCGTACACGGCTTCATCCAGGGAGATCGTCATTTTCTTGTGCATGGCATTCTCTTTATATACGTAATACATATTGCCATTATAGCGCGCTTTGCCATCACCATCCCATCCCCGGCCCCCGCGAACGCGCCACCTCCTGACGGTACGCCGCACGGCCTCCCTGCAAGGCTTGGGACAGCGCCTTTTCATCTACGCCCAGACCGGCCCCACGCTGCACCAAGTTCGCCCATTCCTGCCGGTTCCGCTCTTGCTGCACAGGATTACTGTTCGCCTCTGCCCGGCGGCCCAGATCATGGGCCACTTTCCGCAAGTCATTGCGCGCCTGTGCTAAACGCGCCTCCCGTTCCTGTCTGGCCCGCTCCATCCCCTGTTGGTAAGCCGTCTCCGCCAGGTTCTCGAGCGACGGATCCTCCTGGATCTTCTGCACGAGACGCTGATACTCCGGGTTCGCGTCACGCTGCTCCCGGCTCCATTGCCCGCTTTCCACGCGATAGCCCACCCCTTCCGCCCGCTTTTGAAGATCCGCCTCCAACTCCTTCCGCCGAACCGCCGCCAGCGCGTCCCAGGCCGCCTGCACACCCGGCAGATCCGAATCCGGTTCGGGGTAGCCATAAAATCCTTTTTCATTCACCACAAAACCCGCTTCCTGAAACAGTCGTCCAGAATCCGCCGAACCCTGCTGCTCCAACTGGCTCACCAGCACCTCCAGCTTCCGCGCCGCCGCTTCCCGCCGCCGCTGAACCGCCTTCCGCTCCAGGTCCAGCGTGTACCAGGCCTGCTGCCGTCCATCCGGCTCATGAGTGTTCAGGCGCCCTCGCGCCTGATCGAGCGCGTCCTTGTTCCCGGCTTTCCCCAGGGCCGCCTCATCCAGTCGCACCGACTGCCGCAGCAGGTGTTCCAGCACCAACACCTTTTTCGTGACCGTCACATCACTGCCAAACGTCACCGTCACGCCATGGGCGACCCCGGCCCGTTGCCGGCGATCCCGCAAAAACCCGGCGTATCGCTCGACCGACTCCCGCGTCACCGCCCCGGTCATGGTCCACGCGATACCCTGACCTTCCGGCGCATCCTTTCCGACTTTCAACGTCAGACCGCCCTGCGCCCAGGCGTTGTAGGCCGCTTCCCGTCCGGCGGCCGCCGCCTGCGCTTTCAACGGGTCGGGATCTTTGGAAAGCGTCTGCCACGCTGTCGTTTCTCCGTAACGGCCCACCGTCCAGGCCTCTGCGGCTTCCCATAGAGCAGGGCGCTGCAGGGCCCTACGATCCAGCCCTTCCGGGCACGCCCACGGCAATTTTCCACCCGCCAGCCGTTGCGCCTGAGCCTGTTTCGGATGCGCCCGCATCCATTCCGCCAGTACCGGTGCCGCGGACAGGTCCCGCTCCCGCTCGGCCTGGACCAATTCCCGCTGCCGCTCGGTTATCTGAGCAACCAAATCTTTGTCCGTCAGCGCAAAACCCGCCGCCAGCGCCGCTGCTCCCGCCCGCAGCCGGAAGTCCTCTGTCCCCGTCACCACCAGGGATTTCCAGCCCTTCGCTGCCGCCAGCTTCAGCAGGACGTCGATTTCCTGAGACTTTCCCTCCGGACTGGATGCCGCCTGCAAGGCCACCAGCCGGTCGCCATAGTCGCTGATATCCAGCACCCGGTTGTGGATATGCAGGCTGGGCGCCCTGCCAAGGGTCCGGCTGCCCAGATCCCTTTCCACCCGCACCCAGCGCCCCAGGGCACGGGCGACGTCCGCTCCATAGGCGTCCGTCAGTACTCGTTCGCGATATACCGCCCAGGCAGGCCGCGCCGGGTCTTTCGCTACCGGATCCGGTGCCCGGAACCCGTTGCGCGTCTCCGCCAGTGTCTCGGCATCCAGGACCCGATCCATCCGCGCCCGCTGCCGTTTCCGCCACCGCTCCCGGATCCCCATCTTCTCGAAAGGATCCCGATGCGCCTGGCGCGTCCGCGCCGCCGACAGCACCGCTTGCGCCTGCTCCACCGCCTGCCGGTCCCGCTCCATCGCCGCTTCCGCCAGACGCCGGGCCTCCGCCGCCTGCGCCCGCTCGGCCTTGGCCGCCTCAAAATCTACCACCATCGCCGCCTGCCTCGGCGCCTTCTCCGGACCACCGTGCGTCAGCACCCGACCCTTCTTCGGCTCCGGCGGCCGATCCAGTGCATCGGCAACCTGGGCATGGCGCCTGGCCGCAACCTCATCGCCTTGTGCCCGGGCCTCCTCCACCATCCGCTCCTGTTCTATCCGCCGCGCTTCCAAGGTCCGGTGATCGATCCGCGCATCGACTTCCGCCTGGGCCAGCGCGTCGTTCGCCAGGCGCGCCCAGAGAGGCCGCACCACCTCCCCCAGCCATTCCTGGCCGATCCGCGCCTGCGTCTTCGGCGCGCCTCCCTGGGCCGGGTCCACTGGATTTTTATTCTTCGGAGAGGCGGCGGCCCTTTTGAACCACAAGGCCGGATCCCGATCGATGCCATCGTTCACCTTGTCACTCAGCATCAGGTGGCAGTGCAGCAGCATGGGCTTCTTTTCGCTGCGGTGGATCGCGAACGTATACGGCGTCTTGCCGCCCGGCACGTCCGCCAGACGCTCGGCAAATGCCCGCGCCAGGGCAATGTTCTCCGCGTCGGACAATTCTTTCGGCAGCGCGAACTCGATCTCCCGATAGACCGTGCCGTTCGCCCGCTCAAAACGATCCGCAGCGTCCCAGTAGTCTGCGGGATCCTGCGTCCAGGCGGGCAGATGGGCGGATTCGGCAAAAAGCACTTCGCTGGATCGATCAATCCGCACCCGCTCGACCACCGCACCGTTCACCTGCTCCACCATCTTCTGGGCATAGGCCCCTTCCCGCAGGATGTACCGCACATGCCCGCCGGCGCCTTTTCCGGCGCCGCGACTGTGGGTTTTTGCGTGTAGGTGATATTCCGCCATGCGGCTGCTCCGTGGGGGTTAGTGGGGAAATCATGGATGGTCGAAGTGTCGTGGCCGTGTACGGTTCCTTTGTGGACTTAATAGGCTCCGGCGGAACCTCTTTCCGGTTGCGTTTTATTTGTTCTTGTCAATCAGCTGGATAGCGCCCTCCGGTGTCACAGGTTTTCAATGCACTACTGGATACCTAATAGGCTCCAGGGAAACCTGTTTTTGGTAGCGTTTCAGGATGCGCGCAGCGCCCCAGGTAAGACGCTCTGACAGAGCAACAGGGTGCTGTTCCCACCGGCAAAAAGTGGATATGCCCTGATTCCACGTCCTGTAAAAAATTTGCCCTCATAAATCCTCCTATCGCTGTCTTATGGTAGCGCGTTTCTCGGAGCGTAGCGGAGAGAAACATTAAAGCGCGCCTGCTTTACCTAACGGTGCAGCAGGAAACAGCACGATCTATGGAACTGTGGACATCCGGCATGGTCCGAAGTTCCACAAGTGCCGATTGACTCAGGAGGGGATCATGGTATCCAAAGCAGAACGCCTGCAGAAGCAATATGCGGAAAGCCTCGAAAAGGCCAAATCCGCCAAGGCCGAGCTCGATAAACTGCGCAAGGAGCAGGACCGCAAGGCCAAATCCGTCGCGCGCAAGGCCCGTAATAATGCCTTGTTTAAGGTCGGCGGTCTGGTGGAGTTGGCGGGCCTGCTGGACAGCGATAAAGGCGCCTTGCTCGGGGGATTGATGGCGGTGGCCAAAACGCTGGAACACGGACCGGAATCCCCCCGCTTCCAGGAATGGAAACAAACCGGCGACGCCCGGCTCGCCGAACGCGAAAAAACGCGGAATCCTGCCTCGGTCAACACCAAGACGGCAGCAGATCAAAATGCCGGATCATGACGTCATGGACAATCACCCAAAAACCATCCGTCAGGCAAAGCTTCTGGAAACACTGCTCCACAGGCTAACGCCTCCGCACAATGAGCCAGGATGCGCCCAACGGCCCTACCCTAAAAGGGTCCACCTGCCTTCATCCCCGGATCGAATTTTCTCGGCATCCGGGTGCTCCGCGGTAGCGCAGGCAGGAGGCTCCGACCCCGGTGTTATGTCGGCCAGATCCAGATCCGCCCAGGGGGCCGCTACCGGCAGATAGCGGTGTTGCCGCCGGGTTTTCTGGACCTGCACGCGGATGGCTTCAGCCGCTTCTGGAGAGGCGATGATTTCCCGGACTTCCCGGGAAGCCTTCTGGCCGATTCTTCCCCAGCAGCGGATCAACTCCCACTGTCCCCAGAGATCCTGCCGCAGGCAGAGGCGGTAATAGCGATAGACGGGCGGCTGTGCGTCCTGCTGCACTTTTTGCCAGGTATCACACCACCAGCGGGAAAGGTCATAGACGGGAGAAGGAGCATTCATGGCAGAGGATCCTCCTGGTTTACCGGTACCCCTATCGGTGCTGTCCGGTGCCCTGCAGGCCCAAACATGGATCGTGCTGCCCCGGCTGTGGTCGGTATGTTCTATCACCAGCAGGATCGGTTACAGGGACCATGATCCACGGGACCTATGTCCTGCTACCGTTGCAGCGCCTCCAGTTGTCCGACCAGCCGTGCGGCCTGTTCGCGGGCCTCTGCCGCCTGCTTGCGGGCGTCATCGCGCTCGGCCTGTGCCTGCCGGGTTTCCTGCGCTGTAGCAGCGCACATCTCCAGCTTGGCGGTTAGCACGGCGGCTTGCTGCTCGGCGGCGATGCGGCCCTGCTGCGCCTCGGCCAGCGCGGCGCGTAAGTGCTCGATCTCGGCGGTCTGCGCGCTCCCGCGTTCGGCCTGTGCCTCGATCTTGAGGCGGACGGTGGCCACCTCCACGCGGGCGGCCTCTGCCGCCTGCTGCTCGCGCCCGATGCGCTGCTGTGCTTCGGCCAGGTCGGCGGCCTGCTGGGCGGCTTTGCCGGTCAGCGTGTCGCGCTCCCGGGTCAGTGCCGCCACCTGCTCGGCCAGGGCGTCGCGCTCGGTCTCCAACGCCTCGCCGGCGGCGGCCAGTTCGGCGGCTTCCGCCTGGGCCTGCACCAGACGGCCCTCGATCTCGCCGCGCGCCTGCGATACGGCCCGCTCGATCTCGGCGGCGATGGCCGCGGTCAGCGCCTGGGGGAGTTCCGGCGCGGAAGCGGCGGCCACCGGGCGGGCCTCCCGCCATGCGGTCAAGTGTTTGTGAATGGTGTTCGGGCTGCCGGTGTCGCCGAGCCGCTCCCGCACCGCCCGGATGGTGGGCTGCTGTCCCTCGCCCACCAGGGCATCCGCGACGGCGGCGACCTGCTCAAAGGTAATGCCTGGTCGTGCCATGATCGTCTCCTTTCGTACTGTACATATGTAAACAATATCAATACAGATATGATATACAATACAGATACGACATGCAAGCGGTGTTCGTAACGGCCAGCGGAACGGATGCGGCATCGATGGGGCAGGGAACGGCGCAGGCCTCGGAGGCCGCCGCCCCTCGGTTGGTACAGGGGTCGGCGGCGGCACCACCCGTGTCTACCGCGTAGACGGATTTGCGGCACTGGCGGGAGTACAGAGGAGGGTGGACGTGACTGCGCGCGATGGACTAAAAGAAAAAAGGCCCACGCCAAGGTGGGCCTGCCCGGGCTGATCGGCAGCGCCCTTCCGGGTAAGGGCTTAGCGAAACTCCCGCGGCTGGAGGTACGCAAGGGTTCCTGCCTGATTGTTTCCTATCCTAGACCACCATGCCGAACACGGCCAGTAATACATCAACCAGGAGCGCAGGCGACGCGGAGCGCCGTGAGTGGGTCTTTCACCGGCTGGGTGAGGGGTCTGGGGAGAGGGTGCGGATGCCCCTTTTTTGCGCCTGGGCGCTTTCCATATCCCGGTCAGGGGTTTGACGGCATTGCCCACAGGATGCCCCATGGATTTTGGGGATAACCGTCAGTCTTCGGGGTGGGTGTACATGGTGTCCAATGCGCTTTCACCAGAGTTGCCCTCGGTGTCGATCCAGACGACCTGGTGGCCTTTGCTATCGGGGCGTGCCTTTGTCGCTATGACGAGTTTCCATTCCCCATGATTCTTGATCCAGAGAGGGGCACCGGGTGTGGCGTCTTTGCATTGGGCTTTCATATGGCCACCTCCTTCCTTGTTTTGAGTTCCCAGAGATTGACGTTGCCGCCTTTGGCGTTGATCGCGCAGCGCGGCGAGTGAACTGCCTGTTTCCTCGCCAGTTCCACGAGCAACGCATTGGTGTGGGTGCGCGTCAGGCGAAGGGCTCCCGCGATTTCCCTACAGGTGCTAGGGCCGTCGCGCAGGCAATCAAGGACGCGGGCCATGTCCCGGGTGACAATGAGGTCAGTCATCGAGTGGGAGCCGCGTGCTGGGGGGTGTTGCGCCGCCAGCAGCTCCAGAAATCAGCGTTGCGGCTACTGCGGGAGGAAGGCGCCGACCGTGACCGCGTATGGCTGATGGTCGCGGAGGGAATATCCAGGGCGGCAACCCCGTCCGGGACGAGTGATTCAATGGTTTTCTGCGAATCTGCGGATTCTTCGTGCATGGCCTTTTTCAAGGAAAACGAATCGATACGTCCCTCTGGCGTGGACCGAACGTATGGAATTCTGGTTTTACGAAAAAAAGCCCCTGCGGACAGGAGCATAAACTATACGTAGGAGGTATACCGGAAAAGTGGTGCCGTCAGGACCTCGTCGCGGGCGCATCAAAGGACCAGGAGGGCACCTCTTCTGTATAATAATATCACAGCATATTTTTATATCAATATGTATGCGGGCTTTTGACGGGTGTTCCGTGTTGGGGCGGGATGTGCAGTTCTGGGATGGGATGTGGTCACGGGGCTGAGGCTTTCGCGGGTATGCGGTGAAACGCTTTTATGCGGTGAAACGCTTTCAGGCCATACTGGATCGCGTCGAGCGCAAGCTGGACGACTTGACCCGTCGCGTCGGTAACCTGGAATTCGGGCAAGCCAACATCATCCAGCATCTCTGGCCGCCGCTGATGCTCAACAGCAGCTTACCTCCGATGGATTCAACCAGCGGCTCGAGCGTATCGAGCGCCGCCTTGAGCTGTCTTGAACAGGCAAAAATGGGCACCGTCACCGTAATATCTTATAATGGCCTCTGAGGTCCAGTGGAACGGAAAACCGGGTTAACTGGCCAATATAGATAGCCAAATATAATTTAGCCCATTACAACGCTCCCGTAACCGTGTCTTCCGGCTCGCGGAGTGGACGCATTTCGCCTTTTGCCACGGACTCCGGTACCAGGAACGAATACCGGCCCAGCATGTTGATGTGTTCATGCAGTAGCGGCGACAAATGCGCTACGTCGGCCTCAATTACCGGATAGCCATCCGCACGCAACTGACTCAGTGCTGCATCCATGTAGAGGGTGTTCCACAGAACGATCATATTGAGCACTAGGCCGAGGGCGCCCAATTGATCTTCCTGGCCCGCGCGGTAATGCTGACGCAGTTCTCCGCGCTTGGCATGGAATACCGCCCTGGCGACACTGTGGCGCGCCTCGCCACGGTTGAGTTGCACCAAGGTACTGCGGCGTAGCGCCTCATCGTCGATATAGCGCAGCAT
Source organism: Gammaproteobacteria bacterium (assembly GCA_023381645.1). The sequence continues at coordinate 19,363 of JAMCRJ010000018.1, forward strand.
GTGCAGTGTTTTGTCTATGCGACCGTATTCGGCTATGGCCTGCGCCAGGCGCGTCGGCCGGTCACCGGCCTGCAGCGTGCGCATAATGCCGCTCGCCGATACTCGACCTAATTTGAGCGAACCTGCCAGACGCAGCATGTCATCCCAGTGTGGCACGATCCGCTGCAGGTGCAGTTGATGCGCTGAAATCGCATTGAGTAATCCGTAGTCGGCCTGCGGATCAATCCGCCAGAAGCGCGTGCCGCCGACATCCGCCAGGCGTGGACTGAAGCGATAACCCAGAAGTCGGAACAGACCAAAGACGACGTCGCTATAGGCCCCAGTGTCGGTCATGATCTGCGTCGGTTGGAGATCGGTGGTTTGGTCCAGGACTACCGCCAACAGAATCAGACTATCGCGCAGCGTGCCCGGCACAGCAATGTCATTGAGACCGGAGAACTGGTCGGATATCAAGTTGTACCAAGTTACGCCACGACCAACACCGAAGTATTTCGGATTAGCGCCGGCATGCACCGTGTGCACCGGGACCACAAAACGCATACCATCGGCCGATGCCACTTCACCACCACCCCACAGGCTGGCCAGATCCAGATGACTTTGTGCTGACACCAGCACTGCATTCGCGGCAGTCAGCGTGTCGTCACGCAGATAGTTTTGGTTTACCCAAGATAACCTATCGCGCTTGAGGGCGGGTACATCCCCACGGATCAGCGGCTCCAGGCCTGTATTGCAGGCTTCGGCCATCAGCACAGCGCAAAGACTGACGTGCAAATCTGTGGCTCTGGCCGTGCGTTCCGATAGGTGCGTGAAGGCCTCGGTGAAGCCGGTACGGGCCGCGACCTCCAGAATCAGTTCCGGCAAGTCCACACGAGGCAGCAAGCTCGCCACTTTCGCCCGCAACGCGATCAGTGAGGCGGGTTCATGCATTTTTTCCAAAGGGCTGAGCACCAGTTCGGACTGGTCACCAACCGTCTCGAAGCGCACGGCGGCGTTGTCCGGCAGCCTGGCGGCAACCGCTTGGTAGGTTCGGTCCAGATCACGCGCCAAAGCCTCCAGTGTCGGCTCAGGGCTCACCGACAGGTCCAGCGTGCGGCAAATGACCGGTCTGGTGGCCTCCCACTCGGCGCCATCGATCAGTCCGGCGCGTGGATCGGCATAACGCCAGCTCGGCGCTACAAATATGTCACGTCGCTTGAGTGACGCCTGTAGCCGATCTAGTACGCAGAACGTATATGCATGGAGGTCGATGGCATCATTCTCGCGCAAAACATCGGCCTGCCAGGATTTGCCAACCACCTCACGTGGTGCCGCACTGGCGGGTTTTTTCTGCGGCTGTACCATGTTCACCCGCAACCAATCGAGGGCGGCGATGACCGGTTCCCCCGTGGCATTGGCACCAAACTGAACCTGTTCGGCCAGTAGTGGCAAAAAACGCCGCACCGTTCGATACTTGGATTCCAGCTCCTGGTAGTACACGTTGCCAGCTGGCCGGATCAGCAGATTTACACCGGCGAGTGCCTGTGCAAGCACCTCTCGCGGAATGTTCTCGAACACTTTGTGACGCAGTTCAGCATCCCGCACCTCAGGGTCCAGCAGCATTTGACAGGCGCGGGCCAGAGTTGCTGCCGCCTGATCCAGATCCTTCAGTGTGCGCAAGCGTGCCTTTTTGTCCGCCTTGGTAGCATCTCCAAACAGTTCGCGTAGCAGCGCCTCCAACACGTCCAGAGCATCATCCATGGCCGACACTTCCAGACAGTGGACAAAGGCGACCAGGGTTGCCAGGCGTCTTGGGTTCGGCAAGCGCAAAATCGCGCTAGCCTTGGCGGCGCTGGCGAAACGGGCTAACGCGGCTACCCGCGTGGCCGGGATCAGCGCCGTGGCGGGTAACCGGATGCCCAGGGCACGCACCGATTGCAACCGCTGCAAGGCGTGAACCAGTGAAGTGGCGCTGACCGTTACCGGCCCCTTGCGCAGGCGATCAAGGGGCGAGTTACGCTGACCCGATGGAACGCTCAGCAAGCCCTCCAGCTGGGCTTGCTGGTCATCGCTAATACCACGGGTCAATGCATGCCACAGACGCAGCTCCACCCGGCTGCGCAGGCGCGTCACATGACGTTCGAGGGTGCTGCACCCGGGCAGCAATACTTTGTGCGTCATTAGCCAGGCTGTCGCCCGCTCGAACAACGCCGTCGGTCGGTCTGTGCCGGTCCAGCACAGGGCATACAACCAGCGTGTCAGGCGCCACCCCACCCGTGGCTCGGTGATTTCGGCGTAGCCATATTCGGCGCGGATCTCCTGCGCATGTTGCCACCGCTGTTGGCCCGTGCCATAGGATTCGATACCATCGAACGATTCGATATACAGCTGGCGGGCCAATGTCTGCAATATCGGCGCTGGCACTGCCAGCGGTTCATCCAGAAAGGTCCCGAGGTAACGCACGGTGCTGAGTTGCACCGCAAAGCCGAGTCGGTTGTGTTCGCCGCGCTTGCGTGCGATCAGACCCAGATCAACGTCGTCGAGGTGGAAATAACGCGCTAGGTCATCTGGTGAGGGCGGCCCGGTATAATGACCGTACTGCGTGCGCTGGGTGTGGGAGAGAAAGCCACTGGGCATCGGTTCAGGACCGACCCCGGTGCATAGCCCATATCCGTTTGACCTGACTTTGGCTGCACCCGGCCAGTTCAGCCGTGCGTTTGATCGTCAGCCCCGTGCGACGCAGAGCGACGATACGCTCGTGGGTGACCGCATCAGGGGGGCGGCCGACATATCTGTGGTCGGCCTTGGCAAGCTGTACGCCTTGGCGCTGACGTTCGCGGCGGGTTTCGTACTCGTCGCGGGCCATCTGAAGTGCCAGTTTAAGCAGAAGACTTTGCATTGATTCCAGGACGACCTTGGTAACCCCATCCGCCCCGGCGGCGACGTCAGAGAGGTCCACCAGCCCGGGTATCGCCAAGCGTGCGCCTTTGGCCTGGATAGAGGCTACCAGCTTCTCGGCCTCGGCTAAGGGCAGCCGGCTGATGCGGTCCATCTTCTCGGCAATCACCACCTCACCGGGCTGCAAGTCAGCGATCATCCGCAGTAACTCGGGCCGATCAGCCCGCGCACCGGAGGCCTTCTCCCGGTATATGCCGGCGATGTAGTAACCCGCCTGACGCGCACTGTGCTCCATGTCCGCCTGGCGGCTGAGATCCTGTTCGACGGTGCTGACACGTAGATAGATGCGGGCGATTTTCATGATCTATGGCCAATATGGGTATACGCTACTTGGCCCCCTCAAAACCCCATGGCCAAGAACTTCTGGCCCATATTAAACTAGCCACATCATTCTTGGCTATCTATATTGGCCTCTTAACCCTGTTTTCCGTTCCACTGGACCTCACAGGCCATAATCGGCACTCATGGGCGGCAGGAGAATCCAGAAGAATCAGGTCATCCACCCAGCGGGGATCAGTGCCCACGAGGCGGAAGGACGCATTCTGTCTATTACTTCTGTATTACATCAAAGCCACATGATTCATGTCCAAGCCCGCCTATGCAAGTAACCTCGCGGACGTTAACTTTGTATTTAAATATGCCCTCTGCTACGCCGGCAATCAAACCGCCCTCGAAAGAACACAGGGTGCGCCCGACAGGTTTCATTCCAGAACAGGTAACACATTCGTAAACATCAATATGTAGTTGCCCTTTATCATTTTCCCCAGTTTTTATAACCCCTATTAACAAAGCCAGCAAACGCAGGCTTTTCGGCAGCACTAACGTACTTCTAAATTCCGATAGGATGATGTTTGGCGGTTTCCTTGACGGTCAGATCAAAAGCGATGGCAAACACTAGCGGGCTTCCGGATCATCCAGGATGGCGTCGAGTGGATATTCCAAACGCTCTCCGGTTTCAGGCACCTCAATTTCAACGGTCCAACCCTTGTCGGTATGGTGCTCTGATGGATCGCGGTAGGGACGCCCGTTACCGGACGCACCCCGCACAGATCCCAGCGTGCGCAATTAACGCACTGGGCTCCTACCTCGGGTGTTTGACGGCAAATCGCTCGCTCGGCCACGGATGAAGGATACGGGGTGTCGGCAGCCAGTCACCGGCGATCTCGCTCAGGCGTGCCCACGTCATTTTGTCCTTTTGACTGCGGCGCCGAAGCGTCCGGAGCCAGAGACACATGACGTGATATCGGAACCGCCTGAGCGCCCGGATGTTCGTGGGCACAGCATGATACGCGGAGTAGCCCGTGACCACCGACTTCAGCCACTTTCCCTGTTGAGGGATCGTGGCATGCATGCGCTTGCGCAGAGTCCTCTTTATCTCCTGTAGCCTTGCCCTCATCCGATCGACTCTGGTCTTGCGATGGAGCAGGAACGCTCCCCGTCGGGACCTGCCGCAGATGAATATGAAGCCCAGGAACGTGAAGGTCTCCGGCTTGCCCAGTCCACGCCGCTGTCTGCGTCCGGCCGCATGGCGGCCGAACTCCAGCAAGCGCGTTTTCTCCCCGTGTAGTTCGAGTCCAAATTGCTCGAACCGCGTCCGCATCGCGTCCCAGAAACGCCTCGCATCGGCTTCGTGCTCGAAGCCAACAACGATGTCATCGGCATATCGCACGACTATCACGTTGCCGCCAGCCTCGCGCCCTCGCCATTGCTTAGCCCAGAGGTCGAAGACGTAGTGCAGGTAGACGTTGGCAAGCAGCGGTGAGATCACCGCACCCTGAGGCGTCCCCTCGGCACTGACGCTCCATTCCCCGTCGTCCAGGACGCCCGCCTTGAGCCACTTGCGCACAAGGCGGACGACGCGCTCGTCGCCGATCCGGTGGCCGAGAAAACGGAGCAGCCATTCCTGGCTGACCGAATCGAAAAAGCTCCGAATATCCGCGTCGAGAATCCAGTTCACCGGGGTGTCGCTGATCGCCACCGACAGTGCATCAAGCGCATCGTGCTGGTTCCGTCCGGGCCGGAACCCATACGAGAACCCGAGGAAGTCTTCCTCGTAGATGGCGTTGAGCACCGCGACGAGCGAGCGCTGGACGATCTTGTCTTCCAGCGCGGCGATACCCAGCGGCCGCTGCTTGTCAGTGCCAGGCTTGGGTATGAACCGTCGCCTGACGGGCAGCGCCCGATATCCGCCGCTATGAACCCGTGCGTGCAGGTCGACGAGGTTGCCCTCCAGACCCAACTCGTAGTCCTCCCATGTCACACCATCGACCCCGGGGGCGGCACGGCGCTTAAGCGCCAGGAACGATTCCCTCAGCAGGTCAACACTGACGTGGTGCAGCAGCGTGGTGAACTTCTCCTTCTTCCGCTGCCTGGCAGCGTTCCGTACACGGTCCAGCCCCTGTGACACGCTATCTCGGCTCTGAGTCCGTCGCGTGTGCGGTTGTTCCGTGTTCCCCTTGGTCCCGGTCCTTGGCTCAGCCCACTCCGCCGCCGGTTGCCCGGCCTTGTTCGCAGGTTTCGCAGCTACTACGACCGAGTCTGACTTCTCAGGTCCGTTCATCATTGGCTTCGGCTCCTCGCCTTCCCAATGCGGGCCAGCCCGTACAGCAACTGGTCAAACCCGAGATCTCCCGGTTCCCGTGCAAAGAGCGTACGCACATGCCAGTGTCTTCGACCACGCCGGGTCGTTCGGGCGCTCGCGATCGCGCGCCCGAACGTGTTGCTTTCCGCCTTGTCGACAGCGTCAGCACCCAGAGGAAAGATATTTTCGAGGCTCAATGGCTGGCCTATGCGCTCCCCTGCCGACGCTTCGCCGACGTCCTCGCGGGCGCCAGCGCACGGCTCGGGGCCGATGCGGTTCGCTATACCTTCATCGCAGTGGACTTGCACCACTTACTCCTTGCCGGTCTCCCGGCGCACCGACAGTTACCGTGAGAAATCTGTGGGCCGAGGTGCATCGTGCGCTGCGTGTGCGCGCAGCAACACACGGCCGCAGCACCGAGGCCGAAATCCGCGACATCCTCGAATCGGCCGTTCGCCCGCCAAAGCGGCTTCGCCTGTCGTCAGTCATCAGCGTGTGTGTGGCATAACCGCCTCGATCATCTAATATGACAACCACAGAGTGGTTTTTTAACACCTACCAGAAGGCACTTCACCGCATGATCCTCAAAGAACGGGACACCAGTTGGCGCAAAAAAGCCATGGAACTGGATCTCCTGCTGTCCTGTCATCTCACGCCCGAGCACCGCCGCGTAGTGGAGCAAGAGAAGTGGAACCTGCAAGCCGGAGAAAGTGCTGAAGCGCAGGTTGCCTATGATCTCAATTTTCGGTTTAGGGAATATGAAAACTGGGTACTGCTCCATGACCTGCGCCTGGTCGATGGAAATGATGTAGCACAGATTGACCATCTGCTGATGGTGCGCACTCTGGATTTTTTTGTTCTGGAAACCAAAAATTACGCCAGAGGCGTGCGAATCTCCCCACAGGGGGAATTTGAGGCCTACCCTAAGGAAGGGGGTCCCTATCCCATAGACTCCCCTCTCGCCCAGAATGATCGGCACATCCTGTTGCTACAACGCCTGCTCAAACGGCACAACGTCATTCCTCACCGTATGGGTCTGGCGCAACCTATCTTCCACAACTATGTGATGATCTCCGGTCGGGGACGTATTGATCGTCCGACCCCGGACAGTTTCCCCAACGTGATCAAGGGAGATCTTTTTTATGAGAACGTGATGCGGCGATTCCAGAAGGCGTTCACCTTTCTGGATGCCGTGCAGCGGTTACCACAGGTTGTCCGCCGGGATACCCTCCAGTCCATAGGCCAACAAATCGCATCCTGGCATCAACCAGCACCCTATCCGGATTACCGGAAACGGTTTGGGATTTCTGAGGATGAAATACAGAATGCGGGACAGGCGTCATCCTGCGCAGGGGACCATCAGGGCACTGGCGCTTCCACTCTGCGGAAGCAGTCAAAGCCCTCGGGAGACACCACAAAGGCGAAGTTTTGCTTTGAATGCAAGGCACCCATTAGCCAGGAGGAAGCCTCTTTTTGTTTTACGCGCAAGGACCGATTTGGTGGGCGGGCATACTGTCGGGCACATCAGAAACAGTTTCCGTAGTAGAGGGTGTAAGCCGGAACCCTAGAAAATTCCGTCGGGAAACATCGGCGGCAGGATTTCCGGGCACTACGCCTGACCGACATGGTGTTCCATACACGGTTTGCTGAATTTTGAGCGGCAGTTGCCGCCAGTGGTCAGTGGCGTCGGGAAACAACGGGTTCCCGTTACTGCGACACCGCCCACGGATTGATGAGGGGCACTCCCGTAGGCTTAAAATCAGCGACGTTACGAGTGACCACCGTCATGCCATGCACCAGGGCGGTTGCCGCGATGAGTGCATCGCGCTCGCCGCGCTTGTCGGGCACATGCAGCCTGGCGCAGCGTTGTGCCACGGCGGTATCCACAGGCAGCGTGCGCCCGGAGAACTCGGGCAAGACGTGCTGCTCTAGCCACGAGCGCAACAGGGCCCCCTGGGTGGCGTCCTTTCGCTCCATCGACAGAACGCCAAGCTCCAGTTCCAGGATGGTGATGGCTGACACAAAGAGATCGGCGGCATCCACGCTTTCCGTCCATGCCGTCACGTTCACATCGGCCTTACCAAGCCGCACCTTGCGCAGTTCAGACACCACGTTGGTATCGAGAACAAACCTCATGAGAAATCCGCCGGACGCGTTTCAATCGTCACACGCGGCGGCTCGAACTCGATGTCGGCAATACCCGGCATAGCCAGCGCATCGGCAATGTTGCGTCGCTGCTTGGTGAGCCGCTGATAATCCTCAAAGCTCATCAGCACATGGGCCGGTCGGCCTCGATCGGTGATGAACACTGGTCCATTGTTTGCGGCCCGTTTTGCCTGGCTCGCCCCCTGGTTGAACTCGCGGCTGGATAAGGTAGTAATGGTCATGATGGCACCCCGTATGCTGGATCAATGTAGATACGTTACTACACAGATCGAGCAGGGGCAAGCGTTTCAGAGTCGTCAAACCGTCCGCAAAGCGGACAAACCCCGCGATTCTGGCGCAGAACCTCCTGCCGAAAAAATCTGGGATTCCGGCTTACACCCGGCGGTTTCAAATTTGAAGCGCAACACCACTGTTTAACTGCATGATTTGCTGTGCTATTACTTCTGCTGGCGTTCGGAATCCCAAAGATTTTCTTGGGCGATTGTTGAGCTCTTCCGCCACCTGCGTCAAGCGGCGTTGTGAATATCCTGATAAATCCGTCCCTTTGGGGAAATACTGGCGCAGGAGACCATTGGTGTTCTCGTTGGTTGGGCGCTGCCAAGGACTATGCGGGTCGGCAAAGTAGATACGGATGCCCACCTTGCGCTCCAGCTCCTCGTGCCGTGCCATCTCCTTGCCCTGGTCATAGGTGAGGGTCCGCAGGATGGACTTGGGCAAGGTGCGCATGCGCCTGGTGAACCCCTCCAGGGCCGCGTCGGCATCGGTGCCTTCCATCCTGACCAGAAGCACGAAACGGCTGCTGCGCTCCACCAGAGTACCAATGGCGCTGCCGTTGAAAGCCCCTTTGATGAAGTCTCCTTCCCAGTGGCCGGGTATCTCGCGGTCTTGGGCCTCCAAGGGACGCTCCCCGATGGAACGCATGTTCCGCAGTTGTCCGCGCCGGTCCTTCCCGCGTGTGCGCGGCTTGCGCTTTGCGTGTCCCTGGCGTAGCGCCGCTATCAGCGCCTTACGCAGCTCACCGGCCGGGTGGGCATAGATGAACTGATAAATGGTCTCATGGGAGACACGCCACTGCTTGTCCTCGGGATAGTCCATCCGCAACCTCCCGGCCACCTGCTCTGGTGACCATTTCCTTTGCAGGATAGCGTGTGTCACCGCGTTGGTTAAGGGCGCGCCTCCCACCAGCTTTCTAACCCCCTTACGAAGGCGCCTCTGCGCCTCCTCCCGGCCTTGTATCGCATCGTAGGTTTCTCCCACCAAACCCCGGCGTACCTCCCGGCTGACCGTGCTGGGACTCCTCCCTATCTGCTTGGCCACGGCCCGCATACTCAACCCCTCGTTCAGCCCTCGCTGAATCTGGTTCCTCTGCTCCGACTGCAACTGCTGATATCTCGTCCCCATTCACTCACCTCCGCCATCCTTCGACCGGAGATGTTGCACTTCATTCTAGAGCGCGCCCCCCCAGTAGAAACCGCTCACTTTGCACTCGAAGAAAGCCGGTCAGCAGCGCACGGTGACGGTAACGAACGCAAGCAAGGCCGGTCCCAAGCATCATTCGCAGCACAACCGACCAGAAGCCTGATGCAGAACCCCGCCGTAAATAGCCCGTATTTGCCCTAGAAGCGACGCAAATTCCATTCCGGTATATTTCCATCACCCGGTCACCAAAAATGCGCCCTGAGCTAAAATCACCCGCTTTTTGGAAAATTTTAGGGGGAGCCGCTGCCGTATAGGCAGTGGGGGACGCAGTCCCCGAAGGGGGTCGACCCGGCAAGCCGAAGGCGCGGACAGGGGGACCTGCTGGGTCCCCGCCGGGGATGTTCGCGCCTGGCGCCGGAGGCGGCAAGTGGGCGCTCTTTAAAGAGTTGGGAGGTGCCGGGTGGGACACGCAGGCGGACGCGTAGCGTCCAGAGGCGTGGGTTCGAGTCGGTGGGGGCGAAGCCCCCAAGAGACGGCGGCGGAGTTTGCGAAGCCTAAGGATAAAAGAAGGTTAATTAAAGGATAAAAAGGATAAGGGCTGAAAAATGGCGAAATTTTCCAACAAAATTATTTTGTTATGATTTTCATCCGTCACCCATTTCCCCTGCCGAGGTATGAATTTAAGGCAAAGACTTAGCAGTTATCCACAGATTGGGGGTCATTGAGAGCGATTCTTTGACGACCCGTCACCTATTTCCCCTGTCTTTTTGACGACCCGTCACCTATTTCCCCTGTCTTTTTGACGACCCGTCACCTATTTCCCCTGTCCGGAGGGCTGACCCGTCACCTATTTCCCCTGTTAAAAACTAACCCGTCACCTATTTCCCCTATGACCCGTCACCTATTTCCCCTGTCCGGAGGGCCGACCCGTCACCTATTTCCCCTGTCCGGAGGGCCGACCCGTCACCTATTTCCCCTGTCCGGAGGGCTGACCCGTCACCTATTTCCCCTGTCTCGTCGCACGAACAGGATGTTTTTTGTTAAGCTGCTCTACTCGATTTTGCATCTCTACCGCGCTGCTGATACCATCTTTCGCATTGTTCTGACGACGGTTCGCTGCCTTCTGCTCGGCAACAAATTCCTGCGTCGGATGTAACGTATAAATAACATCCTCTAGTTTGCTGCGCGCTCCCCGCTGCTCGATCTTTTTTACGGTAGATAGCGCGCCCAGGCTTTTGAGCTCATCCCACGCTTGGTCCAAGGCTGCTATCGCCTGACGATCCAGTTTGTACCCTGCCAATAGGGCGCTATCACGCTTGATGGTGCTATAACGTATTTCGAAACTGTTGAGCATGGCAGCTTGGGTATATTTCAAGACCAATTGTCCGATCAACCATCGGGCAAGCTGAGTGCTGCATGTCATCATTCTCTGATAGTTAAACTGTCGATAGGTCACATGATCGATACTCTGCGTCACTAACGGATGGAATTGTGCTATCCATCGAGTGTCGCGATGGGTTTCGTAATCCTTGCGTTTAACACCGCTTAAGGCAGCAAAATATGTGGAGCGAGCGAAGGCCCCATCTCCACTGTCTGTTGCGCATTCAATTTCGATACTACTCAGAGAGAGGATATCGAGCGCCTCGATGATCTGGTCATAGCGCAAGCTGTGTCCTTGTTGCTCCAACTCTTTACGGAGCTGATATAAAGAAAATCGGGCTCCGCTGCGATAAGTTGATCGATCAAAGAAGCCAGCGCCCTGTTCAGCAGAGATTTTCCGCAAGGCATATTCGACAAGCTCCTCACGCGCGCTCGGATAATAGCTTTTCCATTGGCCATCATTATTTTTTATCTGTGCGGGATATATTCTTGCCGTTAATGCTCTACCACGATAGTGGAATGACAACTCGGCAACGCCTAGAAACCCATCAGCTGTTCGCATGGTGTTCATTCTGGCTCGTGAAATAGAGTAACGCGGTATGCTGTCCCACAAGTCAACGGCGTTTGAGAGTGATTCGACCTGGTCGTCCGTGTTGGCTAGGAAGCCCTGGAAAAGGCTTAGCTGCCAACCGGCAAAAGCGGTATCAGACACCGGCGCTACTGATCTGCGTGTAGGGGGATTTTTCTTGGTCACATTGTTGTCTGCCATTTATTATCCTTGCTCGCACATACTAGCATACTAGTATGCCAACAAAAAATCATCGTTTCATATAAGCATGAAAGCATACAAGCATGAACTCGCTAATCGTCATTTCCGCTTCAACGGCAGCGCGCTTCACCTCTTTAGCTGCCGCCTTAGAACAACGGATTTGCACGAGCGCATCATTTTTAGGTGCTGCTTGCTGTTTGTTCTGGTGGGGCTCGGCAAAGCCGCGAGATGGTAAGCCACCTATAGGCGAGACCTGCGGTGCGTTCATCACGTCAACTGTTAGAGCAGATGGTTTAGCCACGCGCTTCACTCCTTGTCTCAACGGTACCAGTATGCAAGTATGATAGTATGTTATCCCATAAAGACGCAATTTCCCGCGCCGCTGGTGCTCTTGGCTCAATCTCCTGTGGTGTGCGTCCGTCTGTGAATGCCGACGGGTAGGCGACGCGATTCACAAGGATGGTTTCAGCGACGGATCCGTGATGGGAGAGAGCCGCAATTGCCTGAGCAGTGATGTTTGTGTTTTGGATCGCCTGCGTAATTACAAATAGAAATGGCACTCCCAAGCTCTTTAGGCGATAAACGGTCACCAGTGCTGCTTTCAGGTCGTCCGGTGTCGGTTTTATGGGTACAAGCACCAAATCTGCCAGTTCAAAGACATCGTCTAAATGTTCACTGGCATTCGGTGGTGTGTCGACAAAAACAAAATCCGCGCCCTGTGCCGCAAGTGCGTTCATGCCTTTTCCCAAGACGTCTCTGGTCAACTCCACGCGTCGAGGCTCCTCAGTCTCTCTGGCTTCGTGCCATTGGGTCAGAGTGCCTTGCGTGTCGGTGTCCACCAAATATACAGAAAACCCAAGGCGGGCTGCGTGAACGGAAAGGACGCGGCAAACCGTAGATTTTCCGCTACCCCCCTTCTGGGAATTGCAGACAATACGGAACATGCAAATAAGCTCCAATACAAGTAAACATTATGCAATCATATTTGTATGCAAGCATAGTTGTCAAGTTTGGCAATATTGATTGCGCACTTGAGAATTCGGAATATGAAGCCCGTTAAGAGTGTGAAGCCCCCGGAATCCAACGATATAGCGTCAGCAGTGACGCCACGATGTGCTCAGCCACCTCTCGACGTGGAGTATCGTTATCCGGGGGCTTCCGGGCCAATGCCACCTTGCTTTCCGTCATTAGTCGCTTCTTCCCCGGCATCCACCCGAACTTGCGGGCGACTTCCAAACCGGCACAGCTGCGCTCAATGGTCAGATCCCGCTCCATCTCGGCCAACCTGACCATGACATGAAAGAAGAACCGTCCCGAGGGTGTCCCGGTATCGATGGCGCCGGTCAAGCGTTTGAACTGAATCTCCCGAGCCTGCGGTCATTTTCAGAAGGCGATGGCACGGAAATCAGGAGTCGACGGCACTGCCGGAACCGGCCGCCTGCAAGGCGGCGTAGAGGGCGGTTTTCCCAACCTTGAGCCGTGCCGCAGCCTCCCGGACGTTCAGCCCATTGGCGATATGCTCCCGCGCCCTTTGCAACTTGTCGGCAGTAATAACCGGCTTGCGCCCGCCCTTGCGCCCGCGAGCGGCGGCAGCGCTCAACCCGGCCTTGGTGCGCTCGCGGATCAAGTCGCGCTCGAACTGGCCCAGTGCGCCGAACACATGGAAGATGAGCCGTCCGCCCGGCGTGGTGGTGTCGATGCTTTCGGTCAGCGACCGGAAACCGACACCACGAGCTTCCAGAGCGCTTATCGTTTCGATCAGGTGCGGCAGGGAGCGGCCAAGCCGATCTAACCGCCAGACAGCTAGCACGTCGCCGTCGCGCAGGTAGGCCAGCGCGGCGGCCAAGCCGTGCCGGTCTGACTTAACCCCGGAAGCCGTGTCCTCGAAAACGCGCTCGCATCCCGCCTTGCGTAGCGCATCCGTCTGTAAGGCGGTGTCCTGTTCCGCCGTCGATACCCGCGCATAGCCGATCAGTGCCATGATCGCCCCTTTTGTCCGTCCTTCCGTCCGTCTATCTTAATGTCCGATAACCCGTTAAACAAGCACGTTCCCGGACATTGTCCGACATGGCCGACTAATGATCGTTTGACGGAATCTACCCGGACAGAACGGGAGGTAGCCCCAGGGTGGGCAAGTTCAGGCTACCGCCCACTGCAACCGGCTATCGCGGTAGGGATTACCCATTACTGAGCGGATACTCCCTCCATCTTGGCCCGCGCAGCAAGTTGGGCATTTTTACTATGCTGGGCCTGGACACCAAATACCTGCTCAACTTCATATGGTTATACTGAAGTTTAGACATACAGCCCGGCTCCGCCGGGTTTTTTCTATTTTTGCTACGAAAGTGCTTGACACAGTGATAGTGCCGTGCGGCCGACCCTTGTAAAAAAGGGTCGGCCAATGAGAAGCGTTTTAGGCTTCTCGGAATCACTGTCATGCCCTTTCATCGTCTCGTTGCCCTCCGCCTCTCGGAGTGGATTTCCTACTTTCTGACGGTCGTGCCGCCCCGCTCGCGGCGCAGTTTTGTGGAGCTGCTTTGCGGTTGCCTGATCTCGCCCGAAGGCTGGGTCACCCGCGCCCTCAGCAGCATCTCCCTCCGCTGCCACTGGACCACCTATTACAAACTCCTGGAGCGTGCGTCCTTGCGTACACAGGCGTTGGCCATAACCCAGGTACGCTGGCTCCTGCAGTCCTTGCCCAAGCCCCTGATCGTCGAGTTAGTCGTCGACGACACGATGGTCCTGCGGCACTCTACCAAGGCCCCAGGCGCGGCCATCCGCTTCGACCACAGTCATAAGCACAACCGCCCCAGTTATGTCCTCGCCCAGAATTGGGTGGGTCTGGCGTTGACCCTGCGTACCCGTTCCGGCAAAGCCATTTCCTTTCCCATCCGCTTGCGCCTGGTGCCCAGTACCGGCAACACCCACAAGCTGAAAATCGCCGGAGCATTGCTGCGCGCCTTTATACCCCACATCCCCGTACCCGTCCGGTTGCTCACCGATGCTTGGTTCATGCGGCGGCGCCTGCTCTTGCCCCTGTTGCGTCAGCACGGCCTGCAGCCGGCAGGCCAGTTCATCGGCCAGGTGCGCAAAGATACTGTACTGCTCCGCGACCCACCGCCGAGGACATCCCAACGCGGGCGTCCTCGGATATATGGAAACAAGTACACCGTGGAAGACATGGCTGCGCTGCCCACCGAGATCGTCTCTCTGGATCTCTATGGGAAACGGCAGAAGGTCCGTCTTCAATCCATCATCGCCAATGCACGATTCCTGAACGGCCATCCGGTCCGTGCCGTATGGAGTGCGATCTACGATGAAAAGCATCATCGGTGGTCTCCCACCCGCCTCTATCTCGCTTCCGAGACGGATCTCACCGCCAGCGAAATCGTCGTCCTCTACAGCAACCGCTGGCAGATCGAACCGATCTTCCACAATCTCAAACGCTGGTGGGGCATCCATAACCTCTGGCAGCAAAAACGCACCGTCTTGGAACGCTGGATGCAAATCCGCTGCATCGCTTGGTCCATGGTGCAACTCCTCGCCGAAACCCTATCCGAAGATTTCCCCATGACTGCAGTAGCGCCCTGGCGTATCGCTACTCCTGTCACCGCAGGACTCATGGCCCAATGGCTTCATCTGCAATTTCTGCGGGTTCCATTCTGGAAGGGCTACGACCCGAAGTCCGGGAAATTCCAGTGCCCCGCCCCCGCCTTTTGGGCCGATACCGATGACCCACCCCGCAAAAAGGTCGCCTGACTCAATCCTGCTCCACATTTACTACGCCATATCGCCACACATAGAAGCTGGCGAGGAGGCTGCATGTCTAAACTTCAGTGGTTATAGAAGAGCGATGGTATTGTTATACGTATTGACTGTTAATCTATTATTATTGGCAAAGCGCATAATCTCAGCAAATGCTATAGGCTGCTCATGTTTAAACCAGCCATTCATTATAATGCCGGCATTGCCATTCGTTAATATTGTCCAAATATGTCTTGTATAATGAATTTTGTGGTCTCTGCCAAAGGATGTTAACCCAACCCCCTCAATAAGCATTTCCGCCCACGACGAAGGGCGGAATTTTACCCCATCACTTGTGATTCCATAAATAACAATCCACGTTGTTCTATTTATTTCATTATCCATATCGGCCATCGATCCGTGGCTTTATAAGCATGGGCGCATAAACGATGATAAAACCGACGAAGGCAATAATCCACAGGCCTTGCGACACCTCAATCCACATTCGGTACTGCATGGGCAATATTATTGGAATAATCACGCGCACAATGGCACCAAGAAACAACGAAAAGAACATCCAGTTCAAGGCCTGTGGGGGTGTAAAGATGTTTCTTCCTGTGTGCCCTAGAGAGACTCTCGCCATCATGCCAATGGTCATCATGCCTACCCCACCATATGCAAAAGCATGAATTCCTAACATTGGATTGATGGGTATCCAATGAACAAGCGCAGTCAAAATAAATCCAATGAATATCCATCCATAAGCCAGGTAAAGACTCCATAACAAGGGCTTACGCCATATGCCCGGAGTATACCATCCGATCATTTGTAGAACCTGCAAAAACGCTAACGCGATGGCCACCAAAGCCGTAATCAGTGAAATCGGATCCCATACAACAGCCACTATAAAAAACATCATAAGAATCACGCTACTGACGTTTACCCACGGCCGAACCATCAAAACCACCGGATAACCAACGCCTCTTTCAATAAAGAACGGCATTACCCGCTGTCCCATCAGCATAATCAGCGCGATAATCAGATAGAGGCCGAAAAACAACCCAATCTGCGTCAGCTCAGGATGCTTCCAGATGAGTCCTATATAGAACAATGTATTACCTGTCGTCATTAGTAATAATATGGACCATATGCCAAGCTGTTTCCATTGCTTGCTGCGGACCAAAGGATACAGTAAGGCGATGCAAACAGTGGCATCAAACAACAGGTCGAACAGCGCCATGATCATCAGTGCGCCAGGAAAATCGGTGAACGGCATTATGCGTGCCATAAGCCAGAACAAACCTAGTAATAATAATCCATATCCGCGAAGCGTCTGGTGACCCGTCCAGTTTTTGACTGCGGTCAACAAAAAACCAACAGCCACGGCCATGGAATATCCAAATATCATTTCATGGGCATGCCACAGGATAATCGGGAAATTGCCATTATCAAGAAACTGCGTTCCATGATAATAGAACCAGAACCAGGCAGAGATGGCAAAAGCAGAGAATACCGCCCCTAACAAAAAAAAGAGGCGGAACCCAAGATGGAGAAGGGAAAAACGATAGTCTTTATTGGTTTCTATGGTTACCACGAGTTCCTTCTTGGCTGGACGAAATCAATGGTTCTAGCAAGTCTATAGACATTGCACTATGCGGACAAAAACCGTTCGAACTGCAAACAGGAGTCCGGCAACCCTTGGCTCAGAGCTAATTCCGTCACCCCCTGGACCAATCGCGTTGATCCGCAAACATACAAGTCCGGTAAAGTGGCAAGGCTTCCCAGATCGTCGCGCAAGGCATCCACCACGCTGCCTCGATAATCCATCCAGTGATTGCCAGGACGTGAAAGGCATATCTTCACCTGCAGTTGGGGAAGTTTATCCTGGATCTGACGGATTTCCTCCTGACAGAAGAGTTCGTCTTCATATCTTGCGCCGAAGTACAGACGTGCCGGAAGCATTTCTCCCCAATCTGCCATGCGTCGCAGCATCGACAGTAGCGGCACGAGACCTGTCCCGCCACCAATGAACCAACGTGGCCGCAGGCCGTTTTCTCTCAGGGTAAAGGTTCCCAGGGGTCCACGTATGTTCAGGCGGTCGCCCACCAAGGCGGATTCCAGATAGGTAGAGAAGGCACCACCTGGTCGTAGCGTGATGAAAAATTCCAGGTCGCCATTCCAGTTGGTGTTGTTGGCTAGAGAATAGGCGCGACGCGCATCGCTGCCAGGTACCTGGATTTCCATAAATTGCCCAGCTTCGAATTCCGCAGCTCCCCCTTGCTCATCGGGTTGCAGGCGTAACAACAGTCGTCGCGTACCCGTAGCCACCATAGTGACGTCCATCACTTCTGCCTCGCGCTCCGGAATGCGCTCAAAGCGGATGTAGTTGTAGTCATAAGGCGCCTCCAGAATCAGATCCGCTCGTGGATAGGTACGGCACAGAAGTACATCGCCTCGTGCCTGCGCTTTCTCTGGCAGGGCTTCCATACTGACTTCACCCAGGTGATAAGTGCCTGCGGTGACGGTGGCCACGCAGGCTCCGCAAGTTCCCTTCCGGCATTGGGAAGGAAGCAGAATGCTTCCCCGGTCCGCAGCGGAGAGTAAATCTTCCGCCTCAGAACAGACGAAGGACACCTGTTGCTTATCTCGGGTATGGATAGTGATATCGTAGTTGGTCATGATCTGCTCATCCTTATGCCGCTTCGTCCGTTGCAGAACGAAGCGGCGTTCCATTGTGCTACGCCGTATGCGCCAGAGCCGCCTGCAAATCCGCTTGCGCCTCGCCAATAAGATCGAGATCAAGATCGAAACGTGATTGGAGCTTCTGCACCAAAGTTGGTGTGAGATAGGCAGGCAGGGTGGGCCCCAGCTTGATCCCCTTGATGCCCAGAGCCAGCAAGGAAAGGTGAATGGCGGTAGCCTTTTGTTCAAACCAGGAGAGCATGATCGACAACGGCAGGTCATTGACCCCACAATTGAATGCCTCGGCCAGGGCACCCGCTACCCGGATGGCGGAGTGGGCATCATTGCATTGGCCTATATCCAGCAGGCGGGGGATGCCTCCAATATCTCCGAATTCATGCTTGTTGAATCGATACTTACCGCATCCCAGGGTCATCACTACCGAATCGGCGGGGGCATTATCCGCCACCTCCGTGAAGTAGTTGCGCGCCGGAGAAACACCATCGCACCCACCGACGAGGAAGAAGTGGCGAATATCTCCGTGTTTCACCGCATCGACGATTTTATCCGCCACACCCAGGAGAGTGTGATGCCCAAAACCGATGGTGATACGCTGCTCTTTTGCATCGGCAGTAAATCCCGGTAATGCCTTGGCGGCCTGGATCACCGGGGTGAAATCCCCATTGTCGATATGGCGGACGCCGGGCCACCCCACTGGGCCAAGGGTAAAAATTCGATTTTTATAACTTCTGCCCGGCTCAATGATACAGTTGGAAGTCATGACAATGGGCCCAGGGAAATCTGCAAATTCACGCTGCTGATCTTGCCATGCTCCCCCTAGATTCCCGGCCAGATGAGGGTATGCCTTGAGCAAGGGATAGGCGTTGGCTGGCAACATCTCCCCATGGGTGTAAACATTGATCCCCTGATCCTTGGTCTGCTCCAGGATTTGTTTGAGATCATGGAGATCGTGACCGCTGACCAGGATTGCCTTGCCCTGGATCGGGGAGATGCGCACAGAGGTAATTTCCTGCGCTCCAAAACTGTCCGTATTGGCAACGTCAAGCAACTCCATCACCTTCAGGTTCAAACGGCCGACTTCCAATGATTCTTCCAACATTTCATCGAGGTCCGTTGGATTACTTGCCAAGTAGTCCAGGATTTCCTCTGCCTGCGCATCGACTTCGTCGCTCTGATAACCCAGGACGCGGGCATGTTGAGCATAAGCGGCTACGCCTTTCATGCCGTAGAGGATGAGGGCACGAGCACCGATCACATCGGATCCGAGATGTTCTACGTCGGCGTTTATGGCGACGCTAGGGGCTTGACGCAGCAGTTGTTCCAGACTATCGGCAGGTTGGAAGAGGGCCGGACCGGACAGGATTTCGGGAGTCTTGCCCTGCTCTCGCGCCGCTTCCTCGTACAATAATTTGATCCGTTCACGCCTTTTGCTGGCCTCCTGGATCAGGTGGACAAAACGTGTGGCAGTGAAGTTCACATTGGTGAGCGTGGTGAAAAGCCCATAAAAAATGAAGTCGTCCGTACGTCTGTCGGCAACACCCATCGCCCGCGCCCGGCGCGCATACTGGGCAATGCCCTTCATAAGGTGCGTGAGAATGTCCTGCAGACCGGCAGTGGCCTCATCCTTGCCGCACGTTCCCGGCTCACTGGTACAGCCTATTCCGGCGGGGCTGCGGGTGGTTTGTTCGCATTGATAGCAAAACATCATGGTGTCTCCTGAGGTTGTGGTGCTTGTTTGTCAACAATATCTGCTGTGATCAGGACCATCCTTGATTTCAATCAAGTGGCTGCGCCACTTCCTCATGATCGTCGACGGGAAACCCTAAGCAAAAGACAGGCGATTGACCCTGCCCGGAGATTCGGCGTAACGTATTTAACGTCACACTACGCTCCGCCTATCCCGATCAATTGTCTGGAATCCGGCGGCTGAATCCGCCTGCGAGACGCCACCCGCAGGCACATAACAGGCTGAGTTATGGTCCGTAAAAGCCGCATCATGGGGTAAAGATGGTTTTAGACACAGTTTTGTTCGCCCAAAAGCCAGATTGATGACAATCGGCCAAGTAGAGTTAACAGAAATGGAGCGATTGCGCCGAACAGAAATATTCTCTGTC
Organism: Gammaproteobacteria bacterium; assembly: GCA_023381645.1. Next base: position 39,173 of record JAMCRJ010000018.1, read on the forward strand.
TGGTCGGATGAGGACCTTTCGCATTTATTTAAGGGCGCACGTGTTCTGGAGATGAGTGTCGGGCAAATCCTTTTCCTTGAAGGCGATGCGGCTACCGCTTTCTATTTTCTTCTGGATGGACAAGTGAAGCTGGTGACGTCGGCTGCTGACGGCCACGAGAAAATAGTTGATATTTTGCAAGGCGGAGACCTTTTTGCCGAAGCTGTAGCTTTTTTGGGATATCGTTATCCTGTGCAGGCAATAGCGGCCATGCCGAGCCGGGTTCTGGAAATTCCCCTTACGATATTTCTCGTCACCCTACAGCAGCATCAGGAGCTGATGCTGCAAATGTTGGGCAGACTGAGTCTGCGTTTACGTCATTTAATAATGGAGTTGCGACATCTTACTGTGGAATCCGCTGACCAACGGGTTG
>JAMCRJ010000061.1 GCA_023381645.1 Gammaproteobacteria bacterium
ATTGGGCGGCTGCGCGCAAGGCTGCCGCAGCGCCGGTGCTGGCACCGAAATAACCCAGGGGCAGGCCCGCTGCCTCCGGCTGTCGCTGTGTCCAGCGGGTAGCTAAAGCCAGGCGCTCGCTCAGCAGACCGATATCGAAGCGGGTGGCATATACCCGATCCTCCTCTTCGGTCAGCAGATCAAAGAGCAAGGTAGCAATACCGCCGTCACGCAGCACCTGCGCCACGTAATTATTCCTGGGACTTAGGCGGCTGCTGCCGCTGCCGTGAGCAAAGAGCACCAGGCCGAGGGCGTTTTCGGGAATCACCCAGTTGCCTTCCAATCTCAACCCTTCTGCCGAAATGTGAACGGACCGTTCTGACCCTACCATGCCTTACCTCCCGTTGACCGATCAACTCGCTCATGACAACAATGGTCACGGCCAATCGTGCCAAAAATCCGGGCGTCATCCCAAAACCCCTGCATAGCAGCCAGAATACAGCAGGTAAATGCTGCATCCGACACGCACGGCGGAGCGGTTTGCGGGCGCAATTACTCCACTTTCACTTCAATGGCATTATGCTTCGCCCGAGCACTTTTGGGCACCTGAAGATTCAGCATACCATCCTTGAACGTGGCTTTTATGTTGGATTCGTCAACATTATCTGGCAGCGTAAAGCTACGGATGAAACTTCCGTAGTATCGCTCGATTCTATGAAATTTTTTCCCTTTCTCCTCCTTCTCCTGCTTCCGTTCCCCCTGGATGGTAAGCACCCCTTTATCCACACTGACTTTGACATCTTCTTTCTTGACCTCAGGTATTTCGGCCTTGATCAGGAACTCGTTATCAGTCTCGCTAATATCAACGCGGGGCGACCAATCACCCGCTGTTATGAGTTCCTGACGCCGGGAAGGCCAACCCATCGACATTATATAGCGGTCGAACATGTCGTCTATTTCACGCAGTGGTTCCCATTTCATAAGTGCCATGTTATTGCTCCTGAATGATGCGGGACGGGGCCCTCACCTTGCAGGATCGCCCGCGTTCTGTCCGGCAAGGCCTGGCGCTGCGCTGTTGAATCTCAACGCCAGTCCATTTCATTATAGCAATGGATTCCCGCACCATGGTGGTGCGCATCACTCTGGGATTCCGCAGGGGGTGCCCCGGTGGTGACAGATATCGTGGCGGGTGCCGCCCTCGTTGTCATGGCTGGCGACGCGACCATTGCCGGCTGGTCTACAATTGCAGAATCAGGCTTGTTGCTTTCCGTAAACCCGCGACGGTACGTCGTCATGGAAGTTATATGGCGACTACAAGGAGGTGTTTCATGCATGCCATGGTTCTGGAAGAGGTGGGTAGGCCTTTGGTGCCCACTGAATTGCCGCGACCGCGGCCACAGCCGGGCCAGGTCCTGGTAAAAATACTGGCGTGCGGAGTGTGCCGTACCGATCTGCATGTAGTGGACGGTGAATTGCCCAACCCCAAACTACCACTCGTTCCCGGCCATGAAGTAGTCGGCCAGATAGAATCGGTGGGAAGCCCCGATATTTCCTTACAGACCGGTCAGATGGTGGGAATTCCCTGGCTCGCATGGACCTGCGGTGCCTGCGAATATTGTCGAGCAGGACGGGAGAATCTTTGTGACCAGGCGCGTTTTCATGGCTACACCGTGGATGGCGGTTACGCCGAGTATATGGTCGCCGATGCGCGTTACTGCTTCCCTCTTCCAGACATTTACGCCAATCCGGAAGGTGCCCCGCTGTTGTGTGCGGGGCTCATCGGCTTTCGGGCCTTACGTTTTGCCGCGGGAAGACGACGCCTGGGTCTTTATGGATTCGGCGCTGCCGCGCATTTACTGATTCAGGTAGCGCGTTATCAAGGCATGGAGGTCTATGCATTTACCCGCCCGGGCGATAGCAAGGCACAGGATCTAGCGATCAAATTGGGGGCTGTGTGGGTAGGTGGATCGGAGGTCCTGCCGCCACAACCGCTGGATGCGGCAATTTTGTTTGCACCGGTTGGAGCCCTGATACCTATTGCTCTTCAGGCGGTCAAGAAAGGGGGTGTTGTGATCAGTGCGGGGATTCACATGTCGGATATCCCAGCTTTCCCCTATTCCTTACTCTGGGAGGAGCGACAGGTGCGATCGGTTGCCAACCTGACGCGCAAAGATGCCGAGGACTATTTCCCACTGGCACGACGGGTCCCGGTGCAAAGCCATATCACGACGTATCCTTTGGCCATGGCGAATGTGGCATTGGCGGATTTGAGAGGTGGCGCGGTCCACGGTGCCGCGGTACTGGTTATGGGGGCATGGCAGGAACGCGAGACGTGAAAAGGATATGGATTCTGATGGTCCTGTTATGGCCCGCTTCTGCTGCTGGCGGCGGCGCACTCGCGGCAACAACGCCGGCACCAGCTTGGTTGCGTGTTGCCCGCGCGCTTGCGCAAATGCACTATTTACCAGGGCAAGTGGGCTGGACCGGGCTAGGGGGGGAAAACCCACAAATTTGGTGGTTATGGCCGTCAGGCACGCCGCCTTCACTGCAGATGCTCACCCCGAACTCTCCGGGATCGCCCTTGCTCTTCGGGGCACTGGATTTTTTTGCCAAGGTGCACGGGCTGCCATGGTCCAACCAAAGCAGCGACTGGTTTGATCATGACAACCGCCATCGCCTTTATGCGGCTGTCCTTGCCGCCCATCGGCGCGGAGAAGACGCGCCAAAGCCGTTTGTGTGGGTTTATGTGCGCAAAGGCACGCCAGAAACGTTGTCCATCTGGCGCTACAACGCGGAAACGGATAGGGGTAAATGGGTGTTGCAAAGCCCGACCAATACCGGGGTGCCCGGTGCGATCACCCCCAACGGTACCTGGGCAGTCTACGCGCGCTTTCTGAGTACGCGAATGACCGGTTGTTTTCCCCATGGCGAGTGTTATAACGATTCAGGCGTGCGCTTCGTCAACTACTTCTGGGATGGCCGTGCGGTGCACTATTTTCCCCGTCTTGCGTACGGGTTTCGGCAAAGTAACGGTTGTGTGGAACTGCCGTTAAAGGCGGCACAAAGAGCCTATGGAATGATGCATATCGGTACGCCGGTGACGGTGGCGCCATGATACGTTTGAGGCGGCTCAGCGGGAGAGATAATCCATAGTAATCAGGATAAGGTCGCAGTGCGCCTTCTGGTGTTGCCTCCTTCCGCATTTCAAAAGGGGTTGCAAATCAGAATGACGCTGGACGGAAAAATCCGACCTCATGTGCGGACGCGCGCATCTTTCACCATGACTCATGTATACCGTGGGAAAATCGTGACCGTGTCCCCCGTGGTGGGTGTTTTATCCATGGCATGCTTCCCGTTTATTTCATGCCGCTTCCATTCATTAGGCCTGGCAACGGATATATGGGCTGGGGTCAAAAGATTCCCAAAGAGAGGGCTTAATGTTGCGTTGGCGTTGGCACCATCTTGTCAATTGGCTTGAATCGACAGGCATCATCAGCGCGATGTTGTTGCTGATGATGTGGATCGGTTGGCTCCTGGGTGGAGTAGATACGCTTTACGTGATGTTGGGTGCGGGCATTCTGTTTATTTTATTTGCGCCCCGGCTGATGCCACAATTACTCATTCGTAGAATGGGAGCGGAAGTCATTACACCCGGGCAATCGCCGCTGCTCTTCGATATGGTGCAAAGATTGTCCGAACGCTCCGGGCTGGAACATTTTCCGACCTTGTATCACCTGCCCACCCCTGCCCTGAATGCATTTTCCACCGGACTGGATGCACATGTGTCCTTGGTGATTTCCGATGGCCTGCTGCGCACACTTGATGGGCGTGAACTGGCTGCTGTGTTGGCACATGAGATCTCCCATATCCGCCACAAGGATATCTGGGTCATGATTGTTGCGGATCTCTTCAGCCAGATGACATGGACGTTCTGTTTGCTGGGCCAGGTTTTGATCCTGATCAATTTACCCTTATGGATCATGCATAAGTACACCATGCCATGGGGACTGATTTTTTTGCTGATGGTCGCACCCTCGGTAAGTATGTCGTTGCAATTGGTTCTTTCTCGCACACGTGAGTTTGAGGCGGATCGTGGTGCCATGGAACTCACCCATGACCCCCAGGGTCTGGCCAGCGCACTGCAAAAGATGGAAGATGCCCAGGAACGGGAAATGAAAATACTGTTCCCCAAACTGGGGAGAGTAGCCGTTCCCTCGTGGTTACGCACCCATCCGAGGACAGAAGAACGCATTCGCCGACTTTTCGCCACAGCGCGTCCCTTGAGCCATCCGGAAATATGGGCATGGGACCACGGTGTAAGTCTGCCCATAGCCAAAGACCTGCCACGCTGGCGTCACCTGTCGGGTTTTCGCTGGTAGTGGGGACAGCGCATTACTTTCTCACGGCAGGAATCCCCATTGGCTGGCACCCCGTATAGCTCACGGCGGGCGCAATTCACGGTTTTACCAAAGGAGATAACCCCTTGGCGGCAAGCGCAATTCATGCGACTACCCCTCCTGAATCATCCCAAGAGCATCGTTGGCTGATCACCATCGCCTTCATGCTGGCGATGGTGATGGTCTTGTTGGACATGACCGTAGTGAGCGTGGCGCTGCCCTATATGATGGGAACCTTGGCTGCTACGCCGAACCGGATCACTTGGGTGCTCACCGCCTATCTGGCCGCCAACGCAGTCACTATACCATTGACCAGCCATCTTGCCGCCCTCTTTGGGCGGCGGCGTCTTTTCCTCATCAGTGTTTCCGGTTTTGTCATTGCCTCGGGGCTGTGCGGGGCGAGCCAGACTTTGGCGGAAATCGTCTTTTTACGCACCCTGCAAGGGGGATTCGGCGCGCTCATGGTGGTCTTGGCTCAATCCACCATGGTCGACCTCTTTCCGGGCAAGGAACGGGGGCGAGCCATGGCCATTTGGGGCATGGTGCTGATGGTGGCGCCGGCCATGGGTCCGGTTTTGGGTGGCTATATCACGCAGCACATGGGCTGGCGTTGGCTGTTCTACATCAACCTTCCCGTCGGGATTTTTTCGCTCTTGCTGGGTGCCGCCACCATGCGGGAGAGCGAAAGAAAAAATCTGTCCACCGACTGGCCGGGTCTGTTGCTCATGGCGATTGGAATCGGCTGCCTGCAAATCGTGCTGTCACGGGGTAATGAGGATTATTGGTTTGACTCCAGACTCATCGTGGCCCTGTCGATCCTCGCGGTTTTTGGTATCCTCACCTTTTTGCTGCGGGGATGGATGATCGCCGACAACATCATCAATCTCCATCTCTTTCGCGACCGCAGTTTCGCTACCGCCACGCTGATCACCGGCGTATTCGGCCTTGGCCTCTTCGGCACCACCGCCATGCAGCCGCTCATGCTGGAGGGGCTGCTGAATTACATGCCGGAAACCATCGGCTGGGTCATGTTTCCGCGCGGCGTTGCCAGCGCCGTTACCATGATGATCGTTGGGCGCTTCATCAATCGTTACCAGCCGCGACTTTTTATCGTAGCCGGGGTTTTGCTGACCGGGATCAGTACCTGGATCATGACCAGTTACAGTCTGTATATCAGTCCTGTTTGGGTCATTTATCCCGGTATTATCCGGGGGATCGGCATGGGGATGATCTTCGTGCCCCTTACCGTCATCGCCTTCGATACCCTGCCGCTTGCGGTATCGGCGGAAGCCAGCGGCATTTTCAACCTCGCCCGCACCCTCGGGAATTCCATCGGCATCGCCATCGACGGTACCGTGCTCACGAATGAGACCCAGATCAACTGGAACCAGTTGGGCGGACACATCAATACCTTCAGTGCGACGCTGCCGAATTGGCTGCAAGCCAGCGGATTGGCACCACAGGATCCTCGCGTCTGGGCATTGCTCGGTCAGACCTTATTCAGCCAGGCCGAAATGATCGGCTTCCTGGACGTGTTTCAGTGGATCACCATCATCTTCTTTTGCTTGTTACCCCTGATATTGCTCATCCCCAAGCGTATTCTTCCAACAGGTTAAGCCGAGATGACCGGTACGGATGGGACGAGAATGGACAGGAGGAGCGTCCGGAAGCCCGCGTTGGTGGTGCAGCTTCAGCCAGAGATCCCCGAAGCGCCACACCCGACGGTAGGCTTCGCTCTCCCAGCCGTCCACCTGATTATGGGTTTGGCGGCGCAAGGCCCAGACCGTGAGATCCAGGCGAAAGGGCGGGCGCGGCGCGAGGGTGAAAAATCCCATGCTAGCGCGTCAGGTCCGGCCGATAGCTGCCTCCGGATTCTTCGAGTTCCTGCCACCATACTCCAGAAAGCCTGGAATGAACCTAAAAAAGCAGTTACGGCCCGGCCAGAGCAGGAATCGCCCCATCGGGTAACCACGGTGATTGGGTAATTTAGGCGACGATGTAGCGCACGAGGAGGTCCCATGGCTGGCGCCCCAGCAACCGCTCCGCAGTCTGGCGAACCGCCCGTAAGCCTCGGCGGATATTCTCAATTCCGCGCTCGACCTTTTTCTGCGCGGCATGCATGAGCGTCAGGTAAAGCTGGGTCTGTCCAGCGTGTTTCGTGCTTCGGCCTATGGCGGACAGCAGCAATGGACGGCTGGTGATAGCCTCTCGCCGGGATTCCGGAAAGGCCAGTCGGGTATACCAGCTCCACCAGTTATACACCAGTCCCACCGCACGGGCAGAAAGTCGGCAACGCGCCAGATCCCGGGTGGTGTAGCCACCCCACCCCCATTGATTCTTGAGTTCGTCAAAACCGTTCTCCGCATCCACCCGGTCCCGGTACATCTGCGCGATGCCCAGAATACTTTCTGTAAGATCCGTCACCAGCACGGCGTATTCGTAGACCTTGGTCTGTCGCCGGTCCACGAAAGCAAATTCCAGTTGGCCCTGCTGTTCCTGGGTGGCGATCAGGTTTTGCTTCAGCAAACGCCGGAGAATGACCACCCGACGGCTCTGCTGCCACCCGGCCAGTTGAATACGATCCTCGCGACCTTCCCAACCCTGTCCCGCATCCACCCAGTCCCGGCGGGTAAAAACCCGCTGCAGCAGGCGCTTGACGCGGGGTGACTGACGTAATTTGAACAGGTACGGCTGCTGCCGGGACTCCATTTCCCGAATAACGGCGTCATTACCAAAACCACAGTCGCCACGGACCAGATAAGGGCGCTGTTCAGTATTCAGGGAGTCCAGTACGCGGTTCAGTCCTGGTTGGACATGGTTGGAGGCCGTGGTGTTGCCGGCCGTGACTTCCACATCCAGCAGCAGACGAGATTGCCCATCCAGTACGCGTGATAGGCGTGGGACGGACGCCCCGGTTTGTGCGGATTGTAGCCCACTTCCGCCCCTTCCTGATGCCCGAACAAGGTTTTGATGGTGGTATCGATATCGAGAATCCAGGGCGTGTGACAGGCCGCTGTTACGCTTTTGAACAAATGCTTGCGCATCCATTCGGTCCCTTCGGCTTCGGGGATTTTCCCCAGCGCCCGGCGCAGAGCGTCTTCGCTGACGATCTTGCTCATCCCCAGGATTTAGGGACTCACGCCATCACTGCGTAATGCCGTGACGTGTGCGTAGCGTCGGTGACCTGCCAGGATGGAGAGATTCCAGGTGCCCAATACATCGCGCTTCTTCGGGGCATTGGGGCTGTTGTAGATCAAGGGGCATTCTTCTACCCAGGCATCAAACAAACCGCTGACCTCCAGAAACTCAGCAAAGAACACCAACTGGCCAAAGGGAGTAGCGGCCGATTCCGGATCCCAGGATACCTGAACGCGACCGCCCAGTGTGTCCACGACCATGGCTTTTACTGCCGCAGGAATGGCCTTTTGCGACCGATTTTCGTCATCACCCACAGGGTGAGCCTCCATGACAATGGAAAAACCAATCATATCAAAGATATCCTGCCAAATCAGTAGAGGTAACTGCCGAATTTAGAATAATACGCTGGTCTATCATCAATTGATTTCTGGACTGCTTCGTTGTCAATTGAATAAAAACTCCATATTGTCATGAACGTGCAAGAATAGGTTCATAAATGTGTAACATAACTGTGTTAGGCTTAATGCAAAATGTTAGGTTTTTGGATTAAACAAGGGCGCGCCCTAGAATGAAGTGCAACACCTCTGGTCGAAGGTAGGCGGAGGTAAGGGATGGTAAGAAAATATACGCAATTGATGCCCGATCAGCAGAACCAGATTCAGCGTGGTTTAAACCAAGGTGAGTATTCGCGGCATTGCTAGGCAGCTGGGCAGGAGTCCCAGCACGATCAGGCGGAAGATTCGGCGAGGCTGCGTGACGCACGGACTTATGATGTAATGTGCGGTCGGGAAGAGGCCCAGAGGCGACGACGCGAGGGAGCCAGAAAGTTGACTGTTTCAATTTCTGCTATTGGTTGAATGGAGGGGAAATTATGAACACATAGTTAATAGATACCATTGAAAAAATTTTACCCCATTTCTATAGGAGAAACACAATGTTTAAGATTTCAGCATTTGGTAACGACGTATTCAGCAATAACATCGGCAACGTTCGTGGCAACCGACCATTGAGTTCGAGCGGCCAGGGCGGTATATACTGCTGTTGTTGCGCAGACTGCTGCTGCTGCGGATAATGACAATTAACTAGCCTTTACGTGCGGCGCTTAAAGAGCCGCACTTTTTATAGTTGTAATAGGAGGATAAATGAACATTTGGAATGGTGCATGTAATTTAGGTTTTTTACCGAGTGAACATTTTTTAGTAATATGGTCAGACGGATTACACTTACAAATTGACGGGCCAGTGAAAGAATTAATTAAGGAATATGATGGAGAGCTTAATATACTAGATCGGACAACAAATGGAAAATCCGAAATTGAAACCGCCGAGCTATTAGAGTCACTAAGCACTTTAGGTGTAGTTATCAAGGAAGAAGGTGAGAGGCATGATATACAAGCGTTTAGCAAGGTTACATTTATCGTAGATGACCATAGCAAAACAGCAAACGAAGTAGTCAACACATGTATTTCACTGATGAGCCAAGAATCTTTTAAAACTACATTTTATGGCTGTGAAGTCGATGTCGTAACCCCGCAAGGATTAGATGGAATAGGAGAAAATATGCGATCCAGGTTATTTATAGCGATCGGATTAAATCCGAAAGACTTCTACAGGATTAATAAAAAATTTTCATATCAAAAAATTGAATGGATATATGTCTATTCGCCGTCATTTAATATGGTTCTTATCAGCAACCTAACAGATTACAAAAACGGTTGCTATAAGTGCCTAAGGGGTCTTCATATTGGTAGCCTGCCACACGAGCACATGCCAATAGCTGCTAACATAGAGAGTTGGATAGAAAATGATCAAATTCATTTAGTTAAAGTTAATGATATTTCGATAGAAGCAAAGAACCAATATTATATAGCGCTAACGTCAAGTTTTATTCTTGTAAACATTATAAAAAAAGTAAGGAATATCGTGCATACTATTACATTTGACGATTTAGGTGTAGAGGTCAATCGTAGCGCAACCATAGCGCTTCCACAGTGTGGCTGTTGTACATAATGCTTTGTGGTGACAAACTTCCACAAAACCAGTGGCGACTAAGACTGTAAGCTCTTAATTACACTGTTATAGTATAAATGAAATCAACACATGGAGGATATATGATTTTTATTAATAAGCCACAAATATATGGCATTTTCAGTGAAGCTACAATATCTAGAAAACCCTTATGGTATTCGGATATGTCTTTTGTATCTATTCAAGTAAATCCAGCCATTCGCCTAACTAATCAAAAGAAAGCGCTAAAAGATAATGCCTATAACAACGAGTCCTCAAATTTATTCGTGCATGGGGCATTAGAAAATGGTATAGTTGGAGTGGGAAATGATTTCAACCTAGATACCGCCTATCAAAAAGCATATTCAGAAGCTGTTGAACGAATGAGTTCTTTTCTGATGTTAGAGAAGGATATTGTTACAGAAATACCGCATAAACTAGAAGATAATGGCATTTATTATAAAATACCTCATAGTAATATCGATAAAAATTTAATGATATCATTCACTAATGTTATCCCACTGGCTAGAAGTAAAAAAGAATCCCCGGTGTTATATCCTGCAACGCATGTTTACATGGGTGTTAGCAATCAAACTTGCTGCCATGAGTCTCTCAGTACAGGCAAGGCCGCTCATGTTTCTCAAGACAAAGCATTGGTTTCAGGCGCGCTCGAACTTGTAGAACGAGACTCATTTGTATTGTTCTGGCTTAGCAGATCAGGATTTACCGAGATTGACCATGTTAGATACTTTACTAATAAGTCTATATCTAAAATTTTTGCAGAAACCTCCAGAGCTGATATTTCGATACGGCTATATGATATTACGACAGATTTATTGGTGCCGTCAATTTTATGCTATATAAATCAATCAGCATTTCCATATAATCTAATATCAACAGCCTCTGGGTTGACTTATGAAGACGCTATTGAACACTGTTTATCTGAAATAATGCTAGGATTAATTAGTTATACTTTGGTTACGGAGAGTGTAATTCATGATCAGTTATTATCTTCTATAGAAAGCACTTCGGATGATGTTTCTCTTTTTCCTAATGGAGGACCTATTAGATTCCATAGTGATTGGTATGCTTGCGATCCTGGTAAATCTGAAGCATTTGACTTTCTGAACACCAATAGGGATAAGCACTTAGCTCCATACAGAGGAACTGAATTTACCGGGTTACGTGACCTAGTCACTCACTTACAAAAAAAGGTATTAACATGTACTATAAAAATATTGACGCTAGCCATTTATCATGTGGTGGAAGATTTGTGGTAAGCGTAGTTTCACCCGATCTGGTTCCTTTGTATAATAGTGAGAGACACCGCCCTCTCGATAACCTACGTCTCATAAGAAGAATTGGAGAAAGTGGTTCACTTAATGAATGGCCGCACCCGTTCCCATAAATCAAACAATGAACATTAGTTTTATATATGATAAAACGCTTTCGGTTCGGATGCATATTTTAATAAAATAATAATTTTTACCGAGATAAAAATCTGAAGGAGATTTAAATTGGATATTGGTGAGATGTTCCTACGCAATATTGGCAGACCAAATGTCAAAAGCAATATCACAACAAGCTATGACATAGGCGCTTTTAATCAGCAATATAATGATTCTATTGTCACCCATTTGCCTGTATCTGGAGAAATTCTGGATGTGAACTTACTTCAATGTTTAAACTCCCGTAGTTCATGCATTAACTTCGACGAAAATGACAATCTAAACGATGATGATCTAGGTTATATTTTAAAAAATGCCTTTGGTTTGGCCCCGCGTGATGGAATTGAAAAACGAGCTTATCCAAGCGGTGGTGGATTTTATCCAGTTGAAGCATACATCGTTAAAAGCAGTAATGATGGAGAACATGAGTTCTACCAGTACGACGTTAATAAGCACGCGTTGGTTTACTATAAATCCCTGTCAGAGGGGCTAATTAATAGCCATTTTACCGGAAAAACGTTGACAATTTTATTCTCTATAAATACAGTTTATAGTAAGGCTAACTATGGTGAGTTATCTTGGCTTCTAGCTTTACTAGAATGTGGCCATCTAGCACAAAATATTTATCTAGTGTGTGCCTCTAGTGGAATAGGCTGCTGTGGCATTGGGGGCGTAAAATGGGATTTAGCTCGATCTCTCGTAGGTAAAAATCGCTACCCGGCTTACGCAATGATCTTAGGCTATACGGCAAAGCAGTCATAATGATTATGAATAGTTTTCTACTCGTTTTTAAAGCTTTACCTACGGTATTTAGTCGTGGTTGATAGAAAGATCTTGTCATGTATTAATGAAATGGTCTCCCAGGAGTATCCGTATTCCCGGGGAATATTACTCTCTGGAAGCCTTGCAGCTGGTACTTTTTCTGTTAAATCAGATATTGATTTGATTGTTATTACAGATCGTGACGAGCTTATTGATAGCTCCATACGTTATAAGCGCTACAATTTTGACATTGTTGGCGGTAGCATTAATACATTAGTGAAACTTATTCATGATGATTGCACTATTCGGCGAGGGGTTTACGCACATATGGTTGGACATTCAAAAGTTCTCTTTGAAGTAAATAATGAGGCTTCAGATCTTAGGACTTTAGCCGTATCATTGTGGGATAACGGTACAAACGTTTGCCCAAGCCATTTAAACACATATCGTGGTACAATTGATGGCATTCTTGCAAATATTAAGAACATCCATGATGACTTGGAAAAATGTATTAATATTGATGGCGAGCGTTTATATGTGACTGCAAATCTTGTTTGGGCAATGACTCAGTATATCACTCATAAAAAAGGCCGCTGGATTGGAGGCGTGGGTAAATGGCAGTTCAGACATTTACGTGAGGCAAATACTGATATCGACGACTTTGTCCAAGCTTGCTACGCATATCTATTAAGTAATGATCCGTCATTGTTGATAGATATTACTGCCAAATACATCAGTTAATTGAGAGGATAATATAGTGTATTTCGACCAATCTAAGCGTTTACTATTTATACACAACCCGAAAACTGGCGGTAGCTCTATTCGTCGCATACTTAGCTTGCATGACCATGGAAATGCTAGGTTTATTCATGTTAGTACCTATGAACTTAAAGATTGCATTTTACAAGAGCTATGGGATCAATATTTTATTTTTGCGATGGTCAGAAATCCATGGCAGAGAATTGTTTCATTATACTATTATCACCGATCAGTTGGTTATGCAAGATGGGCTGGACTAACCGATCATCATCTTTTAGCTCGTTATTATAATTTTTCTGAATGGATGGACTTTAATTTAAAACATGAAAAATCGATCTGGTTTGGTATCCCTCAAAATATATGGATAGATGGCGTTCCAAATGTGGGTATGTATGAATCATTTGATGATTTTATTTCTAGTATATGCCAGAAGTTTGATGTTGTTTATGAGAATATAGTCGTAAATAAAGGTGAGGCTGATCAGAGTACCTATAAGGATCACTTTGTAAAGCAGGAACATATTGACTACATTGGCAAAATAGACCATGTTATCATTGATAGGTTTGGTTATAGCTTTTGATTTTCTTCTGATTAGCACGGTTTTTCCGCTCTGTTTAGTATTTCCTTTTTTCGATGACACACAATCTAATGATCTTTATAGGCCAAGGGGTGTTTCATGCCGATGAATCGCGTTCAGTTCCAACAAAGACGGTGTCTTCGTGTCTCACTGAGTCCATGCACTGCTTTGGTAACGAAGGGCAGTACGCCACAGCATTGGAGACCGTACAGTGGTCGGAGAGCTTTCAATGCCCGCAATGCGGTTACGTTAAATAAAACGTCCTAAAAAGTGGCTCACGCAAACTTTCAGTGCCCCTCCTGCCGACGACACCGCACTTCGCTCATTGCCGGTACGGTGTTCCAAAGCACGCACCTTCCGCTGACCATTTGGTTTCTGGCCATCCATCTGATTAGCCAGGTTAAGACGGGCTTGTCTGCACTGGCGCTGAAGCGCCAATTGGGCGTCAGTTATCCCACAGCCTGGCGCATCCACCACAAGCTGACGCAGGCCATGGTTAAACGCGAGGAGATCTACACGCTACAAGACGAGGTACGAGCCGACGATGCGTATCTGGGATGCGGACAGCCCTGCGGCAGGGTTAGTCGCGGGTCGGAAAACAAGGTCCCCTTCGTCGCGGCGGTCCCTCTGGATGAGCAGCATCATCCCGTCTATGCCAAATTTACGGCCATTATTGACTTCCCGCGCACTGCAGATTGGGCACAAGACTTCTTCACGCCCTACTGCACTGCACTGGCAGACGGACTCGCCCATTTCAATGGTGTCGCCGATGCATGCTGTCACCACGATGTGATGGTGGCGGGTGGCCGCAAGCCTCGGGGCCTGCCTCAGTTCTTGTGGGTCAATACCCTGCTCAGCAATCTAAAAACCAGTACCTCCGGTGCCTACCACGCTTTCAAATTCAGCAAATACACGCAACTTTACCTCTCCGTCGTGACTTACCGCTTCAATCATCGCTTCCGTCACGCCGATCTTCCGGCAAGCCTGTTCAGAGCCGCCGCCAGTGTCGCGCCTCGCTCGGAGCGATGGGGCTCCGCGCAAGAGTGTAATCGTGCTAATAACTTTTTTGAACGTGGTAATTTTATGATGGTGAGCCACGAAATGCTTATGTATTTTTTTATTATTATGCGCTTGCGGTTCCCGTTAGTACCACTTCTTTTTTTGATTCCTAGCGCGAGTGCAGCGCCTCTCGACCTGCTCGTTCATGATCCTCTTGATACCCAGGGATTGGTAAAGCAACCGCTGGGACAAATCTGGCATGATCCACAGCTCAAACTCCCGCAAATTCGGCTACCCAAAGAACAGACCTTCACCAAAGCCCAAAGCCTCGCTGCGCTTACCACCTACGCCCTCGCCCACAATCCGCAAACACGGGTGGCTTTCGAGAATCTGCAGGCGTCCGCAGTGGGGCTGGGGGTCGCGGAATCGGCGTGGTTGCCGAGTCTTTCCCTCACCGACAATGCGGCCCGCTCGCAAAGTAACACCACGGCGGGTTTCAGTATTCCGATCCTCAACAGTAATTCGGATACACTGAGTTTAAGTTACGTCCTCCTCGATTTTGGACTGCGTAGCGCCCAGCGCGACGCGGCACTCGCACAGATTTATATTTCCGGGTTCAACAACAATAGCGCCCTGACCAAAGTCGCACTGACGGTGACCCAAAACTATTACCAGCTGATCGGTGAACAGGCGCTGGTACGCGCCTATGCGCAAACCGTCAAGGAAGATGAAGCCAATTTGGACGCCGCACAATTGAAACAGCATGCGGGTATGGCGACCATTGCCGATGTCCTGCAAGCCAAGTCGGCTCTCGCCCAGGCCCAGGCCCAATTGATCTCCGCCCAGGCGACCGTGCGCTCCGATAACGGTGCGCTCGCAGGTAGTTGCGGATTGTCACCCGGCAATGCCATTCCTATTGTTCCACTCAATACCCATCGTCTGCCTCCCCATATCACGCCTTCTGTGCACTCTCTGGTATTACATGCGACCCAAAACAACCCCAGCGTGCAGGCTGCCGCCGCCCAGATACTCGCCAGCCGCGCGACCTTACGCGAAGATCAGGCGCAAGGTTTACCCACTCTCAGCGCCTCGGTATCCGGCGGCAAACGCTTTCAGAATGGGTTGGGACCTTCCCAAAACTGGGCTATCGGCCTCAGCCTCAAAGTGCCCCTTTTTACGGGCTTTCATGATAGTTATCAGATTCAGCAGGCGCGGCGACAGGAGCGCAGCGCCCGGGCCTCACTGAACCAGGAGACCCAAAGTATTGCCTTAACGGTGTATCAGGATTATCAGACCGTCATGGGTGCGCGCTCGGCGGCAAAAGCTGCACAAATTGCGGTCAATAGTGCCCAGGCTTCGCTGGCTGCCATTCGCGCCCAATACAAGGTAGGACTTTCCACCATGCTCAATTTGCTGACTGCCCAGGCGACGCTGACGACTGCTGAGCAGACCCGGATTCAGGACATTACAACGGCCTATGTGCAACTGGCCAATCTCGCCAACGCCCTGGGAATGATCGGACTCCCCAACACTACAACAGGATTCCACTCATGATGCGTTCCCTGCCCGTAAAATCCCTGTTGCTTCCCGTTGCGGCAGCCCTGATCCTGGCGGGCTGCGCCCAGCATAAGCCGCCCCACAAAAACACGGCGCTGCCCGTGGAAACTGCGACGGTGCAGACCGGCAACCTGCCCATTGTGGTCAACACCCTGGGGCAAGCAGTGGCGTCCCATAGTGTCACCATCACCCCACAGGTAAGCGGCATTTTGCAAAAGGTTGCCGTCCACTCGGGGCAAGTGATTCAAAAAGGCCAGCTTCTATTCCAGATTGACCCTGCCACACCGGGTGCTCAGGTGGCTGAAGATCGAGCCAATCTGCAGGGTGAAATCGCTCAGCAACAATATGATGACGCGCAGGTCAAGGCTTATGCGCCTTTGCTCAGCAAGGATTATGTCACCCGTCAGACGGTCCAGCAGGCACAGGCACAGGCCAACACGGCGGCCGCCACCGTGGCCGCTGATCAGGCGGCGCTGCAGGCCGCCCGGATTACCCTGGCTGAAACCCGGATTACCGCCCCCATCAGTGGTAGTGTGGGAATCCTGAGTCTCAAATCCGGTAACCTGGTCACCGCCAACAGCACGCAACTGGTAACCATCAATCAGATTCAACCCATCTACGTGCAATTCAGTCTGCCTGAAACCTATCTCAACGATTTACATACCGCCATTAGCGATTACTCCGGCAAGGTGGACGTCTGGGATGAGAACCATCAGACCCGGATCGGCACCGGGACGGTCACGGTGATTGATAATACCGTCAACACGGCTTCAGCGACGGTTACGGCACGCGCCACTCTCAGTAATCAACCAGCCCGGCTCTGGCCCGGTGAATATGTGCAGGTGGATTTCACCGCTCAAGAGCTCCACCATGCCCTGATCATTCCCGCAACTGCCTTACAGCAGGGTGTCTCCGGCTCTTTTGTCTATACCATAAAAAAAGACAAGGCTGTCATGCAGGCCGTGCAATTTTTGGGGCAGAACGGTAAGCAGGTTGCCATAGCCGGAAGCCATTTATTGGGAGACAGCGTGATTGTGGGGGCGCCGACCCGGCTTCATCCCGGTTCTGAAGTGCGCGTGATCAAGCCATGAACTTATCGGCACCCTTTATTCGTCGCCCCGTCGCCACAACAGTACTCGCAGTAGCCGTGGCCTTGCTGGGTTTATTTGCCTACTTGCAATTACCCACGGCTTTACTTCCCAACGTCAGCTTTCCGATGGTGATGGTCACCGCAGAACTCCCGGGAGCCAGCCCCAAAACCATGTCCAGCGCGGTAGCCACCCCACTGGAAAGGCAATTTGCCAGCATTCCCGGCCTCAACTCCATGAGTGCCGTCAGTCAAAACGGAGTGACCCAGATCACCCTGCAGTTCGATCTCAGCAAATCCCCGCTGGGTGCCACCCAGCAAGTTTCCAACGCCGTTTCCCAGGCTCAGCATTTTTTACCACCGGGCATGCCCGAGCCGCCTTCGGTCCGGCAAATGAATCCTTCGGCCCAGCCCGTTTTTTATATTGGCATGTCTGCTCCCAACATGCCGCTTTATGATCTGGACAAATACGCTCAAACCAAGGTCAGCACGGCATTATCAGGTATATCCGGGGTATCTGACGTGCAAATTTACGGGGCGCAAACCTACGCCGTGCGCATTTATGTGAATCCTTTTGCCCTTTCTGCCCGGGGCCTGAGTCTGCAGGCCGTACAAAGCGCCCTGGGTAATGCCAACGTCAACCTGCCCGGTGGCACCCTGGATGGGGGTGATCAGGCTTTCGCCACCCAGGTACACGGTCAGTTACATACCGCAGAAGCCTACAACCATCTGGTTCTGGCCTATGAGGGCGGACAGGCGGTTCCCCTCAGTGCGGTTGGCAAGGCCGTCAACAGTACCCAGGATAACCAACAGGAAACCTGGATCAACAAAACTCCCGGTATTGTTCTCGCTGTAACACGACAGCCAGGCAGCAATACCGTCGCCATTTCCAACAAAATCCGCGCCATGTTGCCGCAATTGCAGGCTGCCATGCCCGGCGGGGTGCATCTGACCAATGTTTTCGATTTGGCCGATTACATTCGCGCGGCGGTACACGAAGTACTGATGACCCTCATCCTCGCCAGCATTCTGGTAGCAGGCGTCATGTGGCTGTTTCTGCGCCGCCCCTCGGCCACCCTCATCGGCGCAGTCGCCATACCCCTTTCCTTGCTGGGTACCTTTCTGGTCATGATGCTGCTCGGCTTCAGTATCAATACCCTGACCTTGCTGGCGCTGACTCTTTCGGTGGGCTTTGTGGTGGATGATGCCGTGGTGATGCTGGAAAACATCAACCGACACATCGACCGGGGAGAAACCGGCATGACTGCCGCCCTCAATGGCAGCCGGGAAATCAGTTTTACGGTCCTGTCCATGACCTTGTCCCTGTCCATCATTTTTCTTCCTCTGATTTTTCTGGGTGGCTTTGTCGGCCATTTGTTCTCGGACTTTGGGGTCAGTATTGCCGTGGTCATCCTGATTTCCGGGATGGTCGCCCTGAGCGTCACGCCCATGCTTTGCAGTCGTTATCTCAAACCCAATCACGCCCATACCCCGACCGACCTGCACGATACCGGTCACTTGCCTGAAGACGGGATTTTTCAGCGATTTTTCAAGGGCAGTCGCGATTTTTATATTCGCACCCTGAAAGTTGCCTTGCAGCACAAATACTGGATGCTGGCCCTGGCTGGACTTTCACTGGCGGGTAGTGTCTGGCTGGTAATGATTGTTCCCAAGGCTTTTTTACCTAGCCAGAACTCGGGAATGATCAATGCCAATATTGAATACCCTACCGGGATGACCTTTGCAGAAGTCAGCCATGAGCAGTCAGAAATCGCCCGGGTGGTGAAATCCAATCCACGTATTCAATCGGTGGTGTCTTCTGCTGGACAAGGGCCCGGCGGTTTCGGTAGCAGCACTTCGGGACACATGTTTATTCACATTCGCAATGGGTACGCGCCAGAAACGGAAGAAATCATCGAGGATCTCAACCGTGCCACACAGGGCTTCCACAATGCCCAGGTTGTATTCCAAGGACCACAGAGCGCCCACTCAGGTACCGCGAGTGATAATGGCAGCTACGTTTATGAACTCATTGGCAACAACTGGACCGACCTCAACGCCGCCACCCTGAGAATGACCGCAGCGCTACGCCGTTTGCCGCAACTCAGCTCCGTCAGCAACAGCCTGCAAAACAATAACCCCCAGGTGGCCATCAAAATCAACCGGCCCTGGGCCACGGCCCTCGGCGTTACTCCGGCCGCCATTGAAAACACCCTCGGTCTCGCCTTCGGTGGCCATGAGGTAGGAACGATTTATGGTGCCAATGACCAATATGAAGTCATTATGGAACTCGAACCCCGCTATCAACACAACATCAATGCCCTCTCGACCCTCAGCGTAGCAGGGGCTGGGGGCACGCTGGTACCGCTCTCGGCGGTGGCAGAATTTCATTACGATGCCGCTCCCCTCACCCTGATGCAACACAACGGTCAGCCCTCAACCACGATCTCCTTCAATCTCGCGCCGGGGGCCAACCTCGGCCGCGCCATTTCCGCACTGCAGAGTAAAGCCAAGGACATATTGCCCGCCGGGATCGCCGGCCATCTGGGCGGCACTGCGGCGCAATTCCAGTCCGCTTTCAAATCGTTGCCATTTTTGTTGTTGGCCACCGTACTGCTCATTTATGTAGTGCTGGCCATTCTCTACGAGCATTTTCTGCATCCTCTGACCATTCTGACCGCCTTGCCCCTGGCGGCTTTCGGAGCCTTGCTGTCATTGGTTATTTTTAACGAGCCCCTCGAGTTGTACAGCTTCATCGGCATCATCATGCTGCTCGGGCTGGTCAAGAAAAACGGCATCATTCTCGTCGATTTTGCGGTCAGTCGCCGTCGCGAAGGCGCCAGTGCCTATGAGGCCATCGTCGATGCCTGCACAATCCGCTATCGCCCCATCATGATGACCACTTTTGCCGCCATCCTTGGTGTACTTCCCATTGCCATCGGCTTTGGCGCCGGCGCAGATAGCCGGGTACCCTTGGGCATCGCCGTAGTCGGTGGCCTGATATTTTCCCAGTTTTTGACACTTTACATTACACCCGCTTTTTATTTATTTTTTGATGAATTACAAGCGGCTCCCAAGTATTTCAACTGGTTATTTGGGCGTTAAATAAGTTGACGACAGGAGGGGATTGATGTTTCCTTTAATGGTAGATAGATTGAGTTTTAAATACAATGAAAGGGATCCATGGGTATTGAACGACTTGTCTTTTTCCCTGTCATTTGATTCCGGAATTACAGGACTTATAGGACAAAATGGATCTGGGAAAAGTACATTAATTAACTGTTTATCCGGTGTCCTTCATTCTCGTGTTGGCAGCATTACCTATTTTGGCAAGTCGGCAGGGACTATAATGGCCAAACGACAAATCGGAGTCAGCTTTCAGAATATCGAATTTCCAGCAAATCTAAAAGTTCGAGAAATCATTGGAGCAATCTTTACCATTCGAGGATTGCAAGTAAGCTCCCTGGATATCGCCCGGTGGGCGGACGACTTTCTGCTCAGCGATGTTCTGAAAAAGAATGCTCGGAATCTGAGTGGTGGACGCCAAAAAATGCTAGCCAATTTGCTTGCTTTGGCTTGGGAACCAGCGATATTACTGTTGGACGAGCCTAGTGCCGGATTAGACTTCGATGCGCGGGAATGTGTTTGGCGACATTTGCAAGCGGCACGCCAACGACGTGCAATAGTATTAATAGCATCACATACCTATGAAGAACTTACATGTCTCTGCGATGGGATTATCCTGCTGGATAAGGGGCACATTGCTGCTCAAGAACAGTTGAATGGTGTCGATAACTCCGTCATTTTGCAAGAATTCAAAACAACCTTGAAGCGAGGTATTTATGTTTAAAAGAAATCTGGCATTACTAGCTATTATTATCTTACCTAGATGGAGACGTAGGCAATATTTTATTTATGTTTTTATTATCCCTCTTATAGTTTTTCTTGTTTCTATGTTCGAAAGGCATGTGTCACCTAATGGAGTACTCTACATCAGTTTGCTCATGGCATTAATAGGTGTTATTGTTGGCGCTCTGTTTAATGGTATACGGGTTTTTGGCCTTGTTCCAGATTATCACGGGCTATTACAGACGCTCCCAATTTCACAATTGCGTATATTTTTTACGCGGTTAATTACAGTGCTTATCGATGTCCAGTTATCCATAATAATTATTTTATTTGCTGCATTTGTTGGATGGCACATAGCACTCAACTTGCCTCTATTGTGGCTTTATGAATCATTAGTCTTGAGCATGGCCATCATCATGATTGCCGTTGGCGTTATAATTGCTCGACTGGCAGGTACTTCATCGGCAGCGATGGCTTGGGCACGAATTGTCCTGTTTTCTATTTTTTTTCTTGGGGGTGGGGGCTATGTTTTCTCTTCAGCGTTTCCTCCCTTCATCGCCACGCTACAACGCTATTTGCCAACGGGAATCATGCATGCAGAGATTGCCAGCATAGTCCATGGTAGCGGAATTGAAGCGATTGACATAGTCATGATGGGGTTATGGCAAGTCGTCCTTGTCGGTACTGCTTTATTGCTTCCTACAAAATGTAGGATCTAACGTGTATTCTTCCTTTTCTATTTCTTATAGAGTCTTTCTATAATGCTACCTTTTATTTCATTACTGATTTTGGAAATACTCGGTACCCTGCGATCCAAATCAATGCTCCTCCCGATACTACTTTATCCTAGTATACTGTATTTCTCTTTACAAAGCGCTAATGTAGTGGCAATAAAAGATGAAGGCTATCTGTTTGCGGCGATACTGGGTTTGACTGTCGCCTCTGGTTGCTTTATGACTAGTTTCAGTGACCAGCAAAATGGGGGTTGGAATCGATATTTGTATAGCTTGCCCTGCCACCCTATAACTATTATTTTGGCCGAGCGTAGCGCGCAATGGCTGTTAACTGAATTGTCTATTATTATACTTGTTGTCTCGGCCTACATCGGCTTCTCTCCAATTTTAAATCTGATGACATTAGTGCTGCTCAATGTTGTGTTGCTTATAGCCTCCTCCCCTTTTTTCTTTCTAGCTGTTGTTCTGCGCGCACGATTTGGTGCGGGGGCTTTCCGCGTGATTGCACGTATTCTTCCTATGCTGTTTCTGCTAAATCTTGTGCTGGCGCATGTTAAAGGCGGCAGTTCCCTCCCGAGCGAGATAACCCGCTGGTCACCATTCAATAGCATCTTGCAACTAGGGTGGAGTGTGGTTGGTGGCTTTCCACCATCGGCGCAGAGCATATTTCCTTTGTTGTATCTATGGTTTTTGGTCGCTCTTTTGTCGGGGGAGGGAGTTTGGCGGCACACTAAGGCTAATTGACTGATAGTTCCTAGGTATGGACGGTTATCACCACAACCTAAGTTCCCCCCAATTATGACAATCTCGTCATTTCAAGTGGGTAGTCTGAGATCCAGCTTACCAGCATTAACGTTTTTATAAAATTACTGTTTAATATCATTATGTTACTTCGTTTATATGGCGGAGGCGGTGAGATTCGAACTCACGAGGGGCGTTAACCCCTGCCGGTTTTCCTTACCCACCATGGCTTTCGCCACAGGACCATGAGGGCCCTTTTGGAGTCTGGATCATGCCTTCACCCTGGCCATGAGGCTGTAGGTGGGAACCGTCTGATCTCTACACCTTCCGGAACCTTTCCGGCTTGGCTCGGCGTTACCTCGGACAAACCAGGGGATTCGCCGAATTTGATTCCTGTCACCCTGCCCGTTTCCCGGCAGGGGCTCGATTGGGGACAAGACCGGTGCAATCAACCGCTCTGCCACACCTCCGTGGCCCGCTAGTGTAGCGAAAGCGCCGCCTCATGGGAATGGACGCCACGCCAATCCACATTAAAATATTATATGCTTATTTTCTGGTTATTTATCGTGCAATTAAAAATACCTTGGTGTCAACCATAAGGTTCCGGGACTATACTGCCCTCACGCTCGCTATGGAGCGCAAACAGCGAATATGGAGGAGGGGTCGATGTTCAGAAAAATGACAATGGCGGCCATTTTAGGGCTTAGCCTGGCGGGGCCAACGATGGCTATGGCGGCGGAGGCCCCCTCTGGGGCTACGGGAAGTACAGCCGGAGCGCCGGTTGCGCCCCCAGCTTTCATGTCCCCGGCCTGGGCGCAGGATCTATGCACCGCGTGGAACAACAGCCCGACATTGACCGAAAAACTGGCCGGTTCCTGGGTCAAAAACAACGGCGGTAAAGGCTACAAAGTGATGGAAGTCTCCGACTCCGACATGAAAACCACCCCACCCGTGCAACTAGAAATCGCCCTCAAAGGGGGCAAAGCGGTATGCAGCTATGGCGGCGCCATCAAAGTCAGTAAGCTTAATTATAATTATGACTATAAAATGTGGGCGACCACCCATGATTGGCATCACATGGGGTCCCCGCTGACCGCCATGATGTTCGGGCGCCTGAACTTTAAGGGGCCGAAGATGGAGGCCATGGAAAACATGGGTCCCTTCGCTGCTTTCCTGAAACTCGTCAAGGACGTGCCCGCAACGGTTCCCGCTTCCTGAGCAGTTGACCAGGGCACAACACGAAGGGGCATCCGGCATTCCTGGTGCCCCTTCGGCACGGGTGGAACTCCGCCCGCTAACCTTTCTGCAAACGCTCCAGCAAAATAGCGTTTACCTGATCAGGATTGGCTTTTCCCTGACTAGCCTTCATCACCTGACCCACGAAGAAGCCCAGTAGCTTGTCCTTCCCGGCGCGAAAGTCAGCCGCCTGCTGCGGATTGGCCGTGACAATGGCGTCCACCATTGCGGCAATAGCCGCCACATCGGTGATCTGCCGCAAACCGCGATCCTCAATGATGGCGTCCACCTCGCCACCGCGATAGAAAATCTCTTCAAAGATTTCTTTGGCGATCTTGCCAGAGATCGTCTGGTCCTCGATACGTTGAACCAGCAGACGCAATTTTTCTGCAGAAACCGGGCAGTCCTCAATCTCAATACTCGCCTTGTTGAGGGCCCCGAGCAGGTCGCCCATGACCCAGTTCGCCGCCAGTTTACCATCCACATCGACGGCTACCTGCTCGTAGTAATCCGCCAGGGTACGGCCGGCGGTGAGCACGCCGGCGTCATAGACCGGAAGGGCATACTGCCTCATAAACCGGATACGCCTGGCATCGGGCAACTCCGGGAGGGTCTCCCGCACCCGCTCGATACGCGACTCGTCCAGCACCAATGGCAGCAGGTCAGGGTCAGGAAAATAACGGTAGTCGTTGGCCTCTTCTTTACCGCGCATGGAGCGGGTTTCGTCGCGGTTGGCGTCATAGAGACGTGTTTCCTGCACAATCTGCCCGCCGCTCTCCAGGATATCGCGCTGGCGACCGATCTCATATTCGATCGCCTTTTCCAGAAACCGAAAAGAGTTGAGATTCTTGATCTCGGCACGGGTTCCATAGGGGGCGCCCGGCCGCCGCAGGGAGACGTTGGCATCACAACGAAAGGAACCTTCCTGCATATTGCCGTCACAAATATCCAGATAACGCACCAGGGTATGCAGTTTTTTGAGATAGGCCACAGCCTCCGCCGACGAGCGCATATCCGGCTCCGACACGATTTCCAGCAGCGGCGTGCCCGCACGGTTCAGGTCGATACCGGACTGCCCGATAAAGGCTTCGTGAAGTGATTTACCGGCGTCTTCTTCCAGGTGCGCGCGGGTCACACCCACCACTTTTTCCCCACCGTCAGGCAGTTGCACCGTCAGTGTCCCCTTGCCGACGACGGGCAGTTCGTACTGGCTGATCTGATAGCCCTTGGGCAAATCGGGGTAAAAGTAGTTCTTGCGGGCAAAAATACTGTGCCGATTCAGCTCCGCGCCAATCGCCAGCCCTAGAGCGATAGCCTTATCCACCGCTGCCGCATTGAGAACCGGCAGGGCACCGGGCATGGCTAGGCAGACCGGGCAGGTGTGACTGTTAGGCTCCGCCCCGAAAGCGGTCGGACAGCCGCAAAATATTTTGGTGGCGGTATTGAGCTGGGCGTGAACTTCCAAGCCGATGACGACTTCCCAGTCCATATTCATGCCTCCCTCCCATGCACGGACGGATGTGCGCGGTGCCACTGGGTTTCCTGCTGATAGCGATGGGCTACGTTAAGCAACAGATCATCGGCGAAATAATCCCCCATCAACTGCATGCCCACAGGCAACCCTGCGGCAGTGAAGCCACACGGAACGCTGAGCGCGGGGATGCCCGCGAGATTCACCGCGATGGTATAAATATCCGCCAGATACATGGCCACCGGATCGGCATTTTTGGCACCCAGCGGAAAGGCCGGAGTCGGGGTGGTCGGCCCGACGATCACGTCCACTTCCGCAAAAGCCCGCCGGAAATCCTCGCGAATCAGGCTACGCACCTGTTGGGCCTTGCGATAATAGGCATCATAATAACCCGCAGAGAGCACGTAGGTCCCCACCAGAATCCGCCGCCGCACCTCCGCGCCAAAGCCCTCATAACGGCTCTGTTGATACAACTCGGTCAAATCCGCAGGATTCGCCGCTCGGTGGGTATAGCGCACACCGTCAAAACGGGCCAGGTTGCTGGAGGCTTCCGCCGGCGCCAGGACATAGTACGTGCTCACCGCATGGGGATTATTGGGCAGCCGAATCGACTGCACTGCGGCGCCTTGGCGGGCGAGCTCCGCGATACCCGCCTGCACGGCGGCCGCCACCTCGGGGTCGAGACCTGCGCCGAAAAACTCCTCCGGGACCCCCACCCGCAAACCCTGCAAGGGACGCTCCAGGCCGCGCAAGAAATCGCTGGCGGCGGCCGGGTGACTGGTGGAATCGCGCGGGTCATGCGCGGCCATTACGTTCAGCAACAGCGCGCAGTCCTCGGCGTTACGCGCCATGGGCCCGCCCTGATCCAGACTGGAGGCAAAAGCGATCATGCCGTAACGGGAGACCCGGCCATACGTCGGCTTGATACCCGTGACGCCACAAAGGGCAGCGGGCTGGCGGATAGAACCTCCGGTATCGGTGCCGGTCGCCACGGGCACCAGCCCAGCAGCCACCGCTGCGGCCGACCCCCCCGAAGAGCCACCCGGTACCATGCCGGTATGCCAGGGATTGCGCACCGGACCAAAATAACTGGTCTCGTTGGAAGAACCCATGGCGAATTCATCCATATTCAGCTTGCCCAGCATGACCATGCCCTCTGCCGCCAAGCGCTCGACCACGGTGGCATTATAGGGCGCGACAAAGTGCTCCAGCATCCTGGACCCGCACGTGGTGCGCACCCCCGCAGTGCAGAAGATGTCCTTATGGGCCATGGGAATGCCGAGCAAGGGGCCGTCCTCACCGGCCGCACGCCGTGCATCCGCCGTCGCGGCGGCGGCAAGGGCGTTGCTCTCGGTAACCGTGACGAAGGCGTTCAATGCCGGATTGAGCGCGGAGATCCGTTTCAGCAGCACCGTGGTCAATTCCACGGAAGAAAAATCCCGATTGCGCAAGCCCTGGCGGAGTTCCCGCAGGGAGAATTCATGGAGTTCCAAAGGTGGCTCCTACTCGATAACTTTGGGGACGAGAAAAAGCCCGTGCTCAGCCGCCGGGGCACTTGCCATGAGCACCTCACGCTGATCCTGATGGACAACCATATCCGGACGCAGGGGCTGATCCAGGTCAAGGGGATGGGCCATGATCGGGACATCCGTCGTCTCGATCGCGCGCAACTCTTCCACCAGCCCCATGATGCGCTCCAACTGATCGGCCACTGCGGGTATCTCCGCCTGGGGCAGCGCAATGCGGGCCAGATGTGCCGTGCGCCGCACCGTATCCTGATCGAATGCCATAATTATGGTTTTCCTTTCCTGTTCTCGTGGCTCGGGGAAGCTTCACCGGGTGTGGGTGTGGGTGTGGGTGTGGGTGTGGGTGTGGGTGTGGGTGTGGCGGCGGCCGGCGGCGGCAGTTGCAGGCCCTCCAGCAACTGGTTTTTACTGACCGCCCCACCGGATATCAGATATTGCTCATGCTGTTCCCAGGCGTTGCGCATAAATACATAAGGATTAACAGCCTCCTGAACCATCCGGATGTTAGGTCCTTCGACATAGGCCTTGTTGATGATTCCTACACCCGTCAGGGCGTACTGAGCCGAACTGACAGTCAGATAATATGCCGGCCCGGTAAAAATCGTCATCGCCAGGCCCGGCAAGCTGCGCAGAGAACTGGGTCCATAAAACGGCAGCACCAGATAAGGTCCCTGCGGCACCCCCCAGACACCCAGCGTTACCCCCAGGCTGTTTTCGTGGTTAGGCAGATCCAGACGGTTCGCCACGTCGAAGAGTCCACCCAGACCGAACACGGAATTGACAAGGAACCGGCTCAGATCCTCCATTCCCTGTCGACCCCGCCCCTGCAGAAAATCGTTGATAAAAATATAGGGCATGTCCACATTGGAGAATACATTGCTGACACCCTCGCGGACAAAATCGGGGGTCACGGTCTTGTACCCGGTGGCTACGGGCTTCAGCACATAATCATAAAGGCCCATATTCAGATGGAACATTGGCTTGTTGACGGCCTCCAGCGGGTCTACGGGTTTCCCCGTAGCGCCCTGAGGCCCGTTTACCGTAGCGCATCCCGACAGGGTCAACACGCCGACGGTCAGCACGACCCTGGTTAAATGTATACTCGATCGCATCATCAGGACCCTTTGGCGTACCCGGCAATCTGCGCTTTCAGGTGCGCAATCAGTGCGGCAAAACCCTTTTTCTGCATGGTTTCGGTGTATTCCGCCCGCCGCAGGGAAAGATCACTGACCCCGTCGGCGACGACATTGACGATACGCCAGAAATCTCCATCTTTCTGCAGGATATAATCAAAACGGTGCACCTTACCGTTATGCTCCGTAAAGGTACTGAATACCCCCTCCGCGCCGGGCTGCAAGGCCTGACTGCCCACAATGGCAAAATGCTCACCGTTGTAGCTGTCGAAACGCGCGGCGTAGGTGGCCGCGGTAAGGTCTGCGAGCACCCCGACAAACTCGTTTTGTTGTTCCGGGCTTAGCTTTTGCCAATAGTCACCCAGCGTCAAGGCGGCGATTCGCCGGTAATCAAAAACCTTCTGTACCACCGGGGCCACAATCCGGTAACGGCCGCTGTAACCCAGGCGACGACCGCCCTGCATGGATTTCAGCAGCACCCCATCCAGGGTATTGATCGTCGCCTCCGGGGTACTGCCGACCGCTGGCGCTCCGTCGGACGACGTGGTAGGTGCAGCCACCGTCACCGCAGCGGCAGACAGGACCGGAGCGATCCCACCGACTGTGCAGGCCAGCAGTACCACCAGACTTTTCCTGAGCATGAAATCCCCCTTCACCATGAACCTGACATTTTCCGGAACCGCCTTCAGCGCTCTACATGCAAAGGAAAAACCGGGTGTTCGGTACCCTGAGCCGGGGGTGATACCGGCATATCCGGTGCCATGGGACCCGCCGTGCGTGGCCCCAGCAAGGCCACTTTAAGGGCTTTCAGCGGGTGGGCGAAGGTGTCGTTGACGGCCGTCGGCTCGAAACCGGAATGCACCTGGCACTGGTCGCATTTACCATTCACGCCCACTCCGTATTTATCCCATGGCGTCGTTTCCATGAGTTCATTGAAGGTCTGCGCGTAGCCTTCGCTGACCAGGAGGTAGCAAGGCTTCTGCCAGCCAAAAATGTTGCGTGTCGGATTGCCCCAGGGCGTGCACTGATAATTCTGGTTACCCGCCAGGAAATCCAGAAAAAGGCTGGACTGGTTGAATTTCCAGCGCGACTTCCGCTCTTTGCCGATGCGGAAGATGTCGCGGAAAAGCTGACGTGAGGCCCGACGCTGGATAAAAACCTCCTGCTGCGGTGCGCGCTCATAATTGAATCCGGGCGAAATGGTCACCCCCTCCACCCCCAGTGCCTTGCAGTCATCCAGGAAGGCGGCCACCTCGTCGGCGCCCTCCCCCTGAAACAGGGTGCAGTTTACCGTAACCCGGAAGCCTCTCCCCACCGCTTCGCGAATGGCTTCCGTAGCGCGTTGATAGGTACCCGGCTGACACACGGAATCATCATGACGATGCGCATTGCCGTCCAGATGCACCGAGAAAGTCAGGTAAGGCGAAGGCCGGTAATCGTCCATACGCTTCTTGAGGAGCAACGCATTGGTGCAGAGGTAGACGAAGCGCTTACGCTCGACGAGGCCCTCCACAACTACGGGCATATCCTTGTGAATGAGTGGTTCGCCTCCAGCGATGGAGACGATAGGAGCCCCGCACTCCTCGGCAGCGCCGATACATTCCTCGACAGACAGCCGCCTGTCGAGTGTTTCATCGGGATAGTCGATCTTACCGCAGCCCGAACAGGCCAAGTTGCAGCGAAACAATGGCTCCAGCATCAGCACCAAAGGATAGCGCTTACGCCCCTGCAGCTTCTGCGCCAGGATGTAGCGTCCTACCCGATAGCTCTGAATCAAAGGAACACCCATGACAAAACACCCCTCTCGGCCGCAACGCAGCGTATATGGACAATGAACGACAAGCTTTGATTAGTATAACATACCAAACCGTATGTGGGACAAGGCGACGAATCCTCAGGCGGCCCTGCTCCGAGACAAAAAGAAAAACAGCATGTTGGCAATCCGCGGCGCCAGCTTCGGGCGCAACAGACGATCATCATAGGGCGCAAAACGCCGGTCATTCTCCTGGCGGCAGAGCGCAAGAAGCTGCTTCAGGCTGACGTCTTTACTCACCTGATCATGCCCCGTCAGGGTGAAATTTTCTTCCTCATGCGCATGTAGTCCGCGGGCGGTTTGTATGCGCGCCCAGGCCTGCAGGGCAATCACCTGAATGCGCTGGAGCTCGAGCGCCACTTTTTTCCGCCAGGGCAGACGCCGGCGGTGCCAACTCAGCCAGTTGACAAAAAATATGATATGACGCGCCTCTTCCTGCATGACCGGCTCGAAGATCTTCACCAGGTCGGGCGGGAAGAACCCCGAGTCTTTGGCGGCAGCGAACAACCCGAAAGCAAAGTAGGAATCCAGGCATTCGCCATAACCCGTATAGAGAAACTCCCAGTACGGATCGCGCACCTGTGGCGGAGCAGGTAATGGCGGAATTTCGATACCATAATGCTGTACCAGGGCGCGTAGCAGTTCGGAATGGCGCTGTTCCTCCTGCCCGTCGAGGGCCACCGCCGCTCGCACCACCGGGTCCGGCTCCCGCTCACCCATGCTTTGCACCATACGCGCCGTCACGCTTTCGGTGGCGACGGCTTCGCCCCAGAACGGCAGGGACTTCACCCGCCGCGCGGTCTCCGCGTCCAGTTCCGGCCAATCCATATGCTGCGGATCATAATGAATGTGCGTATCGTGAAAGAACTTGCAGAACAGGTCGCGATGGGCGTCGGACCCTGGATCCAAAGATATCGCCGTCATGAAATGCCCTCCCTGTTGGAACGTATTTGCCGCCACTGGCGGTGCATATGATGGCCTTCCAATGCTTGCCATGACAAGAGTACCGGAATGCCCGTCAGGGTTTCGCGGAAGCGGCGTGTCAGAGAAAAGGCCAGTGCCAGATCAGGCCCGACACCGATCGCGCTGCCGAACAGAATGAAGCCGCCCTCCTGCACACCCAGTCCGCCCGGCACCAGAAACGCCATACTGCGCAGGGCCTGCCCGAGGCTTTCCAGGAGTAGCGCTGCCCAGAAAGGGAGAGGATGGCCCAGCAGCCAGAAGGTAAACCAGACTTCCGCCGTGCCCGCCAACAGACCGCTCAGTTGCCAGACATTCGCCGGGAGCAGACCCCAGCGACGTGCATAGAGCCGACGGATTTCGGCATCCAGACGCTGGGGTTCTCCTATGAGCGCAAGCAGGTCCTTACCGCCCAGAAGTTTCTTCATCAGCATCTGCAGAACCGTGAACAGTCCCCAACGATATTGCAACCAGATAAAGGCCATGAGCAACGGCAGGATCAATGCCAGAAAAAATACCACCTGGAATTGCAGATGGTGGTCACTGACCGCGAAAATCAGCACCACGAACCCCGCCAGCGTGAAGATGAACTGGCTCAATAGGGTCAGGGTGACTTCCACCATGACACTGGCCCCGGCGACATAGCCGGGCACGCCGTAGTATGTCAGGAGGCGTACACCGAGCACTTCTCCACCCACCCGCGCCACCGGCAGGAGGCCGTTGGCCGCTTCGCGGACCAGCGCCACCCATAGCAAAAACCAGAAACGGACGCGCGCCTCACCGCGCAGCAGCCACTTCCAGCCCAACACGTCCAGGGACAGCGGCAACAGGTGAAGGGGGAGCAGCCACAGCAGACCCCAGCCAGCCACCGCCAGCAATTTCAGGATGTCGGAAACCCCGGCATGCACGACCAGGAAGACGGCCAAACCCAGACCGAGCAGACCGGCTGCCAGCATCATCACTTTCTGTTTCAGCAAATTAACTGCCTTCATCCTGGGCAATGCCCTCTTCACGGGGTGACGGGGTAAATAGCAGGAGCAAAGCCGGGAGCACGATCAGAATGCACAGCAGCACGATGGCCAGGGCGAGGCTCAGCGCCTCGCCCAGGCTGGCCATACCCGGATCGCGGGAAACCGCCATGCTGCCAAAGGCGCTGAGGGTCGTAAGCCCGCTGAAAAAAACGGCCATGGGGGTGGATGTCCCGAGCAGATGCGCCACATCCACACCGTTGCGCCAGCGCACTACGATGTAGATGGCAAAGGCCACACCGAGACCGATGAGCAGAGGCAGAACGATGATGTTGCCGAGATTGAAGCTCAACCCCAACAGAGTCATGGCCGCCACCGTGAACAGCGCCGCCAGCAGCAACGGAATCATGATCAGCAACACATCCCGGTAGCGGCGCAAGGCCAGGAGGAGCAGCAGACTGATGGCTATCAGCGCAATAAACGTAGCCTCCTGAAAGGCACCGAGTACCGCATCTCCGCCTTGGACCAGCATCACCGGTGTACCCACGGCATTGGGCTCCACCTTCAGCACACTTCGCACAAAGGTCGCCATCGCCTGATTACTGCTGAGATTGGCCTTGGGAAAAATCTCCACGCGTGCCTGGCCAGAGGCCGCCACATATCGGTCGCGCAGGGACTTCGGCAGGGTCTGCAGGGTTACCGGCGTGGCGGACAACGCCATGCCGAGGCGTTGCAATTCGCCGGGCAAGGTACCCATCACCCGCGTTTGCAGATCGGCGATCGCCTGGGCATTCGTGCCACGGGTCGCCAAAAACTGCGCGAGATGGCCAGCCAGCGCCGCCGCCGCCTGTCCGTCGGGTGTATTCTCGCCGTCCTTTTGCGCGAGGGCCCGCAATTTGGTTACCAATTCCCCAAGACTTTTCGCGGTATCGGGCGTCGGCGGCTGCAAACCGGCAGGCATCAGCAGCGAAAAGGGTGGCACAAGGATCTGCAAGTTCTGCAATATGGCCAGCTTCTCGGTTTGATGCTCCGGAATATAGCTGGAAATCGTCAGGGCCTGCGCCACGGTGGGCAGCCGCGCCACCCGCGCGGCAACGGCCTGCGCCGCCGGAATATCCGGAGTGAGCACCTCCATACGATAGGGCGCCGTCTGTGGATCCGCGAGGAGCTTCTCGAAAACGCGCACCCCCTCCGCATGGCGGTCGATCATATGCAGCGGATTGAAGTCAAAAGAGGTACGCAGCACCAGCGGCACGGATGCCAGTGCCAGCAGGGCCACCACGCCCAGTACATAGTAGGCATAACGGTGGATGGGGTGACGCACCAAGGCAGGAATTTGGCGCAGATGCGGATAGTACGTCGGTTTTGTACGTGTGACCATCATAGGCCAGAGGGTCAAAAAAGCGGGCAGGAAGGTGAGGGTGATGAACAAGGCCACCAGCATGCTGGTGCCGGAAATCAGTCCGAGATCGACGATGCCGGCGTAGCTGGTAGGCACGAAAGCAAAAAAACTGAAAGCTGCCGCAACGGCGGCAAGGCTCAAGGCGCCGCCCATACCTTGTGTCACTCGCTGCATGGCCTGCCGGTGAACTGCGCCGTTAAACACTTCTTCCCGATAACGCAGGCAGAACTGAATACCAAAATCAACGCCCAGACCGATAAAAAGAATGGCAAAGGCCACGGAAATAAGATTGAAGGGACCGATAAAAAACAGTGCCCAGGCGGTGGTCAGGATCATTCCGGCGATCAGCCCCATCAGCACGCCGAAAACCAGTTGCAGCGAGCGCAATGCTATGATCAGCAAAATGATTTCGAGCGTGAACGTCAGCGCCAGAGAAACAGCGGCACCCTGACTCACGGTTTTTAATTGTTCCGCATCCAGTACCGCACCGCCGGTCACCCCAACGTCCACCCCGTGGGCAGCATTCAGGTTGAGCGAGGTAAGGCCAGCGCGCAAAGTATGTATGGCCGCAGCAGCAGGCTCCAGAGACTTGTAATTCAGGGCAGGCTGAATAATGACGAAGCGTTGCGACGGCCCCATTCGGGCCAGATCGCCGCCCATGAGTGTACCCCACGAAATGGTATAGGATTTGCCCTGCATCTGCGCCGTGAGCGCCTGATCCAGAGCAGAAAAAATAGCCGTCAATCCGGGCAGTTGCACACCATTGGTCAGGCGTTGCCCAATCGCCATGCTCAACAGGCTGCTGAGGCCGTTCAGGCTCGGTTCGGCAGAGAGCCTCGCGATGAGCGGCTGCGCATCGGTGATGCGGTTGGCAAAATCCTGTACTTGTTTGGGGGAGAGATACAAGAGGCCGTTGCGCTGGAAAAAAGGCCCGCCGCCCGGCACATACACGTCGTGAAAAGATTGTGGCCGGGCGCGCAGCCAGGTACTGAGGCGATCGACGGCTGTATCCGTAAGATTTCGGTCAGTGCCCTGGAGGACCACCACAATCGTGTTTTTATCCTGCGGAAACGCTTTCTGGTAAGCCACTTCACGCTTCTGAAAAGGCAGATCACGGGACAAGGCATGGCTGGTATCGGTATCCACGGAGAAA
Source organism: Gammaproteobacteria bacterium (assembly GCA_023381645.1). The sequence continues at coordinate 33,696 of JAMCRJ010000061.1, forward strand.
TGACCGACGGAGTAGCCCAGGGCGAGCAGTGTGGCCAGCACGATGGCCGCCAGCATCCAGGCGGCGCGCTGCACCGAGAGGTCCACCAAGGCCACCAGACCCTGAGAGATACGCGCACCGGAGCGCTGAAGAAAACGGTCAACGAGCGACAAAATCACGGAAAGTACCCTTCGCGATGTCCTGATCGCGCAAATAATCTTTTACCCGGGGGCTCGTCAGCGCCGCCCACTCGGCGTGCGGTTCATAGTTCGGCATGAGGGCGTGCAGTGCCGCCGTCTGCACCATGGCCGGATGCAGATAAATCTCCGTAACCCCGGCTGCCGGCAGGCAGCAGAGCATCCGGAGCAGTCGCTCCTCGTCCATGTGGCCAGTGGCGTCCAGACCGTAGAGCTGGTCGTTATGCATGATCCGACGACGATCCAGTTGGCGGCGCATGCGCGCCAGCCACGGCGCCAGAAAGATGGACCAGAATGCCGGCGCGACCCCCCTGGCACCGCTGCAGCGTGCCGCCCGCAAAGGCTCCCAGGGCAAACGCACCGCCCGCAGGCCGAACTCCTTCCCGACTTCCAGCATCTGCGTCAGCACCGTAGGATGCAGATGCAGATGTTTATGAGCATTGGCGTGGTCCAGTTCCAGGCCGGTGGCCGCAAAGGCGGCGAACTGGGCACGGATCTCCGCCGCCAGCTGCTTTCTGACCTGTGGCAAAAAGAAATAGCGCACCCCGCGCCGCCAGAGATCCGCAGCAAAACGCCCTTGTTCATCGACCAGATCCGGAACCTGCTCCGCGGGCAGCAGAGGCGTGCCGTCCACCAAGGTAAGATGCAGCCCTACGCCCAGGCCGGGCAGCGCCCTGGCACGGGCGACGGCATCCGCGGCGGCCGGCGCCGCGACCATGAGACTGGCGGTGGTCAGCACACCATCACGGTGTGCGGACTCCACCGCCTCGTTCACCGCCATATCCAAGCCAAAGTCGTCGGCGTTGAAGATGACCCGCCGGCCGCCGCCCTGCCCCACTTCAGCCGTGGCGCTGTCGGAGGAAGCGGACGAATTCCACGCCTTCGCGCAAACGACGTTTCATCATTTGCGTGCTCTTGAGCATCTCACCCGTGATTTCGGCAATCTTGCTGGCGCGGAAGTAGAAGCGCTTGTACATCACCTCCACGGAGTCGAAGATTTCCGTATGGTTGAGGTGCGGGTAACTCATGGGGCTGATCTGTACGCCGCGGTCATTGACCAGGTGGGCCTCATCTTCGTCCGTCAGCCACCCCTCCTGTTTGGCCTGGTTGTACAGGAAGGTGCCGGGATACGGCGCCGCCAGCGACACCTGTATGGTATGGGGATTGATTTCCTTGGCGAAGTCGATGGTCTTCTGAATGGTCTCCTTCGTCTCGCCCGGTAGGCCAAGAATAAAGGTACCGTGAATCACGATCCCCAGTTTGTGACAGTCGGCCGTGAATTTGCGCGCCGCCTCGACCTTGAGCCCCTTCTTGATGTTGTTGAGGATCTGCTGATCGCCCGATTCATAGCCCACCAGCAACAGGCGCAGGCCGTTCTCGTGGAGCACCTTGAGGGTATCGTAGGGCACGTTGGCCTTGGCGTTGCAGGACCAGGTCACCCCCAGCTTGCCCAGACCTCGGGCGATTTCTTCGGCACGGGGACGGTCATCGGTAAACGTATCGTCGTCAAAGAAGATTTCCTTGACCTGCGGGAAGTTCTTCTGGATGTAGCGCACCTCTTCGATGACGCTGGCGGCACTGCGGGTGCGATAGCGATGGCCGCCCACCGTCTGCGGCCAGAGGCAGAAGGTGCACTGTGAACGGCAGCCGCGCCCGGTGTAGAAGGAAATATAGGGATGCTTGAGGTAACCGATGAAGTAGTCCTCGATGTGCAGATCGCGTTTGTACACTTCGGAGACGAAGGGCAAGGCATCCATGTCTTCGATCATGGCGCGATCGGGGTTGTGGATGATCTGACCATTGCTGGAGCGGTAGGTGATGCCGTCCACCTCACTCAGGGGCCGGCCTTCGGCGATCTCTTTGAGGGTGTAATCAAACTCCTCGCGGGCCACGAAGTCGACCGCCGCCGCGGCCTGCTGCAGGGACTCCTCGGGCTCCACCGCCACCTTGGCGCCGACCATGCCGATGAGCAATTTCGGGTAGTGCTCCTTGAGCACTTCAGCCATACGCACATCGGAAGGAAAAGACGGGGTGCTGGTATGAATGATGCAGAGATCATACCCTGCGGCAACCTGCAGGGTTTCTTCGACACTGACATCTGCGGGAGGGGCGTCGAGCAAGCGGCTGCCAGGGATCATGGCGGCGGGCTGAGCCAGCCAGGTGGGGAACCAGAAAGAGCGAATTTCCCGCTTGGCCTGATAGCGCGAACCGGCACCACCATCGAATCCCTCAAAGGAAGGGGCTTGCAAGAACAGGGTTTTCATCGTCATCGTTTTGCTCCGTCATGGCCATCCATCCGCCCGTCGGCGCCGATGGCAAATTGTGACCCCCGCCAGGCGACGTGCCGTGCGAAAAGGGCGTGAAACCAGATCCACAGGCCCAGAAAATCCCCCAGCAGGGCCACACCAAACGAACCGTCTGCACCAAGTTTGTGCACAATTTGCTTATGGTACACGAGGCGCAAGAGGAGAACCACACCCAGCGGCACCCCGCCCCAGAGACCCATCCAGGGCGCGAGCAGCAGCACCAGGGGTAGCGGATAAGTCAAAAAAGAAAAGGCGTGACCCAGCGGCTGTACAGATCGCGTGGTACGCGACCAGCGCAGCGCATGCTGGTAAAAGGCGCGGAAATTCGCCTCCCGGACCTCGGTGTCCACCACATAATCCGCGAGCAGGGTGGCTTGCCCCAACTGGCGGCTGTAGGCGCCGAGCCAGTAATCGTCAGCCAGTTGGTTCGCCAGGCGCGGCAGGCCGCCGATGGCCTCCAGCGTCCGGCGACGCAGGGCCATGGTCGCCCCGCCGCAGAAAATGTTCGGACCCAGGCGCGCCGCCAGCAACACCGAGGGCAGAAAGAGACCGTTCACCTGACCGGCCAGTACCCGCGACCAGAAGGTGGCTACGGGCCTGGCCCGATAGAGGCAGGTCACCACCCCCACATCCCTGTTTTGCAGGGAAGCACAGATCTGGCGCAAGTAATGGGGGCCGACGGAAATATCCGCGTCGCTGATCACCAGGGTGTCGTAACGACAGAGCGCGAGGATGCCCGCCAGATTATTGACCTTGGGATTACTGCCGATACGCGCTTCCGTACACACCCAGCGCAACGCCAGGGCCGGGAACTCGGCCTGCAGCCGCTGCACCACCGTGACGGCAGGATCGTCGGGGCGCTGCACGCCAAAAACGATTTCAAATGCCGGGTAGTCCTGCACGCAGAAACTGCGCAAGGCGGCGTAGAGATCCCCCTCGTCCCCATGCAGGGGCTTGAGCACACTGACCCCGGGCCCGTCGCACAGGATATCTCCGCTGACGGCGGCTTCGCGCTCCGGCAATACCGGATGCCAGCGCGCGATTGCTTGAAGCGCCAACAGCAGATAGACCACGGCGGCCAGGGAAAGCAGGGCCGCAGGGCCGCCTATCCACCAGCACATAGGGCCCCCACGGCGGCAACCGCCAGACGGCGGGCCGGCAGACTACAGATAGTGGTGCTCCACAAACCATCGTACCGCGTCCCGCAAGGCCTCCTCCGCAGGACGATGGGTATAATGCAGGACCCGCTCCGCCTTGGCAGACGAAAAATACATCTTGTGGGCGGCCATGCGCAGCTCGTCCACCGTTACCAGCGGTGTCCCCCTCCCCCGCAGGCGCACCACCCGCTCCGCCCCCCAGGCCAGGGGATAGAGCAGGCGGCGGGGGATACGCAGCCACGGCGAACGATGCCCGGTCAGACCGGCAATACGGGTGAGGATCGCCGCCAAGGGGAGGTTGTCGCCACCGAGAATATAGCGTTCCCCGACCTCGCCGTCCGTAAATGCCTGCCAATGGCCCATGGCCACATCATCCACATGCACCACGTTCAGACCGGTATCGACATACGCCGGCATGCGGCCCGCCGCAGCATCGCGCACCATCCGCCCGGTGGGGGTGGGCTTGCGATCCGCCGGACCTATGGGCGTCGACGGATTGACGATGACGATGGGCGCACCTTCCTCCCGGCAAAGGGCCCGCAGAGCCTCCTCGGCGAGATATTTGGAGCGCTTGTAGTGCCCGATCATGTCTTCCAGTTGCGCGGTGGTGTCCTCATCGGCTTCCCGGCCATCAGCGTAGTGACCGAGCACGGCAACGCTGCTGGTATAGACGATGCGCTCCACCCCGGCATCGAGCGCCGCGCGCACCAGACGTTCGCTGCCGCCCACATTGGCGGCATACATGGCGCGCGGATCGGGCACCCAGAGCCGGTAGTCCGCAGCCACATGAAAAACCGCCTGACAGCCAGCCACCGCGCTGTCCAGAGCCGGGCCGTCTGTGAGATCCCCGACCACCAGCTCCACGTCCAGCCCTTCCCAGTTGGCCGGATCAGCGCCGGTGCGGTGGAGCACTCGTATCTCCAGACCTTCGGCGAGCAGGCGGCGCAGCACCGCGCCACCGACGAAACCAGATGCCCCGGTCAACAGGGCCTTCATGCCGCCTTTCCCGCGTAACGAAGGGCCGGCGCCACCGTGCGGAGCGTTCTCAGCGCCTTCTGCATCTGCCCACCCAAACCCAGCAAAGTGGATAACTCGGCAGGATGGCGCAACAACCCGCGCGCCAGGCGGAGGGCCTGCGGCCGCCCGTAGGCGTCGACACTCGTCGTGGCCACCGCCGGCAACGACTGATCCGCAGGGTCCACGACACTGCGGATGACGATGAAGGGAGTATCCGCGTCATGCGCTGCGGCGGCAATGGCACCACTTTCCATATCCACCCCCTGTGCCGACGGGTAATCCATCAGAAAGGCCGCCTTTGCAGCCCTGGAGCCGCAGGGCTCATCCACCGAAAGCACTCCCCCGGCATGGAATGGGATGGATAGGGATTTCGCCAGGCTCCCGCGCC
>JAMCRJ010000031.1 GCA_023381645.1 Gammaproteobacteria bacterium
GCGAAGAGGTCTTCTTCGAATTTGGGGAGTTGCCCGGTACCATACAAGGAATCGGCGTTGGCGAGAAAAGGCGGTGCGATTTCCGTGTAACCGTGTTCCGTCGTATGCAAATCCAGCATGAATTGCGCCAGGGCGCGCTCGAGGCGGGCACCGGGGCCACGCAATACCACAAAGCGGGTGCCTGCAAGGCGTGCACCCGCCGCAAAATCGATGATACCCAAGTCCTCGCCCAGTTCGACATGGTCGCGGGGCTGAAAAGCAAAGGTGCTGGGCGTGCCCCAGTGACGCAGGACTACGTTGTCCGCTTCATCGCGGCCGTCGGGCACCGAATCCTGCGGGATGTTGGGCAGACCGATGGTCAGCGCATCCCATTCGGCAAGGGTACGTTCCAGTGATTGCTCCAGGGTCTTGATCTCCTCGCCGTTCGACACTGCTGCGGCCTGCATCGCGCCGGTATCGAGCCCCTGGCGGCGCGCCTGACCGATCTGCCTGGAAGCTTCATTGCGGGCGTTGCGAAGCTGTTCGAGCTGAATCTGCAGGGCTTTGCGCTGCTGGTCGAGGGCATTCAGGGCAGCCACATCGAGGGTGAAGTGGCGGCGGGCAAGGCCTGCAGCTACGGTTTCGGGCGCGCTGCGCAGCAAGCTGGGGTCAAGCATGGGGTTTTTTCTCCCGGACAGGTTGACGATGAGCGTTTATCCAGCGCAAACGCTCCTGAATACGGGTTTCCATACCGCGGTCGCTGGGGTCATAAAAATGGGCCTGACGCAGACCGGGGGGCAAATAAGACTGTTGCGGAGCGATGGCATCCGGATAGTCGTGATCGTATTGATATTCCCGGCCATAATCCAGCGTTTTGAGCAGCGCGGTGGGCGCGTTGCGCAGATGGAGAGGGACTTCTGCACTCCCGCTGCCTTTCACGACGGCACGCACGGCATTCCATGCGTCGTATACGCGGTTACTTTTGGGACAACTGGCGAGATAGACCGTAGCCTGCGCCAGGGCCAGCTCCCCCTCGGGCGAGCCAAGAAAGGCATAGGCGTCTTTGGCGGCGAGGGCCATTTCTAAAGCCCGTGGGTCGGCAAGGCCAACATCTTCGGAAGCCATGCGTACCAGACGACGGGCAAGGTAAAGGGGGTCGGCGCCGCCGTCGAGCATCCGCGCCAGCCAGTAGAGGGCCGCGTCGGGGTCGGAACCGCGCAGGGACTTGTGGAAAGCGGAAATTTCGTCGTAAAAGGCTTCCCCCCCCTTGTCGAAGCGCCGCCAGGAGTGACCGCTGGCTGCGGCGACAATCCCGGTAGTGATCTGTGTTTTACCCTCCTGTACCGGTGCCAGTTGTACCGCGAGGTCGAGCAGATTGAGGAGACGGCGCGCGTCACCGTCCGCGGCGGCCAATAAGCCCTTGCGTACTTCCGGGGACATCTCTATCGCCATTCCCCCCAGACCGAGCACCCTGTCGGCAAGGGTATGATCGAGGACGGCGCCGAGTTCTTCTTCCGTCAGCGCCTTGAGGACGTAAACCCGCGCACGGGACAGCAGGGCATTGACCAGGGCGAAACTGGGGTTTTCCGTCGTTGCACCGATGAGAGTCACGACGCCTTCTTCCACATAAGGTAGCAAGGCATCCTGCTGGCTTTTGTTGAAGCGATGGATTTCATCGATGAAGAGGACCGTGCCTTGTCCCAGGGACTGGGCGGCCTCGGCGCTGCTGACGGCGGCACGGATCTCTCGCACTCCGCTGTTGACGGCAGACAAAACCTGAAAGTGGTGGCCGGCGGTGTGGGCCAGGAGTTGCGCCAGGGTGGTTTTGCCACTGCCTGGCGGGCCCCAGAGGATCATGGAGTGCAGATGCCCGGCCTGCACCATGGCCTGCAGCGGGCCTTCCTTGCCGAGCAGATGGCGCTGCCCAGCGTAAGCGTCCAGCGTCTGCGGGCGCATCCGCGCCGCCAGGGGACGAGGGTCGGTGGACGATGCTGCCATTAGAATCATCCGGAGACAGATTGTCCCTTAAAAATCCCGGGAAATTGCGGCGCCAAAGTTGAAGATGCTGGCTTTATACGTGCCTGCAAAGCCGGGATGATAAGACGTCGTGTTGCCGGAGAGGGCATAGGAGGCACCTATGTCGTAATGCCATGCGCCCAGACCGATACCCAACCCGAAGGAGGCCAGATTGCTGGTGGTTCCCGGTACCGCCGCATCAAAACTCGAGCTGTTGCCGGGGCTGCCCTCGTGGGCGAGGCCACCGCGGAGCTCCAGATTCTGGTTCAAGTGATAGCTGAGCCCGAGGCGATAGGCCAGGGCAGACTTCCAGCCGAGGCTGCCATGGCCAGGTAACCGGGCATTGCTCCAGTCGTTCCAGTCCACATCCAGTTCGCTCGCAAAGCGTGGGGTAAATCGGTAGCGGACACCTGCCTGTACGCGACTGGGGAGGTCAATGCTGCCGCCACCTGAAGAAACGCTGGCCGCGGAGCGATAACTGAGTCCCGCGTTGAAGCGCTCGGTGGTGTAGAAAAGCCCGACGTTACCGCCGACGCCTCCGCCGTTGCCCGAATTTGGGCCAAAGGTTGCGCTCAGCGTCTGGTAATAATCCAGACCCACCCCAACGCTCAGGTTGGGGAGCAGCAGATAGGCAACCCCCGGATTCACATCAATGATCCGCAGGTCATTTTTCAGCGAAGGTTGTCCGGGAAAGGTCCCGGCGGGCCAAGTGGCATTGATGCTGTAGGGGGAAGTGATGCCGAGACCAACCGCCAGCGGCAGGTCATTGAAACGATGGGTCACAAAGAGATCGGGCAGAATCTGCAGATTGCTGCTCGCATCGATGCTGCCACTGCCGTTATCCACCTTGTAAGCAGGGCGCGTTGCGAGAATGTCCAGACCCACCCGGGTACCCGGAAAGAAGACCATATCTGCGGGATTGTCGGCAAAGCTGCTGACGGGTCCGCCGTCGGCTACCGTGGCCCCCGCTTCCGAAAGCCCCACCACGGAGGTCGGCGCGGCGAAACCTGCGGCATGGGACTGCGCAGCCACTAACAGACCGAGGGTGACGAGGACGAGACGGGTCTTCAAAGCCAACATACAGTACTCCAGGAAATATTATTGAGAGAGAACATCTACGCCGGCAGGCGGGGTGAACTGAAACTCCTGCACCGAAATGGGGTGATTGATCCTGATATGCTCGAAGTGTAGAACGGTCTGTTGCTGGAAGGCGTCTTCCATACGCATCTCGCGCAGCGCGCCCTGCGCATCAAAGCCCAGGCGCAATGCGGTGAAACCCTGATCCTGACCCGTTTTGGGATGCAACAGCAGCCAGCGGAGTCCGTCTTTTTCACCCAGGTCCGTAATCCTGAAGCGCTGACTGAGGTCATCGTTACCAGCGATCAGCGCCGCAGGGGTGGACCCGATTGCTTTGCCGAGGGGCTGCACCGTGGCCTGTTCCAGGGCCGGTTCATAAAACCAGACCTTCTCACCGTTGGACACAATGGTTTGCCCGTTACGGCCATCGTAGTCCCAGCGGAATTTACCGGGGCGGGAGATCCACAGCCTGCCGCTGGCGTGTTTGACGACTTGGCCGTCATGGTTGGCGACCTCCTGACTGAACCGAGCAGTGATGGTATGGGTCTTCTGGAAAAAATCCTGCAACATCGTCAACCCCGTGGCGGCAGCCGCAAACTGGAGACCGCCCAGCATCAGCAGCGGCGCCAGAAACCAGCGGGCCAGACCCGAAACGCGTGATGGGTCGCGCCTGATGCGCAAACGGTCAGTCACGACCAGGGGGTGCTGCTGCATAGATTTCTCTGCTCCCGTTACTTTGCAAGGGACCGACCACACCAACCCGCTCCATCTCTTCGATCATGCGGGCGGCCCGATTATAGCCCACCTTGAGTTGCCGCTGCACGTAAGAGATACTCGCCTTGCGACTGCTGGTGACAATGGCCACCGCCTGATCATAGAGCGGATCGGCGTCTTCTCCACCCTCCCCGTCCATGCTTTCCCCATCGCCACCTTCATTACCCTGTAAAATACGCTCGTCGTATTGGGGCGCGCCCAGTTGACGCAGGGACTCTACCACACGATGGACTTCGTCGTCGCTGACAAAGGCCCCATGCACGCGCAACGGATAACCGGAGCCGGGGGGCAGGTAGAGCATGTCGCCCTGGCCGAGCAAGGTTTCGGCGCCCATCTGGTCGAGAATGGTGCGCGAGTCGATACGCGACGAAACCTGAAAGGCAATGCGGGTGGGGACATTGGCCTTGATCAGGCCGGTGATCACATCCACCGAAGGACGCTGGGTCGCCATGATCAGGTGCAGACCGGCAGCGCGCGCTTTCTGGGCCAGACGGGTGATCAGGATTTCCACCTGTTTGCCGACCACCATCATCAGATCCGCGAACTCGTCGATGATCACCACAATGGCGGGCAGCACGCTCAAAGCCACGGGTTCGCCGTCCATATCTGTATCCGGACCCGGCAGGGGATGTCCAGAAGCCGCCGCTTCCCGTACCTTCTGATTATACCCGGCCAGGTTGCGCACTCCAGCAAAAGCCATGAGCTTATAGCGCCGTTCCATCTCCGCTACGCACCAGCGCAGGGCATTGGCGGCCTCTTTCATGTCCGTCACCACCGGCGCAAGCAGGTGAGGGATGCCCTCATAGATGGATAGCTCCAGCATCTTGGGATCCACCATGATCAGGCGTACATCCTCGGCAGTCGCTTTGAACAGTATGCTGAGAATCATGGCATTGACGCCCACAGACTTGCCAGCGCCGGTGGTCCCCGCTACCAGCAGGTGGGGCATTCTGGCCAGATCGGCGGACACCGGCTGCCCCCCGATATCCTGACCCAATGCCAGCGTCAGCAGACTTTTGCTCTGGGTGAAGCCGTGACTGGAAAGCACCTCGGAGAGACGCACCGTGCGCCGGTGGGGATTTGGCACCTCGATGCCCATGGTGGCCTTACCGGGAATGGCTTCAACCACACGCACCCGTGCCGCCAGCACGCGCGAAAGATCTTTGCTGAGGCCCGCAATCTGGCTAACCTTGACTCCCGGTGCCGGTTCTATTTCAAAACGGGTAATCACCGGTCCAGGGTGGGCCGCCACTACGGTCGCCTGTACCCCGAAGTCGGCCAGCTTTTCTTCCAGCATACACGACTGCTGCCGCAACGCGTCGGGCTGCAGTTGAGAACCGGGATCTGCCGCATCCGGTGGATCGAGTAGACCCAGATCGGGGAGGCCATCGGCACGCGGCGGCCCCACCGGAGCCGGCAACGGCAACTGCCGACTGCTTTTAACGGCGGTATGCGCCGAACCTGGCCCGCGCTTTTTGGTGGAAAAGAAGCTGGGTGCCGCGGGCGGGGACACCTTTGGCGCAGCGGGCGCCAGCGTGGTGATGGGCTCAGGGGCCGCCCAGGTCGAAATCCGGCGTCGCAGTGGCCAGCGTAGGTGTGGCCTGGACAAGGCCGCGTACAGGGCATTGACATGCGCAGCCATCGCGCGCGGCCCCAGACCGGTGAGCAAAAACACGCCGAGACAAAACAGCCCAAGAAACAGCAAGGCGCCACCACCCACACCGATGAATGGCCGGGCAAGGGCGCTGACTTCCTGTCCCAGGATACCACCCGCTCCCGCACCGGCAATGGGCCACCAACCCGTCGGCCAGGTCAGTGCCAGAAAACTATTCAGGCCCAGCACCATAGCGGCAGCGCCCAACGGCGCCGCCCGGCGCCCCGGATGCTGATGAAACCAGTGCCGCCATAGCTGCCAGACCCCTGCGCCCAACGCCACGGGCAGGAGCCATGCGACCACACCAAAGACCTGTACCAGAAAATCAGCGATATAGGCACCGGTTTTGCCGCCCCAGTTATGCGCGGGGCCACCCTTTCCACTGTTGAACCAGCTCGGATCGGCGGGGTGGAAGCTGAGCAGGGATATCGCCACGAACGCCGCCACGCCGGTCAGTATCAGCAGTAGCGCCTCGCGACGCCATGGCTTGGCACGCGACGGCTGGCCCGGCTTTGCGGGGGCAGGCCGGGAGCCTCGGGGTGCATTACGGGCAGCAGAGCTCATGTCGGCACGCTAAACGACCCCTGCGCGGGTGTCAAGGAGACGCGGGAAAGAAAGGCAAATCAATGCAGTTGTTAGGCGTTTCTAATGGATCAGATCAGGACACTTCACTGCGCGTTGCTCCATATCCGATCGCTGCCCCAGGAGGGACAGGGGTGCGGGAATGATGCTAGACTTTCTCCAGAAGTTCTCCGCTGGTCCGCGCCGGTTCCGCCATACAGGTGGCTGGCCCGATACCGTTTCTTTCAGGCAGCGAGGTGCCCATGAGCGATCCGAAAAGTGTCATCGATGAAAAACATTGCCGCTTACTTATCCTGGGCTCTGGTCCCGGTGGTTATACGGCGGCAATCTATGCTGCACGCGCCAACCTGAGTCCGATACTGGTGCAGGGCATGGAGCCCGGCGGCCAACTGATGACGACCACGGAGGTGGATAACTGGCCGGGTGCTGCAGACGGCATCATGGGCCCGGAACTCATGCAAGGCCTGGAAAAACAGGCGCGCCGTTTTGATACCGAGATTCTGTTTGACCATATTCATACCGCCGATCTCCGTCAGCGCCCTTTTCGCCTCAGCGGGGATCAGCACTGCTATACCTGCGATGCGCTGATTCTCGCCACTGGCGCATCTGCCAAATACCTGGGTTTGCCCAGCGAAGACAAGTTTCGCGGCAAGGGTGTTTCCGCTTGCGCGACCTGCGACGGATTTTTCTATCGCGGGCAGGCGGTCGCCGTGGTCGGTGGCGGCAATACGGCGGTAGAGGAAGCGTTATATCTCAGCAATATTGCCAAGCATGTCACCGTGATCCATCGTCGCAACAGGTTCCGGGCGGAAAAAATCCTGCAAAACAAGCTCATGGCCAAGGAAAATGTCACCGTTATCTGGAATCATTCCGTGGAAGAAGTGCTGGGCGATGCTTCCGGAGTTACCGGCTTGCGCATTAAGCATGTAGAAAACGGTAGCACCCAGGATCTCGCGCTGATGGGTGTATTCATTGCCATCGGCCATCAACCCAACACCGGAATCTTTAAGGGACAACTGAAGATGGACGAGGGGGGTTATCTGGTTACCCGGGGTGGCCGTGATGGCATGGCCACGGCGACCAGTATCGAGGGGGTGTTTGCCGCCGGAGATGTTCAGGATTATGTGTATCGTCAGGCGGTAACCAGCGCAGGAACCGGCTGTATGGCGGCGTTGGATGCGGAGCGTTGGCTGGAGCAGCAACAAGAGGACTGAACCATGGGGCGGCGGCCGGATCAGCCGGAGAAACAAAAGCGAGTGACCGGGGTGGAGGACAGCGCTTGCTTTCTGCAAGCGGTAGCGGATGTCCGGCCCCTGCCAGCCCCGCCCCCTCCCCCACGTCCAGCGCCGCCACCACCCTTGCCGATACAGCGGCATCAGGACGAGTTGGCGGTTCTTGAAGCGCTGGGCGGTGGTCTGCACAGCGACGAAATTCTGGAATCCGGAGACGGGTGGCTTTATTTGCGGCCCGGGCTGTCTCCGGCGCTGCTGCGGGACTTGCGCCGGGGCCGGTTCCGGATTCAGGAGCGGCTCGACCTGCACGGCTGCACCGTGGAGGAAGGCCGCGCTGAACTGTCGGCATTTTTGCGGGAAGCACGACAACGGCATTGGACCTGCGTCTGCATCATCCACGGGAAGGGTCTGGGATCCCCCGGCCGTATTCCTGTCCTGAAAAGGCTGGTGGGTGGCTGGTTGATGCGTCACCGGGAGGTGCTGGCATTTGCTCAGGCGCGCCCGGAAGAGGGCGGCGGCGGCGCATTGCGCGTTCTGCTGGGCTGGTCCCGTCGCGAATAGGCAAGCCCATCCATAGATCGGGCCTTTAACCGGGTGTGGCAACATGAAACAGTTTCGGCACTCCGCCCTCAGCGCTGCGCCGCGTCGCAGGGTATCCGGGTGTCCCGCTGCCCCCAACGCTCCCCAACAGGTAAGGGGCTTTCGGCATCGGCCAGAGACGCGAGGATCGGGCAATCGGCCACTCGGCCATGGCCGGGGCAGCAGTCGACCTGTTGCGCAAGGACCGTGCGCATTCTTTGCAAATCGGCGATCTTGCGATCAATCTCGGCAAGTTTTTGCGCAGTGAGCGCTTTGATCTCGCCCATATCACTCTCCGCACTACCGCGGATGTCCAGCAGCTCTTTCACTTCTGCCAGGGAAAAACCAAGATTCTGGGCACGCCGGATAAAACGCAGGCGCGCTTCTGCTTCACCGTCATAGAGCCGATAGTTGGACGGGGTCCGCTGCACAGGTCGAATGAGCCCGATCCGCTCATAGTAACGCAAGGTCTCTGCGGCAAGGCCTGCTTCACGCGCCAAACGGCCGATGGTTACCGGAGCTTCCATAATCATCCTCCTCGTTATATGGTGCCTTTTAAGAATGCGTACCGTCCCAAACTATGTTGTCCATTGTAGGGCCTCTAGTCAACACAAAGGTCAAGCCTTTGCGCTTCAGCTATTTCCCTCCCCAAAAGGCCTTCCACACAACTCGTCGCGAATACGCCCGCGGGGAGGAAAAAACTCAGGATCAGGGTCTGCGCATCCTCCCAGCGGCCGCTGAGATTCTCCGGACGCGCGCGCAAGGGACGCCGGGCGGCGTCCAGCCCTTGTTCTGCAAGACGTCGTGCCCAATGGAGGCCATCCTCTGTTGTACCGGTGATGACGGGTCCCGCGCCCAGGGCCGAGGCCTCCAGCGCGGCGGCAACCAAGGTCGGCACCAACCCGCCACGACCCGGCAAAGGGCCGGTGGGATGCAGGTCCCAGTCGGTGGCGCGCGCCTGCAAATCCGCGAGATCATCGTCCTCCGCCAGAAAAATACTGTGCGAGCCCGCCAGTTGAACGACTTCACCCGGCAGAATCTCCGTCCAGTTGGCCTGCCGCACCCGCTCGGCGAGGACCAGATTGAACAGGGCGGAGCGTGCCGCCGACCAGAGCAGGCCGCGCCGATGGCGGTCTACGCGCATCGGCTGTCCGGATAACAGTCGCGCGGCCTCTTGCAAATTGCGGTGCCCGAAGCGCTGGGCACCGAAATAGTTGGGGAACCCTCGTTTCAGGAGAATTTGCAGGCGGGCGTCCCAGAGACTGTGCGCTCCCGTGGTGGCGCGCAAGGTAAGCTGAAAGTGGTTGCCACGTAACACGCCCCGACGCAATTTACGGTCATGACGGCTGATCTGCTGAAAGTGCAGGCTGTCGCCTTCCAGTCTGCCCCAATCCGGGTTGCTACCCGCCGAGGCCGGCACCGTAAAACTCTGCCGGGTAACGGCTTGACGATCCTTGAGACCGGCAAAACCCACATCCCGGACCGCCACCCCGGCACAATGCGCCAGACGATTGGCCACATCCTGGGTATTGAGGCCGCGCTTCTCCACGACCAGCCAGTGATGGGCGCCCAAACCAGATGGGGCAAAAGGCAGCAGTTCCGTGACCTGAAAGTCTTCTGGAGACTGCCTTATTTCGGCGCCAAGCGAACCGCTCTCTGCGGGATAGATGCGCGGCGGACTTTCAGACATGCCGAATCAGAACGACGGCGTGGGCGGCAATGCCTTCACCTCGACCGGTATAGCCCAATTGCTCTGTGGTGGTCGCTTTGATGTTGACCACATCGAGATCCACGACGAGGTCAGCGGCAATATGAGCGCGCATCCGCGGGATATGATCTGCCAATTTGGGACGCTGACAGACGATGGTCGCGTCCACGTTGCCTACCGAAAAACCTTTCCCCTGAACCAACTGGCGACAATGTCGGAGCAGGAGCCGCGAATCTGCGCCTTCGAAACGGGCGTCGGTATCGGGGAAATGACGTCCGATGTCGCCCAGGGCAGCCGCCCCCAGCAGGGCATCGCAGATGGCGTGAAGGAGCACGTCAGCGTCGGAGTGCCCGGCAAGACCGCGTTCATAGGGTACCGACACGCCACCGAGAATCAGTGCCCTTCCCGGCACCAACGCATGTACGTCAAAGCCATGACCAATACGCAGTTGCATGAGATTATCCTTCTTCGCTACGTGCCGCGAGAATCGCGGCGGCGAGCATGAGATCATCACTGAGGGTTACCTTGATGTTATCGCCGTGTCCCGGAATCAGGCGGGGACGCCAGCCTTGCGCCTCCATCGCCGACGCCTCATCGGTAATTTGCCGGTGCTCCGCGCGCGCGGCTTCCAGGGCCGCCAGCAGCGCCCCGAGAGGGAACGCCTGCGGAGTCAGGGCGCGCCACAAACCTTCCCGGTCCACGGTACCTGAAGAGCATCCATCCTCACCCCGCTTGAGGGTGTCGGCAACAGGCACGGCAAGCAGTGCGCCCTGGGGTGCGTTCGCAAGGCTTTCCAGTAGCCTCAAGAGATCTTCGCGACGCAGACAGGGCCGGGCGGCGTCATGCACCAGTACCCAATCAGACGGCACCGCGCCCTGTCGCAGCAGCCCCTTCAGACCGAGGCGCACCGAATCCGCACGCAGGCCGCCCCCAACAACCGGGGGCAGGAGCGTCCCCGGCACGGGGCCCAGTAACTCCCGCCAGGCGCCGGTGGCAATGTCCTCGCCCGGCAGAACCAGCTGAATGCCGGCAATGCGTGGTTCACCAAGGAAGGCCGCCAGGGTGTGGGCAATGACGGGACGGTCCCGCAGCAGAACGTACTGCTTGGCCTGCGCCGCGCCAAAGCGCTGTCCCCGCCCTCCCGCCGGGATCACCACCCAGACGCGCTCCATGTGCCCCCCCAACCTTCTGGACCCAAACCACCAGCCCGAAGTATCCGCAGTCTTGAGGGAGGACGCAAGAAAGCGGCGTCCCGTTTTGCAGTTTCCACGGCGCCCCTTTACACTAGAGCTCTTCAGAGTCCCCATATAAGATCAGATATTCTTGGATCGAAGTCTTTCTCTCGGCAGCCCGCCGCGCGCCGGGGCGGCACGCGCATTTAGTCAACTCTATGGTGCTGCGGATAGCTGGCTGGCAGCGCAGATGATGCGGCAGTGGCAGCGCCCGCTGCTGATTCTGCTGCCGAACGCCCGCGACGTGGAGGAATGGCAGCGCGAGTGGCATTTTTTCGCACCGGACTTGCCCGCGCCGCTGGTTTTCCCGGACCGCGAAATCCTTCCCTATGATCGCCTGGCGCCGCCGGCAGATGCCACGGCCACCCGGCTGGCTACCCTTGCCACTCTGCCGGAATGGCGTGGCGTTTGTCTCGCGCCCCTGTCCGCCGTCCTGCAACGCCTGCCACCGCGCAGTTTCCTCGACCAGCACGCTTTTGTCCTCGCCGTGGGCGACCATCTGCGTCCGGATGGTTTTCGACAGCGCCTGGTCGACGCCGGCTACCGCAACGTCAGTGAAGTCTCTGAGGCTGGCGAATTGGCCTGGCGTGGTGGAATCATTGATCTCTTTCCCAGCGGTAGCTCCCTGCCCTATCGCATCGAGCTCTTCGATAGGGTCGTGGAAAGCATCCGTGCCTTTGATCCGGAAACCCAGCGTACCCTGCAAAAGGTCGAGCGGGTCTCTCTACTCCCGGCGCGGGAAGTGCCAGTGGATACCGCCGCGCTACAGGAATTTCGCAGCCGCTTCCGTGCCCGGTTCAGCGGCGATCCGCAACGCGCCGAGATATACCGGGCGGCCAGTCGAGGACATGCGCCCCAAGGCGCCGAGCATTATCTCCCGCTCTTCTTTCCGGAGAGCAGCCACCTGCTGATGTACTTTCCCGTAGACGGCGTCGTCTTTCTCCCTCCCGGCCTGGAAGCATCCGCCCGGCATATTCGTCAGGACTGGCAGGAGCGCTACGAGGAACGGAGCCACGATACGGCGCATCCCATACTGCCACCGGATGAACTGCTCCTACCCCCCAGCGAATGGGAAGATGTCCTGCGCGGTCGGGCGCTGGTATATGGGCAACAGGAAGGCGGCGCGGAGCGTCTGCCGACCGCCCCCCTCCCCGGTCTCCATGGCAGTCCGGAAGCGCCACTGGCCTCACTGGATACCTTTCTGCGCCATCTGCCGACCGCGGGCCGGGTCATCCTCGCCGCTGAATCACCGGGCCGCCAGGAAGCGCTGTCGGAACGGCTTGGCAAGAGCGGGCTGCTCCCCAGCCGGGTGCATGACTGGCCGGAGTTCCTGGCTGGTACGGAACGAATCGCCATCACCGTAGCACCCCTGGAACGCGGTCTGCTCATCAAGGAAAATGGCCTGGTCAGACTGGCGCTGATCTCCGAGGCGCAAATTTTTGGTGATCGCGTCTTTGCCCAGCGGCGTAGCGCCAACGCCCGACAGCGCAGCATTGAAGGCCTGGTCCGCGATCTCGGCGAGTTGCAGCCGGGTGACGCCGTTACCCATGAGGAATACGGTATCGGCCGTTTTCAGGGCATGGCCACGCCCTTTGCCGCCCAGGGCGACATCAATGAATACGTGGTCCTGGAGTACGCCAATGGCGATCTCGTCTACGTCCCGGCGGATCATCTGGATCGTATCGCCCGTTACGTGGGTAATGGTGCGACGGAACCGGTGCTCTCCCGCCTCGGCAGCAATCACTGGGAAAAGGCCAAGGCCAAGGCGCGGCAAAAGGCCGTCGATGCCGCCAGCGAACTGCTGGATATCTATGCCCGTCGCGCGGCGCGCACCGGTCGGGCTTTTCCCGAACCCGATGACGCCTATTGGGAATTCGTGTCCCGCTTTCCCTTTGAGGAAACCCCGGATCAGCAGCAGGCCATCGACGCAGTCATTGCCGACATGACCAGCCCCCACCCCATGGACCGCCTGGTCTGCGGCGATGTCGGCTTCGGCAAAACCGAGGTGGCGCTCCGTGCGGCCTTTCTGGCGGCGCACGGTGGTGCGCAGGTGGCCGTACTGGTCCCCACCACCCTGCTCGCCCAGCAGCATTACGAGAATTTCCGGGACCGCTGCGCCGGGCTGCCTCTGCGGGTGGAAGTACTCTCCCGTTTTCAGAATGCCAAAACGCACAAGCAGGTGCTCACGGCGGTGTCCGTAGGGGACGTGGATATCCTGATCGGCACCCATCGCCTGTTGCAAAAGGATGTCGCCTTCCACGACCTGGGGCTGCTGATTCTGGATGAGGAGCATCGCTTCGGGGTACGCCAGAAGGAGCGGATCAAGGCACTGCGCGCCGAGGTGGACATCCTCACCCTGACCGCAACGCCGATCCCCCGCACCCTGAATCTCTCGCTGGCCGGCCTGCGTGACTTATCCATCATCGCCACGCCACCCCAGCGCCGCCAGCCGGTACGCACCTTTGTGCAGATCTGGGATGATGCGACAGTGATCGAAGCCTGCCAACGCGAGCTGCATCGCGGCGGTCAGATATACTTTCTGCATAACGAGGTACGCGACATCGAGCGCATGGCGGCCACACTGCGTCGCCTGCTGCCGGAAGCGCGCCTGCGCGTGGCCCATGGCCAGATGCCCGAGGGCGAGCTGGAAGCGGTGATGCTGGATTTTTACCATCAGCGCTTCGACATCCTCCTCAGCACCACCATTATCGAGTCAGGTATCGACAATCCCCATGCCAATACCATCCTCATCAACCGCGCCGACAAATTTGGTCTGGCCCAGCTCCATCAGTTGCGTGGCCGGGTCGGTCGTTCCCATCAACGCGCCTACGCCTACCTGTTCACCCCGGACCCGCGCGCCATGAGCGACGATGCCCGGCGCCGCCTCGATGCCATCCAGTCCCTGGAAGATCTGGGCGTCGGCTTTGCCCTGGCCAGCCACGATCTGGAAATCCGCGGCGCTGGCGAGTTGCTTGGCGAAGAGCAGAGTGGGCACATGGACGAGGTGGGTTTCACCCTCTTCATGGAATGGCTGGACGATGCCGTGGAAGCCATCCGTGCCGGGCGGGATCCCCGCAGTCTGGAAGAACAACGCGCTAGCGGCCCCGAAATCCATCTCAACACACCGGCGCTCATCCCCGACGACTACCTGCCCGACGTGCATTTGCGCCTGCAACTCTACAAGCGCCTCAGCGATGTGCGCAGCGACGCCGCCATCGGCGAGATCATGGTGGAGATGATCGACCGCTTCGGACCCATTCCGGCGCCGGCCCGCACCCTGCTCTGTCAGACTCGGTTGCGTCTTGTCGCTATCCAGACCGGCATCGAACAGATCGATGCCGGTCCCGCCGGTGCCCGCCTGCAATTCGCCGCCGAAAACCAAGTGGCCCCCGACAAAATCATCCGGCTCATCCAGCAACCCCACAGTATCTACCAACTGGATGGCGAGCACCGCCTGCGCATCCGCCGCGACCTGCCCGACGGCGAAGCGCGCTGTCAGGAATTGCTGCAACTCATCGACCAACTGAGGATTCAACCATGAGCAGTACCCGCCTTGCCATTCTCAGCCCTGCCGCCCGCGGCCCCATGAGTCTGCCGGCCAGCATGGGCCAACTGGTGGCGGAGGTGGAAAGTCACCAGGAGGTATGGGGTTGCTGGCTGCAAAGCTGGGATATGCCCGTCACCGTCGGTGAAATCGCCCCCTTCCTCGACGAACTCTCGCGCCAGGCCCTGCACCAGGAGCGGGAGGTGATCTGGGCTCCCATGAGCAGCGCCGGTAGCGCTATACGTCTGGTGCTGCATGGAGCGGCGCGGCACGAGGCGCTGCGCCGGGCACTGACCACGCTTCACCTGCAAAGCTTTATGCCGGGCCGCGTACTCCACTGCCAGGGCGACGATCTGGCCCTGGTTCTGCACGGTTCCCCCAGCCCTCTGGGCGCCTTGAATCATCGCCTCATCGAAGCCCTGGAGGGGATCGCGCTGGATGTTGCTGTTTCCCCGCTGTGGGACAAGGGGCATTTCCGCTTGCTGCTGACCGATATGGATTCTACGCTGATCAGCATTGAATGCATTGATGAATTGGCCGAACACCTCGGTCTCAGACGGCAGGTCGCCGCCATCACCGAACGCTCCATGGCGGGTGAGCTGGATTTCCAGACCTCCCTGCGCGAACGGGTGCGCCTACTGGCCGGCACCCCGGCAAACAGTATCGACACTATCATCCGCGAACGGCTGCGGCTCAGTCCCGGTGCCCGCGAACTGGTGGCGGCGGCCAAGTCCCAGGGCGTCGAGATCGGTGTAGTATCCGGGGGCTTCACCCAGTTTACCCGCCACCTGCAGGAAGCACTGGACCTCGACTACGCCTTCGCCAACACCCTGGAAATCATCAATGGGCAAATCACCGGCCAGGTACTCGGAGATATCGTCGATGCCGCCGCCAAGGCCGACATCCTCGACCTGCTGGCTATCGGTCTGGGCACCGACACCAGTCATTGCATCGCCCTCGGAGATGGCGCCAACGACTTGCCCATGATCCGCAAAGCCGGCATAGGCATTGCCTACCACGCCAAAGCGGTCGTCCGCGCCCAGGCGGACTTTCAGATTCGCTACGGCGGTCTCGATACCGCCGCCGCCTATCTCGGCTGGAGCACAGCCTGAACCTCGCACTTTGGCCAACATTGTGATACTTGATATTGTTTTAGACTTGTTCTACTATCAGCCCGTGTGCAGCGCGGAGCAATCTGATGCACATCGGCAATGGTGCCGCAACTGCAGCGTAAACAGGAGACGAGATGAAACTGACCAGCATAGAAGGCCAAAGTGTTCCCCAGGTCGTGTTCCGCACCCGCGATGATAATCAGTGGCGTGACGTCAGCACCGACGAACTTTTCAAGGGCAAGACCGTGATCGTGTTCTCCCTGCCCGGCGCCTATACCCCCACTTGTTCCTCCAGCCATCTGCCGCGCTACAACGAACTTGCGCCGACCTTTCGCGAAAATGGCGTAGAGGACATCCTCTGCATCTCCGTGAATGATGCCTTCGTCATGGATGCCTGGGCCAAAGAACTGGCCGTCGAAAACATCCACCTGATTCCCGACGGCAATGGCGAATTCACGGAAGGCATGGGCATGCTGGTGGACAAGAGCGAACTTGGATTTGGCAAGCGTTCCTGGCGCTACTCCATGCTGGTGAAAAACGGCATCATCGAGAAAATGTTCATCGAACCCGACAAACCCGGTGATCCCTTCGAGGTCTCTGACGCCGATACCATGCTCCACTATATCAACCCGGAGGCATGCGACCCCGAATTCGTCACCATCTTTACCCGCGAAGGCTGCCCACATTGTGCCCGCGCCAAGGCAATTTTGAAGGAGCACGGCATGTCTTTTGAAGAGATCAGGACAGGTATGGGTACCGGCGTCAGCTCGCGGACGATTCGCGCGGTGAGCGGACGCTCGACCGTGCCGCAGATCTTTATCGGTGGCAAACATATCGGCGGTGCCGACGATCTGGAGAAATATTTCGGCGGGAAGTAAGGGCACATCCCTTCGGATGGTCATCTCCGCAGGCAGTCTGTCGGGGATGACGGCCATCTTGCCCGTTCCACCCCGAAAAAAGGGCGCTATCATGACACAATCCTACGATCTCATCGTCATTGGCGGAGGCAGCGGCGGCATTGCCATGGCCAATCGCGCCGCTCGTTACGGGGCAGTCACCGCGCTGGTCGCCGCCGGTCCATTGGGCGGCACCTGTGTAAATGCAGGCTGCGTCCCCAAAAAAATCTACTGGAATGCCGCCCACCTTGCGGGGCAAATCAGGATGGCAGCGGAATATGGCTTCGATGCCATAGAACCGCAGTTCCATTGGAAGCACCTGAAGCAGCAGCGTGACACCTACGTCGGGCGGCTCAATGACCGCTATGCTCAAGGTCTGGATGGTAACGGTGTCTCCCTGATCCGCGGACATGCCCGTTTTTCTGGCGCGCACCGGATCCATGTCGGCGACAGCACCCTGGAAGCCGCACACATCCTGATCGCCACCGGGGGGCAGCCGGTCTGGCCCGATATTCCGGGTGCAGAACTGGGCATCACCTCGGATGGATTCTTCGCACTGGAATCAAGGCCCCGCTGTGTTGCCGTGGTGGGCGCCGGTTATATCGCCGTGGAGCTCGCCGGGGCACTCCACGCTCTCGGCAGTGACGTTTCCCTGGTCATGCGCCGCAGGCATTTCCTCAATGATTTCGATCCGATGCTGCGCGAGAGCCTGATGGACGCCATGCTCCGGCAAGGCATCAGCCTTCTCGCCCAGCGCCAGGTTCGGGAACTGGAAAAACGCGCCGATGGCTTATGCCTGCATTTCCACGATGGCGACTGCCTCGGAGGGCTGGATGCCGTCATCTGGGCTATCGGCCGTCGTCCGAATAGCGCCGACCTTGGTCTGGAACTCGCAAACATTACTGCCGACCCGCAGGGTTTTATCCCCGTGGATAGGTTCCAGAACACCGATGCACCGGGAGTCTACGCAGTCGGCGATGTCACTGCGGGCCCAGCCCTCACCCCGGTAGCCATCGCCGCCGGGCGCCGCCTCGCCGACCGCATCTTCGGCAATCAGACGGAGCGGCATCTCGACACCCGCATGGTACCCACGGTGATCTTCAGTCATCCCCCCATCGCGACGGTCGGCCTCAGTGAGGCAGCCGCCCAGGAGCAATACGGAGAAGATTCGGTCAACGTCTACCAGACGACCTTCACCCCGATGCTCCGCGCCTTTGCGGCAGAACCGGAAAAAACGGCGATGAAGCTGGTCACGGTGGGCCGGGAGGAAAAGATCGTCGGTCTGCACGCCATCGGCGACGGTGTGGATGAAATGCTCCAAGGCTTTGCGGTAGCGCTGCGCATGGGTGCGACGAAACAGGATCTTGACAACACCATTGCCATCCACCCCACCAGCGCCGAGGAATTCGTCACCATGCGCTGAAGGGCCGAAGCGAAGCCGCAGCTTACTTCTTGCTATGCAGCTGCCTGAGAGCTTCCGGTCCCACCGCTGTTCCACAACCGCACTGCGGGCAATCCGCAAGCAGCGGTACGACATTCCCCAGCACTTTGCGCACCTTTTCCATCCCCTCATGCATAACCGTGTCGATGGCCTCCATGGTAATGGGCTCCGCCGACTTGCCCGCCGCCGGATTAACCACCAGCGACAGGGGCGCGTAGCACAGGCCGATTTCCCGCGCCAAGACCGCTTCTGGAGCTCCGGTCATCCCCACCACATCGCCACCGTCCCTTTCGATACGGCGGATTTCAGCGATGGTTTCCAGGCGTGGCCCCTGGGTAGCCGCATAAGTGCCGCCGTCGATAACGACGATATCCGCAGATCCTGCCGCCTGCAGCAGGCGCTCACGTACCGGCTGACAATAGGGCTCAGAAAAGTCGATGTGTACCACCATGCTCTCGCCGCCTTCAAAGAAGGTGCTGGGACGCCCGCTGGTATAATCGATCAGTTGATCAGGCAGACAGAGAACACCTGGCCGCATGGCTGTCGTGACTCCGCCCACCGCCGCCACTGCAACGACGTGTGTCACTCCGACATGATGCAGCGCCCAGATGTTGGCACGATAATTGACCCGGTGCGGAGGAATGGTATGGCCATAGCCGTGGCGCGCGATGAAAACGACTTCCTGTCCACCCAGTTGACCAAAGGTCAGCGGGCCAGATGTCTCACCAAAGGGCGTACGGATTACCCGGCGGTGACGAATTTGCAAATTTTTTAGCCCGGTCAGACCACTGCCACCGATGATGCCCACCACACCCATCAGCCGTCCTCCGGCAAAACAAAAATACCCGGCGCATTCCGCCCCAGGCCGCGGGCATCCAGCCCGTAACCAAACACAAAGCGGTCCGGCACTTCCAGCCCCACATAGTCCACCCGTACATCGATGGCGCGGGAACGGACTTTTCGCACCATCACCGCCGTATGAACGGCGGCAGCACCCTCCGCCATGCAATATTCCTGCAAAGCTTGCAGGGTCACGCCCTCGTCAAGGATATCGTCCACCAGCAAAACCACCGCACCTGCCAGTGATTCTTTGGGGCGCGTACGCCACTGCAAGGCACCGCCACTGGTTTCGGCACCATAGCGACCGACTTGTACACAATCGAGCACCAGGGGAAAACGCAGATGCGGCATCAACTGGCCGACCACCACGACGGCACCCGTCAGCACGCAAAGCAATACCACCGGACGATGCGGCGTCAGATGTTCCATCTCTTCATTAATGGCAACGGCCATCCGCTGGATGGCCGTCTCCACCTCTTCCGCGCTAAACAGATGCTCAGCGGGCCCTAAATGGGTAGGTGTCATAATGGCACTAGTAGGTAAAGGTGACCACGTTGTCATCCATGGCCTGCTCGATGACATAAGCGCCACCGACGATGTCCTGAATTTCGGGAATCAGGTCTTCCTTGGTGCATTCCCACAACTCAAGGGTCGGGGTGCAGACAAAGAACTTCACGCCTGCCTCATGGGCGTCCTTGATAAAATCGTAGACACTCTTGGGGCTGCCTGGCATAACAAACATTTTCTCCGCAACACCCTTCTTGGCCAGCTCGCCGGCGCGGGCGGTCAGTACAACTTCGACCTCAAAATCCATCGCGGCAGCCACCGTCGCCTGAAAAAAGGGCGCACCCAACTCCTGGGGATTGGAGGGATCAGTGTTTACCATAACCATCAGTAATTTATCTGCCATGTATATCTCCTTGTGAAATTCGGCCCGCCCATCATAGCCGTCCCGATCCGGCGCCGCGCCATGAAATGATTGATTACACCATAAAAAGTCGTAAGGCCCCCGCAGGGGGCCTTAGTGGTCGATTTCCTGCACCTCGACACGGCGCGCCCGGCTGGCCCGGGTCAGGATATCCCGCTCCTCAGCCAATGCGCGCTTGGCCACCTGAATGGCTTCCTGCAGATCCTGGCGTTTGGACTCGACCAAGTCACCGCCCACATCCATCAGACGTGCGGTTTTTTCCTGGATTTCGTCAATGAGCACACCGATGCGTTCTTCCGCCAGAGACTCCATATTGCGCAGACGATCACGGCCTTTGTCGACCGCGCGCCGCAATTCCTGGCGCGTCTCTGCGCCGCTGGCCGGGGCCAGCAGCAGGGCACCAACTGCGCCAACCAGCACTCCGATAACAAAGCCTTCCGCGTTCTTCATTGTGGTCTCCTCACTGTTTCCAGCTAATGTTTCCGGGAAAAATAACGCCACCCTGTGCGTAGCGCATGATACCACAACCCCAGTTCCCGAACCGGACGAACCAGGGTATCCGCAGTATCCATGATCTCCACACTCAGATACCTGAGTGTGGAGTCCACCCGATCCATCTGTACTCGCCCGGTCCGGGTCATATGTTTGATATCCGCCAGTGCCACCTTGGCATCAAATATCAGCGGTCCAATGTCTTGTTCAACCCTGGCCAGCAGCCTTTCCAGACGCAACTGGACTCGTATCAGCACGACCGCCGCCACCGTGATGACCAATAGAACCATGATCATGACAATGGCAATGATGGTTACCCCCGCACTGACAGTCATCCTCCCTCCCCAAGCTTCCGGACACTGAAAGCCAATCCCATGAAATGCGGTGAAGGGCAACAATCCGCCACAACCCCGTGCCTATCACACTATCCGTTTCCATTATAAGCCGCATCTGCGGCCTGGGTAAAATCGCAGGCGCCGACGTGACGCGCAGGTTTCATCAGAATGACAATACATACCCCATCACGGCCAGTCCGACGACACCCAGCAGCCCGAGAGCCACCCTGCTCCAGGTCTGCCGCGCACCGGTCAGTCCGTAGTGTGGATGCCGGGAATGATAAGTTCGCCAAACCCCCCAGAGCAGGCCCAGCCATAGTCCGGACAGCAACCATGCGCCGAGTACATCACTGGGCCAATGTACCCCCAGGATCAGGCGACTCCAGGAGATAGCCGCCACCAATACTGCAAACGCCGTCACCAGCGCCAGACGCAGGCCTCGGTGCCGCAGCGTGGCAAGGAGGTAGAGGGCCAGCAGGCCGTAGACCACGACACTGAGGCTCACATGCCCGCTGGGAAACGCGGGTGACAACATTTCCGCCGTGGCCGGGGGACGAGCACGTGCGGTTGTCACTTTTATCAGTTGAACGAGTACGGCCAATATCGCCGTGCCGGCTACCAGCAGGAAACCATCAAAGAAACGCCAGCTTGCGAAACAGGCAGCGGCCATCAGCGCCAGCAGCCAGGGCAGGAAATCCGGCCCGCCGAGCTGTGTCACCCTGGCCCAGAATGGTTGCCAACCAGGGGCCCCGGATTGCAGAATTGCTGTCTCCCAACGGGCGTCCAGCAGTGCTGCCCGATGCAGGAGCAGACCCGCCAGAAAATCTCCCGCGTAAAGCCAGAGTAACGCCGCCATCCCCACGGCGAGCAGCAATAAAGCCAGCAATTCCCAGCGTTGTGGTCCGCGCAACGGTCATCCTCCCGGGCGCAGGTACTGCCACAACAGCAGCGCGGCGATCAGTACTGCGGTGAAGCTCAGCACCAGTACCGCCGCCGCGCCGCAATCCTTCGCGCGCGCTACCAGGGGGTGATATTCCGGGCTTACGAGATCAGCGAGCGATTCTACGGCGCTGTTGAGCAATTCTGCCGCAAGCACCGCGCCCATGAGCAAAATGCCGACCCCCCACCAGAGGAGAGACGCCCCTGTCCAGTACAAAAGGATCACGCCCCCCACCACCGCCAGCAACTCGGTCCGGAAGCTGGCTTCCTCGCGGGCAGCGATCCACAACCCACGCCCCGCGAAAAGGGCGCGCCGCCACAAGGCGCTGTTTTTTTTCACCAGCCCCCCTCTTCACGCAAGGACAAGGGCTCACCATCACCGACAATGAAGTGGTCCAGCAAGCGCAGGTCCAGTAGTTGCATGGCTTGATCCAGACGCCGCGTCAGAGAAAGGTCTGCCGCGCTGGGTTCCGCCACACCGGAGGGATGGTTGTGCGCAACGATGAGCGCCGCCGCATTCAGCTCGAGGGCGCGCTTCAGCACTTCGCGAATGTGCACCGTAGCACCGTCGATGGTGCCGAGAAACATCTCCTCAAAACGTAACACCCGGTGCCGATTATCCAGAAAGATCACCGCAAAAACCTCCCGGCAGCGGTCACGCAAAGTAGCAGACAGATACTGTCGCACCCGCAGCGGCGAATCAAGGCCGTCCCCACGTTGCCACTCCTCGGCAAGATGACGCCTGCCCATTTCCAGCACCGCCTGCAGGAGGGCATATTTCGCGTCTCCGAGTCCTTTATGTACACAAAAATCATGATGGGAGGCAGTGAGCAATGCCCGCAAACTGCCAAAATTCAGCAGCAGCTCCCTAGCCAGATCCACCGCGCTTTTGCCCACCACCCCCACCCTGAGAAAAATCGCCAGCAATTCCGCATCAGACAGCGTCGCGGCGCCTTTTTGCAATAATCTTTCCCGCGGACGCTCGTCCATCGGCCAATCAGTGATGGCCATACGCTCCCTCCTTCCCTTACACTGGGAATGTGATGACTGATAGCGTATTCAACACGACGGAGCCCCTCGCTGGCAAACGGATTCTTTTGGGCGTGGGCGGCAGTATTGCCGCCTACAAAAGCCCGGAAATCGTGCGCGCCCTGCGCCAGGCCGGTGTAGAACTGCGTGTCGTCATGACACGCAGCGCAGCACAGTTTGTGGCCCCGCTGACCTTGCAGGCCTTGAGCGGCGAGCCCGTGCGTAGCGATCTCTTTGCCGCCACCGAAGAGGCTGCCATGAGCCACATCCGTCTGGCCCGCTGGGCGGACGCCCTCCTGATCGCGCCCATCTCCGCCAATGGAATGGCCCGTCTCGCTCAAGGTCTGGCGGACGACCTCCTCGGCACCATTGTTCTCGCCAGTCGTGTGCCACTTTTTCTCGCACCCGCGATGAACAGTACCATGTGGATGCACCCCGCGACTCAACGCAACCTTGCACAGCTTCAGGCGGACGGCGCCCACTTACTGGGCCCCGACAGCGGCAGTCTCGCGTGCGGCGAGGACGGCGCTGGACGATTGTTGGCGCCCGACCGGCTGGTGGGCGAACTACGTCTGGCTCTGGCCGAGAAAACCCTGCGCGGCCAACGTGTCCTCATTACCGCCGGCCCGACCTGGGAGGCAATCGATCCGGCAAGAGGTCTCAGCAACCGGGCGAGTGGCCGCCAGGGCTTCGCCCTCTCCCAGGCCTGTGCAGAAGCGGGAGCGGAGGTACTACTGATTACCGGGCCCACCCATGAACAAACCCCGCCGGGAGTAAGCCGCCTGGACGTCATCTCGGCGCGGGATATGCTCACGGCCTGCCTGCAGGCCCTGGACCGACCGACGGATATATTTATCGCCAACGCTGCCGTGGCCGACCACAGACCGAGCCGGTTCAGCGCCCAGAAGCTGAGCAAAACCGCCATAGCCAATCCCCTGCCCCTCAGCATCAATCCCGATATCGTCAGTGCTGTACATCGAGATTCCCGGCGACCACGCTATATCGTCGCCTTTGCAGCCGAGACCCATAATCACCTCGCCGCTGCGGGTGCCAAGGCGCAGCGCAAGGGCGCGGACGTCATCGTAGTCAATGATATCCATTCTGCCGAGCTGGGGATGGGGGCTACGGACAATGCCTGCAGCATCCTGCAGGGTGAACGGGTGCTGCATATCCCGCGCTGCAGCAAAATCGATCTGGCACGCCACCTGGTGCGTCACCTCAGTAGTTTTATTTCACTGCCTGGCACGGAGATGGAAGACCTTCATGAATAACCTGCAAATTCGCATCCTTGATCGGCGTATCGGCCAGGATTGGCCCCTTCCCCATTACGCCAGCGCCGACTCTGCTGGTATGGACCTGCGTGCCTGTCTGGACGCCCCGCTGCGAATGGCTCCCGGACAGGCCGAACTCGTCTCCGCCGGGTTTGCCATGCATATCGGCAACCCTCAGGTTACAGCGCTGTTGCTGCCACGCTCCGGTCTGGGGCACCGCGGCTTGGTGCTGGGCAACCTAGTCGGTCTCATCGATGCGGATTACCAAGGGCCGCTGAAGATGTCCCTGTGGAATCGCGGCAGCGCAGAAATAGTCATCGAACCGGGTGAGCGCGTCGCGCAACTGGTGCTGGTGCCGGTTATCCGTCCCGCCATTACGGTGGTGGACCATTTTGCAGCCAGCGCACGGGGTGCTTCCGGATTTGGCAGCACCGGACGACAATAACAGGCAGGTACGCTCCCATCGCTGCCGCCGTGGCCTACTGGTGCATGTACCCCGAAGCCTCGGGCTGGGAGGTGACCAGGTTAGCGAACGCATAGGGGCATGGCGACCTGAACAAAAAAACCGGCCACGAACGACGGGCCGGTTTTTTGGTCACCATACACAGAATTATTCGGCGGCTGCCGTTTGCCGGTCTACAAGCTCAACAATAGCCAAGGGCGCATTATCACCGGACCGAAAACCGTATTTGACGATACGCAAATAACCACCTGGACGCGCCAGGTAGTGCGGGCCAAGGTCATCAAACAATTTAACCACTGCCTGCCGGTCGCGCAGACGAGAAAATGCCAGACGCCGTTTTGCGACGGTCGCCTCCTTCGCAAGGGTGATCATGGGTTCGGCAAAGCGCCGCAACTCCTTGGCTTTCGGCAAGGTAGTAACTATCCGCTCATGATGAAACAACGACACCATCATGTTGGCAAACATGGCCTGTCGATGACTGCTATTACGATTTAACTGCTTACCACTTTTACGATGACGCATGACACCATTCCTCTACATAATTTCTAACGTTAGCCGATGACCGAGTCCGTATCGGCCGCCCGCCCAGGCACCGGCGGCAGATTTTCCGGCGGCCAGTTGTCGAGTCGCATCCCCAACGTCAGGCCATGCGCCACCAAAACTTCCTTTATCTCATTGAGCGACTTGCGTCCCAGATTAGGCGCCTTTAAAAGTTCCTGCTCCGATTTCTGCACTAAATCGCCGATATAAAAAATGTCCTCAGCCTTCAAGCAGTTCGCCGACCGCACCGTGAGTTCCAGATCATCGACCGGACGAATCAACAGAGGCGCAAGGCTCTGATTGACCTGCACTTGCGATGCCTCGGGTATTTCCCCGGTTTCCGCACCCGCCAGCACGCCAAGTTGACTGCGAAAAATGCGGGACGCCTCCTGCACCGCCCAGACCGGATCCACCACGCCATTGGTTTCGACATCCAGTATCAGACGATCCAGGTCGGTACGTTGCTCTACCCGGGCATTTTCCACCAGATAGCTCACCCGCAGCACCGGGCTAAAACTCGCATCCAGAGCCATCACACCGATACGCTTTTCATGCGACTGGCGTCGCGTGGCAGCCGCATCATAACCACGTCCTTCGTCAATACGCAAACGGAGTACCAGTTCGACATCGCGGGTCAGCGTTGCGATTACCTGCTCGGGATTGGCCACTTCGATACCATGTTCCGATACGATATCGGCCCCTGTCATCTGGCCGGGGCCACGCTTACGCAGTGTAACCACCGCATCTCCGCGTCCGTGTGCGCGTACCGCCAGCATCTTCAAGTTGAGCAGGATATCCACCACGTCTTCCTGCACGCCCTCGATGCTGGAGTACTCATGCAACACCCCTTCAATCTCCACCTCGGTAACCGCCGCACCTTTGAGAGACGACAACAACACCCGGCGCAACCCACTACCCAGAGTGTGGCCAAAACCACGCTCCAAGGGCCCAAGGGCCATACGTGCACGGCGTGCTGAAATCACTTCCACGTCAACGCCCTGCGGGCGCAACAGATCTCCAACCTCAGTCATAAGCGTTCCTCAACCCCCGGTCTTACTTAGAGTACAACTCCACGACGACCTGTTCGTTCAAATCCGGGGCCATATCTTCTCGCACCGGCACGGCTTTGATGGTCGCCTTAAGTTCGGTAGTGTCCATGCTCACCCACTCCGGGAAACCACGACCTGCTGTAGCTTCAACCGACGCGGCAATACGGATATGCGTCCGGGCAGCCTCAGCAACGCTCACAACATCCCCGGCACGTACCTGGTAAGACGGAATATCCACACGTCGTCCATTAACCAGAATGTGACCATGACGAACGACCTGGCGCGCCTCCGCACGAGACGCGCCGAAACCCAAGCGATAGGCAACATTGTCGAGACGCAGTTCGAGGAATCGAAGCAACGCCTCACCGGTGACACCGCGTGCCTGACTCGCCCGCTGGAAATATCGCCGAAACTGCCCCTCCAACACGCCGTATATGCGTCGGATTTTCTGCTTCTCACGCAACTGCCCACCGTACTCGCTGACACGTCCCCGCCGCTGGCCATGCTGCCCAGGGGCATAGGCCCGTATACTCACTGGACATTTATCAGAAAAGCACTTCTCACCCTTGAGAAACAACTTTCCGCCTTCGCGCCGACACAAACGACAACTCGGACCCGTATATTTAGCCACAGACAACCTCCACCTAAAAATTAAACACGCCGCTTTTTAGGCGGACGGCATCCGTTATGAGGAATCGGCGTCACATCGCGGATACTCGCGATACGGAAGCCAATGGAATGAAGCGCACGCACAGTGCTCTCGCGTCCAGGCCCCGGCCCCCGGACTTCGACATCCAGGTTCTTTACACCAAATTCCTGAGCTTTTTTACCCGCGTTTTCAGCGGCCACCTGAGCAGCAAAAGGTGTACTTTTGCGCGAGCCCCGAAATCCCGATCCACCGGAGCTGGCCCAAGTCAGCACATTACCCTGACGATCGCTGATGGTGATAATCGTGTTGTTGAAAGATGCGTAAATGTGAGCGACGCCATCCAGGACATTTTTCTTGACCTTCTTTCGCACACGAGTGTTCGTTTGAGTTTTTGCCATTTCTGGAATCTTCCTGCCTATCGCGTAATAGATTTGGCGGGACCCTTACGCGTACGCGCATTGGTCTTGGTCCGCTGGCCGTGAACAGGGAGGCCGCGCCGATGCCGTATGCCGCGGTAACACCCCAGGTCCATCAGGCGTTTTATGTTCATGGTCACTTCGCGGCGCAGGTCGCCCTCCACAAGAAACTTGGCAACCTCCGAACGTATGCGTTCCAGCTCAGGCTCGCTGATGTCCTTGACTCGCATATCACGTGCAATTTCGGCTGCGCTCAGAACGGTCCGGGCACGCGTTCTGCCGATACCATAAATATAAGTCAAGGCGATTTCTATTTGTTTGTTGTTCGGAATATTTACACCAGCGATGCGGGCCATCCGCAATTCCTCCAAGAGACTGAGTGGGGTGACCCCACAAGACTAAACGGTTTCGCCCGCACCTTAACCCTGGCGCTGTTTATGACGCGGCTCAGCACAAATCACCCGAACCACACCGTTACGACGAACAATTTTGCAGTTACGACAAAGTTTTTTAACAGATGCGCGAACCTTCATGACACCCCCTATTTGGCACGATAAATGATGCGACCCTTCGTTAAATCGTAGGGCGTCATCTCTACAGTAACCTTATCTCCAGGCAAAATACGAATATAATGCATCCGCATTTTTCCGGAGATATGTGCATTGACGACATAACCATTTTCCAAGCGAACCTTGAAGGTCGCACTTGGTAAATTCTCTACTACCTCACCCTGCATTTCCAGGGTATCTTCTTTCGACATTTAGCGTGCTACCCCTACCGCTTTCACGATTCTAGAGAATACCTCATCCGCCTCACCCTCTCCGCTCACCAAGTGGTAAGCAGACCGATCGTGATAATACGCAATCAACGGAGCAGTTTCCGCCTGATAAACAGCCAAGCGCTTACGAATCACCGCAGGCTGATCATCCTCACGTTGCAACAGCACCCCCCCGCAGACATCACAGATACCCTCGACTTCAGGCGGGTGATACCGCACATGGTAAATCGCCCCGCACGTCGCGCACACTCGCCGACCCGAAAGACGCTCCACGATTTCTTCATCAGCCAACTCTATATGAAGCACCGCAGCAATCCGATCGCCACGTCCGGCAAGCAAATCATCCAGCGCGTTCGCCTGATGAATAGTCCGGGGAAATCCATCGAAAACAACCCCTGTCGCGGCATCCGGAAGAAGCAGCCGCTCCGCAACGATACCAACGATAATTTCGTCGCCAACGAGCGCACCGGACTCCATAACCGCCGCAGCGCGGACACCGATCGCGCTACCGGACTGAACCGAGGCGCGGAGCATATCACCGGTGGAGACATGAGGCAAGCGTATCAACTGGGCGAGGCGCTGCGCCTGTGTCCCCTTGCCAACGCCCGGCGCCCCGAGAAAAATAAAATGCTTTGCCACTATCACCGCCCACCAAGAGGGTTTTTGCGAATCAACCCTTCGTACTGGTGCGTCAGCAAATGGCTCTGGATCTGGCCCATCAGATCCATCATCACGACGACCACGATCAACAGGCTAGTGCCACCGAAATAGAATGGGACGTTGTACTGCACAATGAGAAATTCTGGCAGCAAACAAACCAGGGTCAGATATATGGCGCCCCAGAGCGTAAGCCGGGTGAGAATACGATCCATGTACTTGGCCGTATGCTCACCTGGTCGGATACCTGGCACGAAAGCTCCGGACTTTTTCAAATTGTCCGCGGTTTCCCGGGGATTAAAGACCATGGCCGTGTAGAAAAACGCAAAAAATACGATCGCCGTTGTAAACACCACAACGTAAAGGGCAGAGCCCGGACTCAATGCCTGACCGAAGCGCGCCAACCACTCCATACCTGGCACATTCGCAAACCAACCTGACAGCGTCGCGGGCAGTAATATTATGCTGGATGCGAATATCGGTGGAATTACTCCGGACATATTCACCTTGAGCGGCATGTGGGTGCTCTGCCCGCCATATACCTTGCGACCGACCTGCCGTTTGGCGTACTGAATGGGAATACGTCTCTGCGCACTTTCCATAAACACCACAAATCCCGTCACAGCAAGCGCCAGCACAAAGAGCGCCACAACAAATAGTGGCTGAAACTGACCCGTTTTCATCAGTTCAAAGGTCGTCCCTATTGCATCTGGCAGTCCGGCAACAATTCCGGCGAAGATAATCATGGAAATGCCGTTGCCGATCCCACGCTCGGTGATCTGTTCCCCAATCCACATCAAAAAAACCGTACCACAAGCCAAAGAAATGGTTGTGGTGAACAAAAATAATGGGCCCGGGCTGATAACAACAGGAACATTCCCGGCATGCATCTTCTCAATCGCAATGGCGATTCCCAAACCTTGCATCAACGCCAACACGACCGTCGCATAACGTGTATACTCTGTTATTTTGCGACGCCCGGCCTCGCCTTCCTTTTTTAGTTCCTCCAGTTTCGGAAAAACTGACCCGGCCAACTGAAAAATAATGGATGCGCTGATATACGGCATGATCCCTAACGCAAAAACCGTCAACCGGGAAAGCGCCCCGCCGGAGAACATGTTGAACATGCCAAGGATGGTTCCCCGTTGCTGATTAAAAAACGTCGCCATAGCCGCTGGGTCGATTCCGGGAACGGGGATATGCGCTCCCACCCGAAAAACCAGAAGCGCCCCAAGCAAAAACAGGATACGGTTACGTAACTCATTGATCTTACCAGCACCCTGTGCGGCACCCCCAATGCTACGTAACCCAGCCATCAATCTTCCACCTTTCCGCCGGCCTTTTCGATAGCCGCCCTGGCACCAGCGCTGACTCGCAGACCACGTACCGTCAACACCTGAGTGAGTTCTCCGGTCAATATAACCTTGACCGCGTCGGGCGAACCGCGAACGATACGCCGGAGTAGCAGGCCTTCCAAATCCACCACGCCGTCAATGGCTGCAGACTCCAACTGCGATAATGCCACCTCCACGACGCGAATGCCCAACGTGTTACGAAAGCCACGCTTGGGAATACGTCGTTGCAAAGGCATCTGCCCGCCTTCAAAACCTACCTTATGGTAACCTCCGGACCGCGCGTGCTGGCCCTTATGACCACGCCCCGCCGTCTTGCCGAAACCGCTGCCGATACCCCGCCCAACACGCCGGCGGTCCTTCTTTGAGCCCTCTGCAGGTGCGATAGTGTTTAATTTCATGACAACTCTTCCCAGCGAAGCAGATAAGGAATCTTGTTTACCATTCCCCGAATCTCCGGGGTATCCGAACGTTCCACCGAGTGATGGGTATGGCGCAAACCCAGTCCGGCGACGACCCGACGATGTTTCTCAGCAACGCCTATCAAACTTTTTACCAGCGTGATACGCAGACGCTTACTCATCGTGTCCTCCTTGCCCGCGAATCTCCTTAAGGCTTTTACCACGTTTCATCGCGATCGCCTGGGGGCTGATCAATTTGTTGAAGGCATCAAAGGTCGCCCGAACCACATTGATGGGGTTGTTGGAGCCCAGCGACTTGGCGACTACATTGCGCAATCCTACTGCCTCGCAAACCGCACGCATCGCACCACCCGCAATTACACCGCTACCTTCCGGCGCTGGCCGCAACATTACCCGCGCCGCACCGTGGCGACCCTCTACCGGGTACGGGATCGTACCGCCCCGCATCAAGGGTATGTTCGTCATCCACCGCCGGGCTTGGTCGGTAGCTTTTTGAATGCCTGCGGGGACCTCTTTAGCCTTTCCGCGGCCAAAGCCGACCTTTCCATCCCCGTCCCCCACAACCATGAGCGCGGCGAAACCAAACTGCCGCCCACCTTTAACCACCTTGGAAACACGGTTGATATGAATTAATTTTTCCTGCATTCCGTCATTGGGCTGCGTATCGCGATTTTCCCGTGCCATCTTAGCTCTCCATCAGAACGACAACCCACCTTCACGGGCAGCGTCGGCCAAAGCTCTCACCCGACCGTGATAACGATATCCGCTCCGGTCAAATGCCACTTCCTTAACGCCCACAGCCAATGCCTTCGCTGCAACCCGTTGTCCGATTGTTGCGGCTGCCGCAACATCTGCTCCCCGCCCCGTTGACGCACGCAACTCACTCTCGAGAGTGGAGGCCTGCGCCAGAACCCGACCCTGCGCGTCATCAATCACCTGAGCGTAAATATGCTTGCCCGAGCGAAAAACACAGAGTCGCGGTTTCGCCTGTGATGCAATGCGTGCTCGCGTTTTACGCGCCCGCCGAAGCCTTGCCAAATTTTTATTCATAGTAGTAAGCCTCAACCATTACTTCTTCTTCGCTTCTTTACGTCTGACATTTTCTCCAGCATAACGCACGCCCTTACCCTTGTAGGGCTCCGGAGGACGATAGGCACGGATATCTGCAGCGATTTGCCCGATTTTTTGTTTATCGATTCCCCGAATGACAATCTCTGTCTGAGTCGGTGTCTCAATGGAGATGTCATCTGGGACCGGATAGTCCACGGGATGAGAAAAGCCGAGGCTCAAACTTAGGGTCTTGCCCTTCGCCTGGGCACGGTAACCCACGCCGATAATTTCCAGCTTTTGCTCATAGCCCTGGGAGACGCCCTGTACCATATTACTCAATATGGCGCGCATGGTTCCCGCTTGGGCATTCTGATTATCTGACCATGTCAGTGACGCGTTGCCGTCGTCTATCCGCAATTCCACCGCAGGATGAAAAGGAACCGACATTTCGCCTTTAGGGCCTTTTACGATCAGGCGTTGACCTGCAACGTGGACCTCAACACCCTTAGGCAGCGGCACTGGTTGTTTCGCTACACGAGACATTTTCGTTCCCCCTCAGGATACGACGCAGAGAACTTCACCACCAATCCCGGCGGTACGGGCCGCGCGGTCGGTCATGATTCCCTGAGACGTTGAGATAATGGCAATACCGAAGCCGTCACGCACGCGCGGCAAATCTTCCGCACCACGGTAAACGCGGACACCAGGCCGGCTGACTCGCCGGATTTCCGCGATCACACCCGCACCAGCATAATACTTCAAAGTCAGATCGAGAACGGTGTGACCGTTCTCGACGTCCTCTTTTACTTCCTGAATATAGCCTTCTTCCACCAGAACCCGTGCGATCGCACGTTTCAGCTTAGAAGCGGGCATCCGCACTTTCGCCTTATTTACCTGTTGCGCATTACGAATGCGCGTCAGCATATCAGCAATAGGATCCGTCACGCTCATCGTGTTTCCTCACCAGCTCGCTTTAACGATACCGGGAATTGACCCAGCCGACGCATGCTTACGAAAGCATAGACGGCACAAGCCGAACTTCCGATAGTAACCGCGTGAACGCCCGCACAATTTGCACCGGTGATACGCACGCACTTTAAATTTAGGAGTCCTTTCAGACTTTGCGATTAACGATTTCTTTGCCACGCGTCAAACTCCTTCAAGACCGGAAGGGCATCTTGAAGGCTTTCAACAGCCCAAGGCCCTCTTCATCATTCTTGGCGGTGGTGGTAAACACCACGTCCAACCCGCGCAAACGATCGATTTTGTCATATTCGATTTCCGGGAATATGATCTGCTCTTTCACGCCCATTGTATAATTTCCACGCCCATCAAAAGACTTCGGTGAAAGCCCGCGAAAGTCCCGGATTCGGGGGATGGCGACACTGACGAGGCGATCTAAAAACTCGTACATCACGATCCCCCGCAACGTCACCATACATCCAATCGGATAACCGTCGCGAATTTTAAATGCCGCCACAGACTTTCGCGCACGCGTGACTACCGGCTTCTGCCCCGCAATCCTGGTCATGTCCCCCACAGCGGCTTCCAGCACCTTTTTATCACCAACCGCCTCGCCGACCCCCATGTTCAGAGTGATCTTAAGCAATTTTGGCACTTCCATGACGCTACTGAAGCCAAACTCCTGCATCAGTTTGGGCGCAATGGACGTTTTATACAACGCATGTAAACGTGCTTCCATATTATTTCCCTTGCTTAACGGCGGCCAATAACTTCGCCGTTGCTCTTAAAAACACGCACTTTCTGGCCATCCTCAAGCACTTTATAACCGATGCGATCCCCACCGCCGGTCGCGGCATTGAAAATTGCCACGTTTGATACGTGAATAGGCGCCTCTTTCTCCACGATACCGCCTGCTTTACCCATGCGATCCGGACGAACGTGGCGTTTGATCATATTCACCTTTTCAACCAGCACCCGCGAGTCCTCCCGCAGCACTTTGAGCACCTTACCACGCTTGCCCTTGTCTTTGCCGGCAAGAATCACAACCTCATCATCCTTACGTACCTTCAACATGGTCATCCCCTACAACACTTCCGGCGCCAAAGAAATAATCTTCATAAAATTAGCCCCGCGCAGTTCACGCGTAACCGGGCCAAAAATACGCGTCCCGATAGGTTGCAACTGATTGTTCAGAAGCACCGCAGCATTGCTGTCAAAGCGAATAAGGGATCCATCTTCACGGCGCACGCCCTTGCGCGTGCGCACCACGAGCGCGTTATATACGTCACCTTTCTTTACCTTGCCGCGCGGGACCGCATCCTTGATGCTGACCTTGATAACGTCACCGATATCCGCATAACGCCGATGTGAACCACCAAGCACTTTAATACACATCACTTCTCGCGCTCCGCTGTTATCCGCGACGTTGAGCCTTGTCTGTGTCTGTATCATGCGTTATCTCCCTCTATGACGCCTTCGGCGAGCACACTTACCAAACGCCAACTTTTGGTTTTCGATAACGGGCGACACTCCTCGATTTTTACAATATCCCCGATATGGCAGATATTTTCCGCATCATGGGCGTGAAATTTCTTGGACCGCCGAATGTATTTTTTATAAAGTGGATGCTGAATACGACGCTCAACATTCACCACTATACTTTTATCCATCAGGTTGCTGACTACCGTACCAACCAGACTACGCGGGTTTTTCGCCTCGGTCATGAGCGCGCTTCCTTCTTCACGGTAATAGCTGTCCGTACGCGCGCAATATCGCGACGCACAGTGCGTAAACGGGACGTCTTGGCCAATTGCCCGGTTGCATGTTGCATCCGCAATCTGAATTGCTCCTCCAAAAGGACCAGCAATTGAGCCTGACAACCCGCCAAATCAAGTTTCCGAACTTCCTGAGCTTTCATCCCATCACCCGTCTACTTACAAATGCCGTCTGTACCGGAAGCTTGGCTGCGCCCAGCGCGAATGCTTCGCGCGCGACCTCTTCCGTTACACCTTCCATTTCATAAAGCACCTTGCCGGGCTGAATCAGCGCCACCCAATATTCCGGGTTTCCCTTGCCCTTGCCCATACGCACCTCGGCAGGCTTCTTACTGATTGGTTTGTCCGGAAAAATACGTATCCAGATGCGCCCGCCACGTTTCACGTGACGGCTGATGGCGCGCCTTGCGGCTTCAAGCTGACGCGCGGTGATACGGCCGCGGCCAACGGCCTTGAGACCAAACTCACCAAAGCTCACTTTACTCCCGCGCGTAGCGATGCCTCGGTTACGCCCCTTGTGTTGTTTACGAAATTTTGTACGTTTTGGCTGCAGCATCGGAAACCCCCGTCACTTCTGGCGGGCAGCGGCCGTTTGTGCCGTGCTCCACTCCAGGATTTCACCCTTGAAAATCCATACCTTCACCCCAATTATTCCGTAGGTGGTGTTGGCCTCGGCGAAACCATAGTCAATATCCGCGCGCAACGTGTGAAGCGGAACGCGGCCCTCCCGATACCATTCAGTGCGGGCAATTTCAGCCCCACCTAAACGACCGGCACAGTTAATGCGCATGCCTAACGCACCGAAACGCATGGCGTTGGTAACAGCGCGCTTCATGGCCCGCCGGAACATGATACGACGGACGAGTTGCTGCGCTACGCTTTCTGCCACCAACTGCGCGTCCAGCTCAGGCTTGCGGATTTCCTCCACGTTGATATGCACGGGAACCCCCATGCGCTTTTGTACGTCATGCCGAAGTTTTTCAATATCTTCGCCCTTTTTACCGATAACGATACCCGGTCGGGCGGTATGTACGGTAATGCGCGCACTACGCGCTGGGCGCTCAATAATAATGTCAGAAACCGCCCCGCCCGCAAGTCGCTCCTGAATAAACTGCCGGACCTTGATATCTTCAAGCAGCTTCTCCTGGAAGTCGCTTTTGCCATACCACCGGGAATTCCAATTCTTAATGATTCCCAGACGCAGTCCGATTGGATTGGTTTTTTGTCCCATAGGTTCCTCAGTAAACCTCTGCAACTACAACAGTGATATGGCTGGTGCGCTTCAGAATCCGGGAGCCGCGACCTTTCGCTCTGGCCGCGAACCGCTTCAGTACGGCACCACCATCAATCATGATCTGCTCGACCACCAGGGCGTCGACATCGGCACCCTCGTTGTTCTCAGCGTTCGCGATCGCCGATTCCAAACACTTACGAATGGGTAAGGCGGCTTTTTTGGTAGTGAAACGCAGAATCTCTAAAGCTTTCCCCACCGGCTGTCCGCGCACCAGATCTGCGACAAGACGCGCCTTCTGGGGTGACATCTGTAATCCTTTAAGCACGGCTGATGATTTCATCATTCCCCCTTTAGCGCTTGGCTTTCTTGTCAGCGACGTGGCCCTTGAAGGTCCGCGTCAAAGCGAATTCGCCGAGCTTATGACCCACCATATTCTCGTTAACAACTACGGGAATATGCTGACGGCCGTTATGAACGCTAATGGTCAATCCAATGAAATCGGGTGTAATTGTCGAACGGCGCGACCATGTTTTGATCGGCCGACGGCTGTTGCTCGCCTGAGCACTCTGCACTTTGCGGTCCAGATGTTCATCAATGAACGGACCTTTTTTAATCGAACGTGGCACGTGAAATCCCCTTAACCACTAACGCGAACGACGACGCACAATCATATTACTCGTACGCTTGTTTCTACGGGTACGGTAACCCTTGGTCGGTTGCCCCCACGGCGATACCGGGTGGCGACCACCGGAAGTACGACCTTCGCCACCACCATGTGGGTGGTCAACCGGATTCATCACCACACCACGAACTGTTGGCCGCACGCCCCGCCAGCGCGTTGCTCCCGCCTTTCCCAACTGACGAGATCCGTGTTCTTCATTGCCTACCTCACCTATAGTAGCGCGGCAGGATACATGAATTCTGCGGACTTCACCAGAGCGCAAGCGCAGTTGAGCGTAATCGCCATCACGGGCCATAAGCTGAACCGAAGCGCCAGCGGATCTGGCAATCTGTCCGCCCTTGCCTGGACGCATCTCAACATTATGAACCACCGATCCTACCGGGATACCACGAAGTGGCATACAGTTACCGGGCTTTATGGGCGTCTGCTCAGCAGAAAGCACCGGATCGCCGACAGACATGCCTTTTGCCGCGAGGATATAGCGACGTTCACCGTCGACATAACAAATCAGCGCAATATGGGCGGAGCGATTAGGATCGTATTCCAAGCGTTCTACCTTGCCAGGTATGTCTAGTTTATTGCGCTTAAAATCCACCAGCCGATAATGGGACTTGTGTCCGCCCCCCTGGTGCCGCCGAGTAACCCGCCCAAGGTTGTTGCGACCACCACTATGAGATTGCACCTCCACCAGTGCGGAATGCGGGTTCCCTTTGTGAAGACGTGTGTCGACGGTTTTTACCACGAAACGCCGCCCTGCAGAAGTCGGTTTGGTTTTAATCAGTGCCATGTGTTATCCCTTTCCCTCAGGCAACGCCGTAATCTATGCTGCTGCCCTCGGCCAGCCGTACATAGGCCTTTTTCCAGGACGAGCGACGCCCGACATGGCGACCTACACGCTTTTCTTTTCCCAAATAGTTACAGGTCTGGACAGAAAGAACCTGAACCTCAAAAAGTTTTTCAACTGCTGACCTGATCTCGCACTTCGTGGCATCGCGGGCGACCTTAAATACGAACTGATTCGCCTGCTGCTGCACCATCGTGCTTTTTTCACTGATCACAGGCGCCAGCAAGACCAGATACTTACGCTCAGCGTTCATCCGTACACCTCACCTAACCTGGCTGCGGCTTCAACATCCAGTAATACCCGGCCGTATTGGAGCAGATCGGCAGGACCGATATCCTGCCATCCGGCGATACCCACTCTCGGAAAATTCCGCAAGCCCAGAAAAAGATTCAACGGTACTTCCCCCATGACGAGCAGAACATTATCCCCTCCTGCGCGACTTAACCAGTCCCTGCCCAGGCGGCTTCGTGGTTCTCCGAAATCTTCCTGCTGAATGATTTGCAAACGATCTTGGCGTAGCAATTCCGCTAGTACGGTGCGCATTGCCCCAGCCCACATTTTCTTGTTGACCTTCTGCGTGTAGTTTTCATTTCCGCCGGGAAAAGCTCGCCCGCCACCGCGCCAGATCGGGCTGCGAATACTGCCCGAGCGAGCCCGTCCCGTACCTTTCTGTTTCCATGGTTTACGTCCACCACCGCGCACTGCCGCACGATTCTTCTGTACGGCGTTGGCCGAGCGCATGCCGGCCATCTGGGCCACCACCACCTGATGGAGCAATGCCTCGTTATAAGGCACACCAAAAACACCATCGGCGATCTCGATTTCGCTGCTTTTC
This sequence comes from Gammaproteobacteria bacterium, assembly GCA_023381645.1. The sequence goes on from JAMCRJ010000031.1 coordinate 37,370, forward strand.
CCGGTGCTCACTTCCAAGCTTTGCACTTGCATTGTTTTTCTCCTAACCACGCACGGCAGGACGAATCATCACGTCCCCGTCTCGCGCACCAGGGACGGCACCCTTGATCATGAGCAGGCGACGATTGGCATCGATGCGTACCAACTCAAGATTGAGTGTTGTGACCTGTTCTGCGCCTAGGTGTCCGGCCATTTTCTTGCCCTTGAACACGCGCCCCGGCGTCTGGCGACAACCGATGGATCCCGGTGCACGGTGGGACAGGGAGTTACCATGACTCGCCCGGTTACTCCGGAAATTATGGCGTTTGATGGCGCCGGCAAAGCCTTTACCTTTGCTCACGCCCGACACATCCACGCGCTGCCCTTCAGCGAAAATGTCCAGATCAATGTCCATACCGCACGCATAATCAGCAGCATCCGTCACGCGGAATTCCCGTAATAGCCGCCCGGGAGCTATACCATTTTTACGAAAGTGTCCTGCCAACGCAGAGGTTACCCGCTGTGGGCGGCGCGTACCGGTTGCCACCTGCACTGCACAGTAACCGTCAGTGGCAATATCTTTAACCTGTGCGACCGTATTCGGCGCTACATGAATGACGGTTACCGGCAGCACACGACCGTCGCCTGCAACGATGCGCGTCATGCCCACTTTCCGTCCGATCAGGCCCATTACCATTGTATCGTCCTTTATAATTACAGCTTGATCTCGACATCGACGCCAGCCGCCAGATCCAGTTTGATCAGGGCATCCACCGTCTTGTCGTTGGGATCGAGAATATCCAGTAAGCGCTTGTGCGTACGCTGTTCAAACTGATCACGCGCATTTTTATCCACATGCGGCGAGCGCAAGACCGTAAAGCGTTCGATTTTTGTGGGAAGGGGAATCGGGCCACAAACACGCGCACCGGTCCGGCGTGCGGTTTCTACGATTTCCGCAGCAGAAATATCGAGCATGCGATAATCATATGATTTAAGACGGATACGAATCTTGGAACTGTCCATTACTCGACCACCTTGGAGACGACGCCGGCGCCAACGGTACGGCCGCCTTCGCGTACCGCAAAACGCAGACCTTCCTCCATCGCAATCGGCGCAATCAACGCGACCTTGAACAATATATTGTCGCCC
>JAMCRJ010000092.1 GCA_023381645.1 Gammaproteobacteria bacterium
ATTCCTGTCCCGCATGTGCAACAACTGTGCGACCGGCTTTTCGACAAGGTATTCCACGATGGCCAGATCGGCGAATCGTTGGCGTGCCACGGACCAGCCGAAGGCGTCCGCAAGCTGTACAAAGGCGTTGCGCCACGGTTCACGCATCGCGAGACTACCCCCCGGCAGGGCGGAAGGGCGCAACCCACCCAGGTGGCGAATTTCGCGGTAACTCACCTGCAAGCACTCACAACCCCACCAAGCGCCCCCATCGCCCAGACCCATACCGTCCAGAGCCAGGGCGATGACCGGCGGATGTTCCAGCGGCAGGCCATGTTCCGCCATGACTGCGGCAATATGGGCGTGATGGTGTTGCACGGAAATCAGGGGGAGATCGCCCTCCTCCGCCATCTCCACCCCCCACTTGCGCGACAGATATTCGGGATGGCGGTCCACCACGACGGCCTTGGGCACATGCTGGAAGAGCCGGGCGTAGAGGGCGAGATTCCGGACAGTGTCGTCCCAGACCGCTGCCTGTTCGAGATCGCCCATGTGCTGGGAAAGGATGGCTTGTCCGTCCTTGATCAGACAGAAAGTGTTCTTGAGCTCCCCACCCAGCGCCAGCAGGTCCGGCGACGCTCCGAAACCCGCGGGCAGCGGCAACGACTCCGGCGCGTAGCCACGCCCCCGGCGCAGAATCATGGTGTCGTCTCCCGCCATCTGCACCACGGAATCATCGACGCGGTTGATGATCGCCCGGTCATGAGTCAGCATCCAGTCGGTCACTCCCCGCAGCGCCCGGACAGCGGCCGCGTCGTCAGTGACCTGTGGAGCATCCGAGAGATTGCCGCTCGTCAGGACGATCGGTCGGTCCATCCGGCGCATCAGGAGATGGTGCAGGGGGGTATAAGGCAGCATAAACCCGAGCCGCCGCATCCCCGGCGCAATGCCGGGCGCCAGGGAGTCGTTGTCCAGACGGTTCAGCAGCACGATGGGCGCCTGATGAGACTGCAGCAACTTCTCCTCTGCGCGGCTCACGTGCGCATAGCGACGCACGACCTCCAGATCCCTGGCCATCAACGCCAGGGGCTTATGGGGACGGTGTTTGCGCAGGCGCAAGGCGGACACCGCACGGTCATTCGTGGCATCGCAGGCGAGATGAAAACCGCCGAGCCCTTTGATGAGCACGATTTCCCCACACTTGAGGAGGTTGGTCGCCGCGTCCACCGCGTCCAGTTGGGTATACCGGTCGGCACTGACCGCGTGGCCATCGAGCCGGACGAGCCGGGCCTTCGGGCCGCAGGCATGGCAGGCCACCGGTTGCGCGTGGAAGCGCCGGTCTTCCGGATTTTCGTATTCGGCACGGCAATCCCTGCAGAGCGGAAAGACGCCCATGGAGGTATGGGCGCGGTCATAGGGGATGTCTTCGAGGATCGAAAAACGCGGACCACAGTGCGTGCAATTGGTGAAAGGGTAACGATAACGCCGATCGAATGGATCGAAAATCTCCTGCAGGCAGGCGGGGCAGGTAGCGGCGTCAGGCACCGCTCCCGTATGTACGTGCCCGGAGCGGCTGGTGCTGATCCCGAAAGGTCCCTCGGGAGGGTCTTCGCGCAAATATCCGCGGACCACCTCGTCAATGCGCGCGAGGGGGGGGTGTTCGTCGCGCAGGCGGGTCAGAAATCGATCCCGCTCTGTTGCAGGCCCCCAGATCCGGATCAGCACCCCTTCCCCATCGTTGCACACATCGCCCGACAACCCGCAGTCGCGGGCAATGCGCCAAACCGCAGGACGGAACCCAACGCCCTGAACCAGTCCGCGCACCCGGACTTCCTCGCCCAGGGTTGCGACCCGGTCCGCGGGGGAATTCATGATCGCCTGTCCCAAAGCAGCACGCGGTTGTTACCCGAGTCGGCGATGATCACGCTCCTTCCCGCAGCAGAAATCCCATAAGGCCAGCACAGCGTATTGCGCCCCACCACGCCCCAGCGGTTGTCCCCCTTGTGCTGGAAACCATCCTGACCGGCGAGGGCGCGTGCCGAAGCACCCGTCAACAGATCGTCCGCCTGCCAGCCCAGCAGCCGGCTGTTGGCCGTATCCGCCACGATCAGCCAGTTTCCCGTGGCGGTCACCCCATAGGGCATATTGAAGCAGGCCGCATTGGGGAAATAATTACCGCGATTGTGGGCGTTCTGAGCAAAATCAGGCTGTCCGAGAACCATATCGGCCACCTGACCATTGCGCTGTGGCGCCCCACGCCAGAGCAGCACCCGGTTGTTCCCCGCATCCCCCACGACCAGCCAATCCCCGAAATGGGTTACCGCATGGGGCCAGCGCATGCTCATGGCGTCGGCTTCGTGACCTCCGTTCTCGTCCCGGCAATGAAAATCCGCCTGGCCCAGGACCCCGTCCGCGGGTTGTCCTTTTTCCGTGGGAATGCCCTCCCACCAGAGGACGCGGCGGTTACCCGAATCCGCGACATAGAGCCGGGCACCATCCCAAAAGACCCCATAAGGCCAGTATAAGGTGGACGCGGATGGTTGGGGCGCACCGCGATTGATTTCCGCCGACACAAAATCGGTTTGGCCGAGAACCAGATCCGCCGGAGCCTGGCTTTCATGAGGTACTTCATACCAGATCAGCACCCGATGGTTCCAGACGTCCGCCACCGCCATCCCATTGCCAACCGGACAGATCCCGGTGGGAACATTCAGCGATGCCGCGCCGACAGGGCCGTGGGCGTTGCGCCCCCCGTCCCGTTCAAAATCTGGCTGACCAATGAGCCAGGTGGCAGGTTGGCCATCGGCTTCGGGTAGCGTGGGCCACCCCAGCAAGCGATGATGGCCGGTATCAGCCACCCAAAGGGATCCGTCAGCCATGAGGCTGGCACCACGCGGGCCGAAAAGCGTCTGCGCGGAAGGAACGACAGGTACGACGACCCCCCTGGGCCGTACCTGCTCCCCCAGGATGACCCTTGCCCCCGCACCAACCAGCAACTGCTCCGAAGGGATGGTGGCTGGCCGGTTCCGGATAGCGGCACTCAGGGGAAGGGTATATTCAGTCATGATCCTTCCTCACCTGGATCTCGCCGTCGACCACCCGCACCGCCCAGGGCTCCAACTGGACCTCGGGTATCGTCAGACATTCCCCGCTCTCCAACGCAAACTGGAATCCGTGATGCGGACAGGTCAGAACCCCGGCCGGATCCACTTTCCCCTCTTCGAGGGGCATACCCAGATGGGCGCAGGCATTGCGGTAACAGTGCACATCTCCATCCGGATCGCGCCAGAACAGCAGGGCATCGGAAAGCACCTCCCGGGCGCGCAGGCTATTTCGCGGCAGATCCTCCAGCCGCATGGCCGGCAGCCAGGGATGACGCCCGCCAATGGCGAAGGGGCTGATACGCTGTTCAGACCCTTCCCCGGTCAGCGCGGTGGCGGCGTACTGCCGACCCGCCGTTTCAATATGGCGTATTTCCGGGCAGGCATCGCGGATCGCTTTCTCCACCCCATCCGACAAGGTCAGCGAGGAAGACGGGCAACCGTGACAAGACCCCAGCAGGCGCAAAATCACGGTATCGGGTAGACGCAGCTCGACCAGCTCGACATTGCCGCCATGTCCTTCCAGCCCCGGCCGCACGCTGTCCAGCGCGGCTTCGATACGTTCCTGCAGGGAGGGCCGAACCAGACCCAGCGTCCGCAACACCGCGTAGACGTACGGATCCGCGGCGGCTTCCCGCAAGCCGGTGGCACCCTGCGGAGCACTCTGTACGGTACGGATAAGACGCCGCAGGCATTCTCTATACATCGCCTCCCAGCCATCGCGCAGTGCCAGCACCGTTCTTTGCTGCGTTTCATCCCATCCCTGCACGATTTTTTCGAGGCTGCCCAATCGGGCGATATCTTCCGTCAGGGTATCTGCTTCCCTGCGTCCAATGTCATCCGGCACGGGTGACGTAGCCATGTCATGCGTACTTCAAATTCACGAAAAGGAAGGGCTGCAGGGCGCCACACAGGGCGCCGGCAACCAGACAATCCACCAGATACGGAATGCCGGCGAAATGTCCGGCAACGACGACCACGGCAGCCAGGAGACTGTTGGCCGTCAGCAGCATCAGGACCAATCGGGTATCCCTGAAAAGCTTTCCGCGCAGGAACAATCCCGCCGAGTTCCATATCATGTCCCACATAACATCCTCCTGTTGGTATACCGTGGCTTCAGATCAGTACAAGGATGATGGTGCCCAGGACCAGCCCGGGAATGACGGGCATCGCTCCGTACATGCCCCCCATCATCGCCGCCAGCTTGTTATCGCCCAGCTTTTTGCCACAGATCAGCGCCCCCGACACGGCTCCCGCCAACACCCCGACCAATCCACCCAGCAAAATCCATAAAATGGCGATCGCCTGTATATGCTGACCGTCGAATGCGTCCAGTGCCGACATAGGTGCTCTCCGATATTTTTCCAGTTAATGTACAGATCCCTGTTCGCGTACCAGTGCCAGGGTTTCGTCCAGGGCCACGCGGACCAGTGCTGATTTATCCAGTTCTCCCGTTTCCGTGAAGATCTTTTCCGCGGTTTCATACAGTCTGACCGCCTCACCCAGATTCCGGACGTTGCCCAGTTCCGGGTTTTCCGGGTCGTCGGGCAGGTTCCGCAGCGCATTGGCCATATTGCTGATGGTGTTTGCATATTCGCCCGGCCGCTCTTTGGGAGTCCGCACCCGCAACGCCTCCCGATAGGCTTCCAGAGCACGCAGATTATTTTCGATCGGATGCGCGCTGCTGCTGTACTGCAGGGCATTACCGAGGTTGTTTTGCAGCATGGCGTACTCCGCCGGATGTGCATCGAGGGTGATGGCACGCAACGCGGACTCGTAGGATTGCACGGCCAGGGCCTCACGCATTCTGGAAGTCTCATCACCCATGGTCATGGACAGATAGGCGGTGGCCAGATTGTTGTGGAGGATCGCGTATTCACGCGGGAATTTATCCGCGGTAAAAACCCGCAAGGCGCTGTGGTACTTCCGTACGGCATCCGGGAACGGCGCCTTCCCCGCCACGGCGAGCCCCTGTAGGGCCAGCCCCTCGTTCATCTCGGCTTCGGCAGCCTCTTCGGCGTTTCCCAGGGTCTGCAGCACTGGCAACGCACCGCGCAGGCAAGCGACAGCCTCTTCGAGCACCCCGGTATCGCCGGGCGTCGCCAGCAAGGCGGTCGCCTGTCCGGCCAGGAGCCGCGCACGTAGCAGGGTGTCCTCATCCGGGCAGACCTGTAAACCTTCTTTGTATAGGTGGTTGACCTGTTCGAGGTCCTCCGGTCGGCGCGGGCGCCGTTGCAGACCCAGGGCGATCTCCATGAGCATTTCCGCACGTTCGCCGGCCGGAATGGTGTCATCCCGGGCGGTTCTCAAGGCGACCTGGTATTCCGTTTCTGCCAAAGTCCCGGACATGAAAGACCCCCGAATGAAACACGAAATGTAATGTTTATTTGCAATCTCAGTGTAGCGCAGGAAATGGATCTGTCAAGAATAATTACATATATGATAAGTTACTTATCAAGCGATTCCGGGCATAGCTGTCTCGTCTGCCACGCTCCCTGTTCCGGCATCCACAGAAAGGAAAGAACCCCCTCGAAGTTCTCCGCCAGTTCATGATCCCGCAGGAAGAGGCGGAGATCGACCACGCGGTCACCGGCAAGGTTGCGCTGCTTCAGCAAAAAGCCGCCGACGGTACCAGGATGCAATGGGATCAAATGCAAACATGGCGATCGCCAGAGCACGGCAACCGCCAGGAGACCGGCCATGGTACCGCGATAGGCGGGCGCGGGAATAAATAGGTACCCGTCTTTCAACAGGAGATTTACGACCCTGTCAGTCATGGGGTCGCTTCCGCCTCGGCCAACGCCGCTTTCACCTGGGCCAATACTGCGGGGATCGCCCCCTCCACCGGTGGAGTGAGCCCGTCGCCGAAACCGAAATCGGTGCCCTCCACCAAAAAGACGGTCACCCGCTCGGGGAATCGCTCTCCAAACAGGCGTTTTCCGGCATAAAGCGCATGTTCCCAGCGAAAGTCGTGCAATGTGAGGGTAGGGGTATGGGGCAATTCCAGCTCACTGCCAGGCAACCTGAACACCGATCCCGGATCGCTACCCGTCCGGCATGCATCCACAATGATGAGCTGCCGACAATCGCGGGCCTTGAAAATCACGTCCATGCCGGATGTGCCCGCATCATGGAGGGCGATATCTGCGGACAGGGGATCCAGCGCGCCCCGCAACCGCTGAATAACCGTGATACCGACCCCGTCATCGCGTCGGTACAAGTTGCCGCATCCCACCACCACGCGCATGACTAAATTCGCCACAACCGACAGGACCAGTCGGGCCTGACCGGTAACATCAATTCAGGAAGCGCGCAGAACTGCCGGTGCGAAAGGAAATACATACACGTTTCGCACGCTTGCTCAATACCCTCGGCTGCATAAGGATGCAGCGTGAATCCGGCTATCCCGACACGTTTGGCGATCTCTTCCGCCGGTACATTCTGCAAACGCGTCAGCACCGATTGTTGCATCTCCGGATCGTACGCACGCGGTTCCGCTTCGGTACGCAGGCCAGCGAGCAGCAATTTTTCCAGCCGCGCACGTATCGGCGCGTCCTCCGGGAATTCTTCCATGGTTTGCATATCCAGATACCCCCTTGCCTAGATGCGCCACAGGCGGCACCACCAGTCCGGCTCTACCGGAACGTCCAGTTCCGGCAGGTCACACCAGCGGCGGTGGTTGAGATAATACATGCACTCCTGGCAACGCTGCTGATCTTCTCCCATGGGATAATCCGTAAAACCGCCAATCACCAGTTTCTTCTCCAGATCCGACCCCGCCTCTTCGCGGATACGCTGCAATAGTTGCGCGAAAGCATTACTGTCTTCGGGAAATGGGGTGATCTCTGTCTTCAGTCCCGCTTTGAGCATGCTGGCGATTTGTGCCCGTAATGCGTCCTCTTCCTGTGCCATGTGATTCATGATGACCCTGCCTTTCCCGATTCAAGCGGCTGAATTTTTGGGGGCCGGACACCGCAGTCCGGTATCCGACCCTTTTTAGACCATACGGCTCAGGCAGTGCGGAAACGTGCGAGCTCCTTTCCGGACTTGGCATCATGGGCATGCACCGTGCAGACCAGACAGGAATCGAACGAACGAGCCACATGCCCGACCTCCACCGGATCCGCCGGATTGGCGATAGGCGTGCCAACCAAAGCCTCTTCGATGGGACCACGGCCGCCCTGCGCATCATGGGGGCCCACATTCCAGGTGGTGGGAGCGATGATCTGGTAATTGCTGATCTTGCCACCCTTCACCTCGATCCAGTGCGCCAGGGCGCCGCGCATGGCCTCCGTGGCACCCCACCCCTGTCCATCCCGCTCGCGGGGCTTGATATAGAATGGCTCATTCAGGCGGAACTCACGCAGACAATGTTCGATCTGGCGATAAACCTTCACCACCTCGTGCATCCGCGCGAAATGCCGCAACCACAGACTGGGCCCCATTTTCTTGTAGACGTCCAGAATGAAGGGGTCGGAATGTTGCCAGGATTCGCCGTGGTCGCCGCCGGCGATCAGTTGCCGGGATAGGGGACCGGCTTCCATGCGCCCCAACTGCTCGTGGGCGACTTCGGTACACCAGGTGTAGGCCCCACTGAAGTCCCGATCGTTGGACTGCATCGGCCTCGTGGTCCGGTTGAAGGGATGGACGGGATTGCTTCCCTCATCGTACCAGCCGTGGGTCGTCGATTCACGGGTGAAGGACTGGTTCATGGGATGAAACTTGTCGGCCTTCGCATCGTAGACGCCCCCCTTCATGACGACGGACTGCTGCCGCGTGTCGATGGTCGGATGCTGGTAACGATCCTCATGGGGAATATAGCCCCACGAGACGTACTTGCCCAACCCCCCGCCAAACTTCATCAGCCCGACATCCTCGCTGATCCGATAATACATACCCAGGTCGGAATCGGCGTGTTCCGGACGCTCGTTCAGCCACGCCATGAAATCATCATAGGACTTGATCTGCTCATAACGCTCCATCGAACACCCCAGCCATACCGGTTCCAGCCAGTTGGTACGGAAATACTCCAATATGGACCAGGAACGTGTGACGTCGGACAGGGTGGGCGCGCACATGACGCCGCCGGGAACCATGTAGCTGGAATGCGGCCACTGCCCGCCGAAGAGGGCATAGATTTCTACAGGCTTGCCGGAAATCGTCACGCCGATTTCGTAATTGGTGCCCGTAAACGGGGCGTAACGCCTGACCGCCTCATCGTAGAACTTACCGTGCCGATAGTTCTCATTCACCATATCGATCATGAACAATCCATAATGATGACGCGGCATGCTTTGCAGGCTTTCCACAAGTTGACCGATGTTTCTGGCCAGGATGGCGTTGCGCGGGACTTCCGTCTGCCACGCCGTGTCCAGCGCCCAGGCGGCACAGGTCAGGTGCGACGCGCCGCAAATACCACAGGCACGCGGCGTTACCACCAGCCCCGCCTGCGGATCCTTGTCTCTTAAAATGACCTCGAAGCCACGGAACAATTCAGCTTGCGTGTAGGCTTCGACCACCACGCCGTCCCGAATGTCCACGCGTACATCCAGATCCCCCTCAACCCGACCAACCGGGCTGATATCCAGTGTCTGTACGGCTGTTGCCATGTCAATATCTCCTCGAATATGCAATAAACAGAAATGGGTCGCTCAGCGCCTCAGACCACGAAGATGTCTTTTTCGGCCCAGGCCGGCGAAGCACTCTTGGCGGCTGCCGTAAGTTTGATATAAGCGGATTTGTCCACACCCTCTGGCAGGTCTTTCGGCACCCCCATCATGGTCTGGGTTTTGAACACACTGCCCGGCGCCAGATCGAAGAAGGGGAACTCCGGTTCGGTACAACCCAGACAGGGCATCCCCGCCCGGGTTTTGGACGACTGCCGGTTCCACAGGATGCGGTTACAGGGCGAATGGGTCATCGGGCCACGGCAGCCCAGGTCATAAAAGAGACAGCCCTTTCGCTGCCCGAATTCCGTGGCGGAAACCTTGTAGGCAAAGTGCATGTTGCGGGTACATCCCGTCTGGGTGAAGCTCTTGAAAAACGTCTTTGGACGCTGCAGATCATCCAGTTCCAGTTCTCCGGCGCGGCCTGTCGCCACCGCCA
>JAMCRJ010000022.1 GCA_023381645.1 Gammaproteobacteria bacterium
GTTTTTTGGTGTTCCGGTTTTCGGGGGATATATTTATGATGGAAACGTTTCGGAATTTCGGCAGATCGTGGGTGGCAAAATCACTCATGGTTTTAATCGCGTTGTCTTTCGTGCTTTGGGGCGTAAGCGGGTATTTATTCTCCGGACACTCAACCTCATCTGTCGTGGCGACGGTGGATGGCCAGAAGATCAGCGATGCCGCATTTCAGAAACGTATGAAAGATGCCCTGGCGCGTTATAGCCATATTTTCGGTGCAACGACGGCGGCGAAGATGGCGGCGGATAGGAGCTTCGGTCTGGAGGTGCTTAATGGTTTGATTGACAATATGCTTTTGGGCATGGAGGCGGGTCGTCTGGGCTTGCAGGTGCCCGATGCTGCGTTGGCGAAAAAAATCGAATCCATTCCAGCCTTTCAGGAGAAGGGCGCTTTTTCCAAAAATCTTTACCAGAAATTGCTGGCTGCCAATGGAATGACACCGGCACAGTTTGAAGACATGCTGCGGGAAAGCATGCGTCTGGAGCAGTTGCAAGTCGTTCCTCAGGTTATAGCCACGGCATCGAAGGTCGAGGCCACCCGGATTTGGGCTTGGTCACAGGAGTACCGTGATGTCAGCACGGTAGATATCCGGGATAGCGACTTTGCTGCGGCCGCCAGGCCAACGGCTACCCAGGTGGCCGATTACTACCATGCCCACATGGATCAATTCCGGTTGCCGGCGCAGGTGCAGGTACAGTATGTGGTGCTGGGGCCGAAGGATTTTGTCGCCAAGAGTGGCGCTCCGACCAGCCCGGCGGTCAGTTCTCCCCCTGTAGCGACCCCACATCCCGCTGTTGCTGTTAATAGTTCTGCTGAAAACGCCTTCCAGGCCCAAGTGGAGAATTTCAAGGATCGCCTGTTCAGCAGCCCCGATGGGTTGAACGCGGTTGCCAAAGCCTATGGCCTGACGGTTCAGGAAAGTGGCGTACTTACCGCTGGCCAGGTGCTTACCAAAGGACCTTTTTCCGACGCCAAAGCGCTTGATCTGGCGTTTAGCAAGGCGGTGCTCGCCGGAAAAAATAGCACGGCGCTCACCTTGGCGAACGGGGATTTGCTGGCGGTGCATCTGCTTCACTATACGCCAGGTAGTGTCCAACCCCTGAGTGCCGTCGCAGGAGCCATTACGGCAAAACTAAGCACGGAAAAGGCGGAGCAACTGGCCCAGAAGAAAGCGCAGGCATTGCTGACCGCGGCGCGTCAGGCGAAAGATATGAACATGCTGACAGACCATGGCGCCTATCCGCTGCATGCGTACCGCGATGTAACCATACGTAATGCGCTGGGGTTGGATAAAGCGGTGTTGGAGGCGGCTTTCACGGCGCCCGCACCGGTTGGCGGTGTCCCCTCCATGGATATGGTGAAGACGTCGTCGGGCTACCAGATTTTTGCCGTTACACGCGTAACTGCCCCTGCCGCAGCGGCCATAAATCCCAAAGTGACGGCGCAAATTCGTGCCTCTCTGGAGGAGCAAAGGGGCCGTCTACTGTCGACCGCCTATCTGAAGGACTTGCGGGAACATGCCAGGGTGAAGATCAACAATGCACAGTTGGCGCAGATTGCGCGTTGATCCCCGGTTCGCTATCGCCGTCCTTCCCGGTCTTGGGAATGACCTGTAGGGGCGGTCAGCCGTTGCAGCAGAGCGGCCAGCGCAGCGCTGAACATACCGATCAGGGCGCCGCCAAGCACATCGGCGGGGAAATGTGCGCCGACCGCCATGCGTGACCATGCCACCAGCACCGCATACACCGCAGCGGGTATCCACAGGATTTTGGAGGCCTTTCCCAGGAGCAGGCTGCCGACGAGCAGAAAGGCCATTGCCGCATGGCCGGAGGGAAAGCTGTGCCAATATTCCGGCCTTCCCACCACATGTACCGACAGAGACCCAAGTGCAACCACGGGGCGGGGATAAGCGAGCCCTGATTTGAGTGCCACGACGATCAGCCACACGGCCAACTCACCGACGGCGAAATTCCAGACAACAGCAAAGGGCAGCGTCAGGGGCCTTAGCCGGAAGATCACCACGAGCAGGGCCATCCAGACGGGAAAATAAGCGGGCTGGGCAACCCACGATACCATCTCCATGGCCGCCGAAAGCGTCGGCGTATCACTCAGGTGATTCACCGCCAGAAAGATGCGGTCATTCCACCCGTACCATGTATACCATTCCGGCTGCGGGAGCATCGTGGACAACGTCAGCTCATACCCAGGGCGACAAGCCAAAGTCCGACCCCGCCCAGAGCACTGAGCATCGCCATGCCGAAAAGCCAGACCCTTCCAGTCAAGGCCGTGATAGAGGCCAGTGAGATGGCGATTTGTAAAAAGATCATCGCAATGGCCATATCGTTATGCGGTCTGTTCAATTGCTCCGAACGCATATTGGCCGCTGTGGAAAGTTGCTCCAGTTGCCGGGCTTCGGCCTGAACGGTCTTTTTCTGGCCCGTATATTTGATGATTTCCTTCTGGTAAGGCCCTGCCTGATTCTGCGGAGTCAGATCCACAGCCAGTTGCATGAGGTGCTCTTTGGTGCTGATGGCCTGGTAGTAGTTCCATTGGTCCGTCGCCTTGGCTTTCTCCAGCACCGCCTCGTTCTTGGCCAGCAACACCTCGTTCATCAGATGAGTCCCCTGATAACTGACAACCGCGCCGATGGTGGCCAGCAGCGCGGTGAAGATGGCCACCCACTGACTGAGGGAATGCTTGTGGGCGGGGGGTTCGGCAGCCACATGAGCGGCTTCTTCGTGCGGGGCATGGGTGTGCAGAGATTCGCTCATGGATTTTGTCCTTTTCACTGGAATGGTTGGCGTAGGGAACCGGAAGGCCCTGCGGCGCCGCAATTATCCTCTATCGCCGCAATTCTGCCTAGCAGTCACACGGCAGGCCCATATCTTCAGGAAACCTGCTCAGATATAATCCGCGCAATTCTGTTATGTTCTTCGGGGATATCGGCACGAGCCCCCTTTATACCCTCAGCTCCGTCTTTTTCCTCCCTGGGCGACCCTGCCCATGGTGGTGATCTCGGGCATATTGACCTGACCGGTCGGCCAGCTTATAAAACGCCCACTCAGGAGGGGAACGATGTCCGTCATACCAGAACTTCACGGAGCCTCCAGCGAGGCGGATGTGTTGCAGCAATTGCCCGAGGACGTGCGGGAGCGCATCAAGGATCGCTGGCGGATTTATCAACTCCGCCATCATCCCTCCTGGTGGCGGAGGCTGACGCTGTTTTTGAGCCTGATCGGGCCGGGTATCCTGGTGATGATCGCCGACAACGATGCCGGAGGCGTGATTACCTATGCCCAGACCGGAGCGATGTATGGTATCGGTTTCTTCGTTCCCTTCCTGCTGCTCATGATCCCGGTGGCCTATGTGGTGCAGGAGATGACCGTGCGTCTTGGCGCGGTGACTCACCGGGGACATGCCGAGATGATCTGGGGGCGTTATGGCGCTTTCTGGGGGGTGTTTTCGCTGCTGGATCTGACGGTGGCGAATATCCTGACCCTGGTGACGGAGTTTATCGGTATCCGGGTCGGCATGAGCGTGTTTTCTGTGCCGCCGGTTCTTTCGGTCGCTGTGGCCTGGACCTTTCTCGCCGGGACCATGATCTTTCTGCATTATAACACCTGGGAGCGGCTGGCATTGTGGATTGCCGCGGGCAATATCGTATTTGTGCCCCTGGCTATCGCGGCGCACCCGGACTGGGGCCAGGTTATTGCTGCGGTGGGCAACTGGCACATTCCGGTGGGGACTGCGGTAGGCGCCTTTACCTATGTCGTACTCGCCAATCTCGGAACGACGATCGCGCCGTGGATGCTCTTTTTTCAGCAATCCTCGGTGGTCGACAAGGGCCTTACGGTCAATGACATCCCCAGCGGCCAGGCCGATACCGCCTTCGGAAGCCTTTCCATGGGTATCATCGCCATTGCCATCGTCATTCTGACGGGTACTCTGGCGTATGGGCACCTCAATACCGCCCAGTTTGACATCCAGGCGATCCTCCATCTGTTACGAGAAAGCAGCCTCGGTAGTGTCGGAACCGCACTGTTCGCTCTGGGCCTCGTCGAGTCGGGGCTGATTGCGGCCATTGCCATTACGGCAAGTACTTCCTGGGCGGTGGGCGAGGCACTCAAGCTGCCCCGAAGTCTGAACCTTCGGCCGCAACGGGCCTTGCCCTTTTATCTGTCCGGTATCCTGAGCGCCGGGATGGCTGCTCTGGTGGTGCTGATTCCTCAAATCCCACTGGGTTTTCTGAACCTGACCGTACAGGTAATCGCTTCCATATTCATGCCTGCGGCGATGTTGTTTTTGCTCATGCTGCTGAATGATCGCGAGATCATGGGGAGCTATGTGAACCGGCGCTGGCAAAATTATTCAGCATTCGCCATCGTTGGTTTCCTTATTCTGGCCAATGCCGTTTATGGCTATACCGTCGTCTTCCCGTCCGCCTGAGGAGCTTTGTATGCATTCTAAAGAAGACTTTCATTCCGCGGCGACACCGGAATTTCTGGCGTTTCTGGAAGATGAAGTCCATCAGGAGCCCAAACCGCTGACCCGTGCGCCGATCCGGGGATGGATACAGGTAGCCTTCTGGGGGCTGCGTATTTACATCGCGGTCATGCTGATCATGGTGGCCATCGGTTTTGCGCGTGGCATACATTGACATCCTCATCAACGCCCGTTTCCGCATCTACTTTTCGTCTGGACTGGCCGGCAAAAGTCATTTTCTTCGCCATCCTGTCGTCCATTTTTTTGGCGGCGATGGACCAGACCGTGGTCTCCACCGCCCTGCCGACCATCGCCCGCGATCTCCATGGCCTGGCCAAACTACCCTGGATCGTGACCGCTTATCTGCTGACCTCCACCGTCTGTTTGCCGGTATACGGTAAACTGGGGGATCTTCTGGGGCGCAAGTATCTCCTGCAATCGGCAGTGTTGCTGTTTTTGGCAGGATCGGTTTTGTCCGGCCAGGCGCAAACCATTGACGAGCTGATGGTGTTCCGGGCCTTGCAGGGGATTGGCGGTGGCGGTTTGCTGGTGACCGCCATCGCCTCCATCTCGGACTTCATTCCCATCACCCAGCGCAGCCGTTATCAGGGGCTGGTGGGCGCCGCCTTTGGTCTCGCGACCTTGGTCGGGCCCTTTCTCGGTGGCTTCATCGTGGAGACCATGGGCTGGCGTTGGATATTCTATATCAATGTGCCCATCGGTATATTTTCCTTTTTCGTCATCGGCTTCGCCTTTCCCAGACCGAAAACGGCCGAAAAGGTGCGGATGGATGTACTGGGAACGGTCCTGCTGACCACCAGCCTGAGCGCCCTGGTGCTGTTCGCCAGCGTGTCCGGGACGGTGTTGCCCTGGGATTCCGCCGGCCCATGGCTTCTTCTCGCCGCGGGGCTGAGCGCGTTCGGCGGATTTATACGGATCGAGCGGCATCATCCGGAACCTCTGTTGCCGCTCGCTTTTTTTCGTTTCAGAACTTTTTCGCTGAGTGTAATCATCTCTTTTTTTGTCGGGGTGGCGATGCTCGGCTCCGTCAGCTTTCTGCCCATTTATTTGCAGGATGTGCGTGGTTTCTCGCCGACTGCCTCCGGTCTGGAACTGTTATTTTTGCTCTTGGGCATGCTGGCAATGTCGGTGCTGACCGGGCGCCGGATCAGCCGGACTCAGCGTTATCGGGAGTTTCCCATCGCCGGCGCCCTGCTCATCACCCTGGCGCTTGGGCTGCTTTCCATGCTCGGGCAGCATACGCCCATGTGGCGCATCGACGCGGTACTGGTGCTGCTGGGACTGGGGCTGGGCACGACCATGCAGGTCTTGGTGCTCTCTGCCCAGCTTGCGGTGCCGCACCGCCACCTGGGGGTGGCGACGTCAACCGTCACCCTGTTCCGTTCCATGGGCGGCACTCTGGGGGTTGCGGCTTTCGGCGCGGTGTTTTCTGCCTTTTTGGCGGGGGGATCTCACGGTTATGCCCAGGAGGGGGCGTCTGCCCTGATCGTCCAGACGTTGCATGCGGACTTTTTGATCGCAGCGCTGTTCAGCTTTGCCGCATCGGTCTGTGCGTGGTTTTTGGAGGATATGCACGTGCTCGTCAAGCGCCGGGGTGCCCTCGATCAAGGGTGATCATCGGGTAGGCTGGGGATGGGTGGCGAGTAATTCTTCCGCTTCCTGACAGAGCGCGCGTCGCTCGAGAATGGTGGCGGGCAGACGGCCGCCCGCCTGCCGCCACAGAACGGCCGCACGGATGCCGCTGAGGAGGAGGGTACGGATGCGTGCGGCATCGTCCGGGTCGCTCAGGAAACGGCTCTCTCCGCTGACGATGATGCGCGGGCGGAGAATGCCGATGGCCTCGGTGTACGTCTGGGCGAGCCCGGCAACGATGCTGCGCTGCATCGGATCAGCAAAGTGGGCGATCTGGCGTTGGGCCTGCTCGACGCCTTCCTGGACGCGCCGGGTGGCCGAGGCGTTTTTGAGGAGGCGCTTGCCGAGGGTGGTCAGCGCCATGCTGTAGCGCAGCAGTTCGGCCTCCCGGGCGTTGCCGGGGCCGCGTTGCAGCAGCGGGCAGAGCAGCGCCAGAGAGTGACGCAGGCTGTCGATATCGCCCAGGGCACGCAGGCTGTCCTTGCTGTCCAGCGCCAGAACGCTCCTGATGCAGGTCTGCAGCAGGTCTCCGGGTTGTGCGCCATTACGCGCGATGTCTTGCACCAGCAGGGCGCTGCGCAGGACACCGGCGAGGCCCAGGGCGCGGTCGCGCCGCCGCCGGGCGTCAGGGAGAAGGAATGACCACATGGGTTTGCGCCTGTCGTAGGAGAAGGGGGCAATTCATCGTTTAAGCGGGTTCACCATTCAAAATGTCGCTCAAGGCATGAATCAGCGCGCCGACCTGGGTTTCGGTCAGTTTGCGCCCCCGTTCGTTGAGAATGAAGAAGGTGTCTTCCACTCGTTCACCGAAGGTGGAGACTTTGGCGCCGTGGATGTTGAGCTGCAATGCGCGGAGCGTCTCGCCGACCTGATAGAGCAGGCCGAGGTGATCTGCAGCGCGGACTTCCAGCAGGGTATAGCGGGGCAGGACGCCATTGTCCACGCGGATCTCGGCGGGAACGTGTGCAAAAAACCGGTGGCGCGGATCGCAATGGCGCAACCCAAAACGTGGTTTGCGCACGGCTTCCCCTTCAAGAACCGCGCGGAGTTCGGCAGCCAGATCGGCATGGGCCTGGGCGCTGTGGGCGAAGGCGTGGCTGTTGTCGATGACCAGGAAGGTGTCGATGGCGCGACCATCCTCGCTGGTATCGATCCGGGCGTCGATGATGTTCAGGGATTGCCGATCGAGGGCACCGGTAATCTGCTGGAAAAGTCCCGGTCGGTCCGGGCCGTAAATCAGGACTTCACTGCCCTCGGGCGCGTGGGGCTGCACCGCGACCAATGCTTTCCGGCTTTTGTGGGCAAGTATCTCCCGGCAATGCCAGAGTAGTTCGTCTGCTGTGTAACGCAGAAAATACGGGCCCGAAAGCTGCTGCCAGAGGGTGTGTACACGGGAGTGGTCGGTACTGGCGATTTTCTGCAGAACAGCCTGCTGTTTATCGGAGATGATCTGCGGAAGATCCCGGGTCTGGCGGTCTTCCCGCTGAAGTTCCGTGGCCGTCGCCCGATATAGTGTACTGAGCAGCAGTCCCTTCCAGTCATTCCAGAGTTCCGGGTTGGTGGCACGCATGTCGGCCACGGTGAGGAGCAGCAGATAGGCAAGATGGCGTTCATCCCCGACCAGATGGGCAAAGTCGCGGATGACCTGAGGGTCTTCGAGGTCGCGGCGCTGGGAAACGGCGGACATTCGCAGATGTTGTTCCACCAGCCAGACGACCAGGTCTGTATCGCAGGGCGACAATCGTAGACGCCGGGCAAAACGCCGGGCTTCCTGAGCACCGATTTTGGAGTGATCGCCGCCGCGGCCTTTGCCGATATCGTGGAAGAGACCGGCCAGCACCAGTAACTCCGGTTTTTCCACCTGCCGCCGGGCGGCCTCGGCGACGGGCAGGAGTGGTGCCTCGCCAGTCCAGATCTGACCGAGGTTGCGGAGCAGAAAAAGAGTATGCTGGTCGACGGTATACGCATGGAAGAGATCGTGCTGAATACGTCCGGTGATACGTCCGAAGGCGGGGAGTATGCGTGCCAGCAGGCCACATTGCTGCATCATGGCGAGGCTGCGATAGGCGCCGTCAGGCTGGGCGAGAATGGCGAGAAGCTGCTCCTGCGCGACGGGATCATGGTCCAGATCCCGCGGGTGAACGGCGTTCCGCAAGGCGTACAGATGGCGTTGCGTCTGTGCGTCGAGGGTGCGCCGCCGCGGGTCTTCCACCAGGCTACGGAACAGGCCCAGAATGTGCCGGAGCAGTTGTATATCATCGCGATGCAGCGTGGGCCGGGACAGGGTGGCCCGCTGGTCGGTAACCTCCAGCGCTGGGGTGCGTGCGGCCAGATGCTGCGCGATGTTCTCCTGGGCAATGGCGGCGATACGCAGAATATCGGCGAAGGCGCGATAGAGTTTCTGCATCAATTGTTCGACGGCGGTACGTCCCGGTCGGTCGGTGTAGCCCAGTTGCCGTGCCAGAGGTACCTGCAGATCGAGGCGCAGACGGTCTTCGTGGCGTCCGGTGGCGAGGTGCAGGGCGATCCGCAGGCGGGAGAGCAGGGCCTGGGCGCGCAGGAGCTGACGATATTCCTCGCCGGTAATGATGTCCTCATCGCGCAGGCGACGCAGACTGCCCTCCCCGAAAACACTGGCCGCGAGCCATTGCAGGTGATGGATATTGCGTAGCGCACCGGGACCTTCCTTGAGGTTGGGTTCGAGGTGAAAAGCAGTGTCGCTGCAGCGGGCGTGACGGTTTTCCTGCTCCGCCAGTTTGGCGGCGAAAAAAAGCGGGGAAGGCCAGGGGGGATTTTCCCGTAACGCGTCGCTCAGTTGTTGCAATAATGGGTGCGATCCGGCCAGATAACGGGATTCCAGCAGGGTGGTGGCGATACCCAGATCCTGACGCGCCTCCTGCAGGCAT
>JAMCRJ010000098.1 GCA_023381645.1 Gammaproteobacteria bacterium
TAGTTGCCGAATGGGTCCTGTTGCCAGTTGAGAAAATGCCTGGCCGGTTCGACATGGAGCGAGTAGGCCAGGATCGGGGTGCGACAATGGGGCGCAGGGCGCAGGCGCAGCACATGGGGGTGGATATCCACCAGCCGGTCAAAGTCATACACGGTCTGGTGTCGCAGTACGACATGGATGCCCATGATGATTTCCTCCGAAGTGGGTGGGTGCCGCGTCTGCGGTCAGGCCTGCGCGGCATTCAGGAGCAGCCCGCTCGGCACTCCGTCGAAACCGGTATCATCCCGGGCAAAATAGGTGCCATGAATCGTGCGGTGCACCATGGCGAGATCTTTTTGTGCCTGATCCAGATATTCGTGGAGCAGGTCCGGGCGCAAATTCGCCAGTTTCAGGGCATCCAGGCGCCGCCGCGCGCGGCGCACGGCCTCGGCGGGGATGCCTGCGTTGGGCAGATAGGCGAGCGCCACCTCCATCTCCCCCAGGCAGTACTTCATGCTGCGCGGAAACTTGTTATCCTTGAGCAGATAGTCTACCACCTGATTGCTGCGCACCTGTACCGAGATATGACGGCGGTACATCTCAAAGGCGCTGAGCGCACGCAACACGCCCAGCCAGAGGCTGCTGGTGGTCGTTTTCTGTAGCCCCTGGTCCTGGGGCAGGATCACGGCGCTGGTCACGTCGACGATGCGGGTGGTCATGTCGGCGCGTTCCATGTTGCGGCCCAGCTTGATGAACTGGTATACGTTGTCCTGGCTCATGCTGCTGATGAGCAGCCCCACCAGGGCGTGGCGTCGGGAGATGACCTCGTTGAGAAAGGCATAACGTGCATGACGGCTGTCCGAACTGGTGCCGGCATGTTCGCGGACGAAGAGGAAGAGGGTGTTCAGGCGCTCCCAGAACTCCGCGGGAAGCAGGTCGCGGAAGGTGCGGCAATTCTCCCGGGCCTGATGGATGGCCGCCATCACCGAGTTGGGGTTGCGCTCGTCGGCAATGAGAAACCGCATGATGCGGCCTTCCTCCGGCGTGCCGTAGTGTTCCATGTAGAGTTTGGCGTCGCCCGTCACCTGCAAGAGAATGTCCCAGCCGAACTCGGCGCCCTGGGGCAGGTCGAGCAGCAGCAGTGTGGTGGCGTTGATCAGTCTGGCCATGTCTTCGGTCCGCTCCAGATAGCGGGCCATCCAGTACAGGTTTTCAGCTACACGCGAAAGCATGGGGCCTCCTCATCGACAATCCAGGTGTCTTTGCTGCCGCCGCCCTGGGAGCTGTTCACCACCAGCGACCCCGGTTGCATGGCCACCCGGGTCAGGCCGCCGGTCGTCACATACAGCTTGTCCGCCTGCAGGATAAAGGGACGCAGGTCGAGATGGCGGGCTTCCAGATGGTCTTCCACCAGGGTTGGCGCGGTGGAAAGATTCAGGGTGGGTTGGGCGATATAATTACGCGGGTTAGCGGCGATCAGTTCCGCGAAGCGCCCGCGCTCTTCGGAGGTGGCGCGCGGTCCGATGAGCATGCCGTAACCGCCTGACTCGTTGGCCGGTTTGACCACCAGTTCGTGCAGGTGACTCAGTACATAATCGCGGTCTGCGTCGCGCATGCACAAGTAGGTCGGCACGTTGGGCAGGATGGGTTCGGCGCCCAGATAGTAGCGGATGATGTCGGGCACGAAGGCGTATACCACCTTGTCATCGGCGACGCCGGCACCGGGCGCGTTGGCAATGGCGACCGTGCCGCGTCGCCAGGCGCGCAGCAATCCGGGAATACCCAGAGCGGAATCGGTGAGGAAGACCTCGGGGTCCATATATTCGTCGTCGATGCGGCGGTAGATCACATCCACCCGCTGCGGGCCGCAGATGGTCCGGAGATAGACGATATCGTCCCTGCTGACGAAGAAATCCGCGCCCTCCGCCAGATAAGCCCCCATTTGCTGCGCCAGATAACTGTGTTCGAAGTAGGCCGAGTTGTAGATGCCCGGGGTAAGCACGGCGACCACGGGCCGGTCCCCCTCGCGGGGCGACAGTGCGGCCAGGGTGTCGTAGAGCCGGTTGGGGTAGTCGTCCACGGGCAGGATAGTCGAGGACTTGAATAGTTCAGGAAAGAGCCGCTTCATGATCTGTCGATTTTCCAGCATGTAGGAGACGCCGGAGGGAACCCGCAGGTTGTCCTCCAGAACATAGACCGTGCCGTCCGCATCGCGGACCAGATCGCTCCCACAGATGTGGGCCCAGACTCCGAAAGGTGGATGCACGCCGCGGCAGGCCTCCCGGAAATTGCGGGAACTGGCCAGGACCTCGGCCGGGAAAACACCGTCCACAACGATACGCTGTGCGTTATAGATGTCGTCGATAAAGAGGTTGAGGGCTTGTAAACGCTGCTTGAGCCCTTCTTCGATGCGCACCCACTCTCGCCGGGAGAGGATGCGGGGGATGATATCAAAGGGCCAGGCGCGGTCGATGTCGCCCGCCTCGCTGTACACCGTGAAGGTGATGCCCATGGCGAGGATGGCGGCATCTGCGGCCTGTCGGCGGGCACGCAGTTCACTGCTGTCCAGGGTGCTGAGGTAGTCAAACAGGGGGGCTGCGGGCAGACGTGGTACCGCACCTTCGCCTACCAGCTCATCGTAACCCTTCTGCTGTTGATAATGCTTGCTCAGCCAATCCATAAACCGGTTCTCCTCTTCGCGTGATGCACGCTCACGCTTCTGAATTAGGCGCTGAGACGACGTCCTCGTTCCGATGCCGGATCGGGCTGTGCTGTGGTCGCTGAAGTATATCAGCAAAGATTATGCCAGATGCCGGCTGGGCGATCGCCTCGTTCTCCGGTCACCAGTCATCGCATTTCCTGCAGTTCGTGGTCCCTGGATGTCGGTTGCACCTGAATGGCCGGATTTCCGGCGGGACCGTGTCGCAGTAAGGAAGAGGTGTGCACCAATACGGTGCGCTTGGCTCAGCCGTAGTGCAGGGCTGATTTCGTCCGTCAACGGCCGCCGTTTTCTGTCTCTTCCGTAAGATTCGTGGCCGCACTTTCCCAGGCAAAGCGCGGCAGGTCATCCAGCGCCCGTAGCAACCCCTGGCTCCAGCGTTCACCGATGCTGCGGTAAAAAGGATCTTCGTCGGAAAAGGTCAGGTAGCGCCCTACCTGCAGGCTGTTGGCGCGGTAAATGAGCAGTTCCACCGGAGGACCTACGGTGACATTGCTGCGCATGGTGGAATTCATGGAGACCAGCGCACAGCGTGCCGCAGCCTCCAGCGAGAGGTCGGGCCTGACTACGCGGTCCAGGATCGGTTTGCCGTACTTGATTTCGCCGATTTGCAGAAAAGGATGGTCCGATGATTCATGGATATAGTTGCCTTGTGGATAGATCATATAGGTAGCTGGCATCTCTGCGCCGATCTGCCCACCGAGTATGAAGGTCGCCTCGAAATTGGTGTTGGCGGTATCGCGGTTGGCTTGGTTGCGCTGCACCTCGGCATTGATGAGGCCGACATAATCCGCCGCCTCGGCCATGCTGTTCAGATTGAGCAGATGGGTTTCGGCGTCCTGATCGATATCTTGCTGCATCCGCTTGACCACGCCCTGGGTGGTCGCCAGATTGCCCGCTGAAAGCAGGCAGAGAAAACGATCCCCGGGCCAGCAGAAGTGATGCATTTTCGAGTAGATGCTGACATTGTCGGTGCCCGCGTTGGTCCGCGAGTCTGAGCAGAAAACCAGACCTCCGGTGACGTGGGTGGTGAGGCAATAGGTCATGGAGTATTCCTGTGAGCCCGACGACATGGATGGATGATAGTCGCCGAAAATACCGGCCTTGGGAAGCCCGACCAGGAGGTCGGCCGGCAATGGCGCTAGGCGCCTCGTCCATAATGCACTATTATGGTGCATTATATGCGTCTGCAACCGGCTGCCGCAGGATAAGGGCATGCCTGGTGTTTGCGTCGGGGATGCAGAGGCCTATCCATGGTATGCCGGGGTGCAGGGAGTTGTGTTCCTGACGGTCTGGTGCGCTTTTTGCTTTACTGAGCACGGAGCCTGTTTGGTGAATCATAAGATCGGAGCTTGCATGGCGCGCCGCAAAAGCATAACCACCCTGCCCACGGAGAATATGGTGCTGGACGCCCTGGAATCAGCGGTACTGGTTCTGGGAGCGGATTACCATATCCGGTATATGAATCCCGCCGCCGAGAATCTGCTGCGCATCAGCCAGCACCAGGCATTGGGGCAATATTTGCCGGCGCTGTGCAGCGTCGTTGGCGAAGAGCGATTTGCCACACTTTTCGTGGATACCATCGCGGCGAACACGGCGACGCTGCGTAGGGCCCTGCCCCTGGCGCTGAGTGAGGGCGGCGGCGCCGTGGTGGATTTGGTGGTGACACCGGCACCAACCGACGGCCTCATTATTGAAATGCGGCCCATGGAACTGCCGGCGCGGCACGCCGAGGAGGAAATGCAGGACCGCATTTACGGCGCAGCGCAGGAGATGCTGCGCGGCCTCGCCCACGAAATCAAAAATCCCCTCGGCGGTTTGCGCGGGGCTGCGCAACTCCTGGATCGCGAGTTGCAACGCCCGGAACTGAAAGATTACACCCGCGTCATTCTCCATGAGGTGGATCGTCTGCATCATCTGGTGGATCGCCTCCAGGGACCCCGTAGCCGCCCGGTTTTTGCCGAGGTGAATATCCATCAGGTGCTGGAGCACGTGCGTCGTCTGCTGAATGCGGAATTGCCCACCGGTATTGCCGTGCGTTTCGACTACGATCCCTCCATTCCCGACCTTATGGCGGATCAGGAGCAACTGGTGCAAGTTTTTCTGAATCTGATGCGCAATGCCCAACAGGCGCTGGACCGCCACGGTGCAATTCTGATCCGCACCCGGGTCGAACGCTACGTTACCCTGCTGCACCACACATTCCGCCTGGCGTTGCGTGTGGATGTGGTCGACAACGGCCCGGGAATCTCCCCGGATCTGTTGCCACGGATCTTTTTGCCCCTGGTCACCAGTCGTGCCGAGGGTATGGGAATGGGGCTCGCCATCGTACAGGGACTGGTGCGCGGGCATGGCGGCGTGGTTCACTGCCATTCACAACCGGGAGAGACGGTATTTTCCGTTTCCCTGCCCCTGTCACCGTACCGGGAGGCATCCGCATGACACAGGTCTGGATTATCGATGACGACCCTTCCATTCGCTGGGTTTTGGAGAAGGCGTTGACGCAGGCCGATATCCTGGTGCGCAGCTTTACAGACGCCGACAGCGCGCTACGGGCCTTGGGGCGTGAGCAGCCAGGAGCCATTGTCACCGACCTGCGTATGCCCGGCCTGGACGGATTGGCGTTTCTGCGCGAAGTTCAGTCGCGCTGGCCAAAACTGCCGGTGATCGTGATGACGGCGCACTCTGATCTCGACAATGCCGTCGCCGCTTTTCAAAGTGGGGCCTTTGAGTATCTGCCCAAGCCGTTTGACATGGACGAGGCGGTTACGCTGGTACAGCGCGCCCTCGGCAGTCGGGCGGGGCCGAGCGCGGCGGGTGTCGAGGAGAGCGATCCGGCGGAAATGATCGGTGAGGCTCCGGCCATGCAAGAGGTGTTTCGCGCCATTGGACGTCTGTCGCGCTCACAGATCAATGTGCTGATTACCGGCGAGTCGGGGTCCGGCAAGGAATTGGTGGCCAGTGCACTGCACCGGCACAGCCCCCGTGCGCGCGGGCCCTTCATTGCTATCAACACGGCAGCCATTCCCGCCGAGTTGCTGGAATCGGAACTTTTCGGTCATGAAAAGGGCGCCTTTACCGGGGCGGTGCAGACCCGGCAGGGTCGCTTCGAGCAGGCCTCGGGGGGAACCCTCTTTCTGGATGAAATCGGCGATATGCCAGCCGCCCTGCAAACCCGCCTGCTGCGGGTGCTTTCCGACGGCACTTTCTATCGGGTCGGTGGCCACGCGCCCCAGCGTGCGGACGTCCGCGTCCTCGCCGCGACCCACCAGAACCTCGAAGCCAAGGTGCGCGATGGCAGCTTCCGGGAAGATCTCTACCACCGTCTCAACGTCATCCATATCCATCTTCCGCCCATCCGCGAGCGGCGTGAGGACATTCCGCGTCTGGCCCGCCATTTTCTCCGTCGTAGCGCGGAGCAACTGGATGTCGAGCGGCGAATATTGAGTCCGGCGGCGGAGTCTGCCTTTATGAACTGGCACTGGCCCGGTAATGTGCGCCAATTGGAAAACGTCTGTCGCTGGATTACGGTGATGGCACCCACCCGCGAGGTCCAGGTGACGGATTTGCCGCCGGAAATGGCCGCATCGCCGGTGTCCGCCATGATGCCGGATCCGAACACCCAGGATTGGCGCCTGCTGCTGGGGGCGGTGGTGCGGCAGCGTCTCGCTGGCGGTGAAGAAGCCTTGCTGGACAAGATTCAGCCGCTGTTCGAACGCTGTCTGCTGGAAGCGGCCCTGCAACATACCCGCGGCCATAAGCAGAGCGCCGCGCACAAACTCGGGTGGGGGCGCAATACGCTCACCCGCAAGCTGAAAGAGTTGGGCATGGCGGAGGATACGTAAGGCATCGCTTCTGGCGAATCCCGGGCTTTCGACTAAAACCCCCTTGTACGTGGTTATAAAGGGTATACTTGGTCGCGCTTGGGGTGTCTATGCAAGGTGTAATGTTACTGTTGGAAATCGTTGTCGTCCTGCTGCTGCTGGTGGAGGTTTTCATTCGTCTGCGGGCACGGCGCCGCCGTTTACAGAACAAAAGCAGCGCGCCAGTCTCCTCAGCAGCGCGTTCGGCACCCGCCACAGACGTGCTGCAGACTCGACCCGAAGTGTCCAGCGTAAATGCTGTTGTCCCACCCGTAACCACTAGCGGTGGCGCCGAGCAGCAAGCGCTCAGCATCGAAGACCTCCTCAATGAAGCGACCATTTACCTGGAGTATGGCCACTATGCGCAGGCCGCGACCGTGTTGCGCTGGTATGTGGATATCAACCCGCATGTGACCAAACCCATCAACATGCTCCTGGATGCCTACCTTGCCATGGCCGATATCGACAGCTATGCCGACCTGCTCGAAAGTCTGGGCGAAAAGCCGGGGGCTGCCCCCATGGACGAGTCCTGGTGGCGGGAACGGGTAAATACCGGTCTGAGCCAGGATCCCGGCAATCTTGAACTCCTCGTGCTTGCCGAGAAAGTGGGCATGGCCGTCCCTCTTCCGCAAGCGCGAACTCCGGATGCCGTCATGACTGCGGAGATGGCGCTGGCCCTGGTATCCCGCAACCACGATCCGGCCTACGGCATGGCGATCCTGTGGCGGGCTATCGCCCATGAACCGCGGCGACTGCCGTTGTATGCCGAACTTCTGCGCATAACCTACCAGCAACGCCGTATCGAGGATTATATCAATACCCTGATTCTGCTCTTCCTGGCGGTGGGCAGTGGTGGCAAAACCTTGCGTGAACGCATGTTGCGGGCAGGTGAAGACCTCGGCCCGCACCTCCTGTGGGATACCCTTGCACAATGGAATGGCGACTCGGAAGTATTGAGACGACTGGCGAGATCACGCCACTTGGAGATTCCGGCCGGGTTGTCCGGCGCTGCGGCACAAGGCGGATGACCGCGCTTGACAAGCTTGTGCCGCGCTAACGACAATCGCCTGCAATCA
Organism: Gammaproteobacteria bacterium; assembly: GCA_023381645.1. The sequence goes on from JAMCRJ010000098.1 coordinate 7,638, forward strand.
ACGGCTCCGCACCATACCGGTGTGTGGCGGGTGCTGAGGCAGACAGGGAGCAGCAAGGGCATGAATCTGGAGGAAGTCAACCGCCTCGTACGGGCCGATATGGCGGCGGTGAACAGCGTTATCCAGGAACAATTGCGTTCGGGGGTGCCGACCATTCCGGCCATGGGGACTTATCTGATCAATGCCGGTGGCAAAAGGCTGCGGCCCATTGTTCTGCTGCTCGCCGCACGCATGGGCGGTGAGCGCGGCCCGCGTCCGATCTCTCTGGCGGCTGTTGTCGAGTTTATCCATACGGCGACGCTGCTGCATGACGACGTAGTCGATGGTTCCGAACTGCGGCGCAGCAATGCGACTGCCAATCAACGCTGGGGCAACGCCGCCGCCGTACTCGTCGGGGATTTTCTTTACGCCCGATCCTTCGAGATGATGGTACAGGACGGCGATATGCGTATCCTCGCCACCATGGCGGAGGCCACCAGCGTTATTGCCCAGGGAGAGGTTGCACAACTGGAGAACGCCAACGATCCCGATCTGAGTCCTGAGGCGTACTTCGCGGTCATAGAAGCCAAGACCGCCAAGCTCTTCGAGGCCGCCGCCCGTATCGGGGCGCTGGTAAACGAACTGGATGCCGCTGCGGAGAAGGCCTTGGCGCAATACGGCTCGCTGCTCGGCATCGCCTTTCAGTTGATGGATGATGCCTTGGATTACTCCACCAGCGCCGAGAAAATGGGCAAAAACCGGGGCGACGATCTGGCGGAAGGCAAGGCAACCCTGCCCTATATCCACGCCATGCAGCATGCCACGGCGGCGGAGCAGGCCATTTTGCGTGAAGCACTGAGCGGCAATGCGCCAGCCGTCTTTGGAACGGTCTGGGAAATCATTGCCAGAACAGGGTCAATTGATTACACTTTGCGCGTCGCGAAGGAAAAGGCGGATCAGGCCATTGCTTGTCTGTCCGGGTTTCCGGCAGGTATGGAGAAGGAAGCTCTGGCTTTTTTGGCGGCATTTGCCGTGCGGCGTGATTTTTGAAGTATGTCATCGGGGCGTGGCTCAGCCTGGTAGAGCGCCGCCTTCGGGAGGCGGATGTCGGAGGTTCGAATCCTCTCGCCCCGACCAATTGAGGAAAGGCCCGCATTGTCGGGCCTTTTTCATAAGGACTTGGCGGCCGTCGAGTCTGTTTTTGTGGCGGATCCGCGGATGGCATGGCACTGTCAGTCCGCACCACACGGGTACCTGTACTTATGCTGAAGTGGCTGATTCTAACGGTGTTTGTGGCGCTGCTTTGGTATGCTCGGCAGCACCGCCGCCCCCGGGCACCACGGATAGATCGACTGGTGCGATGCGCGTGCTGCAACCGGCATCTGCCACTACAGGAAGCGGTCCGCCGGGCTGACGGTGATTACTGTTGCCCACAACATGCCGGAGACGATCAGTGAATCCTGCCGTACCCTCATATCGGGCCGGGCTCTATGCGGCCTTTCCCCTGATCGCCTATTTTCTTTCCTGGTATTACAACGGTCAGATGATCCCGCTGCTGGCAGTCACCAGCATTGTCTTGATGGTCTGGGGTGCCATGGTCTGGTGGCCGCGCCTGGGGGACGGACTGACCTGGCCGCGCGGGTTTTTGCCGATCTTCATGTTGCTCTGGCTGCTGTGGTTTGGCCTGACCCTGTTCTGGAGCGGGTCGCCTTACACGAGCTGGTTCTACTTTTGGGTATTGGGTGCTCTGCCGCTGGCATTTCTCATCAGCGTGATGATCCCGGCGTCGGTCGCAGAACAGTCCTGGGCTTGGTTTTGGCGAGGGATTTTGCTGAGTGCCTGGATTCTGAGCGGCATGGCGCTCTGGCAGTATTACCACTGGATGGGGCGGGGCATTGGGCTATCCGGCTTGCGGCCTTATGGTCCGCTGCTGGACACCAACAGCTTCGCAGCGTGGCTGAATCTCCTGTTTTTCCCGATTCTTGCCGCTTACCTCATCGACGATGAGAAACGCAGTACGCGCTTTGTGTCGCTTCAGCTAAACAGGGTCGGGTTACTTTATCTCGCCACGCTTACCGTAATCCTTCTCGCTTTTTTTTCTACGAACAGCCGGGGTGGATTGCTGGCGTGGGTCTGTACGATGCCTTTTGTTTTCTGGGCGTTCGGAAGGCGGCCGGGCGGCAGGGCGCGTATGGCCGTGATAACGGCTCTGGCGCTGATCAGCTTTTCCCTGCTGAGTTACCCCCAAGGCTATGACCTTCTGGGGCATCTGGCGCCAGGTTTCATTACGCATAATATTTCTACGGTTGCCCGCGGGTTGATGTGGGTGGCTACCTGGCACATGTTTCTCAGCCATCCCTGGATGGGTACCGGCCTCGGGTCTTATTTTCTGAATTATCCTGCCTACCGTCTGCCCGGCGAACTGGCGTCGGCGGGCACTTACGCCCACAATGATTATCTGGAATATCTGGCCGAGGGAGGGCTCGTCAATCTGGGCTTTCTCCTCGGCTTTGCCGCGACCCTGATGTACGCCCTGTACCGTCTGCTTTACCGCGCGGGCAAGGTCTTGCAGGTGCCGGATGAACGCCGCTTGCAGGCATTGGGTCTGGTGCTCGGGGTTTTTGCCGTTACCGGCCATGCCCTGGGGAATTTCATTTTCTACAATCTACCCCTGAGTCTGCTGGCCGGCCTCTTTCTGGCACGTGCCTGGCGTATCTACGGTGTTCAGGCCGAGACTACGCCCTTGCTGCCACGGATCGGCATTAACCATGGATTCATCGCGCAAGCGCTCCTGGTGCTGGCGGTGGTGGCGGCTTCCTGGAATCTGGCCGCCGATGGCGCGACTTTCGCCCTGCTGAGCGAAAACGGCTGGCTCAACCGGTTGATCAGCAACGCGAACCAGCGTGCCGTGTTTCTACTCAAAGCGGCGGATGCGCTGACGCTGGTACGACCGTTGGCGACCCAACCCCATGTGTATCTGGCCAATACCTATCTCAGCCTCGCAGATCGCGGAAACCAGACGGATATTGCCCAACGCCGTTCCCTGGTAAAGGCGGCGCTCAGTCAATATCGCCAGAGTCTGGTGGGAATTCCGCAGCAGTCGGGCGTGTGGAATTCCATCGGCACGCTCTATCTGGAGCAGGGCGCCCTGCTCGGCCTGGACAAGGCGCAGCAGGACCGGTTGGCGTTGCTGGCCTGGCGTAAAGGCCTGGCGATCAATCCCGAAAGTGTCGGTCTGCGCAACAAAATCGCCCAACTGGCCTATGTGGATCAGGGGCACGTCGGGGAGGGTATAGCCTTTTTGTCTGCCGGGTTACGGCGGCCGCTCTTTCCTTACCCGCGCAGTAATCTGCAGATGGAAATCGCCCTCACCCAGTGGCGGGCAGGCAAAAAACATGCGACGGAAGCCACCCTGTTGCAATTGTTGCGCGCGAATCCGGCCTATACTCCGGCTGTTTCCTGGCTGCAATCCATTCATCGCCAGACTGCGAAGGAGGCGGCAATATCGCACTGAGTATGGATATTGCGACCGGCATCTTCGCCGCTTGTGACGTTCGTGGGGGGGACGACCGCGAACAGCCGGCGGTGCTCATTCTACATCCCGCCGGCGCGCCCTTGCCTTACCATAGGGACGACCGGGGAACCTCGCCGAGGAGCTGCGCATGCCGTCGGAACGCTTAAGCCTGCAACGCATGCTGCCGCGCTGGCGGGCGATACTGCTCCTTGCCGTCATTCTTGTGGGGTTGGTGGTGGTGCTGGCGCGGGATGCGGAGCTGCAATGGCGGCAAGCCCACGAACTGCGTGTCCAGGGGCGCATGCGCTACCTGCAGTCGCGGCCTTTGCCCGCTGCCCGTGGCGTGATCTACGGTAGCAACGGTGATGCGCTGGCGGTGAATGTGCCGGCCGTGACCATCTGGACGGATCCGCGCATCTTCAATGCCCACCGTAAGGACTGGAACAAGGTGGCGCAGGCCCTGAACCTCAGTCCCGACGAACTGACGGCGCGGGTCCGGTCCGGTGGATCGGGCTTCGCCTATATCCTGCGTCAGGTGCAGCCGCAACTGGGGCGCACACTGGAGGCCCTCCATGTGCCGGGTATCTATGTCCAGAAGACCAGTCGTACTTATTATCCTTTGGGGGCGGTAAGCACACCGCTGCTGGGCCTGGTACATCTCGATCACCAGGGCGCTGCCGGCCTGGAGATGGGCTATAACTCCTGGTTGTCGGGCAAGGCGGGTCGTGAGAAGGTGCTGGTAGACGGACAGGGCGAAGTGCTCCACCTCCTCGGCGCGCGGCAGGCGCCGGTACCCGGCCACGACCTGCACCTGACCATCAACCCTCAGATTCAGTACTGGGCCTACATGACGTTGCTGGCTGCGCAACAACATTTCGGCGCCACCGAAGGCTCGGCGGTGGTAATGAATGTACATACCGGGCAGATTCTCGCCATGGCGAGCGTGCCGTCCTGTAATCCCAATGCGCGCGGCAGTTGTGGCGATCCTGCGGATTATGTCAATAACGCCGTGCACCAGGCCTTCGAGCCCGGTTCGGTAATGAAGCCATTTATGGTGGCGGCCGCCCTGAAAACTGGCAGTATCCAGCCGGACCAGCGCTTTAACGTCTCCCACTGCCTGCCCGTGGGCGGGTTCTGTATTCGCGACGATGTGGTACACCATGAACTGAACGTGGCGCATATTCTCAAATACTCCAGCGACATCGGCGCAGCCAAGATTGCCCTGCGAACACCTGCCCAGGCCATCTACGACATGTATCGGGCGGCGGGTTATGGCAAGGAGCCGGATCTGGGTTTTGCCGGTGGAACCAGTGGTGTGCTGCCTCCGCCTCAGACCTGGGACAAGGCGCGCCATGCCACCATAGCGCTGGGCTACGGCGTGTCGGTGACGACCCTGCAACTGGCGGAAGGTTATGCGGCCATCGCCAACGGGGGCTATCACGTCGCGCCGACACTGATCGCCGGCCAGCCCGCGCAGCGCGTGCGCATCATGCCCGCTCCCATCGCTGCGCACCTGCGGCACTGGCTGGAAGGGGTCTGCGCCGCCAACGGCACGGGCATCCTCGCGGCGATCCCCGGTTATGCAGTGGCGGGCAAGACGGGCACCGCCAACTTGGCCAACGGAAAGGACGGGTTTTTGAAGAACAAGACCAATGCGACGTTTGTCGGATTTGCACCGGGCTTTGCACCGAAGCTGGTCATGGCGGTAACCTTGCGTGGAAGTACCCGCTACTGGAACTTCGGTGGCGTGGAGTCGGCCCCCGTGTTCCGGGTGACCATGCGCCATGCCCTGGAAGAGCTGAACATTGCACCACGCTGGTGCGGAGGCAAGGCCTGTGCCTCCAAAGAAAACCATATCACGGCCACCCAGGCGGAAATCTGGGCGGAAGGAGGCGGTAATTGAGCAGGCTGGACAAATGGGTCGCGGGAGTGCTTACGGCAGGTATTGTGGCGATCCTGCTGGGGATCTTGATGACGGCGGTGTTTACCCGCATCCCTGTGGCGCACATCTATGTGAACGAGGCCGGGGCGCGCACCATTATTGTCGGAGGGCATCAGGCAGTGGCCGCGCCCGACTGGCCGGGGACCTATTTGGTGACCCCGCGTTTCGCCGATACGGCCTTCTGGCCCAACGCTACCCTGGACTTCCAAAATGGGGCTCCGGTCACTCTGCCGCGCCGGGATATCGTGCTTTGGGTGTACCGTGGCTGAAGCACGTGATTGGTTGCGCTGGCTGCGCGGGCTGATCGCAGGCGTGGGTATGGTGCTGCTCGTACTGCTGGCGGTGCTGGTACTGCTGGCCGTGGATGGTCTGCTGCTGATTCCGGGGCTGATCATCGCCTATGGGATAACCGGGATGGCCTGGCACTGGCAGGGTTTCGTCCCCGACCCCCAGGTGCCCCCCGGGCCCTGGGCCAGCATGGCCGCGGGCCTGATCGCGACCCTGTTCCTGGCCATTGTCGACGGCGTGGCGCTGCATTTTTTGCTGCGCGACAAGGGGCATGGCACACCGAAATCTTCTTCCTAAAAGTCGGCAGCCCGGGCCGCCTTTTCTTCCAGCGCCTCCCAGCGCCCATAAGCTTTCTTTAAAGACGCACTGACGACATCGGCGCGGGCCTGCACCTCGCGCAAGCGCTCCGGGTTCTGGTAGGTTTCCGGCAGGGCCAGCAAGGCGGCGATTTCACCCTCTTCTTTCTCCAGCGCCTCGATCTGCGCCGGCAAGGCGGCGAGTTCCTGGTTCTCCTTGTAGCTCATGGCGGATTTTCTGCCCTTGCCGCCATCCCGCTTGCCGGAACCCTTGCCGCCGCCACCTTCTACCGATTTTGCCGTGCGCTGCGACTCCATCTGCCAGCGCAGCCAGTCCTCGTAGCCGCCCGCATTCTGGCTGATCTGCCCGTCTTCCCCGAAGGCGATCACCTGGGTGACCACGTTATCGAGAAAGTCTCGGTCATGGGACACCAGGAAGATCGTGCCGGCGTAACTCTGTAAACGTTCTTCGAGCACCTCCAGCGTCTCCAGGTCCAGGTCGTTGGTGGGTTCGTCCAGCACCAGAATATTGGCGGGGCGGGCAAACAGGCGGGCCAGCAGCAAACGTGCGCGCTCGCCGCCGGAGAGCGCTTTGATCAGCCCCCGCGCCCGGCTGGGCGGGAAGAGGAAATCCTGCAGATAGCTCAGCACGTGACGGCGTTCGCCATTGATGTCGATAAAATCATTCCCGTCCGCAATGGCGTCCAACACCCGGCTTTCCGGGTCGAGGGTGGCGCGCATCTGGTCGAAGTAGGCGACCTCCTGCTTGGTGCCGCGGCGGACGGTACCCTCCTGTGGCTCCAGTTCGCCCAGGATCAGGCGCAGCAGTGTCGTCTTGCCCGCCCCATTGGGGCCGATAATGCCAACCCGGTCGCCGCGTTCGATGCGGGTGGAAAAATCGCGAATGACCGGACGCCCACCATAGGCAAAAGACACATGATCCAGCTCGGCAATGAGTACGCCGGAACGATCCGCCGTGCTGATTTGCAGGGTGGCCTGCCCCTGCTGCTGGCGACGGCTGGCACGCTCCTCACGCAGCCCCTCCAGACGGCGCAGGCGGCCCTGGTTGCGCTTGGCGCGGGCCTTGACCCCTTGGCGCAGCCAGGCCTCCTCTTCCGCCAGTTGCCCTTCCAGACGGCTGTCCGCCGCAGCCTCGGCAGCGAGGACTTCGGCCTTGCGGCTTTGATAAGCCGCAAAAGTGCCGGGAAAACTGCGTAGTATCCCGCGATCCAGTTCGATGATGCGGGTCGCCAGCCGGTCGAGAAAACGCCGGTCGTGAGTGACGAAGACCAGCGTGCCGCGATGGCGCAGCAGGGATTGTTCCAGCGCCAGGATCGCGGGCAGATCGAGATGGTTGGTGGGTTCGTCGAGAAAGAGCAGATCCGGCTCGGCGACCAGGGTGGCGGCGATGGCTACCCGCTTGCGCTGGCCGCCGGAAAGAGCGCTGACCACCCCTTCAGCGGGCAGCCCCAGGCTGTCGCGCAGGGCCTCCGCCTTGTAGTCGATCTGCCAGGCATCGTGATGGTCGGCAAGGGCATGGGCATGGGCGTCGTCCGCATCGGCATTCTGCAAGTGCCGCCAGGCAGGATGCCCGGATTTGATGGCGGTGAGCAGGTCGTGCTCACCGGCCAGTTCTGGCTCCTGCGCCAAGTAGGCCCGGCGTATACCGGGCGCCACCCACAGCGTTCCCGCATCGAGGGGACAGAGACCTGCCAGCACTTGCAGCAGGGTAGACTTGCCTTCACCGTTGCGGCCGATCAGGCCGACCCGCTCGCCGGCCTCCAGATTCAACTCGGCATGGTCCAGCAGCGCCCGGCCACCCCATTCCACTTGCCCTGCCTCCAGCCGCAGAATAGACATTCAGCCGACCCCATCCTTGTTATGCAAAATAAAGGCGTAGGGTACGGGGCGCGCTGCAGTGGCGCAAGCCGAAAGGATGTTCTCGGGTTCTGCGCGTCAACTCAGCAAACGCAGGGTGAGCGGGTAGTGGTAGACCTCGCCGTTGCTGGCCTTGATGGCCGCGATCACGCAGAATATTAAATTCCCTATAAAAATCAGCGGGAAAATGAACAGGCCTATCAGGAATGCGCTGAGAATGCTGGCTACCACACAGGCAATCAATACCGTGATCTGGAAATTCAGCGCCTCTCTGCTTTGCTGCACCAGCCAGGCGGAGCCGCTGTCCTTTTTGAGGAGATAGACGATGAGCGACGGGATGAACCCGAAGATGATACCGCCGGCGTGGGTGAGCGCAGCGATATTGCGATCGTCCTTACTGACTGATTCAACGAGGTCATTGCTGTCCATGTTCACGCTCCCTGTAGGGTGATGGATTTTGCCCGGGGTTGCCGGGTGGCGTGCCAGTCTGTGTGGCCCGTGCTCACTAGCATACTGAATTTTTTGTCAAAGAATAGCCTTCCGATGGGTCCCTTCTAGGTGGCAGAATGATTGCCACCGATGGGCCGGACCTTTAGCATAGACCCATGCCCGACATCCTCAGCGACGAACAGCGCCAGTTCCTGCAACTTTTGCGTATGCCCGTGCCCGGCGATCCGCCGCCGGAGCTGGCGCAGGCCAAAACGACGGCAACCGCCGCTGATGCCGCAGCGAACCGATCTGTACCTGCGCCATCAGCGTCGGAGTCTGTTCCGACGCCCCTTGTGGAGACGTCCGTGCCGCGCCCGGAGCCACCCCCGCCCCCCGTCGAAGAACAGCCCCCGGTAGCAGGTAGCGTAGCACCAGGCACGGCACCCCCATCCTCAGGGACCGCCCCCATTCCGGTCAGCGGCACACCGCCGCCGGTACCTGCTGATCAGGCCAGCGTCACTGCGGTGGAGGCGCATCGCACCGCCCGCATCGCCACCCTGGACTGGCGTGACCTCAGTAACATGGTCAGTACCTGTCAGGCCTGCCCCTTGGGCCAAACCCGCAAACATGCCGTATTCGGTGCGGGCAACCCGCACGGGTCCTGGCTCTTTGTCGGCGAGGCGCCGGGCGCGGAAGAAGACCGCCGCGGCGAAGCCTTTGTGGGTCGTGCCGGTCAACTCCTCGACAACATGCTCCAGGCCATGGGCCTGAGTCGCGACAAAGACGCCTACATTGCCAATATCCTCAAATGCCGCCCCCCCAACAACCGTGATCCGCTGGGTCCGGAAGTGCATGCCTGCACGCCCTATCTGCAGCGCCAGATCGCGCTTTTACAGCCGCGTGTGATCGTTGCCCTGGGACGTTTTGCTGCGCAGGGCTTGCTTCAGGTGAATACGCCGCTCAGCCAACTGCGTGGCACCACCCAGCACTACCAAGGCATTCCCCTGATTGTCACCTACCACCCCGCCTATCTGTTGCGTAACCCCATCGACAAGCGCAAGGTCTGGGAGGATCTGAAGCGGGCGTTGGTGGTGTTTGCGGAGCAGACAACCTTCTAAGCGTCATGGGCGCCGCCGTTCAGTCTCTTGGGAGATGGGCGACGGCCTTTGCCTGAACCCGATCACTCCCGAAACACCGAGGCTATGGCTCGGGATAGCAATGCCGGGTCTCTCTGCTGACCTGAAATGCGATCGACTACCTCCCCATTACGCAATATCGCGATCATTGGAATTCCCGGCGTGGATCCGGCGAGCGAAGCAACTTCCTTGGGGAAAAGGTACCATGGTGTCCACTCTACCCGGGCGATAGCCACAGGTGCGGGCAGATGCGCCGCCACCTCAGCGAAAATCCTGCGATCCTGGTCCGTACAGTATATACAGCCTGGACTTTGACTGGTGAGTTGAATGACCGCGTCTGGGTGCTTCGCCAGAAACTGGGGAAGCGCGATCGGAGATAGCTCCAGCATAGCCCTTGGATGCAGTTGCGCCAGACGCTCGCGGTATGCCGCCGCCAAGCACCCGACATTCGCCTTGCAAGCATCACGCATGGTGAGCCACTGCCGCTGTTCGGCAATGAGCATTTGACGCTCGTTGCTATCCTTTTTAGTGGCGGCCAAGGCGTGGTGATAGGCCTCGGCAAGTTCCGTGTCCAGGGCGCGGAGTTCCTGGTTGGCGCAGATGGCTCCTTCCGTGGGCGTGGCCGCCCGGCTGCATTGGGCGGCGGGCAGGCCGGCCTGCGCCACGGCGGGCGAGGCCAAAGGCGCGGTGGACAGGATCAGCAACGCCCCAAAACGGGATGGGGTGTTCAGGAACAGGGTGCTTAAGTACATGGATACGCTCCTTCTGTCAGGTGAAAACAACATCCTGCGTAACTTATGGATTCGGCTTCTCACTGCCAGAACAACCCCGGCGAGATGTTATCCGGCACTTGCGGCAAGGGAAGGGCGCAGTGCTGCTGGATGATTTTATCTTTGGCGGCCTTGCAATTCAGGTTATAGGCCTGGATAGGCAGGGGGAGCTTTGCAGCCGCCTGGCAGCGGGCCTGATCCTTGCCCGGACAGTCTTGGTTGAAACCCAGAACATCCGCCGCCGCCCAGGCGTGGATGGCGGATAAATTCTGGCTCAGCGCGGCGGGGTCACGGACAAAAAGCGCAATCCTGGCGTCTTTCCCGGGCTCCCATCGGGTTTTGCCTGACGGCAGCGCCAGATAAAGCCCGTCCACGAAGCCGAGGAGTTGCACCGCGCCCTGGCGATCGACCACGGCCAGCGACTGCACCTGCGCATTGTGGGGCTGGAAACCCCAGACCAGGACGTTGCCGTTGGGTAATGCCATCTGGGGCAGAGGGTAGAGATCCATGCCCTGTTCCAGGCGTTGCAGCAGGGAGACCGTCCGTTGCCCATCCTGGAACTGCATCCCCCCGGCGAATCTCTTCAGGGCCGCCTCGTCCAGAGGGGGGCGCAGGCGATCTTCGATACGATGCAAGGTCCCCGCCCAATTCCTCATGACCTTGAGAACGCAGTCTCCGTTGCTGCCGCAGCCTTGGAGTTCCTTCTCGTAGGCCTTGTGGCTTTCGAGCAACGCCTTGCATTGGGGGGTGCCTGTGCCGGCCGCACGCAAATCGCGGACGTAGTCGACGCCTACGGTAGAATCCAAGAGCAGGAGATTATCGGTCCATACCCTGGGTTTGTAGTGGCAAATAGCGCTCTGAAGAGGAGTTAACGAGGTGTTATGGCAACTAGAAACGAATCCATCCGGAGTGTTTGCAGCGATGGCCGGGCAGTTGAAAGGGGTGTCTGCTGCGCTGGCGCTCCAACTGAAGGTTATGGCTACGCAAGCTGCGGTGCCGAGAATGATTTTTCGTATCATGTTGCATCTCCTGAACGGCAGTAGAGGTAAAAACTCACGCCCAACGTGGTCGTCGCTGGGTTTCCCACCATACGGAACGATGGAAGGCGACAGGCGTTTTCTTCGGGGCACAGGGATCCCCCTGTTTGGGCAGGGATCGATCCGTGATGGCATCGCGCAACATCTGGGCGCGTGCCTGAAAACGGGCTTGATATTGGGCATATTTCCCGGTGCCAAGGGCCTCGAACTCCGCCGCGGCCCCCTCCCAGTCCGCCCGGTAGTAATGCCGGGCGACGCTGGGGATATAGGAATGGTATCTCATGTCGGTGAGGGTGGTCTGCGCGGCGCTGGGTAAAGCCCAGAAATTCATTTTTGGGTTGGCCTTCTTGTTGAAAAGTGCCGCTGCGTCTTCGGCATAACCGTGTTTGACCGCCGAGGAAATGAAATCGGCTTCTGCCTTTTTCAAGTGCGGATAGCTCTTATCATTTTTGATGTAATAATCGTTGAGTGCCTCCACTGCCTTTTCCTTTTTTAAGCCAATGTATGGCTTTACCTTGGATAGTATATTTTCTATGTCTACACTACCTGGATTACCATGTTTCTTCTCCTCTATCTCCATGTAGCGCCTTAGCTTGTCGATGGTTTGCTGCCCGAGATCCACGCCTTCCCCCACCGTGACACCGCTGGCCGCCATGGCTTTTTGCGTGAGATCGCCGGTTTTTCTATTCTTTTGATATCGTGGTCCCAGATTTTTGCCGGTTTTGACATTGGCCTTGAATGCTCCCGGCACATAGAAGTCGAGCATGGCGCCTTCGCTCTTTTTTATAAAATCGTAGTCCACCCGGTCGGTCGGCGAACATACCGAGGTTGTTTCCCCGGGTTGGGTCTGGGGTGGCGCAGGTTTTGGCGCCGGAGCCCGCTTTTGGTAAATGGGACTGTCATCTCGTGTATGGCAAACTTGACTCTGCAGAAATGCGAGGCGGTTTTCATAGGCGACTTTGATGCAGGCGGCGTCGGCGCCACAGGCATTTCTCTTCCGAAGCCATTCTTTTTGGCCGGTTCGCGTCTCGGCGACCAGATGGGTGTAGTGCCCGGTGTCGGAGAAGACCTTGATGAATTTATGGTAAACAATCGTCAGGTCACGGTCCAAAAGGAGGAGCTTCTTGTCTCCGCAAATGGTCCGCTCGGCAGACGTGGATGCCCGGCTGCAATCCATCGCGTCGGCGTCACCAGCAGCACCAGCCAACATGGCACCCACGGCCAGCGTCAGGATGTTTAAGGGAGAGACGACTGGAGATTGGCGTCGCAGCATTTCGGCTCCTGATACAATATGGTGGCATTTCATTGATCGTGGGCGATATTCCATTTAGTGCGCACAAAATTCGGGATCTGGTGGCGGTGTATAGTCGCCAATGTCGGGGCCCGGTGTGGGTGCTGGGGACGGCAGGTTCTCCGTCGACCCGGGGTTGTTGCTGTTTCCAGCCTGCCCCTGCGCTATACTCCGCCTGCTCGGCAATCCCTCTGCCAGCACCGGGCTCTGCATGCGCATTACCGCTTCAGCCTGCAGAGGGATACCCCAGCGGGTTTGACCATCCGCGCCCACTACCGGGCTCAGGCGGACACCGAAGAAGGTGGGTAGTCCGATGTTATTCAAGCGGTTATCCAACCGGTAAAGTCCCCTGCCCAGTTGATCGATGAAGGGCACGATCAGGGGCTGGACGATGCTGATCTGTACCTTGAGCAGGGTTGCGTCCTGTACGGACAACTCGCTGGCGGCGCCGACACTGGTTGGGCGGTAACCCAGATGATCTACGGGTATGGCTCTGACCCAAGTGCCGGAGGCATCACGGGTCTGTTCGGCAAAATCGTCAAAGGCCTCGCGGGTAGGATTCAATATCCGGATCGATGCTTGTCCTGCAGCAACTTTGGCGATGACGTAACCTTGGGTGAGGGCTTGGAGATTCTGACCGTGGGTGTAGAGGGGCGTCAGACCGCGGGCGAGGGCATCGCGCATGGCGGTGGCGCTGGCACTATGCAGGGTGCCGGCCCGCACTGCCTCCTGAGTGGCGACTTCGAGTTGAGCGCGGGCCTGGTAGAGCAGGGCCCCTTGAAAAGTTCCAAGCAACGCCAACAGCAGCGCGGGTGTTGCGATGGCGAATTCAACGGCGCTGGCGCCCTGTTCCCGACTGAAAGCAAAGCCTTCTCGGGTCAGGTGCGAGATTTTCGCCGGTGACATCGGATTGCACATGGATCCGGACGGCATCCAGAGGCGCAGCGTGTTTCGGAGCTTACACCTCATGATGTATCTCCTCCCGCCCGCGCAAAGTATCTTCGGTCCGGAAGATGGACAAATCTACCGGTAGGCCACGCTCACGCATGGCCTCATAAAATTCCGGTACCGCACCGGTTGCCCGAAAGACACCCCGCACCTTGCCTTCGGCATCATAACCCTGCTGCTTATAGGCGAATAGCTCCTGCAACTGGAGGGTGCCGCTCTCGATGCCGGTTACCTCGCAGACGCTGGTCACCTTGCGCGAGCCGCAGGAAAAGCGCGTGATCTGAACGATGATGTCTACTGCTGAGGCGATCTGCTCCCGAATGGCGATAAGGGGGATGTCCATTCCCGCCATCAGCACCATGACTTCCAGACGGGACAGCATGTCCCGCGCCGTGTTGGCGTGAGCAGTGGTGAGGGAGCCGTCATGGCCGGTATTCATGGCCTGCAGCATATCCAGCGCTTCGCCGCCGCGACATTCGCCCACTACAATACGGTCAGGGCGCATACGCAGGGCGTTGCGCACCAGTTCGCGGATGGAAATCCGGCCTTTTCCCTCCATGTTGGCCGGGCGCGCCTCCAGCGAGACCAGATTGGGCTGGTATAGGCGCAGTTCCGCCGCATCCTCAATGGTCACAATGCGTTCATGGTCGGGAATATAGTTGGAAAGTACATTGAGCAGGGTGGTTTTGCCGGAGCCGGTACCCCCGGAGATGATGATGTTTTTGCGTTGCTGCACGCAGATCTGGAGGAAATGTGCCATGTGCGCTGCAATGGAGTCGTAAGCTATCAAATCTTCCATTTGTAGCCGCTTTTTGGAAAATTTACGGATAGTGATGCACGCGCCTTTCAACGATAGCGGCGGAATGACGGCATTAACGCGGGAACCATCGGGCAGGCGGGCATCCACCAGCGGTGCGCTTTCATCAATGCGCCGACCGATGGGTGCAACGATACGGTCGATGATGTGCCGCACCGCCATCTCACTGCTGAATAGCGCCGGGGCGGCCAGCAACCTGCCTTGGCGCTCGATAAATACTTCGTCATATCGGTTGACCATGATTTCCGTAATGCTTTCATCCGCTAGAAAATCTTCCAGCGGGCCAAGTCCGACGGCTTCATCCAGCACCTCTTTTACGAGACGCTGCCGGTCGAATTCCGGGGGCGAATTCATTCGCCACACGACTTCCCGTACCAACTCGCCGACGATACGGCGCAGCTCCTCCGGCGATAGTGCACTGAGGTCGACACGGCGCAAATCCATCTGACTGCGCACGGCTTCGTGGACCTCACGCACCAATACCAGCCAGTGAGCGTCGTAAACGGGACGGGTTGGCCAGTTCACTTCCTCGGTCAGCGACTGGTTCCAATATGGTGATTGCTTATTAATAGCGGGCGCACCACCGGGTGGCTTGGTACCCGAAAGGGAAAGGTGGCCAGATTCCTCGGCAGATGCCGTCACGTTATCAAAGCGCGGCATGATTTGCAGGCGGTATCCGGCGACAAATATTTCGTCGTGCGCCTCCACCGGACCATAGGCTCGCATGCGTTCGCCGTTGACCAGCACTGCACCGAACCCCCCTAATCCTTCGATATAAACACCACCTTGTTCGGCGTAAATCCGCGCGTGTTCCTTGCCGACGTTCCAGCCCTCCATGCGCAGATGGGCATGTTCCGCCTTGCCAAGAAGACAAACGCCATCACTCGGTGATATGACCTGCGTGCCGATTTTGGGATGTGACACACGAACGGTAAACATAGCGGTTCTCCTAGCGGATCAGCCCTTTTTCAGAGCGCATCTGGTATAGGTTTTCCAGATAACGACCATGGGATTCCGCATTGATATTCTCTAGGGAATCGGCAGTGATCACCTTGGGTGTAACGAGAAAAACCAAATCTGACTCGTTGTTACGGAAATCCTCAGATTTAAATAAGTAGCCAAGAACAGGGATATTTCCAAGCCCGGGTATTTTGCTGCTATTATTGGCCATGCTGTGATCTACTAATCCAGACATTACCAGTGTATCACCATCTTTCAGGTTGATTTCCTCTTGAGTCCTGGTAGTAAAAAATCCGGGTACGCCACCAACGCTCAATGCTGGGTCAATGTTACTTACCTCGGAGAATATCTTCAGACTGATATTGTTTCTGTCATCTGCAACCGGAGAAAACTTCAGGCGAATGCCAAAATCCTTAAAAATGACAGATGTTTGCCCAAATCCAATCGCCAGGGGAATGGGAATCTGTCCGCCCGCCAGAAACTCTGCTGGCTCTTTACTGCCACTTTTGGCGCTGAGTTTGGGATTGGCGATTTCGTACGCATCGCCATTTTGAAGTGCGTAGTTGATGCGGGAAGCCACTGAGGCGATCATACCGAAATTGGTCGCAAATGGGGCAACCTTGAGGGGGAGATTTTGCACCCCTGAACTGGGGAAGGAAAAATTGGCAAGGGGGCCGCCAGTGCCGTTTGTAGATGGCACATCCATGCGGAAGTATGGATTGGAACTGAAATCTCCGACGATACCAGCTTGTGGTCCGGAAATTGATTGGTTCCAATTAACTCCGAGACTACGGAAGAAATCATTTTTCATCTTCAATATTTTTACATCCAGAAGCACCACTTTTTCCATTCGTATCGGTTCTTTTTCTGCGAGGTTGACAACATTTGAATAAATTGCCTTGAGTTTCTCTATTCTGTTTAGGGTTTCGTCCGATAGATTCTTACCATCAATAATGACTTTGTCGCCGATCACCTTGACCTGTGTATGAGCGTCATTCCCGAGTAATGTAGATATTTCCTCGGCGGCGCGACCTATATCTTTGGGTGCGATGACAACTCGCGACGCGCTCTCATCTCCATTTTTATACCAAAGGTGTAAATTGGTTTCACCGGACCCCTCAGCCAGAAGAAGTAATTCTTTGTTGTCAACCAGGGTGACGCTGAGTATTTTACCATTACCGACGGCAACCCGTTTCACGGTATTGGTAGGAATGATTTTTACCTGGCCGGCGTACATGGAAATATTAGATTGCTGCTCCAGACTGAGGATATCGCCCGCATAGGTCAGAGCGGGTAGGATACAGGTTGCTATGGCCACAGCCAGGGCGTTACGGATGTATTTCATCGGAAAAATGTCCTGTCAAGGCGTGGGTGATGATGGTACATAGGGGAACGGCAGAGAGGTGACCTCATCGTTCTGAGCCTTATTCCGTAGCGTCATATCCCCGCTCTCGGAGGTCGTGTGCTGCGCCATATCTCCGGCGGTTTGCACGTCACGGATAGTCGTGCTACCACTCGTCGATGCGCCACCGACAATATATTCCACCCCAGCGGGCAGGGTGTGCGGATATCCGATAATATCGTGCAGCGATATCGCATGTTTTGGCCAGGCACCAGTATTGTTGTTACCTCTTAAATCCAGACGGATTTCTCCGCTTTTCTGAGCGACCAGGATTTTTTGCGCCTGCTGCGGTGTGACTTCAAGGGTAATGGTGCCATAGCCTTCTGCCCCACCAGGGTTATTGGGAGACATCTCTCGCCCGGTAGCGAGGACTTTCATGTTCTGCCCTAAAAATCGCACCAAGGAGCCATCTGGCGCTGCAGAAGTGGTCTGCAGGTTGGTGATGGTGCTTGCGGCTGCATTGGCGCGAACATCGGCTGGCGTGATCCACAGCATATCGATGTGGTCTCCGGGACGAAGCATTTTGTTGATGGAGTTTTCCGAATCGACCGAAATCGTCAGGGCGATGTGATGAGCATCGAGAATATCTGCCGGGCTGCCCACGTTGCTGAACATCGACAGTGTCAGCGGTTTGCCGCCTTCTGCCGGGAACAGGAGTCTTTTGTTTTCAATTTTGTCGAAATCGGATTCCAGTATGACCCCGGCCGGTGCGCTGTCGACCGGGATTCTTCGCCGCGCGACCATAGACAACGTGAGGATGGTGTTCGCGGGCAGATTTTCAATCGGTACAACCGCGGCAACGGTGATTTCTTTTTTGGGAGACATTTCACTTAGCAGGCGCTGCTTCAAAGCGGACTCCTTGGCATGGAGGGTATGCACGGCAAGATACGCTGCGCCAAGCCCGGCCAGCACCGCGAATGCCAGGAGAATCCATCCGGTGATAGCGCGACTTTTCTTTTGCAGAGTCGGCCGCTTTACGGGATCAGTTTTAATCGGGGTCGACATGCGCTTCCTCAGAATGGCAAAGTGGCTATGGACGCAGCCCAGGAGAAATCGCTGGAAAATGTCCGCAGTGCTTCCATGAGCCGGCTCATGGGGCTGGGATTGCCGACAAACAGCAATCCCAAGGCGAAAACTGCAGCGATAATATACTCGATGCTGGACTGGCCTTTTTCGTTCACGGCACGCTCCTAACGTTGATCCAGAACTACCACCAGACGGCTGTTATCGGTACCGTCTTCACCAATGACAATGTCGAGATGGCGGTTCCCTTTATTCATGGAGATCACGGATGGGTTATTGCGCATGGCCGGAGCCGGTTGCCATTGTTGTACCATTAATGCGTTTTTGAGCGTGCTGCGCAGTATTCGGGCAGGACTGCCGGCACGTACATGCAAAACCCGTCCGCGAATACCCGCGTCAGTAGTCTCCACATCCTGCAACACTGAGGCGTTGGACGGTAACGGCAAATCGGCGGGTAGCGGGTCGCGCTCCATTTTTTGGTCCATACGCAGACTGGAGAGGGTGCCATAGGCGGAATCGCCCTCCATGTGCCACTGGGTGGTCAACGAATAAGATGGCGTAATGCACCCTTGAATATGTTCATTGCGAAGTTGATTTTCCGTATAGGATCCGCCCAGTTTTGCGCACGCCTCTACAAAATAGGAGCGTAGCCGTTCTTCCTCCGCGCCCACATGAAATTGTACGGCACGCATATCCAAGCCATTGATACGAAGGTGACTTGCCAGTGGTTCGGTGACCGCGTTGTCTGGAGGGGGCAGGAGTGGTCCCTTCTCATCCGCCACGGCCAAAGTCGGGGCGCTGAGAATCGCAACGATACAGAACATGATCGATCGGATGTTCATGATGATTTGCCTCCACTGGGATAAGGTTGCAGGCGGTCGCCATACTGCACTTCCGGATCGACATGCCCGAAATCCAGCCGTTTGAGTTCAGGAAAAAGGGTGCCCCCCACGGTTGTTACCGCTTTTATTGCCCCGTCATCCAGATACGCGGTTGGCAGGAGTTTTTTAACCATCCGCGCTTCTTCTGCAGGGCCGTTGGCTGTCCATGCATCCGTGAGTACGGCGGCCTGCGCGGTAAACAGGGGGCCGCTGGCGAGCGGATTGTCCGGTAGATAGCGATACCCAGGCAGTCCTTCCAGTTGAACGTTGACGGTGGCGACGGTGGGTCCGGTCATGCGCAGCGGAATATCCGTAATTTTCATGAGAGTTCCCAAAAAATTCATAGAAACTCCACTGGAGATGGTTTCCTCATGGGTGGCGACCTGAATATTGGCGAGGTCACGTAACAAAGGCCGACCATCATGGCCGGTCAGAATCGGGTCTATATTTGTTCCGTTCCCGGTATTGGCTAACGCCATACCGGGTTGCCCGAAAAATCTCACGGCCGCCTCATCCCGCAGATCGGCATCCGGTTTAATGGCCACCCACCCCCGTCCCTGCGGTGGCTGACTGCGCCACACCGTGCGCTCCCATGCCACGTAGCGTGCCGCTTCGATAGTCCGTAACTGGGTGAAACTCCATTTCCCGGTGTAGATCACCAGAAAAAAAAGCGGAATAAGCGCGAACGCAGCCACCACGGCAAACTCGGTAAGGGATTGACCGCGTTCGTTACAGGTATGTGGCAGGCTTATGAGTGACTGATATGTCATATTTCTTGCTTAATGACTCTTGGGAATCCCGCTGACGGCGGTGTCCAGCCCGCGGATGGGTTTTAGTGGGGCATCCAACGGGGTCAAAGAAACCTCATATATGCTTATGATGGTGATTTTTCCATTATTATGTAAATAGTTCTTCAAGTTATGTAACATTGGCGTATATTTGGTTAGTTTTTCCGGGTGGTTAATGTATGTGGCCGGCATGGTTTCAGCAGACGCGCCGGCAACAGCTATCGCTGCACGACGCTTATCTGAAAATATGGCGGATCTATAATTCTGGTCATGAGGATAACTGGGAAGTGTTATTTCCTTGTATCCGTATTTTTGTAGATTTTTTCGCGCGAGAGAGATGGCTTCGTCTGCTAAGCCGCTAGTGATGCTGGCATAAAGACGGTAAAAATATGTCACAGATTTTATCTTTTTACTGGACTTGACCTTTGCCACACAGGAGATAACGTGCCATTTGCCGGTATGGGTTGGGGCATTCACTGAGGCACTCCTGATGATGACAGGAGCGAGTGCCGGAGGATTGGGAATCCATCGACATCCTTCTGGCAACTTTAAATCACGGTCCCAGTCCGTTATTGATGGGTTTGTATAGTCGGTAATGAATTTTCTGAAATGGTTCAAGCCGGCAACAATAACATCGTACTCAGGAACGTCTCCATTTTTCGTGAAGTCGCCCGGCGCATTGGCGTAGTCCCTCGCTTCGCGCAATGTTTTTAATTTTTCTTCCAAAGTGCTACCGATCTGGCCAGAGCGAATCTTCGCGCGTAACGCCGGGTTTGCATGGGGAGAATCGGGGACCGGTTCCGTCACTTTTTCCGCATTGGCGGAGGTGGTGAGGGTGAGGCTGGCAACTGCCATGCTGATTTGCAGCCCGATGCGAATTACATTTCTATCTTTGATCATGGATTGTCCTCAGGTTAGTGCAGACCAAGCATGGTGGCGTATTGCATACGGTCAGCCGCATCCAAGTCGACGAGATGGGCTTCCCAGAAGGGGCTGAACAAGTTGCCTCTTTCGTAGAATCTGTCGTTTCGTGGCCAGATTGACGCAGGACGACGGAAGTAGACCTGCGCTTTTGCAACGGCGCGTACCTGACCTTCTGGCGCCTTTTGCGGTAATACCAAGTTGATATCCTGGCGGGATGCCATTTGATTGATGTGCAGGGCGTTTGCTGCATCCCGAATGCTTTCCCGTGCATGTTCCACGACCACCGTGTAAAAAGGCATGATGTCTGACGGATCGCCATTGGCATCCACGAGTTTTTGGTTGCGACGATTGACGTCCCAGTAACGGGTAATCCCACCCGCTGTCGCGCGACTACTATCAGCGCCAGGGCGCTTAAGTGCGGTGCTGCCCATGCTGTCCTGATCGTCCGGGTACAGACTGGCGGCGATGCGAGAGGCGCCGGGATTGATATCCCCGGAATTTTGATAGGCCGGTAAGAGCACGTTGCGGTCATTGGCGGGAAAGCGCATTTGCGGTTGTGCCCGGGTTTCGGTGTAGTTGCCAAGGTATGGAAAAGTGTTGCCATTACCGGTCTGAGAGGCACCGTAACCTAAAGGTACTTCAGACCATTTTTTTCGGCCAAAAAATACCGCTTCCCTCCGCCAGTAGTGAAAAGACAGCGTATCCATCCCAGACCAGACATAACGACCATCGCGGTTAGGCGCTAACTGCGTTCCGCCTGCACGGCGAAATTCCCACCCAAAAGCCCAAAAATTTTTTGAGCTAAAGAGCCGCAACGGTGTTGGCAAATCATTCCGAGCCGCCGTAAACCCATCCCGTGACGCGTTGATCATATAAGCCATGCGTGTCTGCGCTCTATTTTTATCTCCTCCCCAACGCTGGATAAGGTCGCTACGATTTTTGAAATACTGCCCAAGATTGCTTGCTGAAAGAATGGCGTTTAATCGGGCATCCGGATCATTGATTTTGATTGTCTGTTCAGCTACTGCGGTCATCGCGCCTCCTGGTTTGCTGTTGTCTGTTCCGGGATCGAAAGCGCCGTTGGATAGATGATAGATTTCTTGCGCACCGCTAAGTGCGGCATCGGCGATATCCAGAGCGGGAAGAGCCACCATGGCAGCGTTGGAAACGCTTTGATCTAGCAGGATCGCGGCTTTGGCAATACCGTTGGTAATCATCATGATTGCCTGACCGACGTAAGGTATGAAAGAGGCAATTGTGCCGGCTCTCTGAATGTTCAGGCCAAGACTTTTTACATAATGTGTCCACGAAACCAGGCTGATGGTTTGCCCGATAGCCACTTGATTGGCAACCATTGCACGGTTGGTGTAGGAGATAAAATTGAGTTCTCGTGCTTCCATCTGCATGGCGGAGAATGCGGCAGCATCGGCGGCATTCTGGGTTTTCAGTTTGACGGCGGATAGCTGTCCGGTGTTGAATACGAAAAGTGCTGCCAATAACACCACGGGAATCAGAAGGGCAGAGAATAACGCCGTCTGTCCGGATTCTGCATACTTTACTGCGGCAGGAGAATCGCCTCGTGATCGAAGAATAGGAAACACTGTATCTCCCCAAAATATATGTTATATTTGCGGCATACCGGTAGGAGTCGCCTCAGATTGCGGACGGGGCGTGCCCCGTCCTGCGAAGAGAAAATTACTTACCCATATCTGATTTGTAATCGCTCATGTTCTTTTGCTTGCCGGCGTTGTTTGTCGCCTCTCCGGCGGTACCTTGGGCTAATCCAATCTCAGAGTCTGCCTTTTTACCAGATAATTCCTGAGATATTCCTGCCATCTGATGACGCAAGGTCTGACCGAAGAACGAATATACGGCAATACCGGTGATAGCGATAAGAGCGACGATAATCAGATATTCTGTCATTCCTTGGCCGCATTCTGTCTGAAATGTTGGAGTAGCTAGGTTCGGTTTCATGGGTTCTCCTGAAAGAATTGATGGCTACCACGAGTTCATTCAAGCATAGGCAAAATAGTTGCGCAATATGGTCAATAATCACTGGATATATTTTGCAATTATATGAATACAATGATCATCGATGGTGCTCTCGTGTTGTTATAAAAATGGTGTTCTTCCGGAGCCGTGATTTGGGATGAGACCATGGTGCTCTGGGTGTGCACAACACCAAATGGATATTTATAATAGTCAAATTGTACGACTATATGTTACATTAGTGTAAACGTGCCTGTATGCCATTATGTAACCTGGATATGGTGCTAAAAATGCCGGGCATTACGGCATAAGAAAGCGCCGGAGAAAAGTTTCGGCGCTTCTGATGATGGTGGTTTGGAAGGTGCAGTAGTCAGTTGCCAAATACCCCCTGGATCAGGTTGCGTACGCCCTGCTGTATCTGATAGCTGGTTTCGCTACGGGCAGTATCCAAGGCATCACTCGCCAGTGCAGCGCCGGGAATGTTGGTTGTAGCAGGTGCTATGGTTTGGGGCGGCGGCACGTGTGCGGGTTGGAGTCCAGCGGTGGTACCGGGAGTCAGGGCGACCACTTCGACTCGACGATTTTTTGCCCGGCCGTCGTCGGTACTGTTGGATGCTACAGGACATGAGGCCCCGTATCCGGCGACCTCAATACGCCGACTCTCTATACCTTGCGCTGTCAACGCTGATTTCACGGCCAGAGCGCGATTCAGCGACAGCTTCTGGTTATAGGTGGCGGTGCCCACCGGATCGGTATGCCCGTCCAGGCGTACCCGCAGGGAAGAATGCTGCTGCATAAGCTGAAACACCGCCATGATGGTGGGTTGGGCGTCCGCGCGCAAGGTCGCCTGGTTGAAATCGAAGGGCAGGTGCATGGTGAAACGTCCACGCTGAGCCAGGGCGTCGGCCATGCCCGCACTGGTCAATTGTCCGGCATCGCTGCTGACCACACCGCCTTGCATGGGTCTGGTTTGCACAGAATACACTGAGGCTATCTGGGAGTGTCCAAACAACGTGTTGTCATTAATGAAAATCAGGGTACGTACCCCGTCGGTGGCGTGATGCTCGGCGGTCAGCATTCGGCCGTTCTCAAACAAAAAGTTCTCTACATTCCCCTGGTAATTGGTTGGAGCGCCGCGCCACAGAAGTGTGTTTACGGGGGCGTCGTTGGTTCTACAGCCAAGGTTGGCACATTGCCAAAGGATCTGAAACCCTGCGTGCCGCAGGGCCTGTTGATAGTTTCGGATGAATTCCAGGGGAGAACGGTCTTCGGGTACGTTGTAACGAATGTACGTCACCTGACCCTCTACGGTCTCTGAACGGGTCAAACCATTTTTGCCCAAGGGACCGAGAGGAACGGTGATCTCGTCATAATGGGCGGTTTTGTAACCATCAATGACACTGCCAGGGTAACGTCCCAGATAGGGCAAATCCTGTCCTGGTTCGTCCAGTGCAAGGGCGGGGCCGGTGAACAAGAGCGGTAGCAGACCGAGTCGCAGGATAAACGTGCGCATGCTTTTCACTCCGATTGTGACCATTGGTTCAGGAACGATCGTTTGCCACCAGCTCTTTTGTTTTCGATGGTTTTGAGCAGGCGGGCCAAGAGCATCCTCCGGTTGGGTACCCCGTGCCGTCTGCACATGACGGCGATCCGGGAGCGGACGGTGCTTTCACTTTGGCCAATCTGGGCCGCAATCTCATGCTGACCAATTCCCTCCACGAGCATTTGGGCAATACGTAAGTCCGTCGGAGTGAGTTCCGGGTGAAAAGGTTCTTTGGTTTCGAGGGAAGTGTAGAGAATTAGTAACTCCGCCTGGATATCCCTCAGTTCCGTATGGCTCAGTTCTCTGGTGATCTCCAGGTGGCATAACGCGATCTGCGTGGGCGTGAGGTTGCAGAGGATACTCATCGCGAGTTGCGAGGACGTAGTGATGCAGTAGGGGTGTGGGTTCCCGGCGGTGGCCTCGCGCTGCGCCCGGACGATCAATTCCCGGGGCAGGGCAGGCCAGCGTCCGGCGGGGTAGCGCCACCAGGAAGTCGTCTGCCAGCCTTTGCAATGACGGTGCAGGCGATAGACCTTGATTTGTCGGAACCAGCCCTGCTCTCGCCATCCTCTGGCGATATCCGTGGGTGATCTTCCCAATGCGTAGCATTTCAGTGCAGGACCCGTGCCGCACGCCGCGGGTTGGGCCAGTAGGTTCAGCCACATATACGCTCCCTCCGATATGGAGATTAATTTATACTATGATGCGATAGTACCGCCCTCGGTGCTGATGTCAATATGTACTGAAACGGTTCGCTATAATGGCTATTCTGAAGCTATTATTTTTGATTTGCCGTTAAAATAATAAACAAATACAGTGAAATATAATTTATAGTACGTGATTATTGAATATCTGTTGCCGATCTGTGAATTGTGTTTTAATGCAGAAAACACAATAGCGCCAGAGGTAATGGGCGGAAACTGGCGTAACCCACAGGGTATTGGTGCGATTTCGTCGGGAATCGGTAATCGGATCCAAAAAGGGGTGGAGGAGCGGATGGTAGACCAAAATGTACTTGGTATTCTGGTGTTCGCTGCGGTGGCCGGATTTGTTTTTGTGGCTCTGGAGGCAACCCGACAGGCCTTGTTGAAGGGGCGGGCGACCTTCGCCCGCGATGGGCAGGTCAGGTTGGCGGAGTTGTTCATCTTTGCGGACCCTGATCTGTTATGGAAGCTGAACGTGGCGCTGGTGCTGATTGTACCGCTCACGGTCTGGCTGTTGCTGGGGTCGCCGGTGTTGGTCATTGCAGCGGCCACCCTCGCCGCATTGTTGCCGCGTTTTGTATTGCGCTGGTTGCGGAAGCAGCGTCTGGATCGTCTGCAAGTCCAACTGCCGGATGCTCTCATGATGCTGGCCAGCAGCTTGCGCGGTGGCGCCAATTTGCAGCAAGCCATGGAGGGGCTTTCCCGCGATCTGAGCCCGCCTATCAGTCAGGAACTGGCTCTGGTGGTGCGGGAGCAACGTCTGGGGGTTGCCTTTGAGGAGGCTATCGACCATCTGGCGCGACGGGTATCGTCGCAGGATGCGCAACTGGTATCCTCGGCGCTGCGCATCAGCCGAGAGGTGGGGGGCAATCTTGCCGAAACGTTGGCGCGATTGGGAAATACCATCCGCAAACGATTGATGATGGAGCAGAAGATTAAAGCATTGACGGCACAAGGCCGCCTTCAGGGTATGGTGATGACCGCATTACCGGCTTTGATTGTTTTTGCACTCCTGCAGATCGAACCGCAGGCCATGGGTGCGCTGTTCACTACGATACGGGGCTGGGCAGTGCTTGCCATCGCCATCCTGTTTGAGGTGCTCGGCTATTTGTGGATTCGAAAAATCGTGAGCATTGAGGTATGAGTACGCTATGGACACTATCAGTAGCCCTCGTCACCGGGATTTCCGTCGGGCTTTTGGTCTATGCGCTGGGTGTGCTGGTGCGGCAGATGGAGCCTTCACCGAGGGATTATATGGACCCCCTGCCAAAGGGGTTACGCCTGTTCTGGCCCCTTGTGCAATTCATCCGGTCCACGGTGATTATTTTTATTCCGGACCGCCTTCTGCTGCGTATCCACCAGCGATTACAGCGAGCGGGCGTTAATTATATGCTCAATGCTGGGGAGTTCGTGGCGCTCAAATGGATCGCGACTATTGTCCCATTGGTTTCTATCTTATTATTCTACATGGCGTTAGGATTTTTTAATATCTGGCTGAGCTTGATGGCCGTGTTAATCAGCAGTTTTTATCCCGATCTGTGGCTTGTTGAGCAATCCCGGCGGCGGGGGCGGCTGATTCTCAAGGAGCTACCCGTTTATCTCGATTTTATCACCCTGATGATCGAGGGTGGGCTGAATTTGACCAGTGCCATGCAGGTGGCGGTGGATAAGGGGCCCCCTGGTCCGTTGCGTAATGAGTTCAGTGTCATGATCCGCGATTTGCGCGCGGGGACATCGAAGACAGACATTTTCCGGCGCTTTGGCCAGCGAGTTCCGTTGCCGGAGGTCCGGAGTCTGGTCAGTGCGTTGATTCAGTCGGAAGATCGGGGCGGTGATCTGGGGCCAGCGTTGCGGGCGCAGGCGGAACAGCGGCGCGAAGAGCGTTTCCTGCGCGCCGAAAAGATGGCGCTGGAGGCGCCGGTCAAGTTGCTGGCGCCACTGCTCGCCTTCATTTTTCCTATCACCTTTTTGATGCTAGCTTTTGTCATCTATATGAAATTTCTTCAGGAAGGCGGTTTTTGACACAACGAGGCGTGGTTTGTCGGGGGGATCAGGTACTCTGGTCTGAGGCGCAGATGGCGGACGGTTTTCTCGACCGTTTGCAGGGTTTGCTGGGCAAGGCCGGGCTCTCTGATCAGCAGGGGTTGTTGCTGACTGCTTGCGGGAGTGTACACACCGCAGGTATGCGTTTCCCCATCGATATCATTTTCCTGGATGCCGACCTGAAGGTATTGGCGTGCCATTCGCGTGTCAGGCCATGGCGGTTCAAATCCTGCCGGGGCGCCCGCATGACGCTGGAGGTGGCGGCAGGCGGCGTTGAACGTCATGGGGTGGCTTTGGGACAGTGTCTTACGTGGCGGGCTGCATCATTGCGGCCTTGACTGATTTGAATAGGCCAGAGGACTGCAACGGGATTCCGTGGTTTCCCGGATCGGAGGGCCTTTCTGGTATTCTGTGCGGACCTGTACCGTGCCCGTGAAGACAGTCGCTGGACACCGGGGACCGCGAGGTGCCTTTTCCTTGCTCAAGATCAAGGAATGGCTGTAAAAATTGTCCAATAATGCATGGACGTTAGCTTGATTGGGGACCTGTGCCATGTATGTCGTCTTACACCAGTGCCGGCGTGCCGATGCGTTCCTCGCGGCCGAAAGTCTTCTGTATGACGCCGGGCGCCGCGCGGGCGGGATCTAGCGCAATGGCGAGGGATGAGCGTCGGCCGACCTGGGCCCTATTCCTGCTCCTCGGCGTGGTGTTGACGGTGACGCTGCAACTCGTCTCGGGTTTGCTCCTGGCCTTGGGCTGGATCTGGCTTCTGCCCTTCCACATCATCGACGGTCTGGTTGCCGCGCTTTTCCTCGCCGGTGAATGGTCCTGGCTCCTTGGCTATGGGGCGGGTCGGCGGAGTGCGGCGCGGATCTTTCTATTTTCGGCGACGACACGGCGGCGGGTCGCTCGCCAGTGGCGCAATTTGGGGCGCGACGGCACTCCCCTGCGCGAGGGGTTGGACGCCGCCGTGGCGGGGATCTTTCTGCTCCTGGCGAGTGTCACCGTGATCCTGGGTATTTTGCTGTGGCGGGGAGCGGGAGATCTTTTGCCCTGGCACCGCAGCCTGGCCGCTTTTCTGTTGTTGTTGTGGGTACTGCATCTGGCGTTCAGCATCATCGATCATTGGCCGCGTCGGCGCCGCAACGGCGTGTCTCCATGAGCCAATTCCGGGCAGCCGGTTCGTAAGCTTCCGCGCTGTCGCCTTAGTCGGAACAGCGCATGCATTGCACGTCGTAGCGCTTGATCCAGGCCTGGAGCGCCGCGACGGCATCCGGCCCGGTATGGAGGCGCTCCAGGGCCGTGGCCGGATCATCAGGCCGCACCCGTGCGATCCAGGCATCGCCGTAGGGGTCGATGTTGATGAGATGGGGATTTTCCAGCAATGTGTCGTTGCGCGCTATCACCGACCCGGCAAAAGGCACCGGCACGCCGCCGGCCCATTTGCCGCTCTCCAGGGTGGCCACGTGTCGACCGGCCTCCAGGTGGGTGCCCACCTTTTTGATGCGGGCCTTTTGCAGGCGCCCCGACATCGTCTGGGCCGGATCGGTGACGCCGATGGTGAAGGTGCCATCCTCTTCGGGACGTGCCCAGACATAGTCCAGATCATAATGGAGGTCTTCCGGCAACTGACAGCCTTGAAACTCACTCATGCCCTTTCTCCCTTTGTCCATCCGCCATCCGCTGCGCTGCGGCGGCGCCGTGATCCGGCATGGCGTCCGCCAGATGGGGATAGAGTTCCGCCTCCTCCCTGGCGTCATGCTGCTTGAGAATGGTCTGCACCGTGCTCAGGAAGTCGTTGAACTCCTCGGCATCCCGCGCCTCTATGGCCTCGGCCATCTCTTGAAAGAACACCCGCAGGTCCTGATGCCCTTTGCGCAGCAGGGCCGTCAGGGCATGCTCGCCGTCGCCCTCCAGCGCTTCGAATGCGGGAAACAGCATCGTTTCCTCCACGAACATATGTCCCTCCACGATGCCGCGACGAAACTGTTCCAACAGCCCTGCAGCATCTTGCCATCGACTTTCTTGCACGGCGGTAGCGCAGGCTTCCAGAAGCGCATCCAGCCGTTCATGGTCGTGTTGCATGATCTGATCTATGCTACTCACGGTGCTCTCCTTTTGAGTGCGGAACGGGTAAAACGGTTACCAAGGCTCATCATAGCCCAATGTCGCCAGAGAGGTCGGAAATGAAAGTGCAACTGTTGGTGTCGAAATGGTGCCCCACCTGCCCACAGGCAGAAAAAATCTGGGCAGAAGCCGCACAAAAATTACCCATGGACCTGCAGATTCTGGATGTCGCTGAACGGGATGGTCGCGAGGTCGTCAGCCGACTGCGCATCAAAACCGTCCCGGCGGTGGTGGTGGATGGCACCTTGAAAGCCGTGGGCGTCCAGCCGTTAGGTGACGTTTTGAAATTGCTCGGCGCCTGACGCGCTTGGAAGCGGGGCACCGAGGGCGTTGATCGCAGTGAAGGCCTCGACGATGAGAAAGTGACATTGCTCCATGAAGGGCGCTATTGCAATGAATCAATGAAAGTACGTATATTGCACAAGCATTATTTAATCTGAAGGAGGGAGCAGGGTAAACCCGGTATTGGCTCGGGATACCTTGGCCCTGAATACGCTCAGCATTTCTTTAACCGAAAAGGAGCATTACCATGTCCTGCTGTGATCGCACCATCAAGGATGTCAGCACCGTGCAAAAAACGGCCGAGGGTGTAGCCGTACACGTCGACAACTCGGTAGAGGCCAAAAAGGTCTTTGCCATCGTGGAAAACTGCCAGACCGGTCAATGCGACTGCATGAGCACTGAAACCAAAGCCAAGGTGACGGGTATGGAGGTGGTTCAGGGAGAGAACGGCACCCAGATCCATATTGCGGGAGACCTGAGTCCGGAAGAAATCACCGCAGCCATGGCACGTTCCACGAAAACGCTCTGAGGAACGGTGACCTAAGGGCGGGGCTGGAGACGCTCCCGTCTGCGTACGACATGATCGGCCAGCCAGGCTCCGACGAGATAGCAGAGAGACCGGGAGAGTTGCGAAAACCACGGAGGCGGGATCCACCTGTTCGATGCTTCCGCTCCTCGGGGAAGCGAGTTGAGAGAGTGGGCGCATCATTGCATCCTGTGCCGGAAGAGCCAGGCGGCAGCACTCATGGAGAAAATCGCGATAAGCGCCAGGGGCCAGTATTGCGACCAGAGCATGGGCATATTGTCCCCCTCCAGAAACACCCCGCGCACGATCACCAGAAAATAGCGCATGGGGTTGATATAAGTCAGATCCTGCACCAGTTCCGGCATATTGGCGATAGGGGTGGCGAATCCCGAGAGGATAATGGCGGGTACCAGAAAGAGGAACACGCCCAGCAGTCCTTGCTGCTGGGTCACTGCCAGTGAGGAGA
>JAMCRJ010000059.1 GCA_023381645.1 Gammaproteobacteria bacterium
GATGTCCCATGGCCCCGTCGGCAGTGGGCATGATATCAGGATGCCCGGGCTTGGTCCTAGCGGGGACGATGGCTATGGGGACTGGAGCGCCGGTCCTGTCCACCCCAGTCTCTACGCCCTCTGGGCGTCGGGCGCTGGTAGCATTGAAATGCTCGTTGGTTCTGGGGCCGGGGCCATTGGATAAGACAGTAGTGCGGTGCTTTTTTCCGGTCGAGTTCGCTGGCGTTCATAAAAGCGTCATATTTGGGGGGTATTCTCGGATTCGGGCACGCCCCCCATCAATTGACTCGGAGACCGGTCGTGGAACTCAACCCATTGCAAACCCGCGTGGCGAAAGTCTATCAGGAGGGCCTATATGCCGGTATCGGCACTAGGGAGGATGCCCGGATTACCCACGACGCGTTGTTTTTGTTCCTGCTCCAGGAAGCGGAGGGGTGCGTCGACCTGGATGTCTTAGAGAGTCATGTCGCCGTGATCAGTGAACATCTGCAGGATTTTCTGGATGAACTGGCAACGACAATAGCGAACGCCGCGGAAGATTCCCTCTGACGGCGGTTAACCCTAAGCATTGAACTCTACTTTTCCACATAGAGGAGATACACTGATGTCCGAAGACAGTCAGGAAATCCAGCATCATCAGGTAGCAGGCGAGCCACGGATGCCTGCGGAGGAACGCTACTGCATGATCGCTGAAGCCGCTTATTTCATCGCCGATGAGGGGCGGCAGGCGGATGGCGAAAACTGATTTTCCCATCCCCTGTATGCTCAATCTTCGTCCCACAGTTTTTAGACAACGGAGGACATCCCACCATGGTCACTTCCGCTAAAACAGCGACGACAGCTTACGAAGACGAGAACCTCAGCGCTTATGGGCCGACTCGCGCAACCATCCAAGGAACTCCGCTCGCCCCGGAAGAGTTGCGCACAACCGATGCCTACTGGCGAGCCAGTCTCTATCTGTGCCTGGGGATGTTGTACCTCAGGAGCAATCCATTGCTTCGGGAACCGTTGCGACTGGAACACATAAAACCGCGCTTGCTAGGCCACTGGGGATCGGACGCTGGCCAGTGCTTCACCTATATTCACTTTAACCGGCTGATCATCAAGTACGATCTGAACGCGATCTACATCTCCGGCCCCGGTCACGGGGCACCGGCGGTACTGTCCCAGGCATATCTCGAAGGAACCTACTCCGAGATTTATCCCGACATCCGTGAAGATCTGGTAGGCATGCAGCGCTTCTTCAAGCAGTTTTCCTTCCCCGGGGGCATCGGTAGCCACGCGACTCCGGAAACCCCCGGCAGCATTCATGAGGGCGGTGAACTTGGTTACAGTGTTTCTCACGCATTTGGAACCGTCTACGATAACCCCGACCTGATCGCCCTAGTCATGGTCGGTGATGGCGAAGCGGAGACCGGCCCCTTGGCCACGAGTTGGCATAGCAACAAATTCCTCAATCCGATTACCGATGGGGCGGTGCTGCCGGTGCTCCACCTCAACGGCTATAAAATCAACAACCCCACCATTCTGGCGCGCATTAGTCATGCGGAATTGGAGGCGCTATTCGTCGGTTATGGATATACCCCTTACTTCGTGGAGGGCAGCGATCCAGAGGGCATGCATCAAGCGATGGCCGCCACCATGGAACACTGTGTTCTGGAGATTCGCAAATTCCAGGAACAGGCCCGGCAGAGCGGTGCGGCTTACCGCCCCCGCTGGCCGATAATCATTCTTCGAAGTCCCAAAGGCTGGACGGCCCCCCGGAAGGTGGACGGGCATTATCTGGAAGGTTTCTGGCGAGCCCATCAAATCCCTCTCCCGGACGTGGCCACCAACCCAGCCCATCTGAGTCTGTTAGAATCCTGGATGCGCAGTTACCAACCGGAAAAGCACTTTGATGCGCAAGGGCGACTGATTCCTGAATTGCAAGCTTTGGCGCCCAAGGGGCGGCGGCGCATGAGTGCCAACCCCGTGGCCAATGGGGGTCTGCTGCGCCGCCCTCTGGATATGCCTGACTTCCGCACGTTCTCCGTGGAGATCGAAAAAGCCGGAGGAACCCTGGCTGGCAACGTGCCCACGCTGGGAAATTTCCTTCGGGAGGTCATGCGGCTGAATATGCAGAACTTCCGCGTCTTCGGTCCGGACGAGACCCAATCCAACAAACTCACAGCCCTTTATGAGGTCACCCAAAAAGTCTGGCTCGGGGAATATTTCCCGGAAGATGCCGACGGCGGCGAACTGGCCTTGCAGGGACGGGTGATGGAAATGCTCAGCGAGCATACGATAGAAGGATGGCTGGAAGGTTATCTGCTGAGCGGGCGGCACGGGCTCATCAATAGCTACGAGCCGTTCATCCACATCATTGACTCCATGTTCAACCAGCACGCCAAATGGCTGGAAAAATGTAACGCACTGCCCTGGCGGGCCGATGTGGCGTCACTCAACCTGCTGATGACCGGACTGGTCTGGCGGCAGGACCACAATGGTTTTACGCATCAGGATCCTGGTTTTCTCGATGTGGTGGCTAACAAGAGCCCCAGCGTGGTGCGCATCTATCTTCCGCCGGATGCCAACTGCCTGCTTTCCGTTGCCGATCATTGCCTGAAAAGCGTCAATTACGTCAACGTGATCGTCGCGGACAAGCAAAAGAATCTGCAGTACCTGGACATGGAGGCGGCCGTGGCGCACTGCACAAGGGGCGCTGGCATCTGGAGCTGGGCGAGCAATGACCAGGGGGTTGAACCTGATGTGGTCATGGTGAGTTGCGGTGACGTGCCGACTCTGGAGTCTCTGGCCGCCACTGCCCTACTGCGTCAGCACGTGCCCGACATCAAGGTTCGATTCGTGAATGTGGTGGA
Source organism: Gammaproteobacteria bacterium (assembly GCA_023381645.1). The sequence continues at coordinate 2,859 of JAMCRJ010000059.1, forward strand.
CTTGTTCAAATTGGTACCACATACCGAACACGCACACGGGATGACGGATCGTGAGTTCGAGGCGCTGTTCACTTCCAGCCAGCCCGTGATCTTCAACTTCCACTCCTACCCGTGGCTCATCCACCGATTAACCTACCGGCGACCCGGACAGCACCATATTCATGTGCGCGGTTACAAAGAGAAAGGCAATATCAGCACGCCCCTGGAACTCGCGATCCTGAATCAGACGGATCGTTTCAGTCTGGCCATTGACGCCATTGACCGAATACCCCGCCTCTGCGACACGGGGTCCAGTGTGCGCGAGACACTGCTTGATCAACAGTTCGCCTGTAAGAACCATGCCTACGAATTTGGGGTGGATCGCCAAGATATCACGGATTGGAAGTGGCCGTTTTGATAATGGCTGAAATATTGACAGCGCGATCAGCCATTGTGGGCCTTAACTTCCCCATCAGCCGCTCCGCACTGACGGCCTGGCGGCGCTGCGGGTCCTGGCCGCGACGCGGCACCATGATGGTCGCCTCAGACCTTCGGAGCAGGCCGGAGAATGGTTGCCTTGGGATGCACATCGCCATCGGCAATCTCAAGGCTTACCTGTTGGGCACGTTCCACGGGGTCTCCGGCCGGTATCCGCAGGAATATCTCAACGAGTTCGTCTACCGGTTCAACCGGCGCTTTCGGGAAGCGGAGATCCCCCTGCGCCTGCTCAATGCGTGCATGGACCATAGACCCATCCGATTGGCGGATGAGACAGGTTAAGAGGCATATATATGAATGCCTTCCTCCCAGTTTGCGTTGCCAAAAATGTTGGCGTAGCCTCGACCGGAGGGTTGGCATCATGATTCGGTTAGGCAAGGAAGGCGGCATGATCGAAATTCGTATCCATGGACGGGGTGGACAAGGCAATGTAGTGGCGGCCTATGTGCTGGCCACCGCCGCCATCGGTCAAGGGCTTTTTGCACAGGCGTTTCCCGCCTTCGGCGCGGAGCGCCGGGGAGCCCCGGTGGCCGCTTTCGTACGCATTGCAGAGACGCCCATCCGCCGTCGTTGTCAGGTGGCTCAACCTGCCTTCGTCATCATCCAGGACGAAACTCTGGCCGCGCTGCCGGACACTCTCGCCGGCCTCGCGTCGGAAGGGGGCGTGATGATCAATTCCCAGCGCGATTCGCGGGCTCTTTCGGACACCTTCGGGCGGGCTACCTATACGTTGCCCGCCACCCGTCTCTCGCTCGAAGCCCTTGGTCGTCCCATGCCCAATACGGCCCTGTTGGCCGCCTTTCTCACCCTGACGGAGCTGTTGCCGGTCGCCGGACTCAAGGATGCCCTGGCGCAGCGCTTCAGGGGCGAAGTGCTGGCCCACAATCTTGCACTGGTCTGCCAGGTGGCAGACGCGACGCCACACGGCATATGGAAGGAGCTGGTGCATGCGGCAAGCGCTTGAAGGTTCTCAGGCCATCGCCCGCGCAGTGGCTCTGTGCCGGCCACAGGTGGTGGCCGCCTATCCCATTACGCCGCAGACCCACATCGTCGAACACATCGCCAAACTCGTAGCAGACGACAAGTTCCATTGCGAACTCGTGAGCGTGGAAAGCGAATTTTCCGCCGCCTCGGTAGTGCTGGGTGCGGTCTGCGCCGGCTCTCGCGCCTACACCGCCAGCGCCTCCCAAGGAATTCTGCTGATGAGCGAAGTCCTCTTCAACATCTCCGGGCTGCGTGTGCCCCTGGTGCTCACCTGCGCAAACCGGGCGGTTTCCGCGCCGCTTTCCATTTGGAATGATCAGCAAGATTCCATGGCCGTGCGCGATGCGGGTTGGATCCAGATTTACTGCGCGGATAACCAGGAGGCGGTGGATGCGACCATTCAGGCCTTTCGCATCGCCGAGCGCTGCGAACTGCCGGTGATGGTGTGCGTGGATGGGTTCACCCTGACCCATACCCTGGAGCCGCTGGAATTGCCGGACCAGGAACTGGTCGACGGCTTCCTGCCGCCCTACCACTTCTCCCGTGCCCTGGATCCGCTGGCTCCGCTTTCCATGGGAACACTCGTTGCACCGGAGTATTTCACCGAGGCGCGCCACCTGCATCATGCGGCATTGCTCGCCGCTGAAAAGGAGATCGTGGCGGCGGCACGGGATTGGGCAGCCGCATGTGGGCGGGAACAGGCGCCGCTTGTGCGGGTGGACGGCCCCGCTGATGCGAAGATCGGTATTCTCACATTGGGATCTGTGTTCGGCACGCTGCTGGATGCGCGTGATCAGTTTCCGGGGCTGCCGGTGAAACTCATGCATCTGCGTTGCTTCCGTCCGTTTCCGGTGGAGGCCCTGCGGGCCGCCTGTGCCGGGCTTCATGACCTCATCGTGCTGGAGCGGGCCATCGCACCCGGCGCCGACGGCATCGTGGGGGCAGAAATGCGCTCGGCCCTTGCGGACACCGACAGCCCTCCGCGGATCCACAATTTCGCTGCAGGTCTGGGCGGTCGGGATGTACCATTGGCAATCTATCCGCGTCTGCTTGAGGCGATCAAAAAACCGCACCCGCGCATGAGCGCGATCGACCTCCGGCCCGAACTGCTGCCAGCCGATTCACCAGTTCGCCAGGAGGTTGCCCCTTGACGCCACAGACGCTGCACGATCTTCGCATGGCCCAGCCCCGCTTTCAGGGGCTCGAAGCGGGTCACCGGGCCTGCCAGGGCTGCGGGCAGGCCCTGGCGGCGCGGCTCACCCTGGAAGAATCGGGGCCTGACGTGGTGGTTGCCAACGCCACCGGCTGCCTTGAAGTTTTCACCACCGCCTGGCCGGATTCTGCTTGGCGGGTGCCCTGGCTGCATTCCCTGTTCGCAAACACCGGCGCCGTGGCGGCAGGCATGGAGGCGGCGCTGAAGATGCAGGGCCGCGACATCAAGGTGCTGGCCTTCGCGGGTGACGGTGGCACCTTCGACATCGGTTTCCAGGCGCTTTCCGGCATGCTCGAGCGTGGGCACAATGTGCTCTTCATCTGCTACGACAACGAAGCCTACATGAACACGGGTGTACAGCGTTCCAGTTCCACGCCCCATGCCGCCGCTACAACCACATCCCCCGCAGGCGTGGCGCGCATGGGCAAGCGCCACCTGAAAAAAGATATTCTTTCCATCATAGCCGCCCATCACATTCCTTATGCAGCGACCGCATCGGTCGCCTATCCTGCCGATTTACGGAAGAAGGTGCGGCGCGGCATTGAGGTGGAAGGGCCGAGCTTCCTGCAGATCCATTCCCCTTGCCCCCTCGGCTGGGGTCATGGCAGTGAACTTTCCATCGAGGTGGCACGCCTTGCGGTGCAGAGCGGGATGTTCCCGCTCATCGAACTGGAGCAGGGCGCACTGGTCGGGGCCATGCCGATCCGGCAGATTCGTCCGGTGGCGGACTACCTCAAGCTCCAGGGACGCTTCAAGCACCTCTTCGCCGGCGACGCCCTGGCCCGAGAAGAACTCGCCCATCTCCAGGCCCTCGCCGATCAAAACATAGAGGATTATGCCTTGAAAGCGGAAACTGCTGACCCCTTCGACACGGAAGGCGCGGATACGGTGCGCCGCGGCGGCCTCCGTTCTACCTAAGGAGAACGTTATGCCCGTCATGACCCCCGGTGCCTTCGCTTACCCCGCCACCGCTCTGGCATTCAAAACTGGTAGCTGGCGTACTATGCGGCCTCTCTACCAGCCGCGCCCGGCACCCTGCCACAGCGGCTGCCCGGCGGGAGAAAATCCCTGCGACTATCTCGCCCAGGTGGCGGAAGAGGATTTCCAGGCCGCCTGGGAAACCCTGGTGGCGACAAATCCCTTACCCGCCATCACGGGGCGGGTATGCGACCACCCTTGCGAAAGCGCCTGCAACCGGGGCCGTTTTGATGCCGCCATCGCCATTCACAACGTGGAACGTTTGCTGGGGGACGAAGCCATCCGGGCAGGGTGGGGCTATCCCCTACCGCCGCTCGTCCCCGATGCGCCGAAGGCGGTAGTGGTGGGGGCTGGTCCTGCGGGACTTTCCTGTGCCTACCATCTCCGCCGGCTGGGCGTGCAGGCCACTCTCATGGAGCGGCTGCCGGTTGCCGGTGGCACTTTGCGCATGGCCTTGCCGGGCTATCGCCTGCCGCGCGAAGTGCTGGACGCGGAAATCGAACGGCTTCTTGCTGCCGGAATCAATTTTCTGCCAAACACGGCACTGGGGCGGGAGGCCTCTGTTGCGGAGCTAAGGCAGGAGTACAACGCGGTCTTTCTTGGCCCAGGCCGTCAACGTCCGCGTCCGTGGGATGTGGACGGACGTACCCCCAGCGACCTGCATCCGGCGCTCACGTTGTTGCAGGAATGGGTAGCCTTCGGCACCATGCCCGAGATTCGCTCTGCCGTGATCGTGGGCGGCGGCAACAGTGCCGTCGACATGGCACGCGTACTCGCACGTGCCGGGGCACGAGTGCACCTCGTCACCCACGACGCGCTGCCGGGTCCCGACGTTACACGGGAGGCGGCCATGAAAGCCGCTCCGCGCGACATCCGCCAGGCGCAGGAGGAAGGCGTCATCCTGCATACGGAGCACGGTGTGCACCGCCTGATTCTGCGCGGCGAGAAGGTAGTAGGGGTGGAACTCGTCCGCATGAAAAAACTGGCGCGGGACAACGGCCGATTCGACATCGTCCAGTTCGAAGGTACCGAAACGGTGCTCCATGTCGATCAGGTGATTCCCGCCGTCGGCCAGGAAGTGGAACCAAAGGGCATGGAAAATCTGCTTGGTGAGCAGCACTTTTTCCCCGTGGATAAGGCAGGACGCTTGGCCGGACAGGCCGGCCTCTTCGTCGGCGGCGATGCTCGCGAGGGTGCTTGGGGCACCGTGAGCGGCGCTGTGGGGGATGGTAGACGCGCAGCTGCCGTCATTCACGCCCATTTGCTGGGCGAATTCCATGATGAACCGGAGCGGGAACTCCAGGTGATCGGCATCGCCGAACTCAACCTCCACTATTTCGAACAGGCTCCGCGCGCGGAAGAACCCCTGCTGCCGCCGGAAAACCGCGTGGGCAGTGCCGAAATCGCTGGTGGTTTGGCGACGGAGCAGGTCATTGCCGAGGCCAACCGCTGTTTCTCCTGCGGCAACTGCATGGCCTGTGACAACTGCTGGACACTCTGCCCGGATCAGGCCGTGCTCAAAACCCGCGAATTCGCCGCCGACGGCTCGCATTACCGTATCGATTACGACTATTGCAAGGGCTGCGGCTTGTGCGCCCACGAATGCCCGGTGGGCTATATCGCCATGGTATCGGAGCCGTCCTGAGGGAGATGCGTGACGGTGCAGCGCGGCGTTATCAGCGCTACCGGGCAGCCATGCCGGTGATGCGAGCGTTAGTGGCCTATCTCACCGAAAACTGCTGTCGCGGTACCCAGGATTGCGCTTTACCCCGTGAAACCATCCCTTCTTCGGTCCGCCAAGGAAACCAGCGATGAAAACCCCGGAAATCCTTTTTCTCTGCACCGGCAACTCCTGCCGTTCCATTCTCGCCGAAGTCACCTTCAATGCGCTGGCCGGACCGGGCATGCACGCCAGCAGTGCCGGCTGCCATCCGACTGGGTATGTGCATCCGCGCGCCCTGGCTCTGCTGCAACGCGAAGGGTTCCGTACCGAAGGCCTGTACAGCAAGTCCTGGGACGACATCCAAAAAACACCGGACATCGTCATCACCTTCTGCGCCAGTGCCGCCGGCGAAACCTGCCCCGCCTATCTGGGACCAGCCATCCGCGCCCATTGGGGGGTGGACGACCCCGCCAAGGCAACGGGTAGCGAGGCGGAGATCGAGGCGGCCTTCACCACCGCCTACCAGATCTTGCGTCGTCGGATCGAAGCCTTTCTGGCCCTGCCCTGGATACAGGGGGAAGAAAGTGGCGACGTGGCCCTTCAAGCCGAACTGGCGCGCATCGGTGCGCAGTAACTTTTCAGACGGCATTCATCCTTTCAGGAGACGTTATCATGACCAAAATCCGTGTTTATGATCCCGCCATGTGCTGCAGTACGGGCGTATGCGGTCCGACCATAGATCCTGCGCTGGTACGCTTTTCTGCTGACGCGGACTGGGCAAAAGGCCAGGGAATCGATCTGGTACGCTACAACCTCAGCCAGGAACCCATGGCCTTTGTCCACAATTCGGTGGTGAAACAGTTTT
>JAMCRJ010000033.1 GCA_023381645.1 Gammaproteobacteria bacterium
TGGTGGCCATCTTGCCCTTGCCGCCCCGTCTCTGGGCATTGAAGACCGTCACCGGCTGCGCCTTGATATAACCGGCGTGGGTGAAGGTCACCACCATTTCCTCTTCGGTAATCAGATCTTCCGTCGAGATATCACCGGTATCCGCCACGATCTCGCTGCGCCGGGCATCCCCGTATTGATCGCGGATGGCCACCAGCTCTTCGCGGATGACCTCCATGAGCCGGGTCTTCGAGCCGAGAATCTCCAGCAACTCGCGGATACGATCCAGCAAGGCCAGATATTCATCGCGGATTTTGTCCTGCTCCAGCCCCGTCAGACGGTGCAAACGCAAATCGAGAATGGCCTGGGCCTGCAATTCGGACAGATGATATCCGTCCGCGTGCATCCCCTCCGAGGGCTCTCCACGTTCGACCAGCAGCGCCGCGACCATGCCCGGCTCCCAGGACTTCGCCAGCATCTGCGCCTTGGCTTCCGCCGGGCTGGCCGCCGCCCGGATCAGGCTGATGAGCGGGTCCAGATTGACCAGCGCCACCGCCAGGCCTTCCAGGATATGGGCGCGATCGCGCGCCTTCTTCAGCTCGAAGACGGTGCGCCGGGTGACCACCTCGCGGCGATGCTGGATGAAGGCCTGCAGCAGATCGCGCAGACCGAGGGTCCGCGGTGCCCCGTCCAGCAGCGCCACCATATTGATATTGAACACGCTCTGCATGACCGTGTGCTGGTAAAGATTATTCAACACCACATCGGCATTGGCATCCCGTTTGAGTTCAATGGCGATACGCATACCCGACTTGTCGGACTCATCGCGCAGGTCACTGATGCCTTCCAGACGCTTTTCCTTGACCATCTCGGCGATGCGCTCGATGAGCTTGGCCTTATTCACCTGATAGGGCAGTTCGGTGACGATGATGCTCTGCCGGTTGGATTTTTTGTCCGTCTCGAACTCACAGCGCGCGCGCATGACCACGCGGCCCCGCCCGGTGCGGTAGGCTTCGATACTGCCGGCACGGCCATGAATGAAACCTGCCGTCGGGAAATCCGGCGCCGGGACCAAGGTAAACAGGTCTTCATCCGGAGTCTCGGGATCATCCACCAGCGCCAGACAGGCACTGATCACTTCCGTCAGATTGTGGGGCGGGATATTGGTGGCCATACCGACCGCGATGCCCGCCGAGCCATTGATCAGCAGATTGGGGATACGCGCTGGCATGACCAGCGGTTCCATCTCCTTTTCATCGTAGTTGGGGCCGAAATCAACGGTCTCCTTTTCCAGATCCGCCAGCATCTCATGGGCAATGCGGGACATGCGCACTTCGGTGTAGCGCATGGCGGCGGGGCTGTCGCCATCCACCGAACCAAAGTTACCCTGCCCGTCGATGAGCGGGTAGCGCATGGAAAAGTCCTGCGCCATCCGCACCATCGTGTCATAGACGGCGGTATCGCCGTGAGGATGGTATTTACCGATGACATCACCGACGACACGCGCCGACTTCTTATAGGGTTTGTTCCAATCGTTGCTCATCTCGTGCATGGCGAAGAGCACACGACGATGCACTGGCTTGAGGCCGTCGCGGGCGTCCGGCAGGGCACGACCGACGATCACGCTCATGGCGTAATCGAGGTAGGACTGGCGCATCTCCTTTTCGAGACTGACAGGAATGGTTTCTTTGGCGAATTCGATCATGTGGAGACTGAGTACCCCTGATTATTTTTTCAACACGGCATTATGCCACAGCAGGGCTAAGCCTGCATGTGGCCAGCGGCCAACGCCTGGAGCGCCACCGGAAACCCTGGGCGCGCCACGCCGCGCTCAGTGATAATGGCGGTGATCAGACTGGCGGGGGTGACATCAAAAGCCGGATTGCGCACTTCGACACCTTCGGGTGCCACCACGTGGCCCGCACACTGCTGCACCTCGGCGGCGGGGCGCTCTTCGATGACGATGCCGCCGCCATCGGGCATGGCGAAATCCACCGTACTCAAAGGCGCCGCGACATAGAAAGGAATCTGATGATATTGCGCCAATACGGCAAGGCTGTAGGTGCCAATTTTGTTCGCCGTATCGCCATTGGCGGCAATGCGGTCGGCACCAACGATCACCGCATGGATCAGGCCCTGCTGCATCAGATAGGCCGCGGCGCTGTCGGCATGGAGATGGAAGGGAATGCCGTCCTGCTGCAACTCCCAGGCGGTGAGGCGCGCGCCCTGCAGCCAGGGCCTGGTTTCGTCAGCATAGATATGGAGCTGCTTACCCGCAGAAATCCCTGCACGAATCACGCCCAGTGCCGTGCCATATCCGCCGGTCGCCAGACTGCCCGTATTGCAGTGGGTGAGGATGCCACCCTCCGCCGGCAAGAGCTCCGCGCCATAACGGCCCATACGCTGGTTATCGGCGATATCATCGCGGAGCAAGTCATGAGCGGCCTGTAAAAGCGCGGCAACGGCCTGTCCCGCGGTAGACACCGATTGCGCCAATGCCAGTTGCCGGTCCGTCGCCCAAGCGAGATTCACCGCCGTCGGTCGTGCCGCCTTGATCTCGTCGGCGGCACTCAGCAGGCGTGCCTGCCAGTCCGTATGTGTGCCCGCCTCGCGCACGGCCAGTGCCATGGCATAAGCCGCGGTAATGCCGATTGCCGGCGCACCACGCACTACCATCTGCCGAATCGCCACCGCCACCGCGCGATAATCACTGAGCTTCAACCAGGTTTCCTGCTGCGGCAACAGCCTCTGATCGAGAAGGCAGAGCTGACCCTCCTCCCAACGGATGGCACGAATTTGGTCGGCACTGGACACATATCCTCCTCGGCAAGATACCAGGTCGGTCGGGAGCGGAACACCGCAGTATGGTGTGCTCAATATACGGGCAGTTGAAAAGTCTGTAAAATGCGCCGGAACGTCCAGACCCCATGTTTCCGGGGCACTCCCGCTTTCACCATCAGGTCCACTCATGTCTTCTGCCAGCCCATACCCCATTCTTCGCCTGCGTCCCAAGGAGGATCGCCGCCTCCGCGCCGGTCATCTATGGGTCTACAGCAACGAAATCGATGTCCAGAAAACCCCCCTCACCGCCGTCACTCCAGGCAGCGTCTGCCGGATGGAAGACGCCCAGGGCAAGGCCCTGGGGCTCGCCCACGTCAATCCTCATACCCTGCTCTGTGCGCGCTTGTTGAGCCGTGACCCGCATGTCCGCATCGACGAGGGCTTTTATCGCACCCGCTTGCAGCAGGCTTTGCGGATGCGGGAGCGTCTGTTCGGTGCGCCTTTCTATCGCCTGGTGCATGGTGAAGGCGATGGTTTGCCGGGCCTGGTTATCGACCGCTATGAGGACCATCTGGTGCTACAGGCAGGCAGTCTCGGCATGGATCGCGATTTGCCCCTGATCACGGCGGCTTTGCAGGGTCTGCTGCGCCCGGCGGGCATTTTGCTGAAGGCCAGCGGCGCGGCGCGGCGACTGGAAGGGTTGGAAGACCGCGTCGAAGTCCTTTTCGGGCATATCCCGGAGCGGCTGGAGGTTTGGGAAAACGACTGCCTGTTCCAGGTTGACCCCCGCGGCGGGCAAAAAACCGGCTGGTTTTATGACCATCGCGCCAATCGTCGCCGCTTGCGGGACTTTGCCCAGGGGCGCAGGGTGCTGGACTGTTTCGCCTATCTCGGCGGCTTTGCCATCCCCCTGGCCAAGGCCGGGGCAAGCGCCGTCATCGCTGTGGACAGTTCGGCACCGGCCCTGGCGATCCTCGAAGAAAACGCCCGACGCAACGAGGTTGAGGGCTTGCGCAGCATTCACGGCGATGCCATGGAGACGCTGCATAATTTACGCGACCGCGGTGAGCAGTTCGATCTCATCGTCCTGGACCCCCCGGCCCTGATCAAATCGAAGAAGGATTTCAAGGAAGGCAGCATCGCCTATCGCCGTTTCAACGACATGGCCATGCGCCTGCTGACCCCCGGCGGCATCCTGTTCTCGGCATCCTGCTCGCATCACCTGAGCCGGGAAACGCTGCTCAGCCAGATCGCTTTTGCCGCCCGGCGTGGGGACTACCAGATCATCGGCGAAGGCAGTCAGGATATGGATCACCCCGTTCACCCGGCGGTACCGGAAAGCAACTACCTCAAGGGCTTCTTCATCCACCGTCGAGAAGAGTTACCCGAAGAGGCAGAGAAGACCGCCTGACCACCAAGCGCGGAGGATTCTTGTCGCCAGGCCCAGTGACAGGTACAATCGCGCCCACGCCGGCGTAGCTCAGTTGGTAGAGCAACCGATTCGTAATCGGTAGGTCGGAGGTTCGACTCCTCTTGCCGGCACCATAAAAACAAAGAGTTATATTTATTATTCCTATTATTTTTTTCTTTGTGTGACGAATTTGTGACATGCCGATTCCATCAGCGTTACAAGTCGAGCCAGCCCAATTACCGAAGAGGATCTGGGGGATTGTCCACCGCCTGTCGATTTTGCATTAACGGAGGACACTTCGTTTCTGGCTGGTCCCCACTCAGATGATCCGAAGCGGAAAGATTTTTACGGAGTGCTGGTGCCACCTTTGGTTGCCCACCAGTCTATGCCGCTGTAAAAATCGCTGTTTGAATAGCCAAAAGGTGGGTGAGAGTCGGCCCAAGGACATGGAATGGACCAAGGATGGCCTGGGTGTGCTGGAAGAGGTGAGTGATCCGGTCTTGGGTGTGTCGTTCTCGGCCACCGATGGGGGCTGGCATGGGTTAACGTCCTTTGGCTTTGTGATAGGCGACAGAGCCTTCCCGCTTGCCTACCGCCAGGACCAACACTTGGACTTCCGTTTCCATCACTTGGTAGATCAAGCGATAGGCTATGCTGCGGAGTTTGATCTTGTAGCGATCCGAGTGGCCATGCAGTTGAGCGGAAGGGACGCGTGGGTGCACTAAGCGTTCTGCCAGTTTCTTTTTGAATGGGGCACGGACGCTATGGTCCAAGGCCTGCCATTCTTTGAGGGCAGAGGGATGGAAAGCGAGCTCATAAGGCATCCAGCGACACCTTGATCGGGGTTTGGCCATCCTTCAGACGGCTTTCCGCCAAAGCGTTCAGCTCCAAATTTTCCAGATGTTCCAGAAGCGCAGCATAGGTAGCGGCTGGGACACAGTAAAAAGCCGGTTCGTTGCGGTTGAGAATGGCCACAGTAGCCCCTTCTCCTGCGGCCACGGTTCCCATAGGGTTCTTTTTGAGTTCGGAAACACTGGCAGCAACATCGGCAAGAATGACGTGGGTCATGGAAAGTCCCTCATAGCCTCTAAAAGACCGGTTAAGCGTACCATAATAAGTAGCCTAAAGGCCACGCGGCCATCAGGCCGATACGGTGCGTCAAAACGCCCGCATCGACTGGTCCTTCGCTTTCGACAAAAATTTTGTTGCTCTCAGCCAGTTCATGCGTTTCAGCCACGAGACGAGCATTTTGTTCAAGCGTCTTCTCGGTCGGTCGATTTCGCCAACCACGTCTGCAGTAGCTCTGCGTGATTACTCATAGCACTTCCACCACTACCGCCGTCCCATACGCCGTGACCTCATTCATGGCCTGCCCCTGCCCGGCGTCAAATTCGCCGGAATCAAAGCGCATCCCCAGTACCGCATTGGCCCCAAGGGACCGGGCATGCTCGGCCAGTTGTTCCAGGGCATCATCGCGGGTCTGAGCAATCATGTTGAGATAGCCCGCCCGCCTGCTTGCCGCCAAAGAGGGCGCGGACACCACCCAGAAGATTGCCGATGAGATTGCGGGACCGGACACCAGTCCCATAGACCGGCCCAATGACACGGACCACACGCAATGGCTTTCGTGTAGCTGGCCCGCATGCCGTCGTTGGTGTACTTCCAGACTTTACCGTTCTGGCCTGTTCCCCGTTGCCGCTGCCGCTGTAAAACCTGTTCCGCACGTTCCGACAAGGGCACCACTCTGGACGTGCCGTTCTTGGTATCGGGCAGGTACACGGTGTGGTCCAGCCAGTATACGTGCCGCTATTCCAGCCCCAGAATTTCCCCCTGACGCATGGCGGTCTCGATGGCGAAGGTCACAATGTCCGCCAGTTCCGGGTTCGTGTCTGAACAGGCCGCCAGTAACCGGGCTTCCTCATCCCCTACCAGCCGCCTGTCCCGCCCCTGGGACAGCCGAGGTCTGCGGACCAGTTCTACGGGGTTGACTAAATCTGTCATGCCCCATTCCTGGCGGGAGATGTTGTAGAGATGGGAAATATTCGCCAAATAAATGCGGATGGTATTGGCGCTGAGGCCCGCCCCTTGCCATTGCCGGACGATGCCGGACAAAGCGGGACCATCCATTTTTGCTAAAGCCATTTCCCCGTAATCCCGGCAGATGCGCCGGATATTCCCAAGGTTCCTTTCCTGCGTCGTGGGTTTTTTACTAGCAGCCTTTTGTCGGGATTTCGGTTTTGAAAAAACGCAACACATTGATTACTAGGCATGTTAGTAACTTTTCAGAAAATGGCTTGTGCAATAGAATCCGTTGGTTACGCGAATAACCCGACATAAGGCTGCTCGCGGTAGATGCCGTGCGCCTTTACCAAAGACCCAGTCGGCGCCCGTTGGCAATAACGTCGTTTAAAAAATGAAAGTACACCGGCGTCTGTACCAGCACAGGATATCACCGGGTTGCGAGAACACCTGACCGGTGTGCCACCGTAGCCTAGAACCCCCATCTCCGCCTCGGTGCGCAATGCATCAATAATCGGCGGTGCAACACGGAAATCCATATCGGCGACCCACATCGGCAACAGATCGGCGGCACGCTGCTCAGGCATAAGAAACTGCTGCCCATGCTCCCGCTCCTTCTCGCAGAAACAATTCGGCAGTCGCCAGACCGATGCCGCTGGTGGCTCCGGTGATCAGTGCTGTCTTGCCTTGCAATCTCATGTCAACTCCTCATTGAATTCAGCGCGGGACGTCCCAAATGCCAGTGCCTGCACACCCAGGCCTGCCGCTTCGACAGCCCCAGCGAGATAGCCAGGAAACTGCGGCGACCACTCGCTGGCGATGCCCGTGAGGCACCCCTGCCACGGTCCTGATATGGCTTTGGACGCAGGCGCGTGAGCATGCTGGCCACTCGCATCGCGATCCGTGGCCGTGGCGGTGCGCGGGTCTTGCGCCCAGTCCTTGATGATTTCGGCCTTGGGCGTCGCCGCGTCGGGTCCGAACATCCGGACGAACTGCGCACGGCAATGCGTGCGCATGACCTCGTCAGAGACGGTGCTGCGCACGCGCGCCGGCACGCCCAGGAAACCAAACAGCGCAGCACTGCCGTTGGGCATGGAGGCGTCGTGGATCTCGCCCATCGGCCCGCGTGCACTGCGGCCCTCTCCTGACAATCCCTGTTCCCGCCAGAACGGGGTGTCATAGATGGCGATGTACTTGGCGTGCGGCGCCATCCAGGTGGCCGTGTCGCGCCATTGCCGGGCGAGCGTTTCCGGCAAGGCTGGCTCGAAGGCGATGGTGCTTTCGATCAGACGAGGCGGTAGCGCCAGCAGGACGTGCTCGGCATGCCACGTCACGGTATGGCCGCTGGCAGCGACGCTTTCCACGACGACATGGTCATCGTTTTTGTGCAGTCGACGCACCGTATGGCCGGTCAGGACACTGGCTGGGTTCAACATGCGGTGCAGCGTTTCGATCAAGCGGCCCATGCCGCCTGTCAGGCGCATGGACGCTGGCGAATTCACGTAGCCACGCACGCGCACGGGGGCCTTCTGCGGCGAACGCTCGACCACCATGTCACCGGCCTCGAACTGCTCGAAGATTTCCAGTCCCAGTTCTTCGATCAGGTGCCCGAGCTCGCGCTGATAGCCGGGCCAGAACCAGGCGGGGCCCAGATCGAAGCGGTCAGCGGTGCTTGCCTGCATCACCCCGTGGGAAACGACCTGTCCCGAGGCGTCAGCAGAGGCAATACGGCCACCAAGCGCCTCCCGTGCTTCCAGCACCACGTAATCCGTCACGCCTTGGCGCGCGAGGAGGTATGCCGCGTACAGGCCGCTCAAACCGGCGCCGACGATGACGATGCGTGCGCTACGCCGGCTCATACTGCTACCGCCACGTCGGACAAATGGCCCGTCTTGAGGTACACGGTGGCACCTTGATCGCCAGCATGAGGCGTCGCAGGCTCACATGCAGGCAGTCGCAACCAACTGCCCCGCTCGTAGAGCTTCCCCTCCAGCATCACCGCGCCTGACACAACCAGGATCTCAGCGCCCTCCGACGACTCATCGAGAATCCTTTCACCAGCCGCCAGACGCTGCAGGCTGACCTGCTCGCCAGCAGCCGCGAACAACGGGCACACTTCACGCGCACCCTGGCGATGCCAATTGGCCAAGTCTCGCGTGTCGATGCGAACACTGCGCTGCTCGCCATCCGGCATCTGCTGGAGTTTGACGAAAATGACAGCGCCCTCGGCGCTGGAGGGCTGATGACTGGAGCCGGGCGGGTTGCGCAGATACCAGCCTGCCGGGTAATGCCGGTCTCCTTCGGAGAATGTTCCGGACAGTACCAGGATTTCCTCGCCTCCCGGGTGCGGGTGCGCGGGAAAATAGGACTCGGGCGCATACCGTACTATGCTGGTAGCACGGGCTTTCTCCGCGCCCACGCGATCCAGCATCACCCGCTCGACCCCTCCCTGGGGGGATGCGACCCATTGGTACTCGTCGGGCGCCACGATGGCGCGGCGGGTGAAATCAGCATTGATCAGCATGATGGTTATCCAAACGGAGGGACAGCGGCATTGCCCGTCCAGGCGATAGCGGCCGCCCCCTGTCAATACGGCTTACTTGGCGGGCAGTTGCTGGTAGGCCTCGACAACACGTGCCGAAGTAGGTCAGCGCAGCACCTGCGTTCAAACAAAGCGCCTGCATGCGAGACATTAGTTGCGGCCAGTCATCACACTGCCATCGACATCCCAGACGGCGCCAGTGACCCAGGCTGCCTTGTCCGACTGCAGGAAGGCCGCCACTTCCGCCACATCCTG
>JAMCRJ010000067.1 GCA_023381645.1 Gammaproteobacteria bacterium
ACAGCCTGATCCAATCCGCCAAGGCCAAGGCCCGGGGCTATCGCACCCACAGGAACTTTATCAACATGGCTTACCTGATCCTCGGCAAGCTGGATCTCAGGCTACCCACTTGAAACAGCGAGGAACCATATATTATATAGCTTCGTCGTATTTGATGCCATGAAAAATACCATATTCAGGACAATCACCCGTTGCGCCCCTCATCTATGGTGACTCTTCCCGCCGCTTCCAGCACACTGGGCCGCATCACGATGGCCTTGAACAGATTGCCGGCCCGATCATCGATGAGTTCGATCTGCGGCCAGGCCCGAATTACGCGCAGAAGGCCGCTGCCCAGCCCGCGATAAGGAAGGAGCTTGGCCGCGAATGAGGCCAGGATGGGATTGCGCATGTTGGAGTTGCCGGCCTTGATGTTCTCGATGGTCAGGTTGTTAGGCAGGTGGCCGGGGCTGATGATCTCGACGCGATCCTCAAAGACCAGCACGCGCACCGGAGCGCTGATGAAGTAGTCGCGGTGGATGAGGGCGTTGGCGACCAGCTCTTCCCAGACGATGCGGGGAATCTCGGGCAGGCCCTGAGAGTTGAATCCTTGCTCGCCCTGCGCAGCGCGGGTGTTGGCGACGATGAAGCCCAGCGTCTGCTGGAAAACATCGGCCAGCTTGCCAGTGATGTCGCGGCTGTCGATGTAGCGTTCGTCCTCGATCTGCGTTCCGACAAAGGCTACGGCCTTCACGATGAAAGCAGGCAGCGCGTACTGCGGTGCCTTGGCGAACAACAGGCTGCCCGCCACATTGAGCTGCCCCTGGTTCATCAGGTTCATGTTGGCCAGCAACTGCGGTAGCGGCTGGTTATGTTGAGCGAACGGCTCGCCGAATTGCTGCTCGAAGAAGCGTTCGAAATAGGGCATGTCCACATCGCCCGCACTCAAGCCGGCTACGGGCGTTTCATCGGCGTGTACCAAGCCGGCTTGCTGGAACAGGCGCTGGATTTCCTCGCGCGAAGTGGCACGGCGCTTGTCCGAGCCGTTTTTCACCCAGATAGCACCGTTTTTATCCATGTAGGGCTTGCTGACACCTTCCGGAATGGAAACCACCATCACGGTGCCGTTTGGGTGCGGCACGTTCTCCGTGAGTGGGTTCACAGCGGGTCGCACGTTCTGGGATGCACTGTTTGAAATGAGCTGGTTCAAGCGGTCAATGTCTGCACCTGACAAGCCAAGCACTGAGCCATCGTTTCGCACGCCAATGAAAATCTTCCCGCCAGCGGTGTTACTGAAGGCGACGATCTCGGCCGCCAAAGCATCTGCGTTGGTAAAGTTCTCTTTGAACTGTTGGCGACTGTCCTCGCCCCGGCTGAGAAGGTCGATCAGTTCTGTGGTTTCCATAGGTTGTAAACCTCTTTGCGACGGTTGAAGGCTTCCTGGCCTCCTTCCATGATGTTGATGATGGCGTCCTGTATCGGGCGAGCGTCGATGCTGCCGCTTTGTACAGCGACTTTTTCGTCCTGGTATTGGCAGGCATGCACCTGCTCCGCGTCGCCCAACACCGGGAAATTGGCGTTGTGGGTGGCGAAGATGAATTGGGTGTGCGGTTTCATCTCGCGCAGAAGCTTGATCACATCGTCGTAGATGGTCTGGTTGTCCAGATCGTCTTCCGGCTGGTCGATGATGATCACGTCGTTCTGGCGTTGGCTAAGCACATACAGCAGCAGCGCCGAAGCCCGCTGCCCGAGCGAGTGATGCTTCAGCTCCTTACCGCGATAGCGGATGACGAAACGGTTGGGCACCTGCCAGGTAACGAACTCGACCAGATTCTGCATAAAGGTCTTCTCGAAGACCTCGGGGGTGCTGCCGGCGTTGGTCAACGCTCCCGGCAGGGCGCGCAACAGCCCGCCGAAGTCGGCGTAATTCTCCATGACCGCGCGCAAGGTGGTCTCGCGGATGTTGCTGCCCTTGAAGAGCTGCTGCATGAAGCCGATGGCTGCTTCCTTGTCGCCCTTGAAGTCGGCTTCGATCTGCAGGGCGGTGTGGCCGGCGTTCACGCGATCCAGCTCGGCCTTGATGGTGTTGAATTCACGCAGCCAAAGCTTATTGAGCTTGTCGATTTCGGCGAACAAGGCATCGCGGATGCTGGTCTGCTGGGATTCCTGCTTGGCCAGCGCCTCCAGCATCTGCTCCGCCTTGGTTTTGCGCTGTTGCTGGGCCAGGAAGTCGTCCGGCTGGATGGCAGTCATGCCGGTTTGCTTGAGTTCCTGAGCCAGTTGCCGCTCGACTTGTGCGAATTCCTCCTGAAGGTTCTTGCTTGCGCCTTCAAACTCGTCCTGTTTGGTCTTGAGGCGACCTGCAATGGCGCGACCTTCTTGCTCGATCTGCTTGAGCTGATCGACCTTGGCAACGAGGTTCGAAAACTCGGTGTAGTAGGCCGTGAAGAAGACCGGGTTCTGCTTGGACACGTAGGTCGTGGCGTTACGTAGTTCGTCCTCGTGCTCGGCGATCAATTGCCCCAAGGCGAGGATGAAGTTGTCTGCCCGCTCCATCATGCGTGCGAGCGCTGTGGCATCCTGCTGAAAGCCGAGACGCTTTTGGAGCTTGTCGGCAACACCGTACTCTTCGAACTTTTTCAGCCGGAAGTTGGCATCGGTGAGCTGGGTCTCGTAGTCGCGCTTGAGTTCGGCGGTATTGCTGAGTTTGAGCCAGCGTTGAGCGGCTTCGCGCACATGCTGGCGTTGGACTTCGATTTCGTCGCGCAGCACACGGAGCTTCTCGCCAACTAGCTTTTCCACTAGGTCGGTCTCAAAGCCTTCGCCGGTGCTGGACAGGTCTTTCTGCCCGAAGTAGATCGGGCGACGCAGTACTGTTTCCCGGATCGACACTCCGGGCTGTAACTTGCCGCTCAAGTAGACGTTCGGTGCTTCGCGGAAGATGCGGGAGATGGTGAATTCCTGTCCGTACACATCGCAGGCTGTCAGCGTCACCTTGCCACCGCTGCCGAGAGTGTGACGAATCAGCTCATCTTTGTACTTGGTGTCCTGCGCCTTTTCGCCCCGTGGAATGTCGAGGGCGTAGCGCACTGCCTCCAGGATGGATGATTTGCCGCTGCCCCGGATGCCGATCAACGTATTGAGTTCGGGAGAGAAATGCAGTACCTGCCCGTCGAGGATGCCGCCATCGAAGTGGATGCTGCGAATGTGCGACGCCTGATGCTTGGGCGGCTCCATGGCTACCCGCGCAGCGGGATCGCTCAAGGCAAACTTGACCGCCTCGAAAGATAGCTCGCCCAGCTTCAGGTAACTGGTTTTGCCCTTGCCGATTTCATCGACGCACTTTGGGTCGCTGCCTTCCAGTTCGGCGGGATACCAGTCATTGAGATGCTGCTGAACTTTAGTTCGGCAGGGTTTATTTTTTTCTTGCAGTTTGTTGAAAGTGCGAACCTTCTGGAAGCCAAGCGTGCGGCGCCGGAAAAATTCGCTCTGACCCAGATCGGAAAGACGCCCGCCGTCAAACTCGGCCCAGAGTCCACTGGGTGCTTCGACATGGGCAAAGACGAGGAAAAAGTCTCGGTGGTAGCTCTCCAGCTTCTTGATGGTTTCCAGCAAAGACAGAGAGGAACGACCATTTTCTTGCTCATACTGAGCAGGGATTTTTCCTTCGAAAGCGACACCCAAAAAGGGATTGATATGGTCATGCCCATCAGCTAACCAATTGTCAGAAAAGACGACCAGTGTGTGGATGCCATTGGCCCCGTCGTTGACCGACAATTCGACACCTGGCAGCAGCGCAATTCCCTTCTTTTGGGCTGTCTTGCGTAATGCTTTGAACTCATCGAAGTCAAACTTGTTGTGATTGGTGATAACTCCCAGCCGAATGTTCGCTTTCTCCAGCGCATCCACATAGTTGCTGTTGTAGAAGTTGTCATCACCAGCGTATTTGAACTCTCGGTCTGCACGGGTGTGCAAATGAAAGTCTGCGCGAATCCACTGTGCCCCTTCTGCGAAGACAACGGATCGAGTCCCTGACTGCTTTGGTGGCAGACTGTCCATCATGGTTCCTCCTTATGGTGTGTCCCCGCGTAGCCCACCAGTCGAGCGGTCTTCGGATCATAGATAACCTCGGTAATCGATCCATCACGAATGCGCTGAACCGCTTCGTCAATCACATGGAGCGGCACTAGGAACCACTCCTCAGGCTGCACAGGATGACCGAAGCGATCGTGGATGGTGATGTTCAACCGCGCGGCTGCGAACAGCCTGTGAAACAGGTTCTCCATCCGAGTGCGGTTGATGCCCGCGAGCTTGTAGGTCGCCACCACTTCGACCTTCGCCAGCAGGTAGGTGGAGTCGTGTTCAGCGTTGGCGATGCGCGTTTCAACCCTGCCGCCGGTCACTCCCACCTTGTGGATGATGTCGCGGTGCTGCGCGACATAGGTGTGATCGGACAGGGAGCGCAGGACGTAGATCGTGCCGCTTTCGACATCATCGGCCTCAAGCTCGCCGCCGAAGGAAAGTTGCCCGCTCTCGGGCGAGGCCAGCCGACGCGCGGCGGGGTCGTCGTAGAACGCGCGCTGGAGCGAGCGCAGCAGCAGGTTGCTCTCGGTGCCGTTGGAGAAGACGAGGCGCAAGCGCCGGTCCACTTCCCCGGCGGTGGTTTTCAGCGGCTCGCCGACCTCGGCGACGTAGAGCGTGAGGCCATCGAGAACGAAAAAGTCTCCGGCCTCGATAGCTCGGCTCCCGGCCACGATAGGCTGGGTCTGGCGCAGGCCAGTCTTGACTTCCGTCGCTACGCGCTCGAACAGCGGCCTGAACGCCTCGAAGTCCGGGCACGGCTTGCGATCCGCGATCTCCTCGGCCGCGCGCTTTTCAGCGCTGGTGCGGACATGGCGCAGAACCGTGATGTCGCCGTCGTCGGCGACGCCCGCCAGCTCGGCGGCCAGGTCGTCGATGTCGATGGCTTCCTCCACCGGAGCGGTAACGGTCGGTGCCCCAGCAAGCAAGCCCTGATGGTCCAGCGGCTCCAGCAAAGCGCGGCAGTCCGGGAGCGCGCGCAAACGGTCCAGACGCACGGCGTAAAGGCGCTCGAATATGTCGCGGTCTTCGCCATGCTGCGGCGCACGCCCGTGCTGCTCGGTAAAGCGTTGGATTTCCTCGAAGCCCGCGATGACACGCTCCTCACTGGCCGGCCGTCCGGCCTTCTCCTTGGGCGGTGCGAAATCGGCAAGCTCCGCAGCGAGTGCGTCAAGATCGGAGTTACTCATAGCGCCCCTCCGCCTTGAAGCGCATGAAGGCGACCGCGCCTTCGGCCATGCGTCGCTCCCACGCATCCTGGGAATCGAGCGCCGGAATCCGGCCGCGCTCCTTCTTGAACTGGACGGCGCGAACGGCCATCTCCTTCGCCTCGTCCGGCGTCAGGCTCGTGCGCTTGGCCGAGATGGCCGCCGCAACCTGCTTCAAGCTGTCCTCGCTCATGGTCTTGGCGAGGATGGCATAGGCTTCCCCGAAGGGGTTGATGCGGTCGATCAGGTCGATGTCCAGCTCGCGCACATCCATCGCGAAGCGACGCACGCCGTCGATCAGGCCAGTGTTGGGCGACCCTTCGTTCTCGCCTTCGGTGACAAGCCGCTTGGCCTGTTGCGTGAGGTTGAGGGCGGCGATGGCGTGCTGGCGCACGGCTTCCTGATCTTCGGCGTCAAGCTCGGGATACTTGTCCTTGATGATCTTGCCCATGCGAACCTGCGTCAGCTCCTCGGGTACCAGCTCCTCATCGAACAGGCCGCGCTCGATGGTGGGCTTGTCCTGCACGAAGGCCGCAATGACTTCGTTCAGGTCTTCCTGACAGATGCGCGCCGCCTCCTTGCCCTTGGGCTCGGCGATGCCCTTGATCTCGATTTGGTACGCCCCTGTCTGCTCATTGACACCGACATTGCAGCGGTCCGGGTCGTAGCCACCCTCGCCGTAGTCAAAGCCCGGTGTCGGGCCACTATCGGGGTTCTTGGGCCTGAACTCGAAGCGCGGGGCAAGAACCTGCTCCATCAGCAGGCTTGCCGCGATAGCCTTCAACGTATCGTTGACGGCCTCGGTGACCGCTTCCTCGGCCGCGTCCGGCTCGGCGATCAGGTTGGTGAACCTCGCGCGGGTCTTGCCGGGCGCGTCGCGGGTTGCACGGCCGATGATCTGAACGATCTCGGTCAGACTGGCGCGGTAGCCCACGGTCAGGGCGTGTTCGCACCAAATCCAGTCGAAGCCCTCCTTCGCCATGCCCAGCGCGATGATGATGTCCACATGGTCGCGGTTGTTCTTCTGCGCCGGGTCTTTCAGCGCGGCGGACACGCGGTCGCGCTTGGCGGCATCGTCATCGACGAGATCGGCGATCCGCAGCACGCGGCCATCGGGGCGCTTGACAAGCTGGAAGCCGGTGGCGGCGTCGATGCCCTGCCACTCCCCCAGCGCCTCGATGATGTGCTCCACTTCCCGCATCTTGTCCTTCGTGCTCTCGCGCGAATTGACATTCGGGATGTGAATGATGGTCTTCTCGGCGGGATCGAGGACATTGAGGATGTCATCGACGTAAGGCCCACTGTAGAAGAAGTAGCCGATGTCGAGCTGCTTGAGGTACTCGTAGCCGTTGAGCTGCTCGTAGTAGGTGTAGGTGACGGTATCGAACTTCGACTCGTCCTGCGGGGCCAGCACGGCCTCGGCGTCACCCCGGAAATAGGAGCCGGTCATGGCGACGATGTGCGTCTTGCCCCGCGCGAAGAACTGCCCCAGGTGCAAGCCAAGCTTGTTGTCCGGGTTGGCCGAAACGTGGTGGAACTCATCGACCGCGATCAGGCGGTCGTCGAACGCCTCCACGCCGTAGGCATCGACCGCGAAGCGAAAGGTCGCGTGGGTGCAGACCAGCACCTTGTCGTCACTGTCGAGGAATGCACCCAGCGACTTGACCTTACCGCCGTTGTCATTGCCCGGCGCGTTGCACAGGTTCCACTTGGGTTCGACCTGCCAGTCGGACCAGAAGCCGTACTTCGACAGCGGTTCGTCGTTGAAGCTGGCCCCGATGGATTTCTCCGGCACAACGATGATGGCCTGCTTCAAGGCCTGGTTGTGCAGCTTGTCGAGCGCGATGAACATGAGGGCGCGGCTCTTGCCCGATGCCGGCGGCGACTTGATGAGCAGGTATTGCTCGCCGCGCTTCTCATAGGCACGCTCCTGCATGGGCCGCATCCCAAGCGTATTGGCCTTGGTCGATGCGCCGTTGCGGGCATAGGTAACGGAGACGGAGGGGACGCTTTTGCCCATCGTCATTCACCCTTTCTCATCGGTCTTGGCGAACAGCACCACGTCAGGCAGCCCCTCGAAATGCGCATCGCAGGTGAGCAAGGTGGCTCGCTGACGTCGCGCGGTGGCGTAAACGATGGCATCGGCTGTGGCCAGCCTGTATTCGCGGTGCAACTCTGCCGCGAGCAGCGCGATGACGGTGTCCAGCGGAACGACGACGCATTTCTGCGTATAGGCAATCACTTGGTCGGCCTGTTCCTCGCCGAGCTCACGCAGCAACCACTTCGACAGCTCAAGCTGAACGATGGTCGGCACGATCCACTGCGGCTTGTCCGGCAACTGCCGCCCCAGACGCTTGCCCAGCGCGGTGTCGGCAAGCCATTCGATCCATGCCGAGGTATCGACCACGCAGGGCGCTGTTGTCATCAGTAGCGATCCTTGCGATCCCGAACATCGTCGGTGCGGGCGCCCCTGGCGATGCCGGCCAACTGCGCCATCTCGGGCACGGGCATGACCAGCACGCCCTTGCCCTTGGGAATGAACACGAACTCCTGCCCGGCTTCCCAGTGCTGCTCTTCGCGCACGGCCTTGGGTACGGAAATCTGGAACTTGCTCGACAAGGTGGCGGTAGCGGCCATGGCTCATACTCCAGTAGAATCGATGGGCGTCTGGTAAGAATAGCTGATGCCAAACCGGAATGCCAGGCAACGTCACAGCCCGGGCCGTGCCCCCGAGCGCTTCGCGCTCGCTTTGCGTTTGCCACCCTTGGCCGGTGCAGCCGAAGCGGTCATCTTGGTATAGAGGTCAAACAGCTTTTCCAGCCGCTCGGTGTCGTTCTTGAAGCGCCGACCGATGTAGATGCGCTCCAGCACTTCGTCGTTGCGATCATGGGCAGCGCGCAGGTCGGCCGGCATCTTCTCGGGATCGTAAAGGTCGGCGATGGTCGCCGGGAAGTGATGCTCACGCGCCAGCAGGATGTCTTCCGCGCAGCGCGTGAGATCAGCCTTGTTTTTTTCGGTCAGTGACGGCACCGGGAACGTGTTCCAGCCGAGGGTGTTGGAGTACCGGAAGTCTGTTTTCAGCTTGCCGCAGACGGTGGCGATCCAGACCAGGTGCAGGCGAGAAGCGATGAGGGCGAGGTTCCAGAGGGGAGCGTCGTAGAGAGCGAAAGCGAGGTTTGAAACGACTGTCCCGGCAGGTTCGTAGCCACAGGGTAAGTAGTTGCGTGATTCAGATGACACGCTAGGAATGATGATTACGGTTTCCGTGCCTTGTTGTCGAACTTCACCAAACTTGTGCGGGATGTCAGCCGTTTCAACGGTCGCGATTTTGGGGCTTTCCAGCCGCATCGAACGCACGCTCTCGATACGCTGCCGAACAGCGTCAATCCCCCTCGCTTCTTCGAGATGTTCATCCGCTATCCACAGGCAATAGCGTTCCAATCCGCGAATGAACTCTGCCGAGCCGTAGATGCGGCGGATAAAGCGGGCGCGTTGCGAGGCCGTCAATCCCAGCGCATCGACTTCTTCTCTGGATAACAAAAGATGGCCGCCGTCCGTAGGCTGATTGCCTTTGGTCATTTCGGCCTGTTCGCCCAAAGGCCGCGCGGCTTTTTCCACCATCACGTTTGCGCCCGGCGTGAGGTAGGCCGTGATGTGCGGCGTATCCCGGACGACCACCGAACCATCGTCGGCCACGCCGTAAAGCTTGCGCGAGGCTTGCGGGCGCGTGCTGATGCCCACGACGGCGACGGTCACGCCCGCGTTGTGGCTGGCGAGATTCGCCCACTTGAACGAGGTATGGGCAAACGCGATCTGGTTGCCGCTGGCAAAAATCAGCGGCCACAGAATCGGCACTTGCTGGCCCTGGCAAATGGAGTTGGTGGACACAAACGCGGCGGTCGATGGGGTGCGCGTGCCGTAATCGGCGGCTTTCATGAACCAGCCCGCCACATAGTCCAGCGATTTCCAGGTGTTGCAGCGATGGTCAAAAATCGCCTTGAGGTCGTCTTTTTGCTCGGCGGATTGCCAGGTGCTGCCCAGATACGGCGGGTTGCCACAAATATAGGTTTCGCCGCCTTCGTTCTCGAAGTCGATCTCAGATTGATCGAGCGGAGAACTGAACAAGTCATCGGCCTGCATCTTCACGCCGGTTCCAGTCGGCGGGCAAATGCTCAACCAGTCGAGCCGCAGCGCGTTGCCGCAGGTAATCCAGTTTTCGTTGCGTAGAGGTAGAAACTCGGCCAACGCCAGCTTCTAGCCGCGGTACAGCACATCGCACTGGTACTCGGCGATGACCAGTGCAAGGCGAGCGATCTCCGCCGGGAAGTCGCGCAGCTCGATCCCGCGAAAGTTGGTAAGCGGGATGTCAGACGCGCGATCCGGCTCGCCGCGCTGTCGGTTGATCTCGGCCTCGATGGCGCGCATTTCCTTGTAGGCGATGACCAGGAAGTTGCCAGAGCCGCAGGCCGGGTCGAAGACCCTGATCTTCGCCATACGCTTGCGCAGGTTCAGCAACATGCGAGGGTTGTCGCCCGCCTCTTCCAGCTTGAAACGCAGGTCGTCGAGAAACAGCGGGTTCAGCACCTTCAGGATGTTGGGAACGCTCGTGTAATGCATCCCCAGCTCGCCGCGCTCCTCGTCCTCGGCGACGGCCTGGATCATCGACCCGAAGATGTCCGGGTTGATCTTGGTCCAGTCGAGGCCGCCGACGTGCAGGAGGTAGGAGCGGGCAATCTTGCTGAACTTCGGCACGTCCATGCTGCCGGAAAACAAGCCGCCGTTTACGTAGGGGAAGTCGTCGCTGTTGGCCCAGCGGGGAATGTTGGCCGCTTCCCGTTCCTCCCGCTGGGTGTTCATGGCAAGGAACAGCGTGCTGATCACCTCGTGCGTGTTGGACGAATCCCTCGCGCTCATCTGCGCGACGGTATCGGTGAACTTGCCCTTGCCGCCGAAGATGTCGGTGTCCTCGGCGAAGAAGCAGAAGATCAGCCGCGCCATGAAATGGTTCATGTCGTGGCGGCGCTCGGCTTTACCCCAATCGGGGTTGTCTTTCAAGAGTTCGAGGTAGAGGCGATTGAGGCGGCTGGTCGCCCGTATGTCGAAGGCGTTCTCGCTGATTTGCCGGACAGTCGTGATGCCCGCCAGCGGCAGGAAGAAAGCGAAGTGATCGGGGAAGTCCTTGAAGGCACAGGCGATGGTGTCGCCGCTTGCCAGGTCTTCCGCCTCGAAGTCCGCGCCGTCGGTCGCGAGGATGAACTTCGCCTTGGCCTTGGCGGTGGCTGGGCTGTCCTTGAGCGCCTTGAGCGTCTGCGGGACCTGCCCGGCAGCGCAGGTCAGGATGTGGATGTTGTTGGTCTGGAGGACGCCGCCGAGGTCGGACTTGTTCGACGCCCCGGCGCGAAGGCGCTTGATCGTCGTCTCCTTGTTGCCAAAGGCTTCAAGGAAGACGTAGGGGAACTCTGCGGGGCCGAAGGGCTGCTCCGCAAGGTCGGTGATGGCTTGTTCAATTTCTACTGCGTTCATGTGGCATCTTGCCTACGTGAATTTTTCCTGCTTGCGTCCGACCGAGGCTCGCTAGCCGGCACTGCACTGCGGGGGGCCACCTTATAAATGGTTGTCCGCGAAACCTTGTAGCGCTCCGCGATCTGGCCGACCGGGATAGTCGGGTCAGACATCAGGCGCTTGATCTCCCTAATTTGTCGTCCATCCACCTTCGGCTTACGTCCACCAGCGCGGCCGCGCGCACGTGCAGCGACCAAGCCAGCCCGCGTCCGCTCCCGAATTAGGTTGCGCTCGAACTCCGGCAGGCTACGTCCGAGCCTATCCAGTCTCCACACCACGAGGGTGTCCCCCGCGCGCAGCGCCTTCAGACAATGGTCAAGCTCCAGTCGAACAGCCGTCTTGCCGCTCACTGCCAGACACCGGATCACTCCCACTCGATGGTGGACGGCGGCTTGGATGAAATATCGTAAACCACACGATTGATCCCGGCCACCTCGTTGATGATCCGGGTGGAGATGCGACCCAGCACTTCATAGGGTATGTGCGCCCAGTCTGCGGTCATGCCATCCGCCGACTCCACCGCGCGCAAGGCGATGGTTTCATCATAGGTCCGCGCATCGCCCATCACGCCGACACTGCGCACCGGCAGCAGTACCGCAAAAGCCTGCCAGAGACGGTCATACAATCCGACGTCACGGATCTCTTCCATGACGATACGGTCGGCACGGCGCAGGACTTCCAGGCGATGTTCATCAATCGCCCCCAGACAGCGGATGGCCAGGCCAGGACCTGGGAAGGGCTGACGCCGGATCACTTCTTCGGGCATGCCCAGCTCACGGCCAAGTTCCCGCACTTCGTCCTTGAACAGCTCACGCAAAGGCTCGACCAGTTGCAGGTGCATGCGCTCCGGCAAGCCACCCACGTTATGGTGAGACTTGATGGTCGCGCTGGGACCCTTAAACGAAATGGACTCGATCACGTCGGGATAGAGGGTACCCTGGGCCAGAAAGTCGGCGCCTTCCAGATGCTTCGACTCTTCCTCAAAAATCTCGATGAACAGATTACCGATGGCCTTGCGCTTCTTTTCGGGATCGGTGACCTCCGCTAGCACATCCAGAAAACGCTGCCGTGCATCCACCACTTGCAGGGGAATCTGAAAGTAATTGCGAAAGACCGTCGCCACCTTTTCCGCTTCCCCAAAGCGCAACAGCCCGTTGTCCACAAAAATGCAGGTGAGCTGGTCGCCGATGGCGCGATGAATGAGCACCGCCGCCACGGCCGAATCCACCCCGCCGGAAAGCGCGGCAATGACCCGGCCCTTACCCACCTGGGCACGGATCGTCGCCACGGCCGTGTCCACATAAGAGTGCATGGTCCAGTCACCAGTGCAGCCACATACGCCCCGCACGAAGGCGGTGAGCATCTCCGCACCGCGGGGGGTATGGGCGACCTCCAGATGGAACTGCACGCCATAGAAGTTGCGCGCAGGGTCGCCAATGGCCGCTAGCGGCGAATTGGCACTGCTGGCCAGCACCCGGAAACCATCGGGCACGGACTCGATCCGGTCGCCGTGACTCATCCAGACTTCTTCGGCAGTGTCTGCAGCCCCAAAAGGTAAGAACGGGCCGACCGCTTCTGTTATCTGAATGTGCGCCCGGCCATATTCCCGATGTTCCGCTTTGGCTACCCGCCCGCCCAGTATATGGGCCATCAATTGCAGGCCGTAACAGATACCGAGGACTGGTGAGCCCAGGGCAAACAGGGCAGGATCAATGGAGGGGGCATCGACATCATGCACCGATGATGGCCCTCCGGACAGAATGATCCCCTTGGGCCGCCAAGCTCGTATCTCCGACAGCGCCATGTTGTAGGGGTGAATTTCGCAATAGACGTGGGCTTCGCGCACCCGCCGCGCAATAAGCTGGGTGAACTGCGAACCAAAGTCGAGAATCAGGATACGTTCTTGCATGGTTCACTCCACCCGGTAATTAGGTGCCTCTTTGGTGATATTCACATCATGGACATGGCTCTCACGTACGCCCGCCTGGGTAATCTTGATGAAGCGGGCACGGCTGCGTAGCGCCGACAAATCTTCTGCCCCCAGGTAGCCCATACTGGAGCGCAAGCCACCGAGGAGCTGATGAATAACCTGCCCGGCCGGACCCTTGTAGGGCACCCGGCCTTCCACGCCTTCGGGCACCAGCTTGGGGGCCTCCGGACTGGCATCCTGAAAATAGCGGTCGGCAGACCCCTGCTGCATGGCCCCCAGCGAGCCCATGCCACGATAAGCCTTGTAGGAACGACCCTGATAGAGTTCGATTTCGCCCGGCGCTTCGTCGGTACCCGCGAGCAGGCCACCGACCATGACCGCATGCGCCCCCGCGGCCAACGCCTTGGCAAAGTCTCCGGAATAGCGGATGCCGCCATCGGCGACGAGCGATACGCCGGTACCCGCCAACGCGTTCGCCACATTACTGATGGCCGTGACCTGTGGCACACCTACCCCGGCAACAATACGCGTCGTACAGATAGAGCCCGGTCCGATACCCACCTTGACGGCATCAGCGCCCGCTTCCACCAGCGCCAGGGCGGCTTCTCCGGTAGCAATGTTGCCGCCGATCACGTCCACATCCGGAAAATGGTCCTTCACCCAGCGTACCCGGTCGAGCACACCCTGGCTGTGACCATGGGCCGTATCGACGATAATGACATCGACCCCCGCCTCCGCCAGCGCCTGTACCCGCGCGTCGGTGCCTTCGCCGACGCCCACCGCCGCGCCCACCAGCAGGCGACCTTGCCCGTCACGACAGGCCAGTGGGTGTTCGGTGGCTTTACGGATATCCTTGACCGTAATCAGCCCGCGCAATTCAAAACGGTCGTTCACCACCAGGATTTTTTCGATGCGATGCTGATGCAGCAATGCCTTGGTGGCATCCAGACTGGTTCCTTCCGGCACAGTGACCAGTCGCTCCCTGGGCGTCATGACACTGCTTACTGGGGCATCCATGCGTGTTTCAAAGCGCAGATCACGGTGCGTCACAATGCCCTCCAGACGCTCACCATCCACGACGGGCACGCCGGAAATTCCATGCACGGCCATCACCTGCAACACTTCGCGAATGCTCACATCGGCGCGGGTGGTAATGGGGTCTTTAATAACACCAGACTCAAACTTTTTGACTCGCCGCACCAAAGCGGCCTGCTGGTCCGGAGACATATTCTTGTGAATGATGCCGATCCCGCCCTCTTGCGCGAGTCCGATGGCCATGGCGGCTTCGGTTACCGTATCCATCGCGGCCGAGAGCAGCGGAATGTTCAGCCGGATGCGTCGGCTGAGTTGGGTCGCGATCTGCACATCACGGGGGAGCACCGCCGAATGGGCGGGAACGAGGAGCACATCGTCAAAGGTGAGGGCTTCGCCGATCAGTTGCATAGTGATTCACCTAACAGGAAAGGGGCCGGGCCATTGCGTCCCAGCCCCATGGTTCAAGGCATTCCGCACTATACCGAAGCGGATATGAATTTTCCAGCCTCGTTTGACGTGGCGGACGCACTCTTGTAATTTTCTGCGATGCCTCCATCATCTCCAAGACCAAGCCCGCATCGCAGCATCGTGACTGCTTCCATCATCGTCCCGTGCCACAACGAATCCGGGAGTCTCCAGACTCTCTACACTCGTGTCCGTGCCGTCATGGACGAAGCGGGTGAGCCGTGGGAGATGATTTGCGTCAATGACGGCAGCGGCGATGACACACTACTGCAGTTGATCGCCCTGCATCATCAGGATCGACGGGTCAGAGTTATTGATTTATCCAGGAATTTTGGCAAGGAAGCGGCGCTCACCGCCGGGCTCGATGCCGCGCAGGGAGAAGCCGCCATTCCGCTGGATGCTGACCTGCAAGACCCGCCCGAACTGATTCCCGAGCTTCTTGCCCGATGGCGGGAGGGGTTTGATGTGGTGAACGCCGTCCGTCTCTCCCGTGAAGGAGAATCGTGGCTCAAACGCGCCTCTGCGCACGTCTTCTACCGGATCATCAATCGCAT
Organism: Gammaproteobacteria bacterium; assembly: GCA_023381645.1. The sequence goes on from JAMCRJ010000067.1 coordinate 14,814, forward strand.
GAGCGACATGGAGATACCGCCGGATACGGGTGATTTCCGGCTGCTGTCCCGTCCGGTTCTGGATGCCCTGCAGGCGCTTCCCGAACGCAGACGATTCATGAAGGGTTTGTTTGCCTGGGTCGGCTTTCGCAGCACGAATGTGTACTACCATCGCGCGCCTCGTCATGCGGGAAAAACGACCTGGAGCTATTGGCGGCTATGGAATCTCGCCGTAGAAGGCATTACTTCTTTTAGCCAGATACCGTTACAGCTTGCCGCTTATCTGGGCTTTGCGGTTTCGCTGCTGGCCTTTCTTTACGCCGTCTGGCTGGTAATCAGCACCCTGGTGTATGGAAACCTGGTAAAGGGTTATCCATCCATTATGGTTACCCTGCTGTTTCTCGGCGGCGTGCAGCTCATGGCCCTGGGAGTGATCGGTGAATACCTCGGCAGGATCTATGAGGAAAGCAAGCACAGACCGATTTATCTGATCAGACAAGTGTGGGGCGGGGAGCATCCCACTCAGGCTGTTCGGCCGCAGGACCACCCCTGAATGGGTTTTTACGGCGCCGCATCCGATATGCGTTCCGGCATTCAAGGCATCCGCTTTCCAGCAATCTGGTTTGTTGAGGACGCCCGCTTTTGGTGCATTCATGCTGTGTCCTCCTTTTCTGCCACCATCCTCAGGCTACGGCCTGACAACGATGCGAGCCGGGTTATCCATCTTTTTGCTTAGCATCTCCACGCCGCGAACGATCTCCTCCAGAGGCAGAACGTGCGAGACCGAGCGGGACAAGTCCAGTTTACCGGAAGCGGCATAGCCTACCAGCATTTCAACGTCACCGGGCTCTCCGCCATCAAACCCAAGCAAAGAGTGGTTGTTGAATCCGAACATGACTGATGGTTCCGTGAGCCGGATCGGTTCTGTGGACATACCGATGACGACCACCCGCCCAAAAAAACCAAGGCAGGACACCGCCTGATCGAGGGCGATACTGGAGCCGGACAGCTCGACCGCCAGGTTGAGCCCCTTGTTGTCAGTGAGCCGCATTACTTCCTCAGACGACATATTCGGCCCAGCCTCCGTCGAAGGCCTGCCCCATGACCATACAAGAACTTTTCCCGGCCAGGAGAACAACGCGCTGACCCTTCTGTCCCTGCCAGAACGATGGCACCTCAGGACCCATTTGCGCAATCGTACCCGCTGCCTCATTGCCGAGCGTCAAAAACGCTCCGAAAGGCGCCTACCACCACAATCAGCTCACCCTATAACAAATTTACCCCCCACATCACTCTCCGGCTTCCATACCACCCGCCCGAACCACATATAAAGCGCGGGAATCACAAAGAGCGAAACCAGCGACCCGAAGCTCAGACCGCTGACAATGACCAGTCCCATGGAGAACAACGCATCGGCATTATGGTGATCACAAACTGCACCGGCAGCCCCACCGCCGCTCCCTGCAAGAACGGCAGGCCAAAAGCGGAGAGCTTCATGCTCGGCACCCGTTCAGCCAGTTTCTGCACCATTTCCTTTCCAGCAAACACTGCTTTTCCCTAACTTTTCAGGTACACTGTCGCCCAGATTACCGCCTACCAACCCAGAGATCGCCCTTGGTATCCATAAAATCATTTATTACCAAGCAGTTGAACCTGCCCGATAGTGCCGTCGAAATGGCGGCGGCGCCCTCATCGTTCTCGTCCGGCATCCCCGGTGCGCGGGTCACGCCGCGCAGTCAGCACAACGTATCCCGGCTGCAGATCAGCGACAGTGCCCTGCAGGTGCTCAATGGCCTGCACCGTGCCGGCTTTCAGGCCTACCTGGTGGGCGGCAGTGTCCGCGATCTGCTGCTAGGAAGGGAGCCCAAGGATTTCGACGTAGCAACAGATGCGCACCCGGAACAGGTCCGCAAGTTATTTCGCCGCAATGCCCGGCTGATCGGCCGACGGTTCATTCTGGTCCATGTGCAGTTTGGTAACGAGATCATAGAAGTAGCCACCTTCCGTGGCGGTGCGAACGGCAAGGAAGACGAATCCAGCGAGCATAGCGAAACGGGGCGCATACTGGCAGACAATGTCTACGGATCTCTGGAAGAGGACGCGCGGCGCCGGGATTTTACCGCCAACGCGCTCTATTATAATATTGCCGACCGCAGCATTCTGGATTTTTCCACCGGCATGGAAGATTTGCAGGCCGGCCGACTGCGCGTCATCGGTGACCCGGAACAGCGCTACCGGGAAGACCCTGTGCGGATGCTGCGGGCCGTCCGTTTTGCCGCGAAGCTTGGGTTCACTCTGGATGCTGCTGCCCAGGCACCGATAGCTGCCTGCCGGGAACACCTGCGGGAAGTGCCCTCGGCGCGGTTGTTTGAGGAAACGCTGAAGCTTTTCCTGACCGGCAATGCACAGACCAGCTTTGAGCACCTGCGCCAGATGGGATTGTTTGCGACCCTGTTTCCACAGGTGGATGCGCTTCTGGACGACGCACGATACGGCTCCGCTCGCATCCTTCTGCAAGGTGCCTTGCAGGGCACGGACGTGCGGCTGCTCGACGGCAAATCGGTGACGCCCGCGTTTCTCTTTGCCGCGCTGCTCTGGCCTGCCCTGCAGCAGGAACGACAGTTACTGGAGCAACAGGGGAAGCCCGAGACAGTTGCCCTGCAGCAGGCGGCCAGCAACGTTCTGCAGGAGTGTGCGGGGCGGGTCTCGGTCCCTCGCCGCTTCGCCCTACCCATGCGTGAAATCTGGGACCTACAGGCGCGTTTCATGCGCCGTGGTGGTCGTCGGCCCCATGCGCTGCTGGCCCATCCGCGTTTCCGCGCCGCTTTCGATTTCCTGAACCTGCGCTGCCAGAGCGGAGAAATACCAGCCACTTTGGTAGAATGGTGGGAACAGTTCCAGACCGCAGATCATGATGGCCGGCGCGCCCTTATCGAACGCGCCCGTCTCGAAGAAACGGGACAGGAACCCGCGCTGGGACCACTTCCGGCAACTTCGCGGCGCCGCCCTCGGCGGCGACGGCGCGGTAATCATGCGAAACAGGGCGAAACCTCCCAGTCGGGCGGCTCAGACGACGGCCATGACGACGGACAAGCCGGCAGCGATTGATCCCGGGGCCGCGTCTCCACTGCGGGGCGAACCGCGCTGAACACTCACCAGACCATATCCGGCCCCGACCACCCCCCGCCCGCCGCACAGATCCGCCGGTTGCTGCGGCAGCATTGGGGTGAAGCGGGTCTGCAGCGTCTGCACGACATCGGCAGAACCGCTGCAAGGCTCGGCGCGCCGGCCTATCTGGTGGGCGGTTGCGTTCGCGACCTTCTGCAAAACCATCCCGCACCGGACACAGACCTGGCCATAGAGGGAGATGTCCGCGCCGTCGCCGGAGCTTGTGCCGCTCAGTTGCCGGGTATGCAATGTACCTTTCATCCACAATTTGGTACCGCCATCCTCGAATACCCCGACGGATTCCGGCTGGACCTGGCGCGTTGCCGTGTCGAGCATTACCCGGCACCCGCCGCTCTGCCGGAAGTACGGCCTGGCGATATTGTCGCGGATCTCGCCCGCCGCGATTTCACCATCAATGCCATGGCCATCTCCCTGGATCCGGGTAGTTTTGGTGACTTCCTAGACCCCCACGGGGGATGCATGGATCTGCAACACGGCCTGCTGCGAGTGCTGCACCCCCTTTCCTTTGTGGATGACCCCACCCGCATGCTGCGGGGACTTCGTTTTGCCGTGCGTTTCCACCTTCGACTGGAACCCGGTACCCATGTCCTACTCAAGACGGCGCTGGCCCGGGATATTTTCACCCGGCTCAGCGGCGCACGTTTGTGGCGTGAGCTGAAGTATGTGCTTGAACTGGACGATCTCGCTGGGGTTTTTGAAAAGCTGGGTGCCTGGCAGTTATGGCCTCTGTTGCGTCCGGCACCGCCGAAACCGGAGACGCTCCTTTCCAACCTGCAGCGTGGTCAACAGGAGATCACTTGGTTTCACCGCCACTTCCCTGGCGAGAAGCTTTTCGGTACCGCCGTGTTGCTGACCCTGATCTGGCGGCGTATCCCTTGGGCGGAGGCGGAAAAACGCTTACACTGTTGGCCTGTGGCCGACGGTCACCATATTCTGAAGGATCTGCAACTCCTGCCCGAAGTGTCGGCGGCCCTGGCGAAGGCCACTCGCCCCAGTGCGGCGGCGCAATTATGGGCGTCGCTGTCGCTACCCGGCATACTCGCGCTGCTTGCAGAACATCCGGAAAGCGACGCTGTTGCCGAAAGTGGCCGCCACTATCTGCTGAAGCAGCGTGGTCTGAAATCGCCGCTCAGTGGCCAGGATCTGCAAGCCATGGGCTTGGCGCCCGGCCCTCAACTTGGTAAGGTACTGCGCCGCCTGTACGACGCCTACCTGGATGGCGAGATCGAAGATAAGGAAACCGCGCAACAATGGCTTATCAGACAAGGCATCCTGCCGTCCACCCAACCGTGATCGCCTGGATCAGCATCGGCAGCAACCTGAACCTGCCCGTGGCGCAGGTGCGACATGCGCTGGAGTCCCTGGCCGCCGTACCCGAAAGCACCTTGCTGTGGCATTCCCATCTCTACCAGACGGCACCCGTGGGTGGTGTTCCACAGCCCACATTTATCAATGCGGTCGCCCGCCTGCAGACGGCGTTGCCGGATCGCGATCTCCTCAGCCATCTGCAAATGCTGGAGGCTGCCGCCGGGCGCCGCCGCGCCGAGGAAATTTACTGGGGTCCGCGGGTGCTGGACCTCGACCTGCTGAGTTACGGAAGCACAAGCTCCAGCGATCCGGAACTCACCCTGCCCCACCCCCGCCTGCACGAGAGGGCCTTCGTGCTTGTCCCGCTTGCCGAGTTTGATCCGGAACTGATCATTCCCGGCTGCGGGCGCATCGCCCGACACCTGTCCGCGGTGGCCGGTCAATCCGTAATTTGCATCCCGGACCATACCCCAGAGATGGCCGTGTGCCAGAGTCGTTCCGCCCAGGCATGACCAAGCCCCGCATCATCAGCATCGAAGGCCCCATGGGCGCCGGTAAAACCAGCCTCGCCCGGCAGTTGGCCCAGTCCCTGGGCGGACGGATGATCCTCGAAGCACCGGCCCAAAACCCCTTTCTCTCCCGGTTCTACCGGGGTCCGGGCGCAGCGCTGGCGACCGAGTTGCAGTTTTTCATGCAACGCCGGGTGCAGTGGCAACATCGGGATGACAGCCCCTGGCTCATCAGCGACCACAGCGCCCGCAAGGACGAAATTTTTACCCCTCTCACTCTGGATACGGAAGAACGCCATCTTTTTAATGCGTTGCGCATGGCGCTGGATTTTCACCCTGCACCAGCGGATCTGATGATATTTCTGGATGCGCCGCTGCCGGTCCTGATGAAACGCATCCGAGCCCGTGGAGATGCCTACGAACAGGCATTGGCGCCCGATTATCTGGCACGGGTGCAGGCGGCTTACCGTGCGTGGCAGGCCGACTATGCCTTGCCCCGCATGAATGTCGACTCGGCGCAGGTAGATTTTGTCCACGATCCGCGGCACACTGAGGGACTGATCGACGCGGTCAGGCATCGCCTGAAAGACGCTGAGGAGCGAGATGCATAAGAAAATCGCCCGCTGGGTGCAAGACAAAAAAAGCGGCATCAAACGCGCCGTGGTGACCGCCTATGACTATCCCTTTGCCCGTCTTGCGGCCGAGGCTGGGGTACATGGCATATTGGTAGGCGACTCTCTCGGCATGGTGGTCGGCGGCGGCGGTGATACCCTCGGTGTTACTCTGGAGCAGATGGCCTATCACACCGGGATGGTGGTGCGAGGAGCGGGTGACTGTCTGGTATTTGCCGACCTGCCCTTTGGAAGTTATGAAAAAGGACCCGAGCAGGCCTGGGGTGCGGCGGTAACCCTGCTCCGCGCCGGCGCCGATGTGGTAAAGCTGGAGGGAGGCGCGGAAATGGCCTCCACCGTGGCCTTCTGTACCGAACGTGGCATCAACATCTGCGCCCATATCGGCCTGACTCCCCAACGGGTACGGCAGTGGGGCAGTTTTCAGCGACAGGGCACCGATGTGGACAGCGCACGCCGCTTGCAGGCCGACGCCGGGGCACTGGCGGAAGCGGGTGCCCGCTTCTTGGTTTTGGAAGCAGTCCCCGATGCGCTGGCGGCGAACATTACCCGCGATACCACCATACCCACGATCGGCATCGGTGCGGGGCCGGATACGGATGCCCAGGTGCTGGTAATACACGATCTGCTGGGACTGGGAACCGAAAGCCCGCCCTTTGCGCGACGCTATATCGAGGGCGGACGGATCATGAGGGACGCCTTGGCCGAATATGTGCGGGAAGTAGGCAACAGCCAGTTTCCGCCCCGCCGAAAACGTTAATATGGCGATATTCAAGGATATTGCCGGCTTGCGCCAGTGGCGTCAGAGTCTGCATGGCACTTTGGCCCTGGTACCCACCATGGGCAACCTGCACGATGGCCACCTCGCGCTGGTACGGCTTGCTGCCAACCGTGCCGAACATGTGTTGGTCAGCATCTACGTGAATCCGTTGCAGTTTGGGCCTCAGGAAGACTTCGCGAACTATCCGCGCACCCTGGACCAGGATCTGCAACGCTTGCATGAGGCTGGTTGCCAGACCGTATTCACCCCGGATGACGGGCTGATGTATCCGCGGGGACGCCAGGACATCAGTATCGTCATGCCGCCGCGCAGCCTCAGCAAGGTGCTTTGCGGCGCCAGCCGTCCCGGTCATTTTGTCGGAGTCTGCACGGTGCTCAGCAAACTGTTGCACATGGTCGCGCCGGAAATACTCATTCTCGGAGAGAAAGACTATCAACAACTGCGCATCGTTCAGCAGATGGTGGCCGACTTGAACCTGAACGTGCAGGTCCTGCCGGGGCCTCTGCAAAGAGAGGCAGACGGGCTCGCCTACAGTTCCCGTAATACTTTTCTGAACCTCGCGGAGCGGCGGGTAGCTCCGCTCCTCGCAGAAACACTTTTCGACCTCGCCCAGCGCAGTACCAGCGACGCAGGGGTGTCTGATCTCGCCGCGACGGGTTGGGAACGCCTTGAACGGGCGGGTTTCCTGCCGGAATATCTGGAACTGCGCAACGCCCAGACCTTGCAGTCCCTTGCCTATCCACAGCCTGGGGCGCGCTGGTTTGCGGCTGCCCGGCTGGGCCAGACCCGACTCATTGACAACGTCGTCATTTCCTGATGAACCATCGCCTGCGCGAAATTCCTTACAATTACACCTCGTTTTCTGACGCCGAGATCGTGCGCCGCCTGCTTGGGACGGATGCCTGGCGACTGTTGGAAGACCTGCGTGAACGGCGGGTTACCGGACGCTCGGCACGAATGCTTTTTGAAGTGCTGGGCGACCTCTGGGTGGTGCAGCGCAACCCCTATATTCAGGATGACCTGGCGCAGAACCGGCGCCGCCGCCAGGCCCTGTGGGATGCCCTGGCTCATCGCCTGAACGACATCGCCGGTCGCGCCGACGGAAATCCGCTGGTGCTCCGTCTGCTGGACAGCGCCCGCGCGGCGGTGAGCGGCTTTACGCGGCAGTTTGATGAGGATCTGATGCTGCGCAGGAAAGCAGAGCGCCGCCTGCTCCGGATCACCGCAAAGGACAACGTGGACTTCAGCGCCTATGCGCGCGTCTCCCACGTCACTGACGCCTCCGACTGGCGTGTGGAATTGCCCTTTGTCGTCCTCTACCCCGTTGACGAGCAGGAGGTCCAACGCTTGGTCTCCGCATGCCGGGAACTCGGATTGTCCATCATCCCGCGCGGTGGTGGTACCGGATATACCGGCGGTGCCATTCCTCTGCGCCGCCACTGCGCGGTCATCAACACCGAAAAGCTGGAGCAGATTTCAGCGGTGGAAAAGGTCATACCACCCGGCCTGAACGGCGCCGTCCACAGCATCCTCGCTAGTGCGGGCGTGGTCACCAAGGTCGTAGCCGACGCGGCCGACACGGCAGGCCTGGTCTTCGCCGTCGACCCGACATCCATGGACGCCTCTACCATCGGCGGCAATATCGCCATGAATGCGGGGGGCAAGAAGGCGGTACTCTGGGGCACGGCCCTGGACAACCTGCTCTCCTGGCGCATGGTGACTCCCGACGGCAACTGGCTGGAAGTAGAGCGCCTGAATCATAATCTTGGGCGGATTCACGATCAGCCGGAGGTCCGGTTCCGCCTGCGCCGCTTTGCGGCCGATGGGCACACGGCGCTGGGAGAGCCGGAAACGCTCACCCTGCCTGGCGCCAGCTTCCGCAAGGCGGGGCTGGGCAAGGATGTCACCGACAAGTTTCTCGGCGGTCTTCCTGGTATCCAGAAGGAAGGCTGCGACGGGATCATCACTTCCGGACGTTTCCTGCTGCATCGGATGCCTGCCCATGTGCGTACGGTCTGTCTGGAATTTTACGGCAGTGATCTGGATGCCGCGGTACCCGCCATCGTCGAAGTGAAATCCTATGTGGAGGGGTTGGAGCACGTCCTGCTCACCGGTCTGGAGCATCTGGACGAGCGCTATCTCAAAGCCATCAAGTACAGTAACAAGGCTCCCCGCCACGAACGCCCGAAAATGCTGCTGCTCGCCGATATCGCCAGTGACGACCCTGATGCGGCTGGCGCGGCGGCGGCGGCGGTGGTGCATATTGCCAACGCACGGGGCGGCGAAGGCTTTATCGCTACCACCCCCGAGTCGAGACGCCGGTTCTGGGCCGACCGCGGCCGTACTGCAGCCATTTCCGCCCATACCAACGCTTTCAAAATCAATGAAGACGTGGTCATTCCTCTGAAGAATCTGGCGCAGTACAGCCGCGCAATCGAGCGGATCAACATTGAGCAGTCCATCAACAGTAAGCTGGCGAGCCTGAGCGCTCTGGAGGAATATGTCTCCGGCGACCTGGCCGAAGTCCGCAAGGCCAAGGACTATGAAGACAGCAGCGAGGATCAGGCCATCGTCGACGCCAAGAAGTCCGCTGCCAGGGCACTGATCAGCAACACACGCGCGCGCTGGCAATCCCTGCTGGAGAAGCTGGACATGCCGGCCATGGAACACCCCGAATTGCTGGATGTCCATATGCTGTCTGCCGTGCACCAAGGCGACACGCTGGCCAGCCTCTTGCTGCGCGGTGCCCTGCGGGTCAGCTACCGGGAACATGTGGGCAAACCGTTGGAAGCCCTGTTTGCGGGTGATGCGTTTGCGGCAGTGCGCGGACGTATCCGCGAAATCCACGGGGAGGCACGCCGGACCCGCCTGTTTGTCGCGCTGCACATGCATGCCGGCGATGGCAACATTCACACCAATATCCCGGTGCTTTCCAGCGATTACGCCATGCTCCAGGAAGCCGACCGGGTGGTGGACCGGATCATGGCCGTCGCCCTGGGCCTGGGCGGCGTAATCTCTGGCGAGCATGGCATTGGTATCACCAAAATGCGCTGGATGGAGCCGGATAAAATCGCGGCCTTTGCCCGCTACAAGGCGCAGGTCGATCCGGACGATCTCTTCAATCCGGGTAAACTGCTGGCCGGTTCCGGGCTGGAAACCGCTTACACGCCTTCCCTGCAACTGGTGGAGCAGGAAGCCTTGTTACTGGAAGCCAGCGCGCTGGGCGCCCTGAATCGTGAGATCAAGGACTGCCTGCGCTGCGGCAAGTGCAAGCCGGTCTGCATGACCCATATTCCTCGCGCCAATCTGCTTTATTCGCCGCGCAACAAGATTCTCGCCACAGGACTGCTCATCGAAGCCTTCCTCTATGAGGAACAGACCCGGCGCGGAGTATCCCAGCAGCATTTTGCAGCCCTCAACGACGTGGCCGACCACTGTACCACCTGCCACAAATGTGAGACCCCCTGCCCGGTGGATATCGATTTTGGCGAGGTCTCCATTCAGATGCGCAACATTCTCCGTGCCCGGGGAGAGAAATCGTTCAATATGGGCACGCGTCTCGCCATGCTCTACCTCAATACCACGGAACCACGCAGGCTTCATTTAATACGACAAGGCGTGCTGCAGACCGCCTACAAAGCGCAGGCACTCGCCCACAGAATCTTCAAGCCTCTGCTACCCAAGGGGCCACCACCGGCCACCACCGGCAAGGCGGCGTTGCGCGCCGAAGTCATCCACTTCCTGCGCAAACCGCTGCCTGCGGATATGGGCGCGCGGACTATGCGCCAGCTCCTCGCCATCGTCGACGACAAAACTGTCCCCATCATCCGGGATAGTGCCAAGGTTGCAGAAGACAGCGATGCGGTATTCTACTTTCCCGGTTGTGGCAGCGAGCGGCTTTTCAGCGATATCGGTCTGGCTACGCTGGCCATGTTGCATCACGTCGGTGCGCAGACCGTATTGCCACCCGGCTATCTCTGCTGCGGCTATCCGCAGACGGCCGGTGGCCAGGAAGACAAAGGCCAGGAAATCTCGGTGCGCAATCAGGTGCTCTTTCATCGTGTAGCGAATACGCTGAACTACCTGGATATCAAGACCGTGATTCTGTCCTGCGGCACCTGCATGGATCAACTTCTGCAGTACCAGTTTCAGCAGATTTTCCCCGGCTGCCGCCTGCTGGACATTCACGAGTACCTGATGGAAAAGGGCGTCGCCCTCGATGGTGTGGAGGGCGTCCAGTATCTCTACCACGATCCCTGCCACAGTCCCATGAAAACCCACAAACCCCAGGTCGTGGCATCGCAACTGCTCGGGCAGCAGGTGTTGGACTCCGCGCGTTGCTGTGGTGAGGCAGGCACTCTGGCCAGCAGTCGCCCGGATATCGCCACCCAGCTCCGTTTCCGCAAGGAAGAGGTCCTCAAGGAGGGCATCCTGCAACTCACCGGCAGCGCACGGGCCCAGGAGGGCAACGTCAGGCTGCTCACCAGTTGCCCAGCCTGCCAGCAGGGTCTGGAACGCTACCGTGAAGATACGGGCCTTGACACCGGCTACATCGTCGTGGAGCTCGCGCGCAAGATACTTGGACCCCAGTGGCAGCAGGGTTTTATCGATGCCGCGCACCGGGAGGGTATCGAGCGGGTTTTACTCTGATGGCCACCACCCCACCCGCACCTCGACATCGGAGCAGGTCCAACCACGCCATATATCTGCTCTCGTCTAGCCATTCCTCATGCACTGGCATCCCGTCGCAGATACCGCGCGCTGAAGGTGCGGACCGGTGACGACCCCCGACCCGAATACGCATCCCGTACAGACACCCATCGACGGAGTCCTCGACCTGCATACCTTTTGCCCCCAGGAAGTGCCGGACCTGGTCCGCGAATATCTTCATGCCTGCCGGAGCAGGCGTATCACGAAAATCCGTATCATCCACGGTAAAGGCAAAGGCGTGCTGCGCGAAACGGTACATGCCATTCTCCGGCGCGAGCCCGCGGTCCGGGGTTTTCATCTGGCCAACGATCGCGGCAGTTGGGGCGCAACGCTGGTGGATATTTATCCGCCCGATGTTCCCCTGCCACCGCGCCGTCCCCCGGAGGCAAAAGCACACTGGCCGGGGCAGGTGCCAGGCTGGTACCGGCTGTTACACCGCATTTTCGTCAGGCGTTGAGGCGGAATATGATTCAGGAAGGCGTGATCAAATTTCAACTGGACTGGCGGGCGGGGCCAGTCATTGCCTGCGCGGACCGGGCCACCCTCAGCCGTTGGCGCGATGTCCTGCGCACCCATGGACTGATCGGCGCAGACCCCGCCCGCTACGGCGGCATCGGTTTTGGCAACGTGAGCTGTCGTTGCCGCGGCGGTTTTCTGATCACCGCCACCCAGACTGGTCACCTCAGCACGCTGGCTCCGGAGCATTTCTGTCAGGTCACCCACTGGGATATCGTCCACAACCGGATCTGTGCCGAAGGACCACAGCCGCCCTCCTCGGAGGCCCTCAGCCACGCCGCCTGTTATGATGCCCATCCCGATATTTGCTGGGTTTTTCATATCCATGATCCGCTGCTCTGGCGCCAGGCGGCAGTTCTGGGATTGGCGGCCACTCCTCCCGATGCGGAATACGGCACCCCCGCCATGGCCCTGGCCGTATCCGATCTTGCCGAAAAGGCGCGCTTACCTCTGCTCATCCGGATGGCCGGTCACGAAGACGGACTCATCGCCGCCGGTCACAGCGACATGGAAACCTGCACGCTGCTATTGAACAAGGTTACCGAAGCTCAGGCTTCCAGCGCCTTGCGCAGATAGGCATCCATATCGGTAAGGTTGTTCAGAGCCCAGCGCCGGTAATCATCGGGCAGGTCGGCTATCTTCACACCCTTGTGCTTGCCGAAGGGCATGGTTTCGGGAATCCGGGCGCGCTCGCTGAACTCCCATAAATCTTCCCAGGAATTGGGCCGCACCGAGAGGATGACCTTGTTCAGCAGAATCCGGCAGAACTTCACGTCGGCCAGTGCCGAGTGGGCATTTCTGAGATTGTCCCGGGTCTTGCTCTTGTCCTTGCTGAAGTGGTACATCAATGCCGACTGGGAATGGCTGTCCACCTCGGGCCAGAGCTTGCGGGTCATGGCATAGGTGCAGATGCGCTTAACGTCGGGCTTGCCGATCACGCCCCAGTCGTAATCTATACTGTGACCGACCAGGTACCCGGTGTCCTCGGGCAGGCGAAAACTGCTGGCGGGCGGGCTATCGAGGAGGTCCTCCTCAAGAATATGGTGCACCGCCATGGCTCCCATCTCGATAGGCTTGGCCGGCCGGTAACGCTGCACGAACTGCTCCTCGACCTTCAAAGTCCGCAGATCGCTCACCGCCAGCCAGGCAGCCTCGATCAGATCAGGCTCCACCCGACCCGTCGTTTCCGTATCAAAAATCAATGCGCGCATGCAAAACCTCGTCCGGGAACCGGCGAAAAGATGCAGGGTAAATGCCCGTCTCCCATAGGGCAAGCACCCGTGCCTGGGAACTTTGCTGAAATCGCAGCATCTCATTGTTTGCCCGGCCACTTTGTCCGGGTATTGCTTTTTTCCTCCGGCGTCCCCATTCATCGGAAAGAGGCGAGAAAACGTAATTTACGTTATGCTAGCGGCGTGATCATTCACAGGAGTCAGACATGAATCAGGACCAGAACCCTTACCAGTTTCCGGACAGCATGAATCCGCCCGGATCGGGCACCGGCACAGCCATCGGCACGTTGATGGGCAAGACCTATGCATTGCTTGCGGCCACACTTGTCGTTTCAACCATAGCCTCCATTTACGGCATGCATTCGCCGTTTGCCTATCAACATCCCTTCATGCTGATGATCGGTTCCTTTGCCCTGCTCTTTGCGGTGCAGTACACCGGCGCGCATCGCAGCCCCCTCGCCGTCCCTCTGGTCTTTCTGTTCGCGGGTGGCATGGGCATGATGATGGGTCCGGCCATCGAGATGTATCTGCGGATGCCAGGCGGCGCCTCCATCATCGCCGAAGCCCTGGGCACTACCGCAGCCATGTTTGTCGGACTTTCCGCCTATGCCGTCACCACACGACGGGATTTCAGCAACATCGGCGGTTTCCTGATCACCGGTCTGGTGCTGGCCATCGTGGTCTCTCTGCTGAACATCTTTCTGCTGCATATCCCCGCGTTGCAACTCGCCATTGCGGGCGTCCTGGTGCTGGTCTTCAGCGGCCTGATCCTTTTTGATACCCAGCGGATGATTCGCGGCGGCATTCAGGAGCCGGTCCTGCTGGTCGTCGGTCTCTATCTGGATATCATCAACCTCTTCATGGCGCTGCTCGAAATCTTCGGCGGCAACCGCAATTGATCCCGGCGTCCTTCCTGCGCTGCAGCGGGAAGGACGGTTCTTCCGAAAGCATGGCACACACCCGCCAGGGGTCACTCCCTCGCGGCTGATCAAGGCGACTGCCCCACCAACGCCTGCCTATTTCCTCCCGCATTACGGCATCCTCTTGCCACGTACAGCGGCTGGATACTCCCGTGCCAGACAATCCATAAAACCGCCCACGAGGCGGCCTTCATCAAAGACGGCCTCCTGCAGTTGCCGTCTGCCCTCCTCGCCCAGTATCTGCCGCAACTCCGGCTCCCGTGCCAGCCGGATCAACAAGCCCGCCAAGGCAACGGCGTCACCCTCGGGAAAGAGAAAACCATTGCGTCCATCCTGGATCACTTCGCAAATGCCGCCGCTGCCACTGCCCAACACCGGCACCCCAGCAGCCAACCCTTCTACCAGCGCCAGACCCAGCCCCTCGCGCCGCGAGGGCAGGACATTGACATCCATCAGCCCATAATAGGGCGAGATGTCGTTCTGAAAGCCGGGGAAAATCAGCCAGTCGGGACGCGCGCCGTGGGCCTGGGCCATGGCGCGTAGGGCGTCATGGTCTTCCGGATGGGGGGGCCCCAGAAGCAGGACGCGATAGGGAAAATCCAGCCGCGACAGGGCGGCGAAAAGCACATCAAAGCCCTTGGGGTGCGCCACCTGGGGATGCCAGCCCGGCCAGCGATCGAAACGAGCCACCATGCCGATGCAAAAAGGCGCTGGCGAGACATCGAGGCCGAGACCAGCCCGCAGCGCACTCCGGGCCTCGGGGTCTACCGCGAAGAAAGACGAGAGATCGCGGCCCGCATAGAGGCGGGTGACCCGCGAGGCGGGATAGCCGCTGGCGACGAGACTCTCGGCGATCACCTCGCTGGCGGCCAACTGATGCGCCACCCAGAGCCGCTGCCAGGGCGCCCAGGGCAGGGCTGGAGGACGTATGATGCAATGTCGCATGAACCACAAAGGGGCTTGCAGACCACCCATGGCCTTGGCTGCCAGGGTCAGGTGCCGGGCTGGAGAATCATGGGTAAGCACCAGATCGGCCCCTTGCGCCGCCCGGCGCAGGGCCCCCAGCGCCGCTGCGCTGAAGGGGGAAAATGACTGGGCAACGGTGACCGCCCGCCCGCGCAAGCGTTCCCGCTGATGGCACACGAAACCCGCAGGCACGAAGAACGCCACCGCAAAACCCTGCTCGTGCAGGCCATCGGCCAAGGACAGGGCAACCTGATCCGCCCCGCCACGGCCATCGCCGCCCAAGACCTGCAGAAGCCGAAGCCGCCCGTTACCGGCCCGCAGCGCCGGCCAGGTCGAAGGGCGAGGTGTGGGCATCAAGGACAGCACGATCCGCTCCCCGGGACGGTGCCCCAGTCCCCGGCGCCGTGCTCGGCCCCTGCGATGCGCGGGGCGTGGCAGCCATCATGCACCGCCCTTCTCCCGTGCCATGGCCACCAGCAATTCGCGCAGGATCTGCACGTCCTGCACCAGCGCCGGGAAATCCAGTCGCAAACTCTGGCCGACGCAGCCCAGATTCATCCCTTCCGGATCGCAGGCCATCATTTCCCAGGGCAAGCCGCCAAGACGGCGACAACAGGCCGCCACGTCCTCACGATTTGTCCCAGATCTTGCCCGACACCCGCAGTTGATCCCCTGGATGCTGGCTTGCACCTTCTTCCTGTTTCCTGGTCATCTTGGAGCCCTTGAAGTCATGGCGGGTGGTGATCCTCGATGAGGAAACGGCAGGCACCACCACGCGCATCCGAGTAATTTGCGGATACTGGCGAAAAGCTTGACTTCAATCATGGCGCCCCGATCATCCTCTGCCTAGTTTGCCGCCGTTCATGGTAACGGCCGCTCCCCTTTCCTTCAACCGCAAGGACGCTTGCCCAGCCAATGGGCACAATGCTAATTTGCAGTTCGTAGGCAAGCACCCTGGGCCTGATCCCAGGCTCAGGCAACCGGAAGGAGCACAATATGCAAACGGAACACCAGGATCTGAAAAAGGAATTCCCCCGACTCGCGGCCCGCATGGATGTCCTGCAACAAAGCAATGCGCACTTTGCCAAGGCCTTTGACGAGTTCAATGACCTCACCGCGGAAATCGAACATATCGAGCGCAACGATGCTGCCGCTGGCGAGAGCGTGCTGGAACAAATGAAAAAACGCCGCCTCGCCCTCAAGGACGAGATCTATCGGATGGCATCGGCCTGAGCTGAAAAACGGCAAACCGTCGCGATGGAACAGTGCAGCACACCCGCCCCGCCGCTTGCGGAGCGGAAAAGGGGCACCGGCCCGGTGAATGATTACAGTGCCCTCCAGCACCACACCCCCATGATGCGCCAGTACTTCGAGCTCAAGGAACAGTGCCCGGATGCCCTGCTGTTCTACCGCATGGGGGATTTCTACGAACTGTTTTTTGACGACGCCGAAAAGGCCGCCCAGCTTCTCGGCATCACCCTCACCAGCCGCGGGCAGAGCGCGGGACGGGCCATTCCGATGGCCGGGGTACCCGTCCAGAGCGTAGATGGCCACCTCGCCAAGCTGGTGCGTCTGGGCGAACGGGTGGCCATCGGTGAGCAGATCGGTGACCCCGCTACCGCCAGGGGCCCGGTGGAACGCGCCATCGTGCGGATCATCACCCCCGGCACCATCGTTGACGGTGCCCTTCTGGATGCCGGACAGGAACCTCTGCTACTGGCCCTGTGCCCCGAAGGCACACGTTGCGGCATGGCCTGGCTGGACGCCGCCGGCGGCCACCTCATGGTGCGTGAAGTGATCGACACAGCCGTCGCGGATATTCTCGCACGCCGCCCCGCCGCCGAAATCATCGCCCCGGAAGATACGCCGGTTCCCGCCGGAATCGACCCGCAAAAATTGCAATTTCTGGAGAAAACCGGCTTTCAGACGCGACGCAGCGATGCCGTACTTGAACGCTATTTTGGAGAACGGCTGGTTGGTTTCGGGTGTAATGACTGGCCCCTCGCCTTGCGCGCTGCCGCTGCACTCCTGAACTATGCCGAGACCCGGCTGCGCAGCAGTCTGAGTCAAATCCAGCGGATTCATCCGGAGCGCGCCGAGGAGGAGCTCCATCTCGATGCGACCGCTTTGCGGGCGCTGGAGGTAGTGGAAAGCCTGCAGGGGAATGGTCCCACGTTGCTCACCTTGCTGCAAAAAACCCAGACCACCATGGGTGCGCGCCTGCTCCGCCGCTGGCTCTTGCGGCCGCTGCGGCAAGGACCCGTGGTGGCGGCACGCCAGGTAACCGTCGCCGCACTCACCCAAGGCAGCGGACCGGTCGCCATTCAGAAGGCCTTGCACGGTATCGCGGATGCCGAACGCATTCTCACCCGCATCGCTCTGAACAACGCCAGCCCACGCGATCTCGCCCAGCTCCGCAGCACCCTCCAGGCACTCCCCAGACTGCGACTCGTCCTCCAGGAAACGGGGCATCCCGCCCTGGACGTCTTTCAGGAGCGCATAGCGCTTTTCGTCACCCTCCGCACCCTACTGGAAGAGGCCCTGGTGGATACCCCGCCCATGACCCAGCGGGATGGAGGCTACATCCGGGCCGGCCACGATGCGGAGCTGGATCGCCTGCAGCAACTCAGCCGGAATCTGCAGGAGGTACTGCGTGACATGGAGCAGCAGGAGCGCCAGCGCACCGGCATCACCCAGCTCAAAATCCAGTTCAACCGGGTACACGGTTTTTATATCGAAATCGGCCGCAGCTACCAGGGCCCCATTCCCGACGACTACCGCCGCCGCCAGACCACCAAGAACGCCGAACGCTACATCAACGATGCTTTGAAAGCGATCGAAGACCAAGCCCTCTCGGCGGAAAGTCTGGCCCTGAGCCGGGAACGTCTGCTCTTCACGCAGCTACTGGAAACCATATCCCCCGAGGTGTCGACCTTACAGGACGCCATGACCGCGGTCGCTGAACTGGACGTGCTCAGCACGCTGGCCGAGCGCGCCGTCGCCCTGCACTGGTGCGCCCCGCATTTCGTCACGGAACCGGTGTTACACATCCATGACGGCCGTCATCCCGTCGTCGAAGCGCAGATCGGCGGCAATTTTGTCCCGAACGACCTCGATTTTGACGAGGAACGGCGTATGTTGCTCATTACCGGTCCGAATATGGGCGGCAAATCCACCTACATGCGGCAAACGGCACTCATCGTCCTGCTGGCCCACATTGGCAGTTGGGTGCCTGCCCGCGAAGCGGTCATCGGCCCCATCGACCAGATTTTCACCCGTATCGGCGCTGCCGACGATCTCGCCGGAGGCCGTTCCACCTTCATGGTGGAAATGAGCGAAACGGCCCGCATTCTCCACCTCGCCACGGCACAAAGCCTGGTGATCCTGGATGAAATCGGCCGGGGTACGGCCACCCACGACGGCCTGTCCATCGCCTGGGCCACGGCAGAAGCCCTGGCTGAACGGGGCGCCTGCACACTCTTTGCCACCCACTATTTCGAATTGACGGAGCTGGATCTGCCAGGTTTGCGCAATGCCCATCTCGACGCGCTGACACAAGGCGATCAGGTCGTGTTTCTACATCGGGTAGAGAGTGGTCCGGCCGCGCAGAGTTACGGCTTGGCGGTCGCCCGGCTTGCCGGGGTTCCAGACCCGGTTGTGCAACGCGCCCGCCAACGCCTCAGTCAACTGGAAGAAAGCTCCAGGCCGTCGCTCAGCCATACGGCGCCCGCCCAACTCTCCCTCTTCCAGGCCGCTCCCCATCCGGCGGTATACCGGTTGAGTCAGGTGGAACCGGACCAGCTCAGCCCCAGGCAGGCCCTAGACCTGGTCTACGCACTCAAAGAACTGGCGCGGCAAGACGAGTGACGAGATCTCCATCACCAACCATTCATCAAATAAAAACTCAGCACCTTTTTTGGGGATATCCCCGTGACCTGATGTCCACGCGACGGTTTTCCGCCGCAACCCGGCTCCGCCGCCGTCAGCTTGACACCCTGTTACCAGGCCCATAAAATCTTTGCATACGTAACCTTCGCGATACGCCGAAGTAGCCGTTAGGCGCGTTATGGCTAGGTCCGCAGACTGGCTTGATTATTGCCTCGATGTCTGTGCGCAAGCGCAATCCCCCACCCAATGAAGGAACCGACGAATGAGCGAACAGACATTACCCTGGGACGAAGACGCACTGCAACGCATGGAGAAGATGCCCTCTTTCGTGCGCAACATGGCCAAGGCCAAAATCGAGAAGGCAGCCAAGGAGGCGGGCGAATCGAAAGTTACCGCCGCGTTTCTCGATGCCAACAAAGGGAAAATGATGGGTTAGCAATGATCATGCACTTTTTCAAAAAATCATGACCTGGCCGCAATAACACCTGGCCCATAGGAATATGGGCCAGCATCCTTCCTGCAAGCATACTCCGTTGTCTGTGGACTGAGCGTAAGGGCTCGAGCCCAGAGAAGGCTATGGATGCAGCTTTTGGCGGATTTACGCCAGAAATTACACAGAAAAATAAAGGCGCCAATGGTAGCGCCTGACACTTTGTTTTATCTGGTGGGCGGTACAGGGTTCGAACCTGTGGCCCCTGCCGTGTGAAGGCGTGTGCAGGCTTTTGAAAGCCTTGATTTTCAGTACATTGCATTTCTTTGCAATGCCAAAAATTGCACGATTCTGCACCGGATTTGCACCGGATACCTTGGGCAACCCGTCTAGTTGGCGGGTCTTTTTATGCCACTGCACTCAAGGACAGGTGAATTTCCACATCGTCCCAGGGCACGAAAATCTGCTGGTCTTCCGTCTTGTCGATAAGATGGTGCTCCATGAGTTTCTGAACATCGGCATGCACGTTGCTGTAGTTCCTGCCCAACTGTTTGGCGAGCGCGTAGATGGACTGCGGCCCATTCTTTTTGAGATGTTCCAGCAGCACCAACCGCGCTGGCGTTAGCTCACGAAAAAGCTGTGCGGAATCGGAAAAACTCAGATGATAATCCGCTTCCGGCAGAATCTCTCCCCGGTCCAGTTTTTTGGCAATTTCCCGCATCTCGCTGAATAGCGTGCTGGTGGATGTGATGCTGATGATGGCTTTAGTCATGGGTGACTCCTGTCAATTTTTGCACATCCCTCTCGAAATCGTCCACCAAGGCAGACAGCGATGAGAAAACATAGGACTCTTCCATGTCACCATAATGCCGGTGGTCCCCTTTGCCAGTTTCGTTGTCATACCGCACCATGCATTGCCCGTTCTTGCCGCAGTAGAACCGATATTTGAAGCCGTGCGGTCGCTCCGGTGAAGGCTCCGGAAGTTGCCAGATCACCGCCTCTACGATGACGTCATCTGGTCGGGTTTCCTTCTTGTAGAATACGCGGATCGCTTTCATATATTGCATGATAGACAATATATCATGTTGGGTCAACAAGTCCGCAACCGGTGCTATATACCGGGCATAAAAACACTCCATCGCAAAGACAAATGGATCATCGGCGGCATCGCTCTGGCACTTGTTGCGGGCGGCTGTGCCACAGCAATAATTCACCAAGAACGCCTCACCCTCAACGCCTCCCCCAGTGTGCCAATAGGCATATACCAGATCATCCCCATTAAAAAGCCGCTCCATGATGGCGAGTGGGTACGGCTCTGCCCTCCGCTGGCTCCGTCGGTACGACAGGAGGTGCGCCATCACTGGATGGATCTGAGCGCATCGTCGGTCTGCGAGGATCATCTGGTGACGTTCATCAAGCATGTGGTCGCCGTACCAGGGCAAACCGTGACCTTGTCGGCAAAGGGGATGACCGTGGATGGGCACCTGATACCGCGTACCGCCGTACAGTTCACAGCACCTGTGCCCAATCAGTACGTCCACCTCATCCATTACCCGTTCGGCACATATACGGTAAAGCCTGGCACGTTCTGGGAGGTTGCCACCGGCATACAGTGGGCCTTCGACAGCCGATACTATGGCCCGATTCCAGACAGAAACATCCGCTCCGGGGCACGTCCGGTATGGACGTGGAAGAGGTCGTCATGATTCCGGTCGCCAGCCTGGCCGCCCAATGTGCCCCCGTGGTCGCCCCGTCTACCATGGCCGCCGTCGTACAACATGAAAGCGGCGGAAACCCTCAGCAGGTGGCATCCTACAAGGCTCTTGGGGGATGCGCTGTATTTCGCAACCCGCTTAGCGCCGAACCAAACGTCATTTTCCGCCAGCGCCAGGACCCGCAAACGTGCGCACGTTCAAGTGCGCCATGGGAGGATGTCCACCTGGCCCGCCAGGCCGACGCATCGGTTGTCGTGGAACCGTGCGTATGGGCCCGGACTGACGAAATGCCGGTGGCCCGACATGCCCTCTGTACGCCGGGCGAACCAGTGGTCGTATGGGCAGCCCAGCGTAACGGCGAATCTGCGGGCGGTAGACAAACGGGGCGGGTCCAGGCAAAGGACGGAATCCGGGTCTGACGGGTCGAACCACGGGATGGACAATCCGCCCGCGCACGTATGGGCGGCGGACCAATGGCCGACCAGGCTGGGGCACCACACCAAATCCCGGACGAAACACCGGATGCATGCGCCCGCGATAAAACGGTCTGCCGACCGCAAGTCTGCCACGGTAACGTGGGATCACCCGCGCCCGCCAGACCCGGTAATGGTCCAGGTCCATACGATGCCGAAACCACCATGCGGGATGGTTCACCTGATACCACGGCGCCACCCTGGCACGCCACCAGACGAAATAGGGCTGGTAAGGATACATGGGCGGTGGCGGACCGTATTCGAGCGGCAACGGCAAAACGCTGTACGGAGGCAACGGATACCATGGACCAATGTAATCCGTACTGTACAGCCAGCCATTGCCGGCCCAGTCGTAATAAAAGCCATCATAGGCATAGACAAAGCTGGAGGCCATGGGCAGGTAGTAGGCGTTGACGCCATCCCCGACGGAAAACGCGAAGTTGATTTGCGCGGAGGCAGCGGGGGTGGAAAATGCCCAGGTTCCACAAAGCAGCAGAAGCCAAAGCAATGGCGCCGGAGCGATCAGCCCCAGACGGCGCTTAATGGTGGGTAAGGCGGGCTTCATCGCCGCCATCCCCACCCCCGCCATGCCGGGTGGATAATGGGATGCACCCGATAGCCGTAACCATAACCGGGGGCGACCACGCACCCGGACAGCATGGCGATACCCGCCATGACGATCAGAAAACGCCGATAGCGTATAACGAAACGCATCATGTACCTCTCAGCCTGATTGCGGGGAATCAACCCTGTTCAGTTTTGACACGAGCTTCCAGCATGTGTTCGCACGCCCGCTACGGCGATTTCTCTTGCTGAAAATCAATCCGGTATTCACCCGTGCTGCCTGTACGATAGTAAGCCCCTTGATTTGGTCATGGTCGCCGTGCTGTTGCCCAATCCCGTAGGGACGGATAGATCATGTCTTCACGACCCGCCAGCCTTTCTTCTCTTCCACAGGCAGGCGCGAATCCTGTTCAATCAGAACCTGATTGGCGTGATGTTCCCTACCAGCCGCAAGCCCATCGCCATGCGGAATGGTCCCCTCTTTCATGAAAATGTTCAGGTTGTTCTTGGTGGCGAAGTGCAGCAACTCCGCATAGGCTTGCGGATGTGACTGCTCCAGTGCTTCGTCGAAAATGATGGACGCGCAGCCACCGATGGTGGCCGGTTCCACGCCATCCTCATAGTGAATTTTGTGGTTCGGACCGAAGTGTGCCAGGCCCGCCCCCTCCATCAGCATTTCCGCCCAGTCCGATGGCCGGAATTTACGCCGATCCGGCAGCACAACACCTTCAATGACAATGAGCATGTCTTATTCCTGTGAGTGGATGATCAGGGTGCGATATTGTGGGGTGCTACCCT
>JAMCRJ010000013.1 GCA_023381645.1 Gammaproteobacteria bacterium
CAGTTTGCCCATGCCGAGGATGGTGAAAGGCACTTCCAGACCGTTTTTGTTGCGGGGGATGCCATGGCGTTGGCGCAGCGTCTGCACGCCGTAATCGTAGGCGTGCTGCAGGCAGGTTTCGGCCAGCACGCTGAGGGCAGCTACCGTTTCCGGGTAATGCTCTCCGGGTTGACGATCCTGCCAGATGATTTCCACCATGCGCGCATTGCGGTACTCCCGCAGTCCGGCGAGGAAGGTATCGACCGGGACCGCGCCGACGGGCATAAGGGCGTGTCCTTCCCGCCGCGCGAGCTGCGGCAACCAGTCCGGATGGCGCTGCAGAAGGTGCCGTGCAAAGGTGCTGATGCAGGCAATCTGCACCAGATGTTGGGCAAAAGAAGGACCTAGGCGGACGATCTCGGCCTGCTCTTCCCCGGAAAGAGCGGCCCAGATCGCAGCAAGTGATGCGGCGACGGCCCCCGCTTCCACGGGGGATTGCCTGATGGCCTGTAGGATCTCTGCGGGTAAATCGGACGCCGGCATGCCGCGCTCCCTCCGGAGGGGTCTCTCGCTCTGTAAATGGGGAGTGTAACTCATCCCCGTTTCGCAATCCGCATAGGGCGACGCGGCGTTTTTGTGCTAGGATTTTGCCCTATATCGCTGGAGTGTAGGGCCTGATGGTAACACAGCAGAAAGTATCGTAGCAGGGAGCATGTTCATTACCTCACGGTTGTTTACCGGCGTTGACCGGACGGATTGCCTGATGCTCCGGATTCCCTGGAGGGGTGTGCCTTGTTGCGTTTGCGCCTGATCCTTGCCGGTCTCCGCCGTTTCGGAGGTTGGCTGCTGGCCGTCGTGCCGACGCTGCTGGTATTGCTGGCGGGGGCATTCTATCTCCTGGTGGTTCCCCGGCTCGACCTTCTGCGGCCCTACGTTTCACGGTCTTTGTCGCAGTCTTTGGGGGCGCCGGTGTTGGTACAGGGCATGCACCTGGGCTGGAATTGGGGGCCATCGCTGGATCTGGCGGCGTTGCGGGTGGGTACGCCATCCCGGCCCGAACTGACGCTGCAGGGAGTGCATCTGCGCCTTTTCGCCTTGCCCCTGCTTTGGGGGGACTGGGTAGCCCAGTATTTTAGCGTGGCAGACGGGGTGGTGTCTGTCGTTCAAACAGCCGACGGCTGGCAGGTGGCCGGGCAGAAGCCAGGGCCCAGTGGAAGGGTGCTGCCACTGGATCTGAACTGGGCACATGTGGATGTCCGTCACCTGACCGTGCAATGGCGCTCCCAGCCTCAGGCCAACCCTGTCCCCCTGCATGTACAGTGGCAGAGCAGTGGCGGTTTGCGCCCGCAGATGCAGGTGCAGGTGCGCTGGTCACCCCAGGGTCTGTTGCGTTACACCGGCGCAGCGCGCGGCATCTTCACGCGTCCGGGGCGCTCCTCGGGCAGCGGTAAGTGGGTGTTGGAGTCGTTGCCCTTGTCCTGGCTCCATCAATTGGATACGCATCTGCCGGCGTTGACCGGAAGCATGAGCAGCCACGGGTATCTGCAGTGGCGTTATGGAGTGCCACGCCTGGCCAACGGGCAATTTGCCCTGCACGGCGCCGGGCTGGACGCCAGACAGTGGACACAAATCCATGGCCGTCTGAGCTGGAATGGAACGGGTTCCTCCGGAACATTGCAGCTTGCCGACGTGACAGGACTTGCTGTACAACCCCTGGCCGCGCGGTTGGGGCTCGACTGGCGCCGTCGCCTGCAATGGCAGATAGAGGCGCCGCTGTTTCCCGCCGCACTCCTCTGGAGCGTGCCGGAAACGGCCCTGCCCGTCCCATTGCGCTGGATACCCCGGCAACAATGGCGGGGCAGCTTGCGCAACCTGCACTTCCGCTCCCGCGGCACTGGACACCAGGCTGCTGCCTGGCAGCTTCAGGCGGTACTGCGTGACATCGCCGTCTCGCCTCATGGAAACTGGTTTGGCGTGCAGGGCCTGAGCGGTGACGTCAGCCTTCGTCCAGAAGCCTTGCAGTTTCATCTCGCGAGTCGACAGTTCACCCTGGACTGGCCGCAACGTTTCGCGGCACCGCTGCGCCTGCGGGAGGTGTCCGCCCGGATCGTTGCCCAGAAAGCCGGTACCGACTGGTCGATTCTGGCCGATCCCATCGTGTTGCGGGGGCCGGGTCACCTGCATGCCAGCGTGGCGGTGCAAGGTCAGAAACTGCGCGTGAGAGCCCGGCTCGACGACATGCCGGCGACGGCCATAGCGGATTTCGTACCCCGGACCGGCATCAGCCCGGCCCTGCGCCAGTGGCTGTTGCAGGCCTTTCGGGCGGGATCCGTGCAGCATGCTGATCTGCAATGGCAGGGGCCATGGAACTACCTGCCGCGCCGGGCGCCGGGTGAGCATTTTTCCCTGCGGGCCGATTTTCGCCACGTCACGCTGCATTATGCCCCGCACTGGCCGGTGGCTTCACAGATGAACGCACAACTCCTCTGGAGGGGAGACCATCTTTCCGTTCGGAGCCGCCAGGGTGACGTTTTCGGGGTGCCGGTGGCTTCCGCCAGTGCCGATCTGGACCATCTGTTCGCGCCGCATACCTCGCCGTTGCAGATCACGGTGAATACGCCGGTCATGCTCGAAAAAGTACTGCCTTTTTTGCGGGCAACCCCCATACTGGAAGGCAGGTCCGTGGCGGATATCCCCCTGCACCTGACGGGTCGGGGACAATTGCAATTAGCCCTCAGTATCCCTTTCGGGCCGGAAAAGAGTGCGGTGAATGGCCGGGTCGATGTCCGTGACATGGGGATCGGCTGGGACGCCTGGCGGGCCACGGGTATGCAGGGGCCGGTTTATTTCCAGCGGGACAAGATTCAGGCCGATGCACTGAAAGGCATTTTTGCCGGTGGCCCGGTGCAGGCGAGTTTACGGGCCAGTCAACTGGAAACCGCGCCGCGGCTGGATTTTTCGCTGCAGGGTGCATTGCAGGCGGTTGATCTGCCCGTGCCGCAGCGCTGGCGTACGGCTTTCCGCGGTGCTATGCCATATCAAGGCAGTGGTACGTTGCTGAACAACGAGTTACATTTCAAGGGTAGTGCGGATTTGCGCCAGACGCGCAGTGATTTGCCGCAGCCTTTGAGCTGGGCATCGGGCAAGGGCGGACGCCTGACCTTGCAGGGTCAGGGCGATGTGACCCGTCATCTGCAGGCCGATTTGAGACTACCGGTGGGGTCTGCCGTCCTGGCCTGGCGACGAGGGCCATCGGTCTGGCAATGGCAGGCAGGAGCCGCGCGCCTGGGTGGGGGAACCACCCCGTCGCTGCCCAAGACCGGATTTTCCCTTCTCGGTAGTGGCAACCGCTTCGCCGTACGACCGTGGCTGAGTCTGCTGAGTAGTGAAGAGGATCGTGGTACATGG
Organism: Gammaproteobacteria bacterium; assembly: GCA_023381645.1. The sequence goes on from JAMCRJ010000013.1 coordinate 3,388, forward strand.
CCGGAAATCCGCTTCGACCTGCATTGGCGGCACCTGCTGCTTTTTGAACAGGATTGGCCGGACGTGCGGATGCGCGGTCAGGTGGCGGCGGAGAAGCTGCATCTGCAATTGACCGGCCCCCAGGTAGCGGGTGCCCTGCAATATACGCGCGCAGTACCGCCCGCGGATTCTGCGCAATTGCGCCTGGATATCCAGAAATTGAGCATCGCGGCGCCCTCATCTCCCCAGGTTCCGCTCTCCGGTTTTTCGCAGATGCTGGGGGGGGCAACTGGCAGCCCGCTGGCGCTCCATGCTCATATCGCCCAACTCGATTGGCGTGGCCACAAGGTGCAGGACGTGCTGTTGGATGCGGGGCGATCGGCGACCGGCTGGAAGATCGCCATGATCAAAGGCGACTGGGCAGGCAGTCAATGGGATTTCAAGGGATCGTGGCAGGGCGCCGGGGCGGGTCAGTCGGCCTTTCAGGGGAATATCCGCAGCGACAATATTGCCCCAATTCTGCAGGACATCGGTATGGAAACCCTGGACTACGGCCGCGCCGACTATGCGGGACAACTGTCCTGGCCGGGCGCGCCCTGGGATTTTTCGGTGGCGCGCCTCAGCGGCAATATCCAGTCAAAGTTGTGGAATGGTCGCCTCCGGAAACTGGGTACAGATATTTCCTGGCTCGTATTCCTCAATCCCACCACATTGTTCAAAGATGTGATCACCTTTGATTATCGCCCGCTCTTTGGCAGAGGACTGTTCTTTTCAAAGCTTTTTGCCGATTTTCGGATACAGAACGGTGTCGCCCGTACCCACAATATGCTTCTTCAGTCCAGCGCTCTGGAAATGACGGGGCGCGGCGCCATCGATCTGGCGCATCAATCCCTGAATATGGAACTGCAGGCCTACCCGTTGCAGAGTTTCGACCTGCTCCTCGGGCGTTTTCCCATACTGGGCCCCGCCCTCTTTGGGAAATCAGGTAAGGTGTTAGAATGGCATTATCAGGTTGACGGACCCTGGGGGCGCCCGGTGGTGCGTCAGGTGCATGCACCGGCCACTGCCGGGAAGGACTGAAACCATGAAGGTGCGGATTGCCGTAGTGCAGATGGTATCCTCGGACGTAGTGGCGGATAACCTCGCCCGCGCTGGATCCCTGCTGGGGCAGGCGGCTGCGGGAGGCGCGGAGCTGGTGCTCCTGCCCGAAAATTTTGCCCTGATGGGGCGCGATGAAAAAGCCAAACTGGCCATCATGGAGAGGGATGGGGATGGCCCGATCCAGTCCTGGCTGGCGGCACAGGCACAGCACTTGGGCTTATGGCTGGTCGGGGGCAGTATGCCTCTGGCCGCCGCTGACGGACGCTGTTATGCCGCCTGTCTGGTTTTCGACCCGACCGGCCAGCGCCAGGCACGTTATGACAAGATGCACCTCTTTGACGTCGATCTGGCGGGCGGCGAAAGTTACCGGGAGTCCCGTACCATTGCCCCCGGCAGCAGTCCGGTGGCCGTGGCCACGCCCTGGGGGCGGCTGGGTCTCTCCATTTGCTATGACCTGCGTTTCCCGGAGTTGTACCGCAGCTACGCTGGAGCCGAACTGCTCGTCGTCCCCAGCGCTTTTACCAGGCAGACTGGTGCTGCGCACTGGGAGTGTCTGCTGCGGACCCGCGCCATCGAAAACCAGGCGTATGTGCTTGCCGCCGACCAGGGTGGTTTGCACGAGAACGGTCGCCAGACCTTTGGTGGCAGTATGATTATTGATCCCTGGGGTCAGGTGCTGGCCCGTCTGGATCAGGGCGAGGGGGTCGCGCTGGCCCAGGCGGACGGAGAATTTTTGCAGCGCTGCCGCAGTAATTTGCCCGCCCTGAGGCACGCCCGTCCAGCATTTTACGGCGCCTGAGGGTAATGCCCGCGTAACCCTGTTGCAAGGGTGAGGGGATCCACCGCAGCGCCGTGCCCCCCATTTTGACCTTGGCAAACAGGCCAAGCTTGCCAATTCGAGCGTCTTCAAACTCCATCCGCTGCAAAGACCACATATGGCTGGGCGAGCTTTATACCTGTCTGGGGAGCACCCATGCTATCCTCTCGGGCTTTACGGGCGGTGGCGATTGCCCGAGGATGGGTAGAATTTGCGGTGAGCAGGAGTTGGCAGATGAGGAGCGTATGAATGCTGAACAGGACTTCTTTGGAGATGGTGCATGAAGCAGTTTAACGGTGCATTCTTTCGTGACCTGTGGCGGATGGTCAAACCTTACTGGTGGCACTCCGAGGAGCGCTGGGTGGCGCGCGGGGTCTTTGCCTTCATCATTCTCCTCAATCTGTTCATGGTGTTTATTTCTTATCGCATCACGGAGTGGTACGCAGTGTTCTGGAATGCCCTGCAGCGCTTTGCGGTGAACGCCGCCTGGCACCAGATGCTGATTTTTCTGGGACTGGCCACTCTCTATATCATCGCCGCGGTCTCCCAGACCTTTTTTACCCAGATGCTGGAAATTCGCTGGCGACGCTGGCTGACGCGGCATTATCTGGATTCCTGGCTCGCCAAAAGTACCTTTTACCATATGCAGGTGCTGGGCGATGGTACCGATAACCCGGATCAGCGTATCAGCGAGGATCTGGCCAGTTTCACCGGGCAGACACTCAACATCGTGATAGGCCTGCTCAGTTCCGCCACGACCCTCGCCGCCTTTGTCTTCATGCTTTGGAATTTGTCGGCCATGATCACCATTCCCTGGCAGGGGAGTGTCTATACCATCCCCGGCTATCTGGTCTGGGCGGCACTTATTTATTCGGTGCTCGGCACCATCCTCACCGCCCTCATCGGGCGGCCGCTGATCAGTCTGAACTTCAACCAGGAGCGCTATCAGGCGGATTTCCGTTTCAGTATGATGCGCCTGCGCGAGAATAGTGAAAGCATTGCCCTGTATGGCGGGGAAACGGAGGAGCGTCACCACTTTCTGCAACGGTTCGCCAATGTCTATGCCAACTACTGGCGGATTATCTGGCGGTCCATGCGTCTCAACTGGTGGGTGTCCGGTTATGGTCAGGTGGCGATCATTTTCCCGATTCTGGTGAGCCTGCCCGCCTATTTCGTCAATAAAGCCATCGGCATCGGTGGCTTGCAGCAGATTGCCTCGGCTTTTGCCCAGGTGCAGGGCGCGCTGTCTTTCATTGTCAGTAGTTACGGCAGTCTCGCCAGCTGGCACGCGGTCGTCGATCGTCTGCGCTTTTTTGAACAGTCGATGGACGAGGTGCGGGTCATCCGGGAGACCCATTACCAGATCGAGCACAAGGATGGCCCGCGGCTCATTGTGCAGGCACTCAACGTGCGCCTGCCCGATGGCCGGGAATTGATTCATCACCTGGATCTGGATGTACGCCGCGGTGAGCGACTACTGATCATGGGTCCGTCGGGCGGAGGCAAAAGCACACTGATACGCGCTTTGGCCGGTATCTGGCCCTTTGGTGAGGGGGAGGTGGAACTGCCCCGGAGCGACCGCCCGCTCTTCCTGCCGCAGAAGCCGTATCTGCCCCTGGGTACCTTGCGCGATGTGCTGGTCTATCCCTTCGGGGTGCCCGGCGTCGGAGACGCCCGCCTGCAGCAGGTGCTCCATCTGGTCGGCATGGAGGCGTTGGCCGACAAACTGGATGACGCTCGTTTGTGGTCTCATGTATTATCCTTGGGGGAGCAGCAGCGTCTGGCCTTTGCCCGTATTCTATTGCAAAAGCCGCAGTGGGTGTTTTTGGACGAGGCCAGTTCGGCACTGGATGAACCTGCCGAGGACGCGCTCTACCGCATGCTTGTCGAGGAACTGCCGGAAACCGCCATCATCAGTGTCGGTCACCGCTCCAGCCTGTTGCGGCATCATGAGCATTGCCTCCATCTGCTCGGTGATGGATCCTGGCGTCTGGAGGCCGTCGTCCATCCCGTTTCCGGGGGGCAACAGCCGGCACTGGTCTGATGATTCGAAAAGGAGACCCAACATGGCTATGACCGCCAAAGAATTACCCATCGGGACCAATCTGCCCGAATTCTGTCTGCCCGTCGGTGGCCAGGCGGGGCAGTGGTGCAGTGTGCAGGCGCAGGGCAAGCCCCTGCTGGTACTTTTCATCTGTAATCACTGTCCCTATGTGATCCACATCAGTAAACGCCTGGGTGAACTGACGCGACAATGGCAGCAGCAGGGTGTGGAGGTGGTGGGTATCAACAGCAACGATGCCCGAACCTATCCGGAAGATGCGCCGGAAAAAATGCCCGTCGAAGCGCTGCGCGCCGGGTACCATTTCCCCTATTTATTTGATGCAGAACAAGAGATTGCCAAGGCCTTTAATGCGGTGTGCACGCCGGACCTTTTTCTTTTTGATGCTGCGGGCGGGCTGTTCTACCACGGTCAGTTCGATGCGAGTCGTCCCAGGAATGATCTGCCGGTGACCGGTGAAGACCTGTCTGCAGCCGTGGCTGCAGTGCTGGCAGGTGCCCAGCCCCCCGCCAAAGTGCTGCCCAGCATGGGCTGCAGTATCAAGTGGCGGCAGGGCAATGCGCCGGAGGGCTGGGTATGAGTTGGACGCAGGTTTCGCCCTGATCAGTGAAGAATGGTTTGTAGCAAGCTGCCGGTCATTTCCTGCCGCTTTGCGGCAAAGTGGTTAAGCTTGTGGCTTTGGCGCTGCCGACGTAAACGCAGCAGGCGCTTTTGCAGCTCGCGTTTGATGCGCTGCCGCTCGTGGCCAGCCATAAAGGATGTATAACTCGGGAAGCTGCGCACCCGGCGTAAGGCGGCCAGAAGATTGGCGGTGCTGTCCATGTCTGTCTCCATTGCGTTCCGGTGATGAATACGAATGGAGTAAGCAATAGTTGTGCCACAAAAATGATCCATTAAAAACAAGGTGACGGTGTTTTTACGCGAGTCGCTGGAATAAAAATCTGTCTCGTTTGGGCGACAATGCCCGGTCGCGGACGTACCAGGGCGCGGGTATGTTCTCTGGCAGCGTTGTTTTTCTTGCCCTAATCCTTGTTGCAAAAAGTCCCCATGGTGGTTTGCCGCTGCTCTGGATCAGTGGCGCCGGAAAGCGTCGAGGACCAGTATCACGGCACCGATGGAGATGGCGCTGTCGGCGATGTTGAAGTAGGGCCAGTAGAGGCTGCCCCAGTGGGCGCCAATGAAATCGATCACATAGCCGAGGCGGATCCGGTCGATCAGGTTGCCGACCGCACCGCCGAGAATCAGGGCAAGGGATATGGCGGTCCAGGTGGCGCCGGGCTTGAGCCGACGCAGAATGGCGACGATGACCACCACCACCAGCAGGGCGACGCCGATGAGCAGCCAGCGTTGCCAGCCGCCAGCCCCCGCTAGAAAGCTGAAAGCGGCACCGGTGTTGTGGATGAGACGAAAATTGAGCAGCCCCGGAATGATGACAAGGCCCTGCCCCACTCGCCAGATGTGGCTCAGCCAGAGTTTGACGCCCTGATCCAGCAGGATGACCCCGAAAGATAACCATAAATAGCGCAGCATCAGCAGAACTCCCGTGTTTCTCCGGGTAAGGCGAGATTCTCCACACAGCGGTCGCAAATGTCCGGATGCGCTGGATGGAGACCGATGTCCGGGCGGCGGTGCCAGCAGCGTGCGCACTTCTGGCCATCACTGGGCCGGACCTGTATGGCGATGCCCGGAAGCGCATCGTCGCAACCCTCCTGGCGCTCTTCGTAGGGGCGCAGGGCACACGCGGAGCTCAGCAGGAAAAAGCGCAGTTCCTCACCGAGCGGTGCAAGAAACTCATGCCATTCGCTGTTGGCGTAGAGGGCTATTTCTGCATCCAGGCCCGAGCCAATCTTTTTTCCCTGACGCAGGGGTTCCAGTGCGGCGTTGACGGCGTCCCGCAACTGACCGAGCCGTTCCCAGCGTCCCATCAGGACTTCAGTGTCGGCAGGCAGGGGTATTTCCGGATATTGCGCAAAAAACACGCTGGAGAACGGGCGATTGCCCATCCCGTCCCAGATTTCCTCAGCGGTGAAGCTCAGGATGGGGGCCATCCATACCACCATGGCTTCGAGCATCTGCCAGAGCACCGTCTGCGCCGAACGCCGCGCCCGCGAGGCTGCGGGGGTGGTGTAGAGGCGATCTTTCAGCACATCCAGATAGCGTCCCCCCAGCTCCACCGAGCAAAAGTGGTGCAGACGCTGCTGGACGCGGAGGAATTGATATTCGCTGTAAGCAGCACGAATTTCTTCCTGCAGGAGCGTGGTACGGGCCAGCATCCAGCGGTCCATTTCCAGCAGATCTGCCGTGGACAAGGCGTCGATGTCCGGATTGAAGTCGTGGGTATTGCCCAGCATATAGCGGGCTGTATTACGGATGCGCCGGTAGCTGTCGCCCAGTTGCTGGAGGATGGTGTCGGAGATGGGGATCTCGCTGCGGTAGTCCTCCGATGCCACCCAGAGCCGCAGGATGTCCGCGCCGTAACGGTCGATGATCGCCTGTGGGGCAATGACGTTGCCCACGGACTTGCTCATCTTCCGGCCTTCGCCATCGACGGTGAAGCCGTGGGTCAGCACCGCCCGGTAGGGCGCCCTTCCTCGGCTGGCAACGGACTCCAGCAGGGAAGACTGGAACCAGCCGCGATGCTGATCGGAGCCTTCCAGATAAAGGTCGGCCGGGCTGTGCAACTCAGACCTCTGCTCCAGTACAAAGGCGTGGGTGCAGCCGGAGTCGAACCAGACGTCGAGAATGTCCGTGACCTTGTGAAAGTGATCGTGGCCGCAGCCGCTGCAACGCGCATCCGCGGGCAGAAAATCGCCGTCCGGGTGGTTGAACCAGGCATCGACTCCAGCCGTTTCCACCGCACGGGCGATACGTTCGAAGGTGTCGGCATCGCGCAGGGGCTCGCCGCACCGGGTACAGGAGAAGATCGCGACGGGCACGCCCCAGGCCCTTTGCCGGGAGATGCACCAGTCCGGACGCTGGTTGACCATGCCGGTGATGCGGTCTTTGCCCCAGTCGGGAATCCACCGGGTAGCGTCGATGGCGTCGATGGCCTTCTCACGCAGGTCATTGGCGCTCATGCTGATAAACCACTGGGGGGTGGCGCGGAAGAGTAATGGTGTCTTGTGGCGCCAGCAATGGGGGTAACTATGGCGGATCTTCTCGAAATGGAGCAGGGCATTGCGCCCGCGCAGGAGTTCAGGGATCCGCTCATTGGCCTCCTGTACGGTGATGCCTCCCAGCCCCAGCGGCAGTTCGTCCTGAAAACGACCGTTGCCGAGCACGGGACTGTCGACCGGCAGGTGATAACGCCGGGACGCTTCATAATCGTCCGCGCCGTGGGCCGGGGCTGTATGTACGCAGCCGGTGCCCGCCTCCAGGGTCACATGCCGACCGAGGATGACCGGCACTTCGTAGTCCAGGAAGGGGTGTTTGAGGCGGAGTCCCTCCAGCGCCACGCCGGCGAACTCGGCCAGCACCTCCGCTTGCGGGTGACCATAGCGGGCGAGGGCGCTTTCTGCCAGATCTGCGGCGAGGATCAGATGCCGGTTGCCGGAGCGCAGCAATACGTAGGCATATTCCGGGTGCAGGGCTACCGCCTGATTGGCGGGCAGAGTCCACGGCGTGGTCGTCCAGATCACCACGCTGGCCTCTACAGGTTCAGCGAGGCCAAGGCGTTGGTGCAGATCGGAGGCGTCGGCGACGACGAAAGCGACGTCGATGGAAGGATCGCTGCGATCCTGATATTCCACTTCCGCCTCCGCCAGAGCACTACCGCAGTCCACACACCAGTGTACCGGCTTGGCACCGCGTACCACCTGGCCGTTCACGGTCAGGCGACCGAGCTCCCGCAGGATATCGGCCTCAGCCTGGAAGTGCATGGTCAGGTAGGGGTTTCCCCAATCTCCAATGATGCCGAGGCGCTCAAAATCCTGCCGTTGCCCGACAATCTGGCCTTCGGCATAAGCACGGCAGGCATTGCGGAAGGCCTGGGCACTGACTTTTTCGCCGGGACGCCCCAGTTCCTTTTCCACCTGGATTTCGATGGGCAGCCCGTGGCAGTCCCAGCCCGGCACATAGGGCACCCGGAAGCCTTCACTCAGCTTGCTTTTGTTGATGATATCCTTGAGCACCTTGTTGACCGCATGACCGATATGAATCCTGCCGTTGGCGTAGGGCGGGCCATCATGCAGGATGAACGCGGGGCTTGCGGTACGCGCCTTCTGCAGCGCTCCGTAGAGGTCATGCTCCTGCCAGCGGGCCAGGATCGCGGGTTCACGCTCCGGCAGTTTTCCCTGCATGGGAAAATCGGTTTTAGGAAGGTTGAGGGTCTGCTTGTAGTCCATGATTATTCAAAGTCCTGGGGATGTTCGGCGAAAAAGTTTCGGGTGTTCACGACGTCATTGCCGATGGCGGCCTTGAGGGTGTCGAGATCTACATATTTCTCTTCGTCCCGCAGCTTGTGGTGCAGCTCTACGGAAACCTGCTGTCCATAGAGGTCGGGGTTGTCCGCATCCAGACAGTGGGCCTCCAGTACCATCTGTTTGCCGCCGACGGTGGGGCGCAGACCGATACTGACGGCGGCGATCCAGTTTCCTTTCGGACTCAGCAGGCGTCCGGCAAAGATACCTTTGACCGGCACCGGGCGACGATTCAGAGGGATATTGGCGGTCGGGAAGCCCAGTTCCCGACCCAGATGATCGCCATGCACGACCCGCCCGCAGAGGGCATAGGGACGTCCCAGCCAGGACGCCGCATGGGTCAGGTCGCCGCTCTGCAGAAAGGCGCGGATGCCGGTGCTGCTGACCCGTTGGCCGTCGAGCAGAAAGGGGGGCTGTTCTTTCACCGAAAACCCATACTGTTGCCCGAAGCGGCTGAGCATGTCCAGGTCACCGCGCCGTCTCGCCCCGAAGCGGAAGTCATGGCCGACGCTCAGCAGGCCGCAGCGCATTTGCCTGACCAGTATCTGAGCAATGAAATCCTCGGCAGGCAGGTTGGCCAGTGACTGATTGAAGGGCAGGCAAGTGATGCTCTGTACCCCATTGTGGCGGAGTGCCACCACCTTCTCGCGCAAACTGCTCAGTCGTGGTGGCGCGTCCGCACCCCGGAAAAACTCCCGGGGAAGGGGCTCGAAGGTGAGCACCGCAGTGGGCAGGCCGCTATCCTGCATGGTCTTGAGCAGCGTCTGATGGCCGCGATGCACCCCATCGAAATTGCCGATACTGACCGCCTGAGGCCGATCAGCGGCGCGGTTGCTGCGGTGGTGGAGGAAGGAATGCATGCGCTTCGGTGTGTCCGGGTTTGCCGAAAAATGCGGTCATCTTAGCCTAAAAATATAGATTTCCCTAGGTTGGGGCAGCGACTGCGATGTCTAGCATCATTCCTCAGCTTCGCCGGCCGTCGCCCAACCAGGCGGATGTTCCCGCAATATGTCCAGCAGGGGGCGGCGCTGGCCAAATCCCTGGTCGTGGCCGTGATAAAAGCCCAGGGTGGCTTCGGGGTACCTCCAGCACACATACCCATCGCCGGTGTCGAAGTCGATCAGCCAAAGGCCGGAAACGACCACGCCTAGTCTTTCCATCTTGTTGATCCATCGCTGAACGATCGCTTCGTAGTCGCCCTCGTAGCGGGTCAGCGCCGCGCGGTTCTCCACGCTGGCGCGCATGGCATCGAGTACCGGCGCCAACTCATCGTATGCCTGGGCGGTAATGACCCGGACCAGGGGAAAAACGGCCTCGGCCTCGCGCAGGGAAAATACTTTCACCTGGCCAGGTCGCTGAATGGCAAAGACCGTATCCCCATGTCCATGTGGTCCATCTGAATCAGACATGCAAAGACCTCCGTCTGTATAGGTCGCGCAGTTCCCCGATGCCGAGCCACCATCCACCCATAAGGTATAAAACTGCAGCGAGAACCACCAGGCCGAGTACCCGCAACAGCCGTTCCCAGAGTGGCAGCGACAGCCAGAGGGCCATATCTCCCCGCAGATACAGCAGGACGATCCCCATGAGCAAGGCTAACCCTCCGGTTTTCAGCAGGAAGACTCGCCAGCCTGGCTGCGCCTGATAAATCCCGTCGCGCCGCAGGCGACGCCAGAGCATCAAGGCGTTGACCAAGGCCGCCGTACTGGTTGCCAGAGCCAGGCCCAGTTGCTGCAACGGCCAGGCCAGGATAAGACTGATACCCATGTTGACGACGACACTGATCATGGCGAAACGCACCGGTGTGCGCGTATTCTGATGAGCGTAGAAGGCGGGTGCGAGTACCCGCGCCGCAATGATCGGCAGGATGCCGAGGCCATAACCTATCAGGCTCAAGGCGCTCTGCCGCGCATCTTCCGCCGTGTAGGCTCCATAACGAAACAGACTGATCAGCAAGGGCTGCGCCAGAATGAGCAAGCCGACGGTAGCAGGCAGTCCGATGAGCCAAGTGAGACGCAGGGCCCAGTCCAGCGTTTGCGGGAATCGTGGCGAACGCTCTGCCGCCTGGCGGGAGAGCAGCGGCAGCACGACTGTCCCCAAGGCCACCCCGAAGACGCCCAAGGGAAACTCCACCAGGCGATCAGAGTAATACAGATAGGACACTACATTGGCCCCCACCAGGGAGGCGAGGATGGTGTTCAGAAACAGGTTGATCTGCGCAACCGATGCGCCGAAGGCCGCAGGCCCCATCAACCGCAGTAGCTGGCGCACGCCGGGATCGCGGCGCCGCAGGCGCGGCCAGCACAGGTATCCGACCCGCCTGAGCGCGGGCAGTTGAAAAAGCAACTGCACTACCCCGCCGATAAGCACGCCCCAGGCCACCGCTATGGCGGGTTGTTGCAGGCGCGGCGCCCAGAATACGGCTGCGGCGATGATGCTGAGGTTCAGGAATACCGGCGTAAAAGCGGGTACCGTAAAAAGTCCATAGGTGTTGAGTACACCGCCGGCCAGCGCGACCAGCGAAATAAAGAAAAGGTAGGGAAAAGTGATGCGCAGCAGTTCTACGGTGAGGTGAAACTTGTCCGGATTGTCTGCGAAACCGGGGGCGATGGCATAGACAACCGCGCTGGCCCCCAGCATCCCGACGAGGGTAACGATTGCCAGGGCAAGGGCCAGCCACCCGGCCACATCGGCGACAAACGCCCGGGTCTCGCTGGCCGGGCGTGTAGCCCGATATTCCCCCAGCACCGGGATGAAAGACTGGGAGAACGCCCCTTCACCGAACAGGCGTCGGAACAGGTTGGGAACGCGGAATGCCACGAAAAACGCGTCCGCCATCTCCCCTGCGCCAAAGAGTCGCGCCAGAATCACGTCGCGGGCAAAGCCCAACAGGCGTGACACTAAAGTGTTGCCGCCGACCTTGAGCACGCTGCGCAGTGGGTGGTGGCCGCTCATGAGGGCGGGAGATATGGGGGATTGGGTGTCATCGCTGGATGATGGCATGTGGGCGGGAGGACGCCAAGGGCATCGCCCTGACCCCACAGAGCGGACAGCGATGGGGTCATCAGGCCTGAGTGCTTATGGGGCACGGGCTTCCCGGGCGCGTAACGACCCGGGGCCACTCACGACGGGCATTTGCCGGAATGTGCAGCCGCGCCCTGTGCCGGCATGGTGCGGTGACTTTGAAACCCGGAAGGGGTCGGCGCGGTTTCCCCGTCCGTCATCTTCTGGCACCTGCTCTGGATGCGTCCGTAGGTGTTAAGGCTGATGCGCCTGCGCTTCCTGCTTCGGGGGACGGATCAGTAACGGCACGGGAGCCGGCACGATGGCCTTATCGCTCCGACGGAGCGCTGCTTCCACCGGGCAGGCAGGCCGACGATGATGGCGCGCATACAAACGTTCCCAGTCGCGGCGGGTCTCAGCGGGTTTGGCGCACGCCAGCGCCAGCATGCCAAAACCGTCGTCATCCCAGCCGCAGTCGCTCAGCACATCCTCGGGCCAGCGTTGCATATACGCATCGCGCATGATCCGTCTGCCCAGTTCGGCGAGATCCTCCGGCACTCCCTGAGCCACGGCCCGCGCTTTCCATTCATCCCATTCAAACAGCATCTCTTCAGAATCTGTCATGTGGCACGCTCCTGTAGTTACGACGATACCCTGGCCCGCAAACCGATGCGTCGACCACTCAGGTCAGGCGCCCCGATTTTTTCGATATAGCTGTTTAGGTGTAGTTCGAGATCCCGGCGGCGTCAAGGCGACTTGCACGCATTTTGTATATGGCAAGCCGGCGAGGATGTCGCCGGACGGGCGGCCGTATGCTAACTTAACCGGTGGAAGCCCGCTTCCCGCGGGATTGTGCTGGAGAGCCGTCAAAATGATACGCAGTATGACCGGGTTTGCCCGTTGTGAAAGTCGTGGGGCTTGGGGCACGTTGGCCTGGGAGCTGCGTACCGTAAATCACCGTTTTCTGGACGTCGGTTTGCGCCTTCCAGAGGGCTTGGGCGCCCTTGAAGCAGCGGTGCGGACCCGCCTGCAAAAAACGCTGGTGCGCGGTCGGGTGGATGCCTGGTTACGTTTTCAGCCCGCCGCCGGCGGGTCATTATGCCTAAACACCGCACTGGCGACGGAGTTGCGCGGACTTTACGGGGAATTGGCGGATATATGGGAATTTGAAGAAACCGCCTTCAACCCTTGGGATGTACTGCGCTGGCCAGGCATGGTGCAGACCTCCAGCATCGATACGGAGGCGCTGGAGGCGGAAGTACTCGCGCTGTTGGACACCGCACTGAGCGGATTGCAGGAGGCCCGCGAGCGGGAAGGCGCCGCCCTGACACAACTGCTGCTCGGTCGCGTGGACGCAATTGCGGGGCAGACTGCAGCGCTGCGTGATCACCTGCCGCACCTGGAAAAGGCGTTGCGCGAACGTTTGCAGGCCCGCTTGCACGATTCGGCGCAACAGGTGGATGCGGGGCGCTGGGAGCAGGAGTTGCTCTTCTATTTGCAACGTCAGGATGTAGCCGAGGAGTTGGACCGTCTGGATACCCATCTGACGGAGTTGCGGCGTGTTTTACAGCGGCGGGAGGCGGCGGGACGACGCCTCGATTTCCTCATGCAGGAGCTCAATCGCGAGGCCAACACCCTCGCTTCCAAGGCCGGAGACAGTCAGGTGACTTTTGCTTCGGTAGAGCTGAAAGTGCTCATCGAACAGATGCGGGAGCAGGTGCAGAATGTGGAGTGAAAGTCAATGACGGGTGGAGCAGAACGCGGTATCCTGTGGATAATTTCGGCACCCAGCGGGGCGGGAAAGACCAGTCTGGCCCGGGCGCTGGTAGCGGCGACCCCGCAATTGCGCACCTCCGTCTCTTACACCACACGGCCCCCGCGACCGGGCGAGGCAGAGGGGGCGGACTATCACTTCGTTCCCTTGGAGACCTTCACGGCCATGGCGGAGCGGGGCGAGTTTCTGGAGTATGCCCGGGTGCATGGCAATGGTTATGGCACCAGTGAACCTTGGGTTAAGAGTCAGTTGTTCGCCGGGACCGACTGTCTGTTGGAGATCGACTGGCAAGGTGCGCGGCAGGTGCGGGAAAGACTGCCGGGGCAGGCGGTCAGTATTTTTATCCTGCCGCCGTCTGTCGCCGCTTTGGCGGAACGTCTGCGTGGCCGTGGCCAGGATTCAGAGACGGTCATTGCACGCAGGCTGGCGGCAGCACGTGAAGAGTTGTTGCATTATGACGAGTTTGATTATCTGGTGGTGAATGATCAGTTCCAGGATGCGTTAGCCGACTTGCAGAGCATTGTCCATGCCGAACATCTGCGGCTGGGTTATCAGCAGCATGCTCAGCATCAACGATTAAAGAATCTCCTCGGTATTAGCGGTTAAATTGATAAAAAGGTGAATAGACGATGGCACGAGTAACCGTAGAAGATTGTCTGGGTCATGTGGACAATCGTTTTGAGTTAACTTTGGTAGCGGCGCGACGGGCGCGGCAATTGGCCTCCGGCGCTGTGCCGGAAGTGGAGCCGGGACGTGACAAAAATACGGTCATAGCTCTACGCGAAGTGGCCGCCGGCAAGGTGAGCCGGGCGATTCTGGACGAGCAGATGCCGCCACCGTTACCCAACTTTCCCGGTGCGGCGAACCGTGAAGCGGCTGGAGCTGAGGATGCCGCTGGCGAGTGAAAGCGAGCCAGGCATAATGGTGCCGACCCTGCCTCTGACCACAGGGGTAGGCGATGTGCTGCGCCTGCCGCCGGTCTCTCCGTCTCTGGAGGACCCCTGCGCGCCGCTGCGGGCGTTGCTTCAGCAATATATGACGCCAGAAGAGGTGGCGCGCGCGCGTGATGCCTACGAATTGGCCGCCAACGCACATGGCGCACAAACCCGGCGCAGCGGTGAGCCCTATATTCATCATCCCGTGGCGGTCGCCTGCATCCTCGCAGAGCTGCAACTGGATATTTTCACTATTCAGGCTGCCCTGCTCCATGACGTGATCGAAGATTGCAATATCAGCAAGGAAAACATCATCGAGCGCTTCGGGCCGGAAGTGGCAGAGATGGTGGATGGGGTCAGTAAGCTGGGGCAGGTACGCTTTGAAACCCGTGAAGAGGCACAGGCAGAGAATTTTCGCAAAATGTTTCTGGCCATGTCCCGGGACATCCGGGTTGTGCTGATCAAGCTGGCGGATCGCTTGCACAACATGCGCACCATGGGTGTGATGACGCCGGAGAAGCGGCGGCGTATTTCCCGGGAAACTCTCGATATCTACGCGCCCATTGCGCAACGCCTGGGTATTCATGCCATTCGCATCGAGCTGGAGGAGCTGGCCTTCTCCCATCTCTACCCCAAGCGTTGGCACACGCTCAATGAGGCCGTAAAGGCAGCGCGTGGTAACCGTAAGGAAGCCGTGCAGAAAATTGAGCATGCCCTGGAGGACCGTCTCCTGCAGGAGGGCTTCGCCGCCCAGGTCAGTGGCCGTGAGAAACACGTCTACAGTATCTACAGAAAAATGCAGAAGAAGGGGATGCCCTTTGGTGATATCCACGACCTTCATGCCTTCCGGATTATTGTTGCTGATGTGGATACCTGCTATCGCGTTCTGGGTCTGGTTCACAGTCTGTATCGACCGATTCCCGGACGTTTCAAAGACTACATCGCCATCCCGAAATCCAACGGATATCAGTCTCTGCACACCGTGCTGCTGGGTCCTTTCGGGCATCCGGTAGAGGTGCAGATCCGCACCGAGGACATGCACCGGGTCGCCGAGGCGGGGGTGGCGGCACACTGGCTATACAAGACGGGCTCAAGTAACGTGCATGCCGAAATACAGGCGCGCGCCTGGTTGCAGCGCTTGCTGGAACTGCAGATACAGGGGGGAGATTCCCAGGAATTTCTGGAAAGCGTCAAGCTCGACCTTTTTCCCGATGAGGTCTATGTTTTCACCCCCAAGGGCAAAATTCTCAGCTTGCCACGGGGTGCGACGGCGGTGGATTTCGCTTACGCCGTGCATACGGATATCGGTGACCAGGCCGTGGCGGCCAGGGTCAATGATATGTATGTTCCCTTGCGCAGTCCTCTGAGCAACGGCGATAAAGTGGAAATCGTCACGGCGGCTTCGGCGCACCCGCAACCCGGTTGGCTGGATGTGGTGGTGACCGGCAAGGCGCGCAGCAGCGTTCGCGCTTATCTCAAGACCATGCAGCGTGGTGACGCGGAAGTGCTGGGCCGCAATTTACTGGAAAAGGCGCTGCAGAGTCTGGGTGCCGACCTCCAGCAGATCGAAGCGACTGATTTTCAGCGGGTGTTGGTGACCTTCAACGTTCAGGATGAGAGCCAACTGCTGGCGGCCATCGGCATGGGTGAGGTTTTTCCGCTGGTCGTAGCGCACAAGCTGCTGCCCGAGGAGGGCGATCGCGGGCGGCTGGCGCAGACCGCGCGCCGTCTGGGCCATGCCGTCAGCCAGCTCCTGCCAAGTCGCCTCAGTCGCGAGGAAGCCACGAAAAAGCCCTTGCTGATTCGGGGGACGGAAGGTATGCCAGTGACCCTGGCTCGCTGTTGTCGGCCCATCCCTGGCGACCCTATTTTGGGTTTCATCAGTGTTGGCAAGGGTGTGGTGGTACATACCCATGATTGTCACAATATCCGCGAGTGGCGCAAACGCCGCGACCGCTGGGTGGACGTGCAGTGGGACCCCGCAGCCCAAGGCGAGTTCCCGGTAGCGATCCGGGTGGTTGCGGAGAGCGCCCGCGGCGTGCTGGCGCGTATTGCCACCCTGATTTCCGATGAGGATTCCAACATCGATCATGTGGACATCGAGCCGCAGGATGGACTCTACACAGGCATCACCTTTACCATAGAGGCACATGACCGCGACCACCTGGCCAGAATCATGCGGAGTTTGCGCAGTTTGCCCATGGTGTCGCGGGTACAGCGGGTCAAAGGCTAACAGGGAGTCCAATCCATGCCGGTACCAGTAGAAAGCAGTTCCGCACCCCAGGCGATTGGGGCCTACAGCCAGGGCATGGTGCATGGCGGCTTGCTCTACCTCTCTGGTCAGATTCCCCTGGATCCCCGCACCGGGCAGATGGTGGAGGGCGACATCGCCCTGCAGATCCGGCGGGTGCTGGATAACCTGCAGGCGGTCTGCAATGCTGCGGGCGGACGTCTGCAGGATGCCATCAAACTTCAGGTCTATCTCACGGATCTCGGCCATTTCGCGCAGGTGAATCAGGCCATGGAGGCGGAGTTTTCCATACCCTATCCGGCACGGGCGGTGGTGCAGGTGGCGGCTCTGCCACGTGGGGCGCAGGTGGAGATAGATGGCATCGTCGCCCTGGCCAAGGCTGGCTGAGATGGAACGCTCAGAAGTGCTCGTCCAGCCCATGCGCGTACTGCTGCAGGCGCATCCGGTTTTGGTTTCGCTGCTGGAGGAGCGCGGTATTCATTGCGGCGAGTGTTTTATCGCCGAGCGGGAAACACTGGCGGGGGTAGCCACCATGCACCATGTCGACCTCGACGAACTTCTCGCAGAATGGGCACGTCGCGAGGCCCTGCCGCGCACGGAATAGCATGGCGGGAGCCAAGGCGGGACTGTATCTGCAAAGTTCCGTCTCGGCGTTACGGGGGGTCGGTCCTGCGCTGGTTCTGCGTCTGCAGCACATGGACCTGTGGCGGGTACAGGATGTCCTGTTCCATTTGCCCAGCCGCTACCAGGACCGCCGCCACATTGCGGCCATGGCGACGCTTCAGCCCGGTCAGGAGCGTGCGATACTGGGCGAGATCGTCCGTGTCGACCACCAGCGCGGAGGGCGTGAACAGTGGCTGGTGACTGTGAGCGATGGTAGCGGGCGGCTGCAGATCCGGCTCTTTCATATGGCGGTGGCATTGCGTGTGCAATGGCAGGTCGGGCGGCGGCTCTGGTGTTTCGGGGAATTGCGCGGCGGTTTTCACGGCCTCGAAATGATCCACCCCGAATGGCAGATGGCGGATGTCCCGCAGTTTCAGGCTCCGCGTCACCTCACCCCCTTTTATCCCAGCAGTGAGGGCATCACTCAGGCCCAGTGGCGACGCTGGATAGCGCAGGCGCTGACCCTCCTCGATCAGCTTCCGGACTACCTTGAAAACCGGCTGCCTCCACAATGGCCCGGTTTGCGTGAGGGGCTGCGCCTGCTGCATGAAAGTGCGCACGAGGTTCCCTCCCCGCAACATCCGGCCTGGCAGCGGCTGGCGTTGGAGGAACTGCTGGCGAATCATCTGGCGGTACGCCGGATGCGGCAATCGGGGATGATGCAGAATGCCCCTTGTCTGCAGAGTAAGGGGCAGTTGTGGCAGCGTTTCCTGGCGCATTTGCCGTTTACGCCCACCGGGGCGCAGGAACGGGTGATTGCGGAGATCAATGCCGATCTGGTGCGTCACCGGCCCATGCGTCGTCTATTGCAAGGAGATGTGGGCTCCGGCAAGACCCTGGTCGCAGCGGCGGCGACGCTGACCGCGCTGGAGGCGGGATATCAGGTGGCGATGATGGCGCCGACCGAGATTCTCGCCGAGCAGCTCCATGCGCGGTTCCAGCAATGGCTGGAACCGCTGGGCCTGGAGGTGGGCTATCTGGTGGGCAGCCGTTCACCGCGTGCCCGTCGCGAAACGGCCGAAGCGCTTGCTGGTGGTAGCCTGAGGCTGGTAATCGGCACCCAGTCGCTGTTCCAGGAAGGGGTGGCGTTTGCATGTCTCGGACTGGTCATCATCGACGAGCAGCACCGCTTTGGCGTGGAGCAGCGTCGTCAGTTGCTGGAGAAGGGCGCCATGCCCCACCTATTGGTAATGACCGCCACGCCGATTCCGCGAACCTTGGCGATGACGGTGCATGCGGATCTGGAGGTATCGGTGGTCGACGCGCTGCCGCCGGGTCGCACCCCGGTGGAAACCCTGGTGATGCCTGACAGTCGTCGGCCCGAACTGATCGGCCGGATGCAACACATGCTGGAGGCTGGGCGGCAAATCTATTGGGTTTGTCCCCTGATCGAGGAATCGGAGATCCTCGAATTACAGGCGGCGGAGGCGAGCGTTGCGGATCTGCAGGCGGCCTTGCCTGGCGTGGCCGTCGGCCTGATACACGGGCGAATGCGCAGCGCAGAAAAGGCGGAGGTGATGGCCGCTTTCCAGTCAGGCGCGATACGCATTCTGGTGGCGACGACGGTGATCGAGGTGGGGGTGGATGTCCCTGGTGCCAGTCTCATGATCATCGAACATGCGGAGCGTCTGGGACTGGCGCAATTGCATCAGTTGCGTGGCCGGGTAGGGCGGGGCGCGCAGCGGAGCAGTTGTATTCTGCTCTATCATCCGCCCCTGAGTGGCAAGGCGCGGGAGCGTTTGCGGGTGATGCGCGAAACCTATGACGGTTTTGCCATTGCGCGCAAGGATCTGGAGTTGCGCGGGCCGGGCGAGTACCTGGGTACGCGGCAGGCCGGCATCCTGCAGATGCGTGTCGCGAATATTCTGCGTGATGAAGCATTGCTGGTCATGGTTCCGGCATTGGCGGATCGCCTGCTGCAGGAAGACCCCGAAGCGGTGCAGGCCATAGTGCAGCGCTGGCTGGGGAACCGAGTGGATTATGGGCAGGTTGGCTAAAAAAATCTGTCAGAAGATCATGGATCTCGCGCCCAGACTTCGGGTATATTATGACACACCGTGAGTACGAGTATCGGGGAGAAGTAGGGTGATGCGCACATTCGGGGTATGGGAATTGTCGGGGGCGGTGCTGAGTGTTCTGGGATTGGCTGGTTGCGCCACGACACCTGTGGCCACCACGCCGGTACACTCGGTAGCTTACTATGCCGCACGGATTCCCCCTCCGGTCGTTCATCTGGTGGCGCCCGTGGTCTCTCCGGCAAGTCCCGCGCATGTGGTCCGGTCGGTGCATATCGTCATTTCGACTATTACGCATTCCCTGAAAATCTACAAGGGCGGTACCGTACTGGCGACCTACCCGGTAGCCATCGGCTTCAATGGCGCGGCCCCCAAGCGGATGCGGGGAGACGATGTCACCCCCGTAGGACGTTATCGCATCGGCTGGGTCAGTCGGGGTACGCGCTACGGCCCCTTCATGGGTTTGACCTACCCCAACCGGGAGGACGCGGAGTGGGGACTGCGGGAGGGTATTATCAACAGGGCGCAATATCGTGCCATTGTCGATGCCATCGACGCCGGGCAAACGCCGCCGCAAAATACCGCCCTGGGCGGTGAAATAGGCATTCACGGCATGGGTCCGCAATTTTCGGACGACCCACAGAGCAAAGTATTCCCCGGGCGCTGGACGGCTGGCTGCGTGGCCTTGTCCAACTGGGATGCACAGCAGATCGCCGCGTTGGTGCGGGTGGGGACACCCGTGGAAATCGTGGGGGACGCACATGGATTCCGGGGTGGTTTTGACCGAGTCAGCACGGACTCCCGGTACAAGTCCACCGCCGCGTTCGATACCACGGCGACGCCGAGGGCTGTTGCGAAGTCCCAGGACACCGCCATGGACACCCTGGTATCAGCGCTCGCCCCGATCGCCGCACACTGATATCCTGGGCTTCAATGCTGCCAGTTGGCAGCCTGACTGAACGCCCAGGCCTGTTCGATACAATCTCCCAGGGCGACACCCCCCTGCCAGTTGGCACGGAAGTGCAGCCCGGGGTGCTCGGCACTCAGGGTGTCGATCCGCTTCATCCGGTCCAGGTGTCCGATTTCGTATTGCGGGATGGCTTTCGGCCAGACCCGGCAGCGACTGAAGACGGGATCGCCACTGATCCCCAGCAGTGGGCTGATCTCGCGCAATACCGTTGCCAGCAGGTCATCATCGTCCCGTCCGGCAAGGACATTCTGACTGCCACCGATAAAGGCCGTCAGCAATACCTGCCCCGCCGGTGCGCGCCCGGGGAAAAGGGTGGAGGAGAAAAGCACCCCCAGTGTTTCCAGCCCTATGACCCGCGGAATCAGCATGCCGAAGCCGTTCAGTGGATGCCCTACCTGTGGGCGCTGAAAACCTATGGACAGGCTGCCCACCGCAGGATAAGGGATGGCGTCCAGTTCGCGGGCAAGCGCAGCGTCCGTTGGCGCGAGCAGTCTGGCCGCGGCGCCTGCGGGCAGGGCGAGAACGAGTCGTTTGCTTTGCCAGGTCTGGTTACCGCTGCCGACCTGCCACATGCCGCCGCTATAGGCCAACTGGTCGACCGGGGTATCGCAGCGCAGCGTATCGCCGAGTGTGCCTGCAACCCGCAAAGGGAGGGCCTGCAGGCCTTCGCGAAAGGACACGAGACGGGTTTTTGGGGTGCCGGGCAATTTCCTTTTTCGGGCACGCAGCGCACCGCGCAGGAGCGAGCCACCATCCTGCTCCAGCGCGGCCAGGCGAGGAAGGGTGGCTTGCACCGAAAGGCGTGCAGGATCGCCGGCAAAGACACCGGAAACAAAAGGGTCAACCAGCCAGGTGATGGCCTCTTCTCCGAGACGCCGCCGGACGAAGTTGGCGATGCTTTCCTCGCCATCCGGCGTCCGACGCGGTGGCCGGAAGGGCTCGCCGAGGAGTCGCAGGCGACCGCGTATGCTCAGTAGTCCACCGCCGAATAGCACACCCGGTCCCAGTGCGACGGGTTGCCGGTGGCGATTGAGGACATAGCGGCGCCCGGCGAGCGGGTTGGCTTCGACGATGTCTCCTTCCAATTGCAGCTCGCGGAGCCATTCCGGGACGATCCGGCCTTTGAGCATCAGCGAGTTGGGTCCCATATCCCGTAGGTAGCCATCTTCCTGTCTGCTCTGCAGGTTGCCGCCGGGCGCGGCGCCGGCCTCCAGCAGCAAGGGCGACCAACCTCGTTTACGCAGGAAATACGCCGTCGCCAGACCCGAAATACCCCCGCCAATGATGATGACTTCTTCCATGGGATTATGATTCCTTACCCAGATAATAAGGGCTCTGCACATACCAGCCGTGCAGGTGGCGGAGCAGGGCGATGAGGACGGCAGTAACCGGTAATGCAAGCAGCAGGCCGCTGAAGCCGAAGAGTTCGCCGCCTGCCAGCACGGCGAAAATGACGGCGACCGGGTGCAGACCGATGCGGTCCCCCACCAGATAAGGGGTAAACACCATGCTTTCCAATATCTGGCCGATACCAAAGACGATCAGCACCCCAAGAATGGGCAAGAATGCACCGGTCTGGACGTACATGGCGAGGGTGGCCATGGCTATGCCGCTCACGACGCCCAGATAGGGCACAAAACTGAGCAGTCCCGCCACCAGGCCGACGAGGACGGCAGTTTTCAGGCCGACGATACTGAGGCCGATGGCATAACTGGCGCCGAGGGCCAGCATCACCAGGAGTTGTCCGCGCAAGAAGGCCATGAGCATGGCGTCGGCGTCACCGGCCAGACGTCGGGAAAGCGGCAGATAGTGCGGTGGGATGAGTGCGGCAATACGGGAGATGAGGCGTGGCCAGTCGCGCAGCAGGTAGAAGCCCAGCACCGGCACCAGAATGATGCTGAGCACGCTGCCGATCAGGCCGGGCCCGGAGATCAATGCCATCTGGAGGCTACGTCCCAGCCATCCCGCCAATTTCTGGGCATTGGCCGTGGCATAATGGGTGAGGCTCTGGCTGTCGAGCGGAATGCCGATCCGCGCGGAGATTTGCGGGATGATCCGGGTTTGCAGGAGTTCCAGATACTGGCGCAGATATTCCACGAAAAGTAAAGACTGATGACGGATCACGGGGAGTAGGGCCATGGTGATCCCTGCCAGAACCAGAATGACGAGAACGAAAACCAGTGTGGTACCCCAGGTGCGATTGATCCGGTATCGTTGCAGGCGGGTCACCAGCGGGTTGCCGAGATAGGCGAGAATGCCGGCAATCAGAAAGGGGCTGACAATGGGGGAAAGACGGTAGGCCAGCCAGCCCAGCAGGATCAGGATGACCAGCACAAAAAATCGTTGCATCGTTCGCGAGGCTCCCCGAGCCGAATCTGACAATGGTCCGGCCAGAATACTCCAGTATGGTCGGGCTTCGCCATGGGTTAGGGCGGTCACTTTTTCCGGTATGGCCGCCCAACCCGGATGCTGCACAGACGATTGCGCGCAGCCACTTCCAAAGCTGGATTCCCCGACGAGGGCATGTTTCACTCTCCTCTGGTCAGGGCCCCTTGAAAAAACCTGTTCCCATCCAGATATACCTGGCATGTAGATATTGGCCGTATGGCGGCCGGGGGGTGTTTCGTGAAACTCGTCAGACCAGCAGCGGTGGCCGGTATGTTCTATCCTGGCGAGGCTACCGTTTTGCGGACCGAAGTAGCGCGTTTACTGGACAGGGCTGGACATGACGGTGAAGCGGCCGCTGCCCCATGGCCGAAGGCCATTATTGTCCCCCACGCGGGCTACATCTACTCGGGAGCGGTAGCGGCTTCCGGTTACGCCCTGTTGGCCAAGGGGAGAGCGCACATCCGCCGGGTGGTGCTTCTGGGGCCGGCACATCGTTTGCCTTTTCGCGGTCTCGCCCTGCCGGGCGTTCAGGCCATGCAAACGCCGCTGGGTACCGTCGCGATGGATCAGGCGGGGGTAGAGGCACTGGCCGGGTTGCCCCAGGTCCGGGAAATGCCGGCCGCGCACGCTCAGGAACATGCCCTGGAAGTACAATTGCCTTTTATCCAGGAAGTGCTGGGTGACGTTAGCGTCGTCCCGCTGGTGGTGGGAGATGCCCGGCCGGACGAAGTGGCCCAGGTTCTGGAGAAGCTCTGGGGTGGCGAGGAGACGGTCATCGTCATCAGTTCCGATCTCTCTCACTATCATCCCTACGCCGAAGCCCGTGCCATAGACCGCCATACGGTGGAGGAAATACTGCGCTTCGATCCCACGCCCATAGACCACGGGCAGGCTTGCGGCGCCACGCCCATCAACGGCCTTCTCCCGGTCGCCCGCAAGCACCACTTGCACCCGCGTCTGGTGGGTCTGTGTAACTCGGGTGATACCGCAGGGTCGCATGATGCGGTGGTGGGCTATGCCGCAGTCGCTTTTTACGGAGATCGCCATGACCACGCAGGAAGTTGACGAAAAGACCGGCGGGGTGCCGCCGGAAGCCGGAAAAACTCTGCTGCGTCTGGCGCGTGACACCATTGCTGGGGCGTTGGGCTTGCCCGCTGAGTTTGCGGCTGTGCCGAACTGGGCGCAGCAGCCCGGTGCGACTTTCGTGACGCTCACCGGATCACAGGGTTTGCGGGGCTGCATCGGCAGCCTGCAAGCCCACCGGCCTATCGTTGAAGACCTGCGCGCCAATGCCTTGGCTGCAGCCTTCGAGGACCCGCGTTTTCCGCCGCTGGGTGTGTCGGAATGGTCACAGGTGCGAGTGGAGGTTTCATTACTCTCTTCGCTGCAACCCATGCATTTTGACAGTGAGGAGAGTTTGTTGGCGCAAATTGAACCCCATCGGCATGGGTTGGTTCTCACTTATGGTGCCCGTCGTGGCACCTTCCTTCCCCAGGTGTGGGAACAGCTTCCCCAGCCACGGGAATTTCTGCGGGCGCTCAAACGCAAGGCTGGTTTGCCTGCAGATTTCTGGGCCGGAGAAATGGAAGTGTATTGGTATACGGTGGAAAAATGGCGTGAAGAGCAGACGCCGAGGGGGAAGGGCAATGGATAAGGAAACGCTTATAATGCATCCGGGCCGCTACTGGCACCAACTTGCCGATGGGCGCATTCAGTGCGACCTCTGTCCGCGCGACTGTCGTCTGCAGGAAGGGCAACGCGGGGCCTGTTTCGTGCGAATGCGGGAAGGCAATACCATGGTCCTCACCACCTATGGCCGCTCCTCGGGTTTTTGTATTGACCCCATCGAGAAAAAACCCCTGAATCATTTTTACCCAGGCAGCAGTGTGCTCTCCTTCGGTACTGCGGGCTGCAACCTGGCCTGCAAGTTTTGCCAGAACTGGGATATTTCCAAGTCCCGCGAGATGGACCGGCTCCAGGACCAGGCGAGTCCCACAAGTATCGCGGCAACCGCCCGGTCGCTGGATGTCAAAAGTGTGGCCTTTACCTATAACGATCCGGTTATTTTTGCCGAATACGCCATGGATACGGCGGATGCCTGCCATGCCGTTGGCATCAAGACCGTGGCCGTTACCGCCGGTTACATCCACGCGCAGCCGCGGGCGGAGTTTTTCGCCAAAATGGACGCAACCAATGTCGACCTCAAGGCCTTTACCGACGAATTTTACTTCAAACTGACCGGAGCGCATCTCGCCCCCGTACTGGAAACGCTGGAGTATATCGTCAAGGAGACCCGGACCTGGCTGGAAATCACCACATTGCTTATTCCGGGCCATAATGACTCCGAGGCGGAAATCCGTGCGGCGGCGGAGTGGATGATGGGGCATCTGGGTCCCGACGTACCGCTGCATTTCTCCGCTTTCCATCCCGACTACCGGATGCCGGATGTGCCCGCCACACCGGCAGATACCCTGGTGCGGGCACGTCGTGTGGCCATGGAGACGGGTTTGCATTACGTCTATACCGGCAACGTGCATGATCAGGAGGGCGATACCACTTTTTGTCCCGGATGCGGGGCGGCATTGATCGTCCGCGACTGGTATCAGATATTGTCTTATCATCTGACCCCGGAGGGGCATTGTCCCCATTGCGGCCACGGTATTGCCGGGCATTTCGAAGCCAAGCCGGGGAGTTTCGGGCGCAAGCGCATTCCCTTGCGCATCGGGGCCTGACGGCTGACTACGGGTTTGCGCCCCTGTCCAGCAAGGCGTTTATGGCTTCCAGGTCTGCCATGTTGATCTGGCCAGAGGCGGCCTTGAGCTGTACCCGCGCTATGATCTGATTATAGAACGCCACATTGTAGTCCTGCTCGGCGCGGATGTAATCCGTGGCCGTCTGCAGCAGGTCGATGATGGAGCGGGTACCCACCTCATAGCCCTTGCGCGTACCTTCCAGGGAAACCTTGGCCGAGGCGACGGTCTCCCTGGCGGCGCGCAGTTGGGCCACGCTGTCCTTCAGATTGAGGAAGGCGGTCTGGGTATTGAGCGTGACTTCGTCGCGGACATTGGCGACGTGATCAACGCTGGCGATGGTCTGCGCCTGTGCCTGCTGTACGGAGGCAGAGGTGTGTCCGCCCTGATAGAAGGGTACGGAGAGGTTGAGGCTCACCCCGGCCTGATTCATGGCCATGCCGGGGAAGGGGCTACCCAGGGAGTGTTGTGCGATACCCTGAAGATTCACTACCGGCCAGCGCGCACGGCGGTTATATTCGACCTGATCCTGCGCGGTTTGCAACTGCGCTTCCGCCTGATGCATGAGCGGCTGATCTTTGACGGCGCTCTGCACCCAACTGGTCATGTCGTCGGGCTGGGGACCCATGGCCTCATAATGCCCCAGGTTGTCGAGCACGCCGATGGGATGATGGGTGAGCCGTTGCAGACGGCGTTGGGCAACGGCCACCCCGTTGCGGGCCTTGATGAGATCGGCTTTGGCGGCATCAAGGCGGGCTTGTGCCTCACGCACGGCAATGATATCTCCGGTGCCGATCTTCAGTGTGGCGTCCGTCTGTTTGTAAATACTCTCGAACAGCGATTTCTGTTTTTCGGCAACGTATTCCTGGGCTTGGGCCTCCAGTACGCCGAAGTAGGCCTGAGCCACCTGTAAAGCCAGTTGTTGCTCGGTATAGGTGAGGGCCGCTGCGCTGGCCTGAATCTTGGTGTCGGCTTGTTTGAGCGCTGTCCATGCCTGACCGTCAAAAACGGATTGGGTAATGTTGACGCTGTAGCTGTCTGACAGGTAGGCGCGATTGATGGGTTCCGCTCCAAAGCCGGTGATGTCGGCCGTGTTGAAGCCAACGCCAGCGCCGGCACCCACATGAGGGAGCAGGGCGGAACGGGCGAGGGGCTTGTCCTGCATCTGAGCCGACAGTTCGGCGCGGGCCTGCGCCAGGACGGGGTCTGTCCGGTAAGCCTGCTGATAGGCCTCAACGAGGCTTTCCGCCCAGGCCGGCGTCGTGCCCAGAATCAATGTCACCATGAGAAGCGAAAGACGTGGGGATAGACGATCTGCGCGCATGGGAATGACCCTGTTATGACGGTAAGTCCACAAGATACTGACCGATCGGTCAGCCGTCAAGGGAGGATCCCGCAGTCATGCGCCTCGATGCTGCATCCGGGAATGGGCAAAATGGCGCTTCTCCCTTATGCTGACGCTCCCGTTTCAGTGGATTCTGTTCTGTGCTTATGCCTCACTCCGTTTTGACCCGATGTGCGGTGCCCTATCCCGAGAATGCCGCCACAGTGTTTGCGTCGCTGGCCTCGATGCCCTGGTCCTTCTTTCTGGATAGTAGCGCGACGGTGTCCCCGCAGGGGCGTTACAGCATGCTGGTGACGGCACCGCGTCGGCGTCTGTGGCAAGAGGCGGGACAGCTTTGGATCGCCGATGGGGATGGTCCTGCGCGGCGTTCGGCGCTTTCGCTCTGGGAGGCGTTGCGCGAGTCCGTAGCGAGGCTTCCCGATGCTGCTTCTCTGCCTGCGGAACTACCTTTTGCGGGTGGATCTCTGGGTTATCTGGCCTATGATTTCGGGCTGGCGGGGCAGGGTATTCCGCCGCCTCCCGCACAGTCTCTTCCTGAAGCGGCCTTCGGTATTTACGATACAGCGCTGCTGGTCGACCACCATGGGCGCAAGGCCTGGCTTTGTGCGCCCGAAGACCGGATGGTGCAGGCACTCGCGGAGTGGCAACCACGCTTGGCTCGCGCGACGGTATACCCCCACGATCCGTCTTTCCAGGTGCGGGGGCCGGTACGGCCGCTCTGGAGTCGCAGCGAATATGCCGCAGCTTTTGCCCGGGTGCATGCCTATATCCAGGCGGGTGACTGCTATCAGGTGAATCTGGCTCAACCCTTTGTAGCCCCGTACGCAGGCTCGCCATGGTCGCTTTACCAGCGTCTGCGGACGGTCAATCCGGCGCCTTTTTCGGCATATTTGTCCCTGCCGCAGGGCACGGTGCTGAGTTTTTCCCCGGAACGGCTGCTGCGGGTTCAAAAAGATCGTTTGCAGGCCCGGCCCATCAAAGGGACGCGCCCGCGTCTGGAGGATGGGCAGGAAGACCAACAGATGGCTCAGGCACTATTGGCCAGCCCCAAGGACCGTGCCGAGAACGTGATGATTGTCGATCTGTTGCGCAATGATCTGGGGCGGGTGGCCGCGATCGGCTCGGTGCAGGTGCCTCAACTCTGCGCGCTCGAATCTTACGCCGAGGTTCATCATCTGGTCAGTGTGGTAGAGGCGCGGTTGGCGTCAGGGCAGGATGCCTTGAGTGCGCTGGAGGCCTGCTTTCCGGGGGGGTCCATTACCGGGGCTCCCAAACGCCGGGCCATGGAAATCATCGCGGAACTGGAAGCCGGCGCGCGCGGCCTGTATTGCGGGAGCATTGGTTATCTGGACCGGCGCGGCAGCTTGGATATGAATATCGCCATTCGCAGTATGACGGCGGTTCAGGGTGAGCTGCGCTTCTGGGCGGGGGGCGGCATCGTCGCGGATTCTGATCCGGATGCGGAGTATCAGGAGACGCTGGATAAGGTGGCTGTATTTCATCGCGAGCTTGCCGCATTGGCAGGAGAGGGATGAGGATGTTTGTCATAGTGCCCCCATCTGGCATAGAGTCGCTCCCAGCCTTGACTGCAAAAAACGGAACATGTCCAAAGAAAACAAAAAACATCATACCCATTGGCAACTATTGTTGCAGATCGTCTTTACGGTCGGCATCCTGTTTTGGCTCTTGCACAACACCAACTGGCAGGAACTGGGTCAGCGCTTTGCGGATATGCGCCCGTTCTGGTTCGTGGCGGCCGTGTTGTCCTACGCCATGAATCTGTCGGTGTCCGCCATACGCTGGCGCGTCATTCTCACGGCAATGGAGCGCTCCGCACCCATGCTCTGGCTGCTGCGACTGAACTGGGTGGGCGCGTATTTCAATCAGATACTGCCGGGGTCTGTGTCCGGTGACGTGATCCGCGCCTGGTATACCCGCCACCAGACCCACTCCATGCCGCTGGCGCTGGCCGCGGTATTCGGAGACCGCTTCATAGGGTTGGGGGCGCTGATTGCCATCGCTGCCGCCGCCTTTGTGCTGGGCGGCGCGCGGGTGGGATTGTTGCCGCAGATGGGTTGGACGATCGGGATTCTGGTCTTCGCCTACGTCCTGATTGTATTTTTGATTCTGAGCCCATTGCTCAACTTTCTGGAAAAATTTGCGGGTAAACTGGGTGAAAAGCTGCACGACATTCGTCTCGGCATGGGCGCGTTGCTGCGTCATCGCCTGGCCCTCAGCGGCACGATTGTGCTCTCCTTTGCGGTGCAATTTTTTTCGATCCTGACTTTCTGGCTGCTCGCCCGTGCCCTGGGTGAAGCCCCCGACGCCGTGGCGGTCTGGGTGGTCTGGCCAGTGATCAGCCTTTTTCTGGCCTTACCCATCTCTTTTGCGGGCTGGGGGCTGCGTGAGGGGCTGATGGTGTTTTATCTGTCTTACCTGCACATGGGGCATGAACAGGCCCTGGCGCTCTCACTTTTGCTGGGCTTCACCGTCGTGCTGACCAGCTTGCCGGGTGCGTTGCTCTGGATTGGGCTGCATCGCCACCATCAGGCTCCGCCAGATTTGAAGATACCGCCCACCTCGCGTTAAACTGCGCGTCTTGCTGGCGTAGCTCAGTCGGTAGAGCTACTGATTTGTAATCAGTGGGTCAGGGGTTCGATTCCTCTCGCCAGCACCAAATAAAACAGGCACTTAGGATTGTTTCATTGGTGCCTATTTTCATGCTGTCTAAGATGTTGTCTAAGAACGCTGTGTTGTCGAGTCGAGGGCATTGTGGTAGTTTCTTACTTGAAACTCGTTTGATGGGAGTTTTCCAGTCATGCCGCAGCCAGCCAGCAAGTCCAATGAAATTGTAGACAAGATCAACGGGATGGTTCTGCGTGGTGTGCGTTCCAATGAGCTAGAGATTCAACGTCTGCGTAGAGAGATCGAGAAAGTGCGTCGAATTGACGCTGCTGAGGGTTTCATGCTGGAAGGGATGCTGGCGGTTTTCCTTCATGATGCGGATGCGGTCAAATCGGCCTACGAGAAGTCTGTTCGGCGTAGCGGTGGTGATCCATTGATTTTGGAGAATTATGCGCGGTCTCTATTCCTTCTTGGTGATAGTCATAAATCGGTTGAAATTGTTCGTACACTTCCACCCACATTACTAACAATGCATCTTGCCCTGCATAATGGGGCGTACCGTACTGCATACGAGAAGAGCGTGGCTTTAGACAAAGCAGAACAGTTGGAGCCACATATGCAATTTCTACAGAATAATAAATTGGACGAGGATGTTGTGATAGACGTGGTTGCCTATGCTTCCAAAGCAGTTTGGGATCATGGCGCTTATATCAATGGTGCGATGGTTAGCCAGATAAACGGCTCAGTTCTGCACAGCCTTTTGCTTTCCCCCACAGAGTCAATAGAAAGCGTGCTGGGCATGGAAAATGAAATTGACGAACACTTTGCCGCTCTTGAAGATCGCATACAGCGCAAGGGATTTGCGTTTTCTCTGGAAATCAACGAATCCATTGCGGCATAAAATTGTTCATGTCTGTCACCTACTTTGACTTTATTGAGTTTGCAAAAAATCTGACGCTCGATAGTGAGTTGAGTAGGAGATCGGCCATCTCCAGAAGCTACTACGGCTGCTATCATGCTGCTGTAGTATTCTGTCGGTTCAAAGATGTTTCTGTAATGCCATCAGGTGAAAAAGGTGGTGTTCATCAAAAATTAATTGCTGCATTACAAGCCAATACCAACGAAAAGATAAGGGTCGCCGGGGATCAGCTTCATAGGATGAAACTCAAAAGGAATCGCGCTGATTATGAACTGGAAGTTACGGTTGGAGAAAGAGAAGCAACCAAGGTTATTGCTGCGTGCGAGAGTTTGGTGAATAAATTTATTTCGATTTGAAATGATAAGTCCTATTTCGGATAAAGCTGATGTTTTGCTTGTCATGTGCACGTCAATCAAACCGTTCTGACTTCTGTATCCAATGCCAGCGTATTGATTGTGCATAAGTAGTGAATAAGCGATAAGTAGCAAGCGGGCCATCGTAGAAGCTGCTTGATTTCATTGAATATGGCACAAACTTAACGCCTCTTTAATGTCGTCAGCACGTAAAAAGTCAATAAGCGCCATTTTCTTTCCAATACCGTTCAGTGATGTTCCAAAAACGACCCCCCTATATGAATCTGGGTCAATCCAAAATCTATCATGAAGTTCATCATTAACCATCTCGTGTATATTTATGTTCATACCATTTAGGCAAGATAATATCTGATTCCTGCTTCGCTTGTGTTTTCCGTCCGTGATTATGTATATATTTTGAAGCTTGCTCGATACTGTCGTCATTAAGGTTTTAAGTATCCCTAAAGTGTCGCTGTCTGAATTGCTATAAAAATAAGGGTCAATAATTACCAGTCTATCGCAACCGTCTAATTTTGTTAAATGTCCAGTGATTAGGTTCATCACATCATCTATGTTCTTGCGGCTTGACATTATGCCCTCATTTGAGATTGAGAAGGTTAATAGAGACGATAATCCTTTGTCCTTGATGTAGTCCAAAAATAGGGATCTAAATCTCCATACCGGGTCAGGTATGGTAAATAATTCAAAATCAGAATAAATTCCAGCGCTATTTGCTGCGCTGGAAAAATCATCAAAGGTTTTATCCTTTGTCTTTGGTAAAATAGAGCAAAAAGTTTCATAGCCCCTTTTTTTTAATTTATTCATGAGGTTCTGCGTTTTTTCTGCTGCTTCTATATCTGTTGGTGTTTTCTTGTGCTTTATTTGCCCCTCAAGAATAATCCGATTCTCGATAAGTCGTGCCAATTCGCGGTCAATTTCTTTTATGGATAAAGAGACGTCTATTTTTTGTTCTCCAGGCTGATGTTCTTTCTGTTCATTTTCGCTCATGTGAAATTCTCCTGTAAGGCGATAACAAAAATCAGCAAATCAGCAGTTTATAAGGGCGTAATCATGTCGTTTCTTTTCTCGATAAACTCCGCGTTTTTGGCACCTGATGCGCCTTGATATATTTCTCTGTTTGCGCTTGCGTCTTGTGGCCGAGAAACATCTGAATCTCGCGCAAGTGTCCGGCCATGTCCGCCATATCCGTTGCGGCTTTCGCCCGGATGTCGTGAAAATGGAAATCCTCGATCCCGGACTTCGGCACCCATCGTTTGATGATGGATTCCATGCCGGACTCCGTGTACCGCTGGCCTCGCCGATTGCAGATGATGGTTTCCACAGGCTTCGGCGGCAGCCGCGAAAAGCGGGGATGGGTAATGTGTTCCCGCTGCCACGCCCAGGCTTCCACCAGCATATCCCGGAGGTCCGCGCCAATCTCCATGGCGAGTTTTTGCCCCGTCTTTTTCTGCTCGATCAGCAGGTATGACGGGGCTGCCGCCTGCAAGGCCGCAGGAGAATCGGTTTCGGCGGGTGCGTTCCCGGCCAGCCAGGAGGGCAGGGGGCCGTCTATGTCCGCCCAACGCATCTTGAGCACGTCCGACAGGCGCTGGCCGGTGAAGTAGGAGAGTTGCATCGCAAAACGCAACATCGGCGGCACGACTTCCAGGATGGTGGCAAACTCCGCATCGGTGATATAGCGGGTCCGGGCCTTGACCTTGTTGCGCTCGACACCACGGCAAGGATTGGTGGTCGCCAACCCCCATCGCAGTGCCTTGGTATAGACGTGCGAGAGCAGGGCGATTTCCCGATTGGCCGATACGGGCGCCTCGGCCCCACGTTGGTCCAGATACCGCGCCACATGGACCGGGGTGATCGTCTCCGGTCTCAGCTTCCCAAAGACCTCATCCAGCAGTTCCAGTTGCTTTTGCTGATCCTTGCGTGTTTTCTCGGCCTTCTCCGGCAAGACTTCCCGGCCATAGCGCTCAAAAAGGTCATGCAGGGTGATGATCTTCTGGGGCTTCAAGTCCTCGGCCTGCACCGCTCCCGCTTCCAGGAGGCCCCAGGTCTTTTTCGCTTCGCCTTCGTCTTGTCCCAGGCCGATCCATTTGTTCTTGCGCACATACCAATACTGGCCGTGCTTGAAGTACATCCGGGGCGGTAGGCGGCGCTCTTTCCTAGGCGGGGCCATCAACTCTCCAGAACGAGAGCGCTTCGCTGAATAGAGCCGCCTCGCGGCTTAGGAGCGCACAAAGGCGGGCACCGTCCCCGGCTTGGGCTTTTCCTCGCCAATGTATATCGACCCCAAACCGTTCCGCTCGAAAGCATCCCAGATCATCATGAGACATTCTTCCCAATTCTTGCCGTTCATGTCTGGCGTGACGTACAGCCAATCCCTCGCGCCGTTGGACAGCACCCACCCGCGCATCATGCCACCCTCCACCTTGCTCAAGCGGAACGGTCCCTTGGTCCGGTTCAGAAAATCATCGACCGCCCGTTGCTTGGCGATCCATCCACCCTGGTATTGGGCCTGCCTTAAAAAGTCCAGTTGGCCGACCACAAAAGGATCGTAGCCATCCTGAAACGGGTTGGCTCCAGGGGTGAGGTTCCCTTTGCAGGATGCAACCCCTTGAGGCTTCCCATTCTCTGGCTCCGCGATCTTGCGTGATGGCGCGATCACTTCCTGCAAATGCTTCTGAACCGCCTGTATCGCTTCCGCGGTCCAGTTGCCTTCCACGCTGCCCATGACCACTAGAAAATCCCAATCCCAATTCTCGTCGCTGCCCCGGTAATGAAAACGATCCGCTCGCCGTTGCGCGTCAAAGCGCAATTCTTCCCGGCGCGACTCGGGCATCCGGTCGTAAAAGAGTTCGTCATGGACCTTGAGCCATTCCACCACATGCAACTCCGCCACCGGGTAATCATCCACCAGCCCAGGAAACCAGTGCCCGCTTACCCCATATTCCTTGCGGAGCAGGTCATTCATCGCGTCCAGTTGCAAGTCGATATGCTCGTCGATGATCGCCCGGATCGGGAAGGCAATGGGTACCGCGACCAGTCGGCGCTCTCCGGCCACCGACTGACGACTCTGGAGGGTAACGACCTTGGACGGCACCGTGATTTCTTCCTGGGCCAAGGGCACCCGTTGCGCCAAGTCATAACACAAGTCCCAATACTGGCGACCGGCCATGTTGCGCACCCACATCTGCTTTTCCTTCTGATCCCTGGGCGTGACGCGCTCCGTGTACTCGCTCAGGGCTTTCAGGAGCTTTTCGGCCTCGCCCTCGCGCATGGCGGTCAACAAGAGTTCGCGCAAACGATCCCGGAACTGCTCTTTGCCCTCGGTGAATACGGCGTAGGAGAGGTCGGCTATCTTTTGGGTGGATACGGTCATGGGTACTCCAATTCGTTCATTTGAGTTACAGGGTGCTTCAATAATTTAGTGTATAACTTCTGGTGGCCCATCAGCAGGCCCACTCCAGACCACCGTGAAACCGAAATCTACCAACACTCGCTTGAGCTTATCCGTGATTTGTGCGCGCGTCTCGATGGCTTCCTCATAGTTCATGCTGCAAAGCAGGTTTTTGTGTTGATGCCTGGGCTGGAGATAGACCTGGATCATGCTGGCTGGTCCAAACTCCAGGATAACTCTACAGTCCTTTGCGGCAAGGTGCTCATCCTCAAGCCGCTTTTTTGCCGTTTCCGCAATCGAAAAGGCCATTTCCAGCAAAGGGTCTTCCATGGATTCGGGTTCGTCGTTGACCTGTTCCAGAAAGAATTGCAGGGGACCACAGGCGTCGAGTGCTTCTAGCGGCCAGCCCAGGGCTTCGGCCTGGGCCTGGATGAGCAATTCCGGGTTGGGCCAGTGGAGCCTGCTTTGCTCAGGAAACTCCAACCGGCCCACCAACAGGTACATGGTAGGTGTCGTCACATGGCCGTAGTTCCAAGGGTAGGGGTCGGTGGCTCCGGGCGTGTTCAGCGTCCAAAGCTGCAATGGGCTGGTATCTCGCAAATGGTAAATGGACTGTGGTCTCTGGACCCAGTGGATTTTGCCGCGCGGAGGGATGATGCCCTGCGTCTTCAGAACCTGAGAAAGGGCCTTGCGGTCAGCCCCTCGGCACTCCCCAGACCAGGGCGCCAGAAAGGGAACGGCAATCAGGAGGCTACGGTAGTCATTTTTATAGGCTTTCGCGCAAGCCATGTCGGTTGCCCGATCCCAATAGTATTGCCAAAGATCGGTCAGGCCCTCGGCGCGGAGGGTTTCCAGCACGGCATGAAAGGCTTCGTCGTCACGTTCGTACAGGATGCTATAGAGTGAGGTCAGCAATTGCGACATCTCTGGACCATGTTGCAGCGGTTTACCAATCGCATGCGCGAGGGGCATCACTTCTCCCAGAAGAGCCTCTATTCTGGCGTTACGTTTTCTCATGATGGTTCCGAATCCACGGTTTTAGGTGTGCTGCGGGCTCCAGCGGTGGAGTAGGGGGCATGCTGAATCTAGCCTTCATCCCAAGGTCAACCCACGGTTGGCGAGCTGGTCAGCCGTCTCGTTTTCCGGATGGCCATTGTGCCCACGCACCCACTCTAACTTGACCTTGCGGGCTTGATACTCCCGGCGCAGCCGTTGCCAGAGTTCCTGGTTCAGTACCGGCGATCCAGAAGCGGTTTTCCAGCCCTTCTTGATCCAGCCGGGAAGCCATTCACCCAAACCCTTCAGGGTGTATTGGCTATCCGAGCAAAGAATCACTTCCCCCCCCTTGGGGAATCCGGCGCAAGGACTCGATGGCCGCCGTCAGTTCGGCAATGTTGTTGGTGCCCCGCTTCTGAATAAAGCCGCAATGTTCCGTGCGGCCCCCATCCGGCGACTCAATCACCGCTCCCCAGGCACAGGGGCCGGGATTAGTCGGGCCACAGGAGTCATCACACCAGATTTTCCAACTGCTCACGAGATCTCTCCTTTGCTTCTGTAGCGCAGTGTCCGAGTATAACGCAGTCGGTCACGGTGTCCCCAGCAGCGGTAGCCCCAATTCTTGCAGAAAAGCATTATGGCGCTGGGTGGCCTCGGCAATCTTGGCATTCAAGGTGGTCAGCTCTGCGTGAACCGCCTGCAGGTCGATCTCTTCTTCAGTCTGGGCCGTGCTGACATACCGGGAGATGTTGAGGTTGTAGCCGTTCTCCTCGATCTCGGCCATGGGCACCCGGCGCGAGTAGCGCTCTTCTTCCCGGCGAAACTGGTAGGTGTCGATGATGTTGCGGCGCGGCTCCGAAGCGCCTCAAGTCGCCGATCTCGGCCACGATCGTGGTGGCCGTCAGCAGGTTCACTCCGCGCAAGGCCATCAGCCCTTCGATCACCGGACCGAACACCGATTCGGTTGCCGCGCCCTCTATGTGTTTGTCGAGCGCTTCGACGCGCTTGGTCATCGCCTTGACCGTATCCACATATTCCTGGAACACGATCTGCTGCACCGGATGGTCGAACCTCACCGCTTCCATCCAGCGATAGTGCGCCTGCGTCCAGTTGCTCTTGCCGTCATAGCGCTTGCCATGCCGCAGCAGAAACGCCAGCAAGCGCTGCTTGGCTTGTCGCTGCAAATGCTTGATGTCTTCGCGCGCACGCGTCAGATCGCGCAGCGCTTCCTGCGCGCCATCCGGCACCCATACCGCCGTCAGTTCTTCCGCCCGCCCGATGCAGCCTTGCCAACATCAAGCTGTCGCGCCGGTCGGTCTTGACCCGATCACCCGCTTTCTTCGGAATCAGCGTCGGTGCCACCACCTGGCAATCCCAACCGAGATCGGTCAATTGTCGGTGGATGCCATACCCGCATGGCCCCGCTTCATAGCAGAAAGATAAATCCGCGCCGCCTTTCCTGATCTGCTTGACCAGCTTATCAATCGCCTCTGGCGTATTGGCTATCTCACCGAGGTAGCGCACCTCGCCGCCTTTTGCTTCTGCCACCGATACCGCTATCGTTTCTTTGTGTACATCTAGCCCGATGTATTTACTAAACTCGTTCATGACCTACCCCCTCAATTTCGGCTCTGAGCCTGTGGTTTTACGGAACCCCAAGCTTAACCCCCGTCGCTTGAGGTGCGGTAGGTCAATACATGATGTCTAACCGGCGCACAATATGCCGCAAAGCGGAACGTAGGGCGTCCGTATTGAGCGCAGGGTTGGGCGTCATTGTGGCAACATCCCTACTCGATGCCGTAAACAAACATCGTGAAAATCTCGCACGTTGTAACTGGCAAGATAGTGGATATGTGTATCAGGATTATCAAGGACCACTCGTAATAAGCAATCAGTAAGACTTAGGGGACGATTACTGCGCAAGGATGAATTAAAAGAATGTTCCAGTGCGGCCTTGCGATATGGAGCGTCGTCGAGGAAGCTTACTCGTGACGATTTTAATAGGCGCTCGAATTTTTCTAGGGCCAGGCGATTCTTGGCGAACCTTGAACACATGGTTTCATAGGTGATTGGCCAAGGAATTACAGATGTCATAGATTGAATTTGCTCTGCGAGGATGCTGACTGCCTCGCGATCATTTGGTCGATCTCTTGGATCGAAGATGGCATACCACACGCCGGTATCAACGAGTACGTTTGCCAACTACACTTCCTCCTCATCGGCTGCGCCAGTACCATTCGGTGAATATCCCGTCCACGGTGCTTCTCGTCTTCCACCGAAGATAAACGCACCCTTATTCTTGTTTGTCTCAGCCTCGCGGAAAATAACGTAGATCCGCGTTCGCTTATCAACTGTGATCGCTTTCTTTAGGTCGTCTGTGAGTTGCTTCTTTACGGAGCCACTATGTTCGTAATTTAAGAACGCGACGGAATCACCACACTCCTTTGCGCCATGAGTATCGAGCCACGTATACAGTGACTCGTAATCGCCTTGAACGCCAAGATCGTATGAAATCCAAATTGCAGTTTTTGCCATGTTGCGATCCTTGGTAGAAAGGTGTGTATCTATGACGCCCAACGCCAAGTTTAGTGGTGGCCGGAGCGTAGCAGTTTTTGTGCCATAGGATAAGCGTAACGAATGGCACAAAAACTGCGGAGTGTAAGACGTCCACTGCAACGCCTTGTTATACTACGTGTAGGATGCAACAGGGGAAATCACTAAATCATTAAGAAGTTGGCCACCTTCACGCTCTGTAACTACGTCAACAGATTTCTCTGTGGCAGTTAGTAGATCTGTTTGCGATTGTGCTTCTAACGCTGCGATTACATCCATAATTGGAAATCCTCTCCGCATTTCTAGCTCTTTTGCTACTTGGCGGTCAGCTGGCGCTGGCAGAGCGACAGAAGGAGGAACTTGTGCGTCAGCGGCTATGAATTGTTGAACAATTCTCCATCCCGTATAAAACAACTCCATGAATGAACCGTCATATGGTATGGGACAAATAACCAGATTCCTTCCATCGTCTTTGTACACTTTGTCAGAAGAGCCTTGCGTGGCTGGTACGATTCCAACTCGGAGCCCTTTTGCACCTTCTAGGTGCTTTGCATTAATCTTTAATGTGGTTCCTAGCCAACGGTCAGCGTCAGTTGATCCGTAGAAAAGATCGGCCTTCCACAGGCCATTAATCGAAGATGGGAGTGCGGCTCGTGTATCTGGGCGATGGAAGGCAGCTGCAAGCCTATTCATGTATGCCTTGAGCTTGGGGGGCTGCGCCTGCGCGCCTGTTAATATCCTAGAGTCATCAGTCAATAATTGATTAGCCGTATCGATAATGCGAGTTTTTCCTGATTTTTCAAAACCTAAAAGTATTGACTGAAAAGAACTTCCGGGCAATTTGCAGAGCCTGGAAGCATCTGATAAGCGCTCCATGACCATGGGATCTTGGCGGCGAATTGCATCATGAACTGCCCACTCAAAACAAAATCCTACGTCACCGCACCCATCCCGATAAGCCCTGGGGAGCATGAATAGCTTCATTTCTTCCATACCACCCAATTCGCTCAAGACTTCTCTCTTGATCCCAGTAAGAAGTGCGGTGAGGATAGGCCTGACGATAGCTATTCTTGCTAGGACCTCACTTCCTACAGGGCTCTGTTGGTTTTCAATCAGCAATTTCATTTCATAATCTCTCAATCTGGAAGAAAAGCGGTATGACGTCTTGTCAGTCTATTGCGGCCATCCAACTGCCTACTTCTACCCATCCTTAATAAACCCTTCGCCAAAATATGCGCACTCCGAGTTACCGCATCCCCGGAAACGGCAACGGCACCCGCGCCACATGCTGCCTTACCTGGGCTAGAAGCATAGCGGAAACTTCGGGTGGCGTAATCCCTTGCCCCGTCCTGCCCTGCGCCCCTCGGCCATAGTGCGTCTGTTGGGTGCGATCCGAACTATGCCCCATCATAGCCGCAATCGCCACCGCATTGATCCGGTGCGCCCGCAGATTCGCGGCGAACTGATGGCGGGCCGTATAGAGGGTGATGCGCGGCCTCAGTGATCCAAACTCCTGATCCCAGGCCCACCGTAACCGCTTCGCCATCCTGATCAGAAGGGCCGCTCGTTCTTCCGGTGTCTCCCGCAGTCTGACCCACAGCGCAATCATGTTGCGTTCCGGTTCCGGCCACGCGCCAAGGTCTAAAAGACGCTCCGGTCCCAGGCCGCGTACCCGTCGCCCGGATTTGTCAAAGGCTCCCTTGGCGCAGGGAACCGTCAGGTGTTGGCCGTCCCATTCCACTCCGCGCACCCATTCCACCGGGCGCACCCCGACCCGCATGACGGCCTCCATCCACAAGACCGTCTCCCACTCGTTGACCACCTGGAGCCTCTGGCGCACCTTGTCCCATCGCTCCCGACCGAAAGACCGCATTCGCTTGCCCGGCGACTTGGGCTTTTGCGGTACGGTAAGACTCTCCGCTGCCCAGGGAAGGCGTAGAGCGCTTTCGATGCGCCCGCGAACCGCAGGCGGCATCCAAAAAGGGCTTTGCGGGAACGTGTCCAAACTCTCCAGAAACCAAAGCAATGCCGACCGATAGCGCCGTACCGTGACCTCTGACCACGGCTGTACCCGCAGGCGCTCCAGCCATGCTATCCAGAGTTCCGCTCCTGAGCAGGGTGCAACCCCTTCGCAGGGTGCAACCCCATGCACCGAGACCGCTTCCGGCGCAAATCGCCGCCC
This sequence comes from Gammaproteobacteria bacterium, assembly GCA_023381645.1. Next base: position 42,899 of record JAMCRJ010000013.1, read on the forward strand.
CAGACGACGCACCAGATCGGCGTAGTCCTCTACCGTCTCTTGTGACCGGGGCCAGCGGGGCAGGGTATCCATGTTCACAATTCTGGCCCGTAAAACGGGTGGGTGCAAGGCTGGCCCTCACGTTACTGTTCCCTCCCGCACCCAGGCCCGCCACCCAAAAATCCGGCAACTGTATCGTTGTGGGCACCGCACGGTGCCCTTGTGGTGCCCTTACGGTGCCCACAACGGGTCACTTCGCCCCTTCTCCAGAACTGTATCCGTGTGGTGCCCACAACGGGTCGCGGCGGTGCCCACAACGGGTCCGCACGGGCACCGCACGGTGCCCATAACGGGTCACGGGAAAAGTGTATCGCTATGGGCACCGTGCGGTGCCCGCATGTGGTCACAAAATTTCGGGCGAGCGCGAAAAATCGGCATCACCCTACTGAAAGAGGGCAATTTTCTCAGGAGAACACCATGCACTACACAGATCAGACAGCCATCGTCCGCAGCATCGAGCAGTTGCAGGCGTCCGACCGACCAGCGGTAGTCCGCAAGCTATCGGACTTGCAGGAGCGATCCATGCGCAAGGAAGCCCTTTCCCTGGGGGCGCAGGCAGGCTTGTATGAACAGGGAAAGAAACTCGACGCATGGCTCCGGACGCGGGCAAAGCAACTGGACCAGACCTATGACTTTCGGCGGCTGGTGTATCCCGCATCCCTGCATGTGCAAAGTCACCTGACCGGAACCAGCCTCTTGCCCCCGGTCGTGGAGTTTTCCCAGAACTTCACCCGCATCGAGGGACCGGACACCCTGCATGTGGCCCGGAGTTTCTATCGAATTTCCCAACAGGCGCGGTTCTCGACCGTGGTCCCCAACTGGCGGGAATATCTCTGGCAGGCATGGCCCAGGCCCAACATCGACGCGGTTCCGCGTGTGCTGCTGCCCGACAATGCCGCCGAGCGCAAGGTGTGGATCGCCAACGTGAAGCGCGGCTTCACCCTGGGCTTGCGTCAAGCCCTGACCGACTTTCATACCAGCCTCGTCCGCTTGCAGCGGGACTTCCTGGGTATGGTGCTGTACCGCAAGCTGGAAATGCAGGGCAAGATTGGAGCGCCAATTTTGGCCCATGCCACCGAGGGCAATGTGGTTTCCGCCCAGGGCCGGGATCTCCGGGTGCAGGCCGAGGACTTGCGGATCACCCGGCTACCGGCGTGGCATCCCAATCAGTATTGGCCGGACACGCCCTGGAAGGCTCCTGAGTACCGGACACCGGCCAATCTGAAAGGGCACCCCGAAGCGACCGGGGCGGCGCAATGAGTCATGCGCTGGTAGAGCGCCAACTGGATAGCTGGCTGGATGAAGCCGTGGCCCGGAAAGCGTCCGACATTGACTTTCTGATTGGCAAGCCGCCCATCCTCAAGATTGGTGCGCGGCGGCGTCATCTGGAGGCCCCGGCGCTCACCGATCATTTCATGGTGGCGCTGGCGAATGTGCTCTATCCCAACGCGGCGGAGGAAATGGCCCGGTCCCGGACGGGGGTGGCGGCGGCCTATCGGCGGATATTTCGCAACCTGCCCGTAGGCCACCCCGACCGGGGCCGCGCCCATCGTTTCCGGGTCAACATCGTGCCCGGCCTGTCCATCGACGGCGGCTTTGGGGTGCACATCACCATGCGTTCCATTCCGAGTGTGGTGCCATTACCCCATGAAATCGGCTTGCCAGAGGAAATCCTGTCTTACTTCCGGCATCGGGACGGATTGGTTTTGGTCACTGGACCGACCAACTGCCATGCGCCGGGGCACCCGATTCGCCTTGCGGACTGGACGACTAAGCCCGTCGAGCAAATTGACCCGTTGCGCGATCTGGTCATGGGTTGGGACTACCTGCCGCGCCGGGTGCGGGCGGTGCATCGGGGCGAGGCGGACATGGTGCGGATTCGGGGCATCGAGGATGGTATCGGTCAGCCGCTGAGGGCTTTCTCGGTGACGGCGGATCACTGGATTCCGGTCGCCCGCAAAAGCGCGGATCTCCTGAAAGGGCTGTCGGAACAACTCATGCAGGCCAGGGATTTGCCGGAGGATCAACCGTTTTATCTGATCCAGCGGGTCCGGGAGCAATTCCTGTTACGCCGGTGTGTGCGCGAGCCGGGGGGGCGGCGGGGGACTTTTGCCGGTCTGGAATTGGCGCGGGCAACGGACAAGCTCTACCAGGACGGGGCCGGGGTCATCCACCACAATTCGGGCAAGAGTACCGCTTTGGCATCCGTCATTCGGTATCAGGCTGAGGACGATAGTGAAAATTTGAAAGTCCTGACCTTGGAAAACCCCATCGAGTTTCCGCTATCCGAGATCGACACCCCTTACGCCACGATCTATCAGGTCGAGGTGCCCACCCACGTCAAGACTTTCAAGCGGGGGATCGAGGAATACATGCGCCATTCCCCCGACATTATCCTGGTCGGTGAAATGCGCGATGCGGAAACCATGAGCGCCGGGATTCTGGCTTCAGTAACCGGGCATCAGGTGATGGGCACTCTGCATAGTACGGGCTTTGCCACCACCATCAACCGGGTGGTGAACAACCTGCCCCCGGAGGATGCGGCAGCCATGCGTCACGACCTCATCGACAGTCTGCGTTTCGTGTTCACGCAAAGGCTGTTACCGACCCCGGAAGGCGACAGGACGGCGGTGCGGGAATGGCTGGTGTGTGATGCCTATGTGCGACGGAAGCTGCACGAGGCCGCAGAGAAGAACACCTTGCAAAAGATCGGGCACGAACTGGTCTGGCGGTTTGGTCGGCCCATCATGGATGACGTGGAACGAGGGTACCGGGAAGGCCGGATTTTGGAGATGGACTACGAAAAGTTCAGGAGGGACTTCGGTGGAAAATGACGTGATTTATTTTTGGCGGGATGCCGGGCGCAGGCTCAAATTCTTCCTGTTCCCGGCGTTTACGGCGCTTCCAGGCTTCTGGGTGATCTTTCACCTGTTCCATTGGACGGCCTGGGCGCTGTGGTTGGCATTTTGTGTCCTGGGCTGGTTCATGGCGAAGCGGGAACTCTGGACGGACGAGTTTTTCCGGGCCGTGCGGGTGTTCTTCGCGGGCAAGCGGCGCTTGCGGAGTGTGTTCTGATGGCGCGGGTCGAGCATCGTAGGGTGTTGCTGCGTCTCTACGATGATGTGCCGCAGCATCAGGAGATATTGCGCTGGCTGGATGGATATTCCGGGCGCGGCTTGCAGGAAATCTTGCGGGGAGCGTTGATGATCGGCTTGCCGCGACTGTTGGGGTCTGACGCCCTGCAAGGAACCGGCGCCCGGCAAGGGGAGTGTGCGACCCCCGTTCAGGTGGCTTCCCCTTCTGAAACCGTGGGTTCGTCTGTGGAGCAGCCCCCCTTGCAGGATGCGAACCCGTTGCAGGGCTCCGGTCCCTTGTCGGGCGCCAGTCCCAGGCAGGAAGCGTCGGAGCGCCAGCGCCCGGATTTCTTGCCGGGAAACACGAATGGAGATGCAAAAAGGGTATTGGCCAAGTTGTTTGAATCGGAGGGTTTATGAGCAAGCACAATGAAGGGGCGCGGTTGGAAGGTCAGGCATCCCAGGTCTGGGGCCTGGATGACGGATATGGAGAGATCAAGGTCGCGGGGGCCAATGGCATGTTCGCCATGCCGTCGCTGATTCGTTCCGGCGCACGGTTGGAACTCGGTGCGGAAGGCCGGGAGAACCCCATCTACCACACCGAGGGCCAGCCCTTCACCGTAGGTGATGGCATCGACACGCTGAACACCCGCTTTGACGGCTACGAGCGTAGTCCGATGAACCGGGTCATGAGCCTTCACGCGCTCTTGACACAGGGCTTCCGCGAGGGCGATACCGTGGTGACCGGCCTTCCCGTTCGCCTCTTTTTCCGGCAGGACGGCAGCATCAACGAGGAAGCTGTGAAAGCCCGGAAGGCATCTCTCATGATCGAGGTGCAGGACGCGGCTCATCAGCCCTTGCCCAAGCCCGGCAAGGTCAAGGTGGTCGCCCAGGGCTTGACGGCGCTCATGGCCCTGGATTGCGAGAGTGCGGCGATCCTCGACGTGGGGGCGCGAACCATGGATGCCACGGTGTTCCAGGGCGGGCGCATCCTCATGGACCGGACGGGCGGGCGCAATCTGGGCGTGCTGGACATGCAGGCCCGCTTTGCCGAGCGCATCGCCAAGCGGTTTGACTATCCCTTGGCCGATCATCTGGTGTATCGGGCCTTTCGGGATGGCAAGGTCAAGGTCATGGGCAAGGACCACGACCTGAGTGAAGAACGCGAGGCGGCGATTCGGGAAGTGGCGAGCAATATCTGGCAGGAAGCGGCCAGCATCTTTCGCACGGTGCAGGACGTGGACAATATCGTGCTGATTGGCGGCGGGGCCGAGTTTTTGGGTCTACCCGGCGAAAAAGGCGGTTTTCCGTATCCGCATGTGCGGGTGGCGGACGACCCGATTTTCGCCAATGCCCAGGGGATGCTTGCTTATGGGCGCTGACCTGACTCAGGTTCCCGCGAAAACGCTGGCGGACACCATCATGAACTCGCACCGGATTCTGGCGCGGGTCCATGAGGATGAGATCGAGGAAGTCCGGGCGCGGCTACAGGAGATCGTGGCCGCCACCCAGACGATTCAGAACTTCGACCAGGAGCTTCGGCAAACCATCGACGCGGTGAAGGAAGTGACCAGCAAGCAAAAGGCGCTGGTCGATGCGTGGCTGGGCCGCCATCAGGATTTCCTGGACACCTTTGACAAAAAGGCCGAAGGCTTCATGAAGCAGTCCACGGACAGCTATGTGAAAATACTGGAGACCCAGGCGCAGTCCTTGAACGGTGATCTGGTCAAAAAGCTCAAACCCGTTCTGGATCAGTTGGCGGCCTCCTTACAGATGGAAGTGGACGCCCTGGGCAAGAAGGTGAGCGAGAACACGCATAATGCGATGCACGACCTGGACGACTTCAACGCCGCCGTGCGTCGTCACACGAAAAACTGGCAGGATCAGACGGTGAAGCTCTACAGCCGGATTCTCGCCTTTTCGGTCCTGGGGGCCTTTGCCGGGACGATGGTGGCCCTCTTTTTATCGCGCCTTGTTCGTTGAGCGGGTCGAGCGATAGAGCCATCAGCCGCCCCAGACGACCGCAATGCCCAGGACCGCCGTGAGCAGAACCTCTCCCATGCTCATGTCGCGCCTGACGTGGAAGATCACCCCATAGATGAATCCGTGGATCAGCGCGGAGATGATGGTGTGCGCCAGCCAGTGCCCTTTGGGAGACGCCGCGTGGTGGTAGGCGTATTGAAATGAGTCGTGCGAAAATCGCCAGACAGGTTTTGCAGATAGGCCACCTTGGCGGCGCGGGCAGGCGGTCCTTCATGGGTAGAGCATCCGGCCATGGTCAGTGCCGCAAAAGCGAGAACGGCGGTGCGCGATAGCGATTTCATACGAAATCCTCCGTAGGATCAAGGGCGATACAGGATGCCGCCCGCCGCCATCCACTTCCGGGCAATCTGATCTTCCGCGTGGTTGGGGTGAATGGGCATGACCAGCTTCCAGTGATGGGACAGGGCCGTTTGCAGGGGGATCTCGGGGCCGTGCGGGCCTTCCGGCAGTGGATGCAGGGAACCACCCTTGCCCACGGTCAGAAGGTGATGGGGAGAGCGCAGGAGGCCGTTCTTGCCCACGGTCGCCGGAATCATGGGGTTGGCATCCGGCTGCATCATAGGCGGGCATTGTTTGAGGACCGGATGGGACGGCAGCCATTGCGGGTTGTACGAAGTGAGTTCCAGGGTGCGGCCCAGGGGGAGGATGCGCAGGGTGGCCACATGCACCATTTGCTGATTGATCTCCCGCACGATGACGGGCAGCGGCGCGTTGGTGTTCCAAACCGCCACGTCCGGCATGGGGTTAGCACCCTGCAAGAGTTGCGGGTGAACCGCCAGGGCCGAGCGCCAGCCAATCCGTTGCGCGAGTTCCGCCATGAGGCGGCTGACCGGGCCGGACCAGTGCAGTTGCAGGCGATCCGTCACGCCGGACACCTTGGAAACGTGGGTGACGGCCACGGCGGGGTTTTGCAGATGGACTTCGGTGATCTGATCCAGATGCTTCAAGGATTCGGCGGCGGTCTGGGCGGACTGGTTCAACCACGCGGAGGCTTGCGTGAGGGGGACGGTTTGCGGCGCGGAAATCTGGGGATGCGCGGCGCAACCGCTGAGTCCCAGGGCAAGCACGGAAAAGGCAATACGATTTTTCATGACAACTCCTGATTGCTGATGGCTTCTACCTGGGTGATGCCGATTTTCCCGCGAGCACATTGTTCCAGTCCATGCCCGCTTGTGGAGGAATCAGGATGTCGGTGGCGGCGTCCGGGCGGTATTGCCGCAATCGCTCCTGCAATTTGTGCGCGTACTCCAGTCCGGCCTTGTCGTTGTCGGCCAGGATGGCGATGTTCCTGGCCGAGACGGGCGGCACCCAATCGGCCAGCAGGACGCCGTTGAGCGCGGCCATGACGGGCAGGATGGCACCCTTGCGCCGGGTGAGGGTATGCGCGGCCAGAACCGTCTCGATGCCCTCGCCAATGCCGATCATCCCGCTTTGCGGGTCCGGGACATGGATGCGCACCGCGCCGCCGTTCAGCCGTTCCACGCATTTCTTGAGAAACTTGGCATTTCCACCGGGAACGTCCGCCTTGCCGGAGCCATCGGGCCGGATGAAGGTTTTGTGAATGCCCAGGATTTCATCGTGGAGGTTGGTGATGAGGGCGATCATGGCCGGGCCTTCATGCAGCACCGTGAACCCGCCCTTGCCGTCCGGGGCGTATTGGGTGAGCCAGCGATGAAAGCGCAAGTGCGCATCGGCGGGAATACTGTCGGTCAGAATCCCGCGACTGGTGAGATAGGTTTCGATAATGGTGCCCCGGATCGGGATGCCTTGACTCCAGGTTTCCTTGATGCGGGACAGTTCCTTGCGATGGTTCATTTTGGGAGTCTCCTGCGCGACAGGCTTGGTTGCTCCGGGAAATACGGGCTTGGCCGACAGGTTTTTTCCCATGCCTACAGTGTCCCGCACCGCCTGGAAGCTCTGGGCGCGGGTCCAGCCATGTATATGCTCCAGCAGCATGAATCCGTCCCCGGCCAGCAGTTCTCCGCCGCCCTGGGAGCACACGAAGGTGCCATTGCCATCCTTGTCATCGAACCGAAAGCGATCCTTGCCGCCGCAGCCGGGGCAGGCGCAATGCTTCCCGGTGAGTCTGTGGGCATCGACGCCCAGGGCGGGAAGCAGGGCTTTCCAATGGCCACGCGCCGCTGCCGCCACATCGGAAAAATCGACAGGCTCCTTGCCGATTTCCTGGTAGCGCCGAGAAAAATCACTCAGGTTGCCCATTTTCCTTTCCCCCCTGGATGATGACGGCCAGTGCCTTTACGGCTTCCCGAATCAAACGCTGTTCATCCTCTATCCGGGTCAGTCGCGTGGCGACCTGCCTCAACTCGGTGTCCATGCGGTCCACCAGCTTGCTCAGGGTACCCTCCAGGCGATTCATGAACTGGTCGGGATCTCGGTAGGTTTTCTCTTGCAGGGCCAAGCCGACATTCATGGCGTCGATGACCGGCGCAAAAACGGCGGATACTTCCCGTGCCAGGGCCGCGATGCTTTCGGGGTGGCTACTGGCGATACGGCGTTCAATCTCGGTCGTCATTCAAAAATCCTCCGCGACAGTGGGCACAGGCCGCGCACTCGACGATGCGCCTCTATTTCGTGATAACGGGCGACCAACTGATGGTGCATGGCGGGCGGGTAGTAGTCCTTGCCGTACAGTTGCCCTTGCAGGGCCTCGGCTTCCGCGTTCAGGCGCTTTTCCGCTTCCACGACGCGCAGGACGTGCGGCGCGTAGGATGGCGATTCCAGGACGGCGGACAGGGCCACAGGGATATCCTGCAAGCCGACGATCTCCCAGGACTCGTCATTCCGGGGGTTGCGGGGCCGAAAATCGCCCCCATGCGCAAAGACTTCCCATACCCTTTCCCGCAAATCCGATGGCATCATTGAGCGCTCTTTGGGCGCGGCCCGAACCGCAGCAGCCATCGCTCCGCCTGTCTTTTCTCCTGGGGAATCTTTCTGTCCCGCAAGGCCGACAGCACTAGGGACCAGTAGGCTTTCTTGGTCATACATACGTTCTCCTTTTATCTGTACCACCGGGGTGGTGCCGATTTTCAGGGGAGCAGCGACAGTTGTGCCTTGTTTTTTCTGGGCGCAGCCACAACGGAAACAGGCTTTGGCGCGGGCGCGGGCGCGGATACAACGGCGGGGGCAGGGGCAGGGGCAGGGGCAGGGGCAGGGGTCTGCATTGCCGCCTGCCGGATCTCGGTCTGATCGTCCCGCAGGTGGAAGTTCATCAGGGACGCTTCAGTCATGTCTCGCGCCCACGGCCCCGCCAGATGGTCTTGTGGCTGCATGGCAAGAAAATGGTGGTACCACGCGGCATAGGCCGTGATCCAGGCGTCGCGGCCCTCCAGGACTGCGGGAAGATTCAGGGTTTGATGGCCCATGTGCGCTTGATCCCGTCTAAAGGCTCATCTTCCAGTTCCAGGTGAACAGAGGCGGCGTATAGCGCATCACGCACCTTGAGCAATCGGTCGCGGTCTTTTTGCATGTTCGCCCGCTCTTTTTCGACTTCCGCCAGAGTAGCGGCCACGTCCTGCATCATTTTTTGCCCCTGCTCGATCCATTCCTTCCCGAACTGCAACCATTCCGCGAAGGATTGCTCCAGATCGCGCAACGGGCTTGATGCAAGTGACGGTTCCGGGGAATCCATCCCTTTCGTTACTGGATCGCTCATTATCCAGACTCCTTCTCTCAGGTGAATGGCCCCCCTTTCCGCCAGAGCTTTCAGGTCGAAACTCATGCCGATCCGGGAAGCCTCCGGCATCGCCGTTTGATAGGCTTCCCATAGCTGGCCCGGTGTGCAAGGTTCCGCTGCCAGCATCGACCGAATGACCGCCATGCCGTCCATCAGGATCAGTTATCGGGGACGCAGGTGTATCCGGCAGGGCAGGGCGGATTGTTGGCGGGCGGCGCGTAGTAGCCGGGGGGGGGTGTGGGGGCGGACTGTGGACCGGAGTGCGCCACTCCATAGCCCGCCAATCCTCCGACGCCCGCGCCGATGGCGGCCCCGGCCAAGGGAGATCCGGTCTGGTTGCCGATCACGGCCCCGGCCAGCGCTCCCAGGAGCGCCCCGCCGCCCGTATCCGCCGTTGTCGCATTGCTGGCATAGGGATTGTTGGCGCAGCCCGCCAGGGCCAGCGCACCGATCAAAAGAAAAGCCTGAGTTTTACGCATGACGGTTCTCCTTGGCTTTTTGAGGGCGAGCGGTGCGAACGATTCCAATCCCTGCCGCTACGGTCAAAAACACACTACAACCCACGAGTATCCAGTTCCAGATCATCAAAATCTCCCTATTCGTTTCCTCTCTCCATGGTGATGCCGATTCTGCGGATCGGGGCGCAACCACCAGTGCAAACCGAGCAAAACCAGCCATTCCTCGACCTTCACCCCACCTTTCCCGGCCATACCGCGCTTCCAAGACTTGACAAGCGCCCCTATCCTGGTGTACTACGCGAACGTAGGCTGGATGACGGCTGTGGAAAGAAGGGGGGTGACTATGAACAACAACGATCATTGGAATCCCTCGCATCCTCTCCATGAGTATTTTCACGGAGAGTCTCCCCGTCGAGCTAACAATGGGGCGTTTAAACTAAGAATTTCTCCAACGCTTTTGTTCGTTATTGCAGCCTTGGTCGGTGTTTTTTTTCTCTTTTAGTTCAAGCAAACCCCACTATCACAGTGGGGTTTGCTCTGAATCTTACATTTTTTCCATCTGTTGATTGTGCTTTGCAGCAATGTTGCTGGCCGGACTCTTTGCTCCTTCATGCGCCCCTTTCTGCTTCTCCACGACGCCGCCCTCGTTGTACCCACCATGGCTCGCAGAAGCCCATGCCATCACCCTTTCCGGTAGCAAAAAAACCAATTTGAACGCCTCATAAGCGATTATCACCATCAACGTGGCGTAAACGCCTACCGCACCCACCATATCCAACGGGCCGGTAATACCCCCGCCTGTATCCTGGCTCGAAACAACCGCTTTGGTAATCATGGATGTCACGAGAGCCGTAAACCCCATAAAGAGCGCATAACCCCCTAATAATCCCAAGATCATCAAAAAGGGCCGGACCATGATGGCCAGGGCAATTTTGTAGCCAGTGGTACCCATGCCGACGACCTCATGCCCTTCGGGGTGCATGTGCATGATGCCCCAGAGGGGAGCCGCGACGATCATCTCGAAGGCCATGAGCAGAAAGCCGAGCAGCCCGGCCACCCACACCATGAAGGGGATGAGCGGTACGACGAAACTCAGGAAAAAGCCCTCGACGAACAATACCCCGGCTAGAAACAGGAGGATTGGAGTCACGTCATAATAAACCACCTTGGCGGCAGGGTTGCTTGCCTCTCCCGCTACCGCTTTTTCAACGGTGTTGCCATTGAGTGCTGCCACAGTAGCGGTCAAAAGCGCACTACCCACATAGACAGCGCCACCCGCAAGCTCCATGCCGGTGCCCAGATTGCGAATGGCGATCAAAGGATTGGCGTTGGTACTGGAAATAGCGCCGATCAGGAGCGGGGTGGCTTGCGCGAACACGCCCCCTATATCGCTACTGGCATTTATGGTCGGCTGCACATGCCCAACCAGACTGCCGTTTTGCTTGACGAAGCTGGCGGCGCGAGCCTCTGCATGGTCGATATGCGACGATCCTATCTTGCCCAGGGCGCTGCCCATGTTGATGCCGCTGGCATCCCCCAGGCTGTTTGCCGCCCGTTGCGCGACTTCATTCCACTGCACAATATCCCAGAACCATTCGCCCGCCGTGGCAAAGCCGTCCGTCTTGGCCGCGCTGACGTATTTCGACACCTGGGCCGCCAGCGCCGTATTTGCCGCATTCTGAATGTCGGTCTGCATGGTCGTGTCGTAGGCGTTAATCGCCTTGACGAAATTGGTATCATCGGTTCCCGGCTTTTTCTCGTCGTAGAGATTGGTCGAAATCGGCTTGAGGCTGGTGATCAGCGTTCCGATGGCCGTTCCATTGTCGGAGCCGATGGTGTTGACCATGCTGGCCCCCATCCCGGTCCCTTCCGCCCCGGAGACGTAAGCCACCTTGCCGCAGACCGAAGAAGTCAGGCCCAGACTGGTCAGTTTGCCCAGCAATCCCCCACTGTCCGCCGTCCACATATAATCGCTGTATTGGGTGGCGTAGGTGGCTTCGCCGGGCAAGGGGCTAACGGTTTCCTGATAGCCCTCGAACACATGGGCTGCGGCATCCAGCGGGTTGATCGTGTTTTCCAGGGTCGGCCCGGTCCGGCTGATCGGATTTGCGCCGGGCCAATAACTATCCGCCGTTTTGTTAATGCCCAATTCGCACACCTGGGAACTGATGATGCCCTCCGCGATTTGCCCGGTATTGACCGGGCTGACCACCACAGAGCCTACCGGGTCTTTGGCGATGTACTGGATGCTTTGTGCCCATAAGCCGTCACCCGCGCCGATGCTAAAGGTCAGCAACCAGATCACGATGCCCTGGGCCGCTGACAGCCCGCCCAGGGAGGGGACGGGCAAAATGAGGGCCGCGCCCGCCGCCGCCTTCATGGGAATCCACATCGAGGACCATTTCTGTCCCAGGGGTTCGCCCTCATGGGCGGTTTTCATGACGCTGGCCCCGATAACATAGGTGAGCAGCAGCCCGCCCAGGATCAGGACCAGGGAGTTGATGTCCATGAGGGCCGTGGTGATGTCGCTGACCGTCCCGCTTCCGACGCCGCTGATCTGGTGGATGGCCGAGCCGATGGTGTGCGCCAGGATGCCCAGAATCATATCATCGCTGGCGGGCTTGGTGCTGAACGTACCGGCGAGACCCGGAACGGACCAGAGCAGCGTCAGCAGCCCGGCCAGGAGATAAGGTAGACGTTTCCGCATGGCACAATCCTTCTGTGATGTTACTCCCATGGTGGTGCCGTTTTTCGTAGGCTAACCGCGTGGGGAAACCCCACGGCCTTAGTCGTGGGGAGATTCAGAAGCCGGGTTATGGCCGCTGCGCGGGCCGTGGCTCAGGGGCAGGGCCACTCAATAGGTCCAGCAAGTCCATCAGGTGCAGGACATGCCCCAGGGACGGATCGACGAACTCCATGCCGAGTTCATCGTCCACTTCATCGTCGGGTTCCAGTAACAATTCTTGCCGCCGTGCGGCATTTCGCGCAGCTTCCAGATTCGCCAACGCTTCGTTTGTGTCCATTATTCTCTCCCGATATGCAAAAGGCTCCAGAGCGGAGCACCGATCACTATTTCAGCGGCTAAAAAAGCCCATCCCAACAGGTCAAAACGGTAAAAGACAGACTTTAGACTGTGCTCATTGCGGTAACTCCTATGCCGATTTTTACTGCGCGGTATCAGTTCCTTGTCGCTCTACTTCATGCCGCATGACTTCCTGGGTCTGTTGAGCGAGCATGGTGGCCAGCGCCGTTTCCTCATTGGTTTCCATGCGAAACCGTAAATAATCGTGCTGCAATTTCTCCGCGACCATGAGCAGCCGTTGCTTTTCCACCGATGCGCCATGCAGGCTTTGCAGCTTGAAGTACCACTTGGGATTTCCGTATGTCGCCTGATCCTGCCAGGACAACGCCTGATCCAATGAGGCATTATTGGCAATGGCGGGGACGCCCCCCAGATTCTTGCTCAACGTCTTTTGCATCTGTGGCCCGAATCCGGCAATCGGCGCCCGCATCGCGGCCACTTGCGAAAGGATGGTCTGGGCGACGTTCATCCGCGCTTGCATGGACATTTGCAGTCCGGCCCCGGTTTCTCCCGTCACGGTCCCGTAATTGGGTTTCTTGAGTTTGGCGACCGGCATGGTGTCAGTCAGGTTGTGAATGATGGCCGCTCGTGCCTGGGCGTCCAGCTTGGCATGAATCGGATCGCTGCCAACTTTCGGGGCACTCAGGAGCGTAGACCCGTCGAGATCGGCATTGGGCTTTGGACTGGCCGTTGCAGACGGGCATACGCCTGCCTGGATCTCCGCCTGGGACGCGAACTGGCCGCAATGGGCCTGATAAGTCACGATGGCCCCAAAGGCCCCCTGGGGAGTCGTGATGGCCCGGTCGGCGCGACTGGCCTGGGCCGCGTTGCCACTGACAGGGTTGCCGCTTCCCATTACCCCCTCACTTCCGGCGATGACCGCAGAAAGGCTTTGCTGCCCGGTGCAGCCATTGGCCCCGCAGGGCATCCCCGGAGGGGCCTGTTCGTCGGCGTAGGTCTGGCCGCGCGCGTTGGCCTGTAGAACCTTCTGGCCCGCCGTGTTGAAGTCCAGGGCCAATCCTTCGGTCAAGTCCTTGCGCACGGCGTTGTCCTTCGCTTGCGCCGCCTCGAACAAAGGCACCCAATGATCGAAATACAGATCATTCAGGCCGGTAGTAAATCCGGTGGCACAGGCGGTTCCCGGTGCAACGATCAACGCCAGCAGGAGACTGCGCAATAATGGTCGCATGGCACCCTCCTTATTGCGCAGCATTGGTACCCTGATTTTGGACTTCCTTGCGCATGACCTGTTGCGTCTGTTGGGCGACCAGGGTGGCCATCAACGCCTCGATATTGGTGCGCTCCCGGAAGGCAAGATACTGGTACTGCAACTCCTGGGCCTGCATGAGCACCATCTGTTTCTGAATGGCCGCTTTATGCAGGGTTTGCAGCTTGACGTACCACTTCGGGTTGCCGTAAGTGGCCTTGTCCTCCCAGGCCAACGCCTGATCCAGTGAAGCGTTGGAGGCGATGGGCGGCGTCCCCCCCAAGGACTTGTTGAGCGTCTTTTGCACCTGCGGTCCAAAACCCGTAATGGGAGCTTTCATGGCCTCCACCTGGGAAAGCACCGTGCGGGCCAGATTCAGGCGGGCCTGCATCGACATTTGCAGTCCGGCCTCCGTCTCGCCCTCGACGGTCTTGTAGTTGGGTTTCTTGAGCTTGGCGACCAGCATGGTATCCGTCAGGTTATGGACCAATGCCGCCCGCGCCTGGGCGTCCAATTTGGGATGCGCCTCGTTATTGGCCGTGCTCGGCACCGAAAGCAGGGTGCTTCCATCCAGATCGGCGTTGGGTTTGACGCTCACTGTGGCCCCCGGACAGACGCCCGCCGTAATCTCCGCCTGCGAAGCGAATTTGCCGCATTGGGCCTGATAGGTCACGATGGCCCCGAACGCGTCTTGCGGGGTGGTTACGGCCTCGTTGGTGGAGTTGACCTGGGCCGCCGCGCCACTGATGGGATTGGCGGACCCCATCACCCCACTACTACCTGCGATGATCGAACTCATCATTTGCTGGCCGGTGCAACCGTCCGCGCCGCAGGGCATACCGGGCGGGGTCTGTTCATCGGCATAAGTATTGGCGCGAACCTTGGCCTGTTCGATCTTCTGCATGGCCGTATTCACGTCCAGCGCCAATCCCTGGGTCAAATCCTTGCGCACCGAGTTATTCTTCGATTGCGCAGCCTCGAACAGCGGCACCCAATTATCGAAGTAGATGATGTCCAGCGCATTGACGATGCCGCTCTCGGCGGCGTTGATGTTTTGCGGGGTGGCGACCTGCCCCTGGGAGTAACCACCAGCGCAGTACCCGGTTACGGGAACAACCATGGTTCCCGGCCCAATCGGCTGCGATTGCGGCTGTTCCCCCAAAGCCCAGGCCGAATTGCTCAACGCCAGGGCGACCGCCAGAAAAAGCGTTTTTTTCCACATGGCAAATTCCTTATGGCAAGACATTGTTGTACCAGTTGTTGACCTGACTGGCGGCTTCCCCGGTCCCGTTGCTGACGGCGGTAGTGGCTGCGTTGCTCCAGATATTCGGGCTGCTGTTCTGGAAAGTGATGCCCGAACTGCCACCGCTGTTGCTGGTAATCTGCACCGGATTGAAGCTGCTCATGCCCGTCAGTTGAGAGAACTCGTTGGCGGGCAGATTGAAATTCAGCAAACTGTTTCCCTTGGATACCGTATTGCTGATCGCGCTGCTGGCCGCGCTGCAAGCCGCCTGAAAGACCTCTTTTTCCAGTTGTTGAATGAGGCTCGACACGCTGGAGGGAAACATATCGCTTAGGGAAAAGTTGAGCGCATTACCCAGGCAGGTATCGCTATTGACCTCGTTTTGGGGATTCGGCGGCGTTGCGACGGCGAGGGTTTCCTGCGCCTGCTTCTGGAAGGTGTTGATGGCGTTCTGGCAGGTCGGGCAACTTGGATCGCAGGGCGCGGCGGCAGCCGCCACCGGCGCGGCCAGGAGAGCGATGCACAGGGTAAAGGTCATTTTCTTCATGGATGACTCCCAAGGGCGAAGGTTTCCTGATGTGCCGGAACGGATGGGCCTGGAATCCGCTCGGGATCGAAGTGGTCATAGGAGCGGCAGGTGGCTTGCCGGTCGATGTTGTTGGTGATGGCGATCTTCTTCCAAAGCGCATCTTCATCTATGCCGTAATGCTCCGCGTAGGCGGTCACGAACCGGGGCGCGTCGCAATCTTCCTCCAGATAGGCTTTGCCGCCGCGTGGCGACAGATAGGAGCAAATGCTGATGTCCTGGGCGATACCCAGTTGGGCGATGTCGGACGTGGGAACCACCAGCCAGCCGTGCCCCGGATCGGACGTGAAGGTGTAGCGTTTCCCGGCGTCCAGGTCGGCGGGCGTGATGGACAGGTCGCCCCCTGCCGGGGTGCAACCCTGGGGATGTGGTGCCGCGAGAGTGCCGGAAATCGCCGCGTTGCGGCGTTCCTGCAAGGCCAGCATGAACTCCGGGGTGCAAACGATGTCCACGGCGTTCTGCGCGTAGTTGGCTGCTTGCAGGATCATCGCCTTGTGGGCTTCGGCAAAATGCTTCAAGCCCCACCCCTCGATGTAGGACGCCGCTTCCGTGACTTCCGTGGGTAGGCCCATGGTCTGGGCGAGCAGCAGCGATCCCAATTCCGCCCGCAATTCACAGTAAGCGTATTCGTCCTTTCCAATGAGCTTGTTGGTCTTGATCGAGTTTTGAAACGCCTCGTCCTGTTGTTCGGTGGCGTGGGTGAGTTCGTGCAGCACCGTGCCATAGAATCCCGCCTCGGACGCGAATTGGCCCGGTTGCGGCAGGAAAATCTCATGGGAGCCGTGCCGATAAAAAGCCCTGTCCGATGCGGTCATGGTCAGCGGTGCGATTTGCCCGATACGCTCCTTGAGTACCGGCCAGATGGTATCCATGTCCCATCGCGGAGCCGGAATGGCCCCATACTTGCGTTCAAAGAAGGCTTCGCCGTCCGTGATCTGGGAAACGTGAAAGCCGAAAGCCAGCTTGGTGCCGACGAGCCGCTGCTTCGGATCGCCGTTTGCGTCCAGATGTTCTTCATCCTTCTTGAGAATGGGCACCAGAATGGGGGTGCTTTTCTCCCCCTTTTTGACGAACAGGTTCAGTCCTTCCTTTTCGCCCAGGTCTTTCCACTGATTGAAGGTGGCAAAAACCGTTGGTTGTCCGCAAAATCTGCCAAAGGCCATAACCATGGCGTTGGCTCCGCGATAGTTTTTTTCGGTCGAGGCGTTGACCGGCTGACGCGGGCCGGGCGGCGGCGTCCACGGCTTGCGCCAGGAGGGCACCCCGGACGGATCGTGAATCATGTCGATGATTTGCTCCGCGACGATCTCCGCCGCCGTTTTCTTTTCAGTCGTCATGACCGATCTCCAGAATCCGGCCCTGGTCATCGAGCAGGTTGCCGTGCTCATCCACTTCGGCTACGGGCTTGGCGTCCTGATCGTTCTCGGCTGCATCCAGGCGAATGCCGGTGTCTTCGGCCAGTTCGCCGGTCAGAAAGGGAGTGTGGTAGTCCATGGGTGCAATCTCCTGAATGGGTTGACTACCTGGGTGGTGCCGATTTTTCGCGGTCTACTGCAAACTCAGTGAAAATTGATCGCTGGTGGCGATCATGCGTTGAGCACCCAGGCGGGTGAGGACAGGGGCGACGCACTCCAGCAGACCATCCTTCTAAAAGAGTTGCCGGACGGGCCGCCCGCCTTGCACCGTGGCGCGTGGCACGTCCTTGACCACGGCGAAGGGCCAGCCTTTCTCCGTAGGCGTCCAGGCCAGTGTTTCTCTGGCCGTGCGCGTCTGATAGCCCAGGTCGGCCAAGAGCCGGTTGACGGCGGCGGCATCTTCCTTGCCGTCCCGGCGCAGGATGCCGAAGCGCCGGGCGATGTCCGTAGGCCGCAGTTCGGCGCAACGATGGGGCGACTCCAGGGCCAAAGCCTGGGGAGCCAGCAGGGGACGTAATTGCACGCCCATCATTTCCATTTGCCCAACCGCCCCCAGGAAGGCTTGATTGGCGTCCATGCCGGGACTGAATCGGTTGAGTTCGATGAGCAGCTTGAACTCGGCCAGCACGGTTTCATGGGGCAGGCCGTTCAGATACCGCTCGCTCAAGGTGGGCTGGCGAGCTGGCTGCACCGGGGGCTGATCCCGCAGCCGCCGATATTCCTTCTCACAGGCGATGAAGTATTGCCGAGCCTCGTGCCCCTTGGGGGTGCGTTCCAACATGGCGAGGTGTTTGGCTGTGTCGAGGGTGAGATGATATTCGATGGTTTTCTGAGGGCGAGCTTTTGCGCTCCCCGAAACGGGGGATCTCAAACCTTCAAAAGAAACATAGTCTTGTCCTTCAACAAAACCAATCTTGGCAAGCCTATCCTTGATCCAGGTCGAAAAGTGTTTGCCCACCCCAAGGAAAGCATGGAGGTCGCGGGCATTGATGGTGGGCACGGCTTCGTCGGCCAGAGCAGTTGTCTGGATGGGAAGCAAAGCGTTCAACATGGCAGTCTCCTGAGTGTGTGGTTTCACCAGGGTGGTGCCGATTTTTCGCGCTCAGGCGGCCAGACGGCGGATCGCTTCGTCGGGGTTCATATCCAGCAGGACGAAATAAGCGCGGGGGCTACGGGAGATTGTGTCAGCCACAGGCGAGCAGAGTGCCCGGCCTGAGTCGGTCGGCGCGATTCCTCGATGGCTTGGCGCAGCACGGCGCTCAAGAGTTCTCTGTGTGCTTCGCTGGTATCGGCCATGGTGGATCTCCGGGATCAAGGGTCTCTACCAGGGTGATGCCGGTTTTGCGCGGCACCCATTCAGGCATGTTTTTTCCCCATGTGCAGCACTTTGGTCCAGAGCAACGCCTGAATCCGGGTCTGGAGGACGTTGCGCTCCCGCTCATTGAGTTGCGGGAAGGCTTCGGGTAGGGGCGGGTGCTTCTCCATCATGGGTAGCGCATCGAGGACCGGCAGATAGATCAGGGTTCGCGCCCAGGACAGGGCATCGTGAGGCGGGGCCGACTGGTTCAGCAGGTCTTGCAGGATGCGAAAGCCGTCCACCTGTTGGAGTTCCGGGTCGCGGATGGTCCAGGATTCCACCTGATCCGGCTTGGGGCGGGATTCCCACCATTGGGTACGCCAGGGAGCCACGACAGCCATCGCTATCTCCTTTTCGTGAGGTTCTGCCAGGGTGATGCCGAAAATCGGCACCACCTGGCAGGTACAACCGAACGGGAGAGTCACGATGGCAGCGGAATATGCGGTAGAAGCAAGGAAGATGGACGGGAACATTCGGATCATCGACGAACCTACGGAAACCATTGGCGGAGCCAAGGGAGCCAAAAGCCTGGAAGAACTGGCCGGAAGGGGAGCCGCGATAGGGGGGGAGCAGAGGGTGGAACCTTTGGGACCGGATCGCGCCCCAATTCCAAGTCCCATGGGCGGCATCGACCTTGCTGGGATGGCCGAAGGCGCGACCCTGCTTTACAGCCGCGCCGACGCACCCGACACGTTGCGCACCGGGGTGCTCATGCACAACCAGGACACGGGCAACTGGCGGCAGCGTCTCGAAATCCTGAACGATCAGGGCTTGCGGGAACGGCTCTATACCGGCCCGGATCAGGGGCACGAGTCCCCGCACAACCGATTGGCTGCCGTGGTGGGGTACGCCACGCCGACGACCGAACCGCTTTTTGTGGCCGGAGTGGGCGCGGATGGGAAAATCAACGAAAAAGACCCGCAGAGCTTTGGAGTGTTTCGTCACGACCAGGATGGTAATGCCGTTCCGGTCGGGCAGGCGTTGACACCCGGCTTGGCCGATCAGTTGAAAAATCACATCGCGCAAAACCATATTCCTCAGCCGGTAGAAGCGCCCAAAACGCTTTCCAGTCTGGCCGAATTGCGGAATATGCTGGACCTGCCCCCTGCCGGGGAGCAGCCCCCTGCCGGGGTGCAGCCAGCGCCCCAAGCCGAAGCGAAGCAAGAAACCAAGATGCAGCCCGACACGCCGGAGCAAAAGCAGAACGCACAGCAGCAGAATGGGCAGCAGCAAGTCGTTCACCAACACATCGGCTTGCTTTCCTTGTTGCTCCTGCACACGGCCAACGCCGGGCGCAGCATGGTTCAGGCCATCAAGGGGCCGGACGCGGAGGAATGGCAGCACCGGGCACATGCCCACATGGACCGGGCGCAGGCCCATCTGGACGCCATCGCCCGGCATCCCGCCGTGCAGGAGTATCAGAAGATGGAAGGCTTGCAGGGAATGCCCGCCCGTGCCAAGGCGCTCTATGCCGATGCCCTGCTCCGAAACAATCCTGATCTATCCGCCCATTACGCCCAGGCCAAGGACAGCGTGGACAAGGCCCAGGACGCCCTATTTTATATGAACAAGAAGGGCGGCAAGACCGACCCCGCGTTGACCGAGAAGGCCGCCAAGGTCCATCAAACGGCCAGCAAACTCCCTGATATGGAAGGTGGTGTGAGTGGAGGGTTGTTCGCCTCCCTCAAATCCTTCTTCGGTGCGCAGCAGAACTTGAACATGCATCGGGCATAGTCTATACAGTAGATAGTGGATGTGTATTGCTTGAAGTACTCACATTGATGCCCAATACGACAAATTTTTTCTTGTGTGGGCATCAATTTTTCAAGATTAGCTCGACTTTAGGAGCCGTAATGACATCGAACATCTTTGATGCTGGCGCCGCGTTTCGCGTATGGGCTGCTCGACATGGGCTTGCGCCAACGGCCACCGCCGCGCAGGTTGCTGATATATCAACGAAAGATGAGTACATAGATTTTTTTGAGGATACCTTTGGAAATTTAGACGCATCCTTAAGTCGCGCGGTCAATGCTAGAAAGGTTCACGCGATTAGCGTTAACCAAAAAGAAAGCCTTATTATAGCCTATCTAAATAAAAAATTTACCGCGAAGCAAATAAAAAGTTTGCCATCACAATTAGACGAATTCCGTATAGAGTACCGGCAGGGAACTATTGGGCACGTTGGTGGTACGCCTCCTGCTAGTATCGGCACTCCAAATCACTATGTGCATAATAATAGAATAACGTGCGGAAGCTCTATTGGTCTTGGGGGCAGTCTTGGCGTTGGTACGTTGGGAGTCCTTCTTCGCATCAACGATGAATTGTTCGGTTTATCAAATAATCATGTAATAGGTCGTTGCAGCTACGCGGAATCTGGGCATCCGGTTCTTGCTCCAGGAAATCTTGATATTAGTCCAAACATATTGATTCATCCTTTCAGTATTGGTATTTATGAAGCAAGTGCTCCTATGGTGAATGGGTTGCCAACCACAGTTGATATTTCTGGTAACTTAGATGCTGCCGTAATGGGAATTGTTGATCCGAATAAGGTCAGCGCACTGCAAGGATCATTTTATGTTACTCCAGGAATTGTCGCGCCTCTTACTGACGGAATGAGTGTGCAAAAAGTGGGTCGCACTACAGGTCATACTCAAGGCGTAATAACGGGCAAGGTGGCCGGTGCGCAGTCCGTACTATATACCGTCCCTGAACTTCAACAGCAGTTTACTGTCTTCTTCAATGAAGCATGGATTGCTGAGGGTGTTAACGGAGCTTTTTCTGATGCGGGAGATTCCGGGTCTTTGGTTGTTGGAACGCTTCCAAACGGAGAACTTGCTTCTGTTGGTCTAGTATTCGCTGGTAATGGTACAATTTCTCTAATTGTCCCGTTGGATTTGATTTTGTCTGTGTTTGGTGCAACCATTGATGCAACACACGGAGTATGAAATGACGCCTAGCAGCGCTGCCAATGAATTGTTGAAGAGCTTGCCTTTTCCGAGCGGAGCTGTGGTTATTTGGCCTGTCACTCGCAATGGACAGATAGCGCTCTCGGTCAGATTGAATTCTCAATATGGGGATAAGGCGCACATTATCCCTAAAAAATTTGCAGGGTATTCTATTTTTGTTGAGTCTAACCAACCGTTATCTGCACAATTTATGATTGATAAAATAAATTGGCAAAAAACGCTTATCCATTGAGTTGTTATCATAATAGTAAATTGTGCCATTAAGTCTCATGCTTCCTGCGCGCGGACCATGACGCGCTTTTATGATAGCGCAGTGAAATCATCACAAGCTTTGGAATAAAGGCTCGGCGTGGCTTTCTTAGTTTTCTTTTTTTATGCCTCTGAACCTTTCTTAGCTACTCCACAGGAGAGGGCACGGTTTGACCGGCCACATCACGGGGTTGCGTTTGTCAGATCCCTGCTGCGCACAAACTGCGTTTTTCGCAAATATCATTTATCCTCAAAATGGTTACAGATGGATGCTGAATATAGTATAGAGGCATGTCTTTTTTTGATGGGAATGCGATCGGTAACGTGGAAACACGTTTCGCTATAAACCCCGCCACGAGTGGAGTTTTCTTTACGTAACGTTCCGCAAGTCCTCGAACAGCTTTTTGAGGTCGGCCATGCTGAGAGGCGTTGGCGGCGGCGGGGTGTAGGTGGGCGCCTGCAAGGGCCGCAGGGAACCATCGTCGTGAATGGGCTGCACCTGGGCTTTTTGGGTGGCGGGAATCAGCAGGGGAATGCCGTGTGGCACCCGCCGTCCCAGGGCTTTGAGGACGGCTTTCTGGTTCTTGGGAACCTGGGCGTAAAAGAGGTTCATTTTCAGCACATGGTCCTTGATGAGCACCACGGCCTGTCCTTCCTTCTGGCTGGTGAAATCGGCTATGTCTACCTTGTCGAGATATTCGTTGGTCCATGTGTCGGTGTAGGGCGCGCCGCCATCCAGCATGTCGTCCACGGCGCTGCCCCCTTCCGCCTTGCGAAGATTTTGCGCCCGCTGGTAAAACGCCTTGCCCGCCCGGTCTATCAACATCTGGATGGTTTTCTTGGACTCCAGGAACATGCCGATCTTGTTGGTGGTGTTGGACTCCACGGCGGCGGCGTATTTCTGGTCCGAATACTCGATGCGGTCGTGATCCTGGGTGGCGATGCTGGTGCAGATGCCCAGGGACCGGGCCTGAGAGAGAATGGCGTCCTCGCCGGAGACGATATAGGACGCCTTTTCGTCCATGACCAGATAAAAGGGATGGTCGGCTTCGGTCGGGCGGCGTTCCTCGCTGGCACCGGCGACCCGCTCCACGCTGGACCCCAGAATCGCGGACACCATGCCCTTGATGTTGGCGGTGACGATCTTGCCTAGGCTTTGAATGGATGCTTCGGACTTCTCCAAGGCGGGCAGGGCGACCCAGACGATACGCCGGTTCATGATGACATCCTGCCAGTCGATCTCCCCCACGTCCGCGCCGGAGATGTACCCGAACTGGTCGGCCAGCAGACCCAGCACGTCCGTAAGCTGCATGACGCGATAGCCGTACTGGTTGATGTAGTCGTTGCCGGGCGGCAGCTTCTTGATGTCCATGTTCTCGTCGATGAAGCCCGGAATCAGGGTCAGGAAGCCCCGCAGCGGTCCCAGGATATGGTCGGGAATGGCGCCGTCCACCATCTGTCCCTCGCTGTTGAACACCTTGCCGCGAAAGGCCAACTGAAACAGGGTGTCCAGTTCCAGGCCCCGGCGATAGGTGCGCGGTGACAGGGGGAAGTTGAACTTGTCCCGCATATAGACGAAAACCGGCGTCGCGCCGGATACCAGAGCCCCGGCCTGCCCTTCCCACATCTTGTCGCCGCCCTCGCCGGAGTCGATCATGCTTTTCAGCATTTCCTGGATCGTACCCGCCGACTCCTGGGCGAATGGGTTGTAGGTACTGGAAATCTTGAAGGTGGGCGTATCGAACACGTCCCGGTTGCCGGTGACGTAGTTGATGATCCGAATATCGTCCTCCCGGCCAAACATGGCCGCGAAGGTGTAGAGATCGTGGAAGGTCTTGATGTCCGCCTTGCCGTCGATGAACACCAGCCCGGAGCCTTGCACCAGGGCGTTGGTGACGATGGTGGACAGCAGTGCCGTGGTCTTGCCCGCGCCGGTCGTTCCCATGAAGTAGAAATGCGAGCGTGCCATGGGATCACTGAGCCAGACGGGCTTGCCGAATTGGGCAAAGGGCGAGCGCAGATAACCAAGGTAGAAGATGCCCTTGGCGGAGGTCGGCTTGCCGTTGGCGTCGGTCATGCCGTAGTCCAGGCCGCCCAGATAGGCCGGTTTGCAGGCGGGCCAGACAGGCCGCCTGAACAAGACCGGCGCGGCCAGGAGCCACGCCATCCAGGTGATCATGTCGTCCCATTGGGGGATCAGGAAGCTACAGGTCACCGGCAGCAGTCCGAACACCAGCAGGGTGAACAGACCGGGATTGGTCCACAGATTGCCCAACGAGGCGAAGATTCCGGTATTCCGATTGACGAAAAGCTGTTCCCGGCTTGTGGCAATGCCGTCATTCACGGCACTTCCTCCCAGGCTTGCAGCAATTCGGGCTCATCGCAACCTTTCAGCGCATAGCCGTTTTTCCGGCTTTTCCGCAGGGACGTTTCAAACTCGACAAAACTTCCCCGGAGCAGGAGCGTATCGGGCTTCCGAAACTCGATGATCGGGAAAACTTTGTCGGCTTTTTTGAGATTACCCAACATAATCCACCTCTTTCAATGCTTCATCCAGCGTATTGATGCTGCCGAAGGCGAGTTTGAGTTCATCCTCGATGGACGATTCCAGAGGGCGATATTGCACATGAATCCACCACGACAGCGGCCCCATGGCCTCCGCCGCGCAGCGGAAAGGCTTGATGACATTCCGCCAGGGCGGGACGCTATCCAGGACCATCCACAAGGCGCGGTCCTCGATCTTGAGCCAGTTGAACCAGGAAGGCGGCAGGAGGTTCCGGGAGCGGGCATGAAACAGGGCGTCCGCAAAGCAGGTGCGCTCGAAATGAAACCGTCGCATCCGCTCCTTCCAGTCCTTCTCGGCTTGTTCCCGGTTGTCGGGCACGGGGATTGTTCCCTGAGCGGCGCCCAGGGCCAGGATGCGTAGCTGTTGCTGCGCTTCGTCTATCTGCCCCTGAACCTGTCTCACGAAAGCTGCATACAGGGCTTGCGCCTTTGGCGGGAGATCGTCGAAGCCGATATTCCGGCGACCCAACTGTTTTTGCAGGATCGGAAAGGTGTGCGAAAAATCCGGCTGTTTCCCGAATACCTCATGCGGGCGCTTCATGGTTTCGCGTTCCTGGGGCCTTTTCAGCCAGAACCAGCCCCAGGGGAATTGCGCCCGCTGCAAGGATACCAAATCCGCGACGCCCGATACGGGTTTCATGCCATGCTGGCGCACCTTCCGCCACACCAGGAAGGCCAGCAGCAGGGCGAGGCCGCTTTGTAGAAAGGCGATGGGTTTCATCCAGCCGTGTCCGCCAATAGATAGCACCTGTCCATTGAGATATTCGGCATCCAGCCAGTGCAATTTCGGTATGGTGACCGTATCCACGAAATGCCGCAGATGGGCCGTGTAATGGGGATGGAACCGCGACCATAACCAGAGTTCCGCGATCTTGGTCGGAATCCAGAAAAAGAAAACGACATATTGATAAAAATAGAGCATCAACCCCAAAACGATGACAACGACAATAATCCCCGTCGCATCATCGCCACCGCCGTTCTGGGTGCTCATGGCTGAAAACTCATGTTTTGCGGAGCGAATGACACCAGTTTCTGTTGAGGGAACGGCGCTTCCAGTGTTTCGACCGGATGTGGTTCCTCCAGTCGCACGATTTGCCGATACACCTTTTGCGCATAGGGATAGCCAATGGCCGGATCGCCGGAATGGTAATTGGCAACGCTCAACCAGAGATTATGCGTCTCGTTCAGATGTTGCCGGAGAATCCACGCCGCCGCAAAGAGGTTTGCGCAATCATGCCGCGTGACGAAGCGCATGGTCCAGCCCTGTTCATGCAGCAACGGTTTCCAGCAGGTGTTGATCTGCATGAAACCATGATCGAAGGTGCCGTTGGAGTCCGGTACGCGATCCCCCCTTTTGCCGCCCTCCACATGATGAATGGCTCGCAGGACAATGGCCGGAACATCGTAATAGGCGGCAGCCTCAGCATAGCAGTGCATTACTTTCTCCCTTTCAGTTTACGGATAATGACCATTGACCGGATGACCAGGGCAGCAAAAAACAACCAGATCGCAAACCCTTCCCAATTCCGGCTGAGTATCAGGTAGGCAGTCAGCAACGCCCACAGAACAATCATGACGATCAATACGCGCCATTCCTGTTTCATGCGCGTTTCCCTGAGCGCCTTGCCCATCGCGTCCCAAGGCTGCCTTTCGACGTTTTGCTCCGGCGCAAGGCTACCGCTCGCTAGGCCATTAGGCGCAATGATTCTCCAGAAGGTTTTATGAAAGCGCTTCTCGGTTCGCGCTACGGTTTTGAAGTAGCCAACGTCTTTTTTTACCCAATTCCAGAATCCCATTCTTACCCCCTCAAAAACGGAAAGCTGTTCTGGGTGAAATACAGTTTTCCATCCCGTCCGCCCAGGATCATTTCCGTTACCGCCATGATGACGATGAACCAGGGTTCATCGGGGAGTTCGTCAGAATCCGGCAACACATACCCATGGTCCATAGCCCGAATGAACCGCTGGCTGATCGTAAAAATCGCCGTATCGAGCAGGGATTCCCCCTGGGTAATCTCGACGGGAAAGGCTTTTTTGGCTATATCGAGCATCGTCTGTTTCTTCATGGTTTGCGTCCCATGGCCGGGGTCATGTCGGCTACCGGTTCCGGTTTCGGTCGTTTATCCAGCAGGGTGATGCAGGGAGACTGAAAACCGGAGCGCGGGATATTCAGGATTTCCAGGGCCTTGACCGCCGTGGACACATCCACTTGCCGGTCCTTGATGAAGGGTTCCACCGCGACACCGGCGTTGCGCAGGGCTTGCACCATGCCGTCCACGTCATAGACGGGTTGCTCCGGCAGGGGGATGCCGTTTTCCCGCAGGGTGGCCAGCAAGCGATCATCCGCCGTGCGCGGCCAGTAGGGGCGGAACATGCCACCCACGTCCCTGGCAAGTTTCGGCCACTGTTGCGGATCATCGCCAAGCAGGGATTTCAAGGTTTCCCGCAAGCCGGTTTCTGCGGCTTCGAGCGAGTCCTTCCGGTCCCGCATCTCCAGCAGTTGCCGGGCCATCCTTTCGACTTCGGGGAGCTTCGTCGGGTCGAAAACGGGCTGCGGCGGCATCGGCCAAAGGTCCTGGGTCTGACACACATGCCGATGCAGGACCTGGGCGTTGTTCCAGAGGGTATCGCTCATGCCGGGAACCGTGGGGATTTCCAGAAAGCTCACGCGCCCGCGCAGCACGTCGCCTTGCGCCAGAATCTTGCGAATGGGCGCGTCGGCCCATTGGGGGTAGTTCTCGCGCATCAGGTGGCGCAAGGCCGCCTCATAGAAGTGCAGTTGGGCCACATAGGCGTCTGGAGGCGAGGTATGGGCCTCTCGTGGGCACTTGGCGTCCAGGATCAGAAAATGGTCATGCGCCCAATAGAGATTATCGGGCGCGGCGCTCAGGCCGGGTACCGAGGGCTTTCCCATGAGTTCGATGATGTTGGGCAATGCCGGGGTCTTGCCGTGGGGATTGATCATCTGGTCGGCCTGGGCCAGAATCCATCTTTCGTACAGGGTGCCGCGCACCGTGTCGTCGCTGCCCTGGCCGGGGGCGTCCAGCAGGACCAGTTGCCGGGACTTCTCCCACATGCCCTGTTCCGAGGTCAGGGAGATGGCCTGGGAGCCGGTGATGCGCAGCATGTGGTCGATCTGGAAGCGGATCTCGTCGCGGGGCGTGTACCAGCCTTGCAGCCAGGGTTGCCGCTGGATGGCGTCATGAATCCGCGCCCGTTCTTCGATCGCGGCTCCCTGGGCGTACTCCAGAAAGGTCGCAATCCGCGCATCGGGCAGAAAAGCCCCCTGGGGAAAGTTCTGCCGAATGTACTGTGCGTAATCCATGAAAAAATCTCCTGTCCCTTTAGTGGGGGTTAGCACCCTGTAAGGGTGATGCCGAATTGAGCAGGGACACCTGATACATGCGCACGATATCCTGGGCGATTTCCGTCAAAAAATCCTCGCCGCCCTGGGCCAGCCCTTTGCGCCGGGCCAATTCCTGCTTGATGGTGCCGGTCGGATAGCGGGCGGCCAGCAGGTTGAGGGTCGCGCTGTAGGGCACTTCGCGCAGGATCGTTTCCTTGACGGCGCGGGATTCCGGGTGCGTGGTCAACGCCCAGAGTTCGACGGGTCCGGCGATGACGTAGGCGAGGCTCGTATAGCGGCGATCTTCCCGCTTCCAGTAGACCAGCGTGCCCGCGCCCCTCGGACCCGGCCCGATGCAGTGGTCAACGGCCTTGGCCGCGAGAATCGGGTCGATTCCGGTGCGCTCCACTATGGTGCCGATCTCCTTGCCGTCCAGGCCCATGATGTAGGCCGCGCCCAGGATGTCCTGAATGGTCTCCGGGATATCCCGAAAGGACTGCGAACCCAGGAGGATGCGCAGGCCATTCTTGCGGCCCTCGCGTCCGTCCCGCTCGATCTGGTCGGGAATTTGCGGGAGGCCGCCCGTCCGGTGCAATTCGTCCCAGACGGCGATTTTCACCGCTCTTTTGATCTGCGCCGCCCGCTCCGCGTGATGGGTTGCATACTCCGGGCGCAGGTGCAATTTCGCGCCGGTCACGTCATCCTGGGTGAAGATAAAACTCTGGCTGGTCTTGAACCGGGCCAGGAGATACATGGCGGTCGCCTGCCGGATGGCGGCGTCATCCTGCCCCTGGGTGACTTCCACGAGGTCCAGGGAGACGATGCGGGCCTGCCCGAAGTCGAAGGTGGAGGGAGATGCCATGACCGGCCAGTTCTGCACCGCTTCGGTCAGGCTCAGGTTGATGTAGTGGATGAGGTCCATCTCCCCATTCACTTTCAGGTCGCCATATTTCGCCCGCAAGTCGCCATCCGATGTGCAGGTCTTGATGAGGTCCAGAAAGAGCGGCACGGCAAAGCGTTGAGCGCGTCCGGCCATGGTGAGATTGCCCTGGGCAAAGAGACTGTCCACGATTTCCCACCAGGATGTCGTTTTGTCGGTAATGATGCCATGTCGGACAATGGCGGCATCCACGTCCGGATCGACGCCCACCTGATACGGCTTGGGCTTTCCCTGCCCCAGATCGCTCACCGAGCGATAGCAGGCCATGACCGCCGCTCCAATCGCCTCCGGCAATTTCAGGATAGGATTTTCGCGGGTATTGCCGCAAATCACGCCAATCAGGTTTTTCAGAAACGACAGATGATTTTCCGTGGGAAAGCGGAAGCCCAGAGGCGTATCGAACGGGTTGATGGTTTTGCCGTGCAGGGACAGGGTGAAGCCTTGCGCAAGATGGGCTTTCTCGCCCAACGCCTGACGCACGGTCTCGATGAACTCGATGCTGGAGTAGCCCACGTCGATGATCGAGATATAGGGCAGGTCGCCCTGTCCCGCGTCCCAGAGATAGCTCAGGAGTTGCAAAGCCATCGCCATGGATTTGCCGCGCCCTGGAGGGCCGGTGAAGGAGATGATGGGGGTTTGCAGATCATGGCCGACGGCCAGCATCTTGCGCAGTGCGTCGCGCAGGAAAAACGGTCCATGCGTCCAGGGCGAGGCGGGCCGGTCAAAGGGCAGGAGCGGCAGAACATCGGAGAGGTTGGCGGGCCATGTCGGGGCCGCGATGTCGCTCATGAGTCCGGGGATGCTGGACAGGATCGATTGTACCGGATCTCCGCAGCGGGTGGTGCATTCCTGATTGCCCCAGGTCTCGATCATGCGCAGCAGGGTTTGCTGCTGCATCTGCGCCTGATCCACGGAGTCGGCCCAGGTGCAGGCGACGGAGCGCATCAGCACCACCGGATCGTGGCTGGCGTGACGCTGCATTTCGGCAATGGCTTCCTTGATGAGGCCATTGCCGTTGTCCGTCATTTTGGTGGTCAGGTAGAGCATTTCCGCGCCGAGCTTTTTCAGCCCCATCGCACCCGTTCCACCGGGCAGGAACCGAAAATTGATGCGGGCGGGGATGTCGGCCTTGACCAGATTCGCCAGCAGTTCCCCGAAGGGCTGCGTATTGACCGGCCCCAGGCTCATGACCACCGGCGCAAAGGCTATGCCCTGGGGCGTTTTCACCACGCC
This sequence comes from Gammaproteobacteria bacterium, assembly GCA_023381645.1. The sequence goes on from JAMCRJ010000013.1 coordinate 72,395, forward strand.
GCCCGCTGCGACTTCCAGTTCTTCGGGAATGGCGGACAGCCCCAGACGGGGGGCCGTTGCCAGCAGCGTCCCGTTGACGCCCAGGGAAGGGCGGGCGAGGCTCGCCTTCCAGGTGGGGTTTTCATCGGGCAGGCTGTAGGTTCCGGGCCGCTGAACATTGCGCATCCAGTCCACGGCCTGCTCGATGGTCAGGGCGTCCAGACGCAGGCCGTTGTTGCGGCTCTGGCCGTCCATGAGCACGTTGCCGCAGGTGTCGAGACTCTTGACCAGGGTGCTCCACGCCTGATCGTGGATATGCCGCAATTCCGGCATGATGGCGGTCACGTCCTGGCCGCCCAGAATCCAGTCGCCCAACTGCGCCTTGGCCCGACGCGCTTTCCTGGCCTGATTGGCCCGTTTCTGTTCATTGGCGAGCAGCGCCGATGGATCGGTCTGCATGGCGATGATGACGACCTCTGGAGCGATGTGCCGGGGGAAGTGTCGCACTCTGGAGTCGAAGATGGCCGCGAAATCCAGCCCGTGTTTCTCCGCCTGACGGCGGTAGGGGGCCAGACGGCGTTCCAGAAATTCCGTGGAGCGGGCCGGGTCCACATGAAAACTGATGTCCAGGGTATGTCCCGGCCCTCGGAACAGCGTCACCAGCCCTCCTTGCAGCTTGCGCAGCATGGCCTGATACAAGTCTGGATCGGGTGTGGAGTAATCGCCTTGCAGGATGCCGTAGCGGATCAGCCCGCCGCTATCCAGGAAAGCGTCCAGGGGTTCGCCACGGAGATTTTTCGCGCCGCCAACATCTACGCCGTGCAGGCCGCTCAGAGATTCGAGGGGCAGGTTGAAGGCACGATACAGACCTTTGGCGAGACTCATGATTTTTTCCTTTCCTTGGGTGGATTCCTGCCAGGGTGATGCCGAAATTCCGAAAGAAGCCCGCCACCGGAACCGATGGCGGGCTTGCGCCCTAGTAGGTGGTCGAGCCATTGACTCCCACTGTGTTGGAGTTGACGCCACCGCCGAACAGGGTGGCGACGGGAACGCCCGCCGTCGCGGCGAAGGCGATCAATGCGCCACCAGCGACTACCGGAATGGTGTAGTGCCCCGCCTTGATCTGTCCCTGGTTGTCATGCGACTTCTGCCAGAACTTGTGCAAACCGTGGAGCACGGCGCCAGCACCGACTACATAACCACCGCCCGTCAGGAATTTGGCGATTGGTCCGAAATTGCCGGTGACGTTCGCGGCGACGGCGCCGGCGTCCTGCGCCGAGGCGAAGGCCAGGAGGGGAGAAGCCATGGCTATCGCCCCCAGGGCCAGGACCACAGCGCTTTTCACATGCTTGGGTTGAATCTTGAGTTGCTTCATGGGTACACCTTCCTCTGTTGGGTTGAACCACCAGGGTGGTGCCGATTTTCGAGGGTGCGGGGTGCGAACCCCCGAAAAAAATCAGAGGGGCAGGGTGAGGCCGACCGTGTTCCCCAGGAACAGGGCCGTCGCCACGATATTGGCGGCGAACGCGCCGCCCACGATATGGGCCATACCCTTGGCTACCGTATCGCGGGTATTGCCGTGGGAGACGGCCCGCAAGATCATGAAGCCGCGAATGACGGCGATGACGCCGACGATCTGAATGAAATAGACGATGGCCTTGGCGGCTGTCGCCATTTCCGGCCCGCCCGGCCCGCTGTACTGCAAGGGCGAAGGGGTGGTGGTGGCGAAGAATGTGCCTATGTCGGCTCCAACGGCGGTCGGCGCGGCGATGAGACACCCGCCGATGGCAAGTCCCATGAGGACGCTTTCGGTGTGGACGTGCGGATCTCCAGCGCCCATCTTCCAGAGTCGCCGCAGGGCGATGAACACATAGGTTCCGCCGATCACATAAGCGGCGCCAAAGACCAGCAAAAGAATGGGCGGCAGACTGCCCTCCAGGTTGGCGAACATGGTAATGAGGTTCACGGCGGGCACTCCTTCTAGGCTCTTGACCTGATGGTGGTGCCGATTTCCGGGTCGCCCCCGGCAGGGCTGCTTTCGACGCAACGGGTTTGCTCGACGCACCGCTCCAGATATTGGCCGATGGCCGCCAGGACCAACACGCGATCCTCCGGTCCCTTGGTGGACCGGATGGTGTTCAGCGTCCAGTCATAGAGATTGGGATTGGGCGAAGTGCGCCACTCGTTGAGCAGGGTGTCGATGGCATGTTGCAGATTGTCGTGATTCCCGATTTCTCTTTGCAGGTCCACCAGAGTACGCAGCAGTTCATCATCCTGGGAAGAAAAACCGTCCTTGGGTGATTGCGCCAGCCATGCCCCGGCCTGCCGCAAGTTTTCCTCCACGACCGGATCGGGCGGCTTCCCTTGCGCAATCTGGCGCAGGTTTTCCATGGTCCAGGCCGCCATTGCCAGTTCCAGTTGCCCACCCTGGGCGAGATTCCAGGCGATCTCTCGGTAGGTCATGACCCGCTACCTCCTATCCGAACAATCCAATTTGCTGATTCTGAATCCCCGGCGACAGCCAGAGGCATTCTGTGCGGGTTTGGGTCTTGTCCTGCACCGAGGCATAGAGGGCCACCCTGGTGTCGATGCGCTGCCAGCCCGCCGCCTCCAGGGGTCCATGTACGGCATCGTTCCGATAGCCGGAAACGATGGCCTGCCCTTTCAGGTGCAACAGGGCGTCGATCAGTGCGTGATGATCCTCCATGCTCATTTCCTCCCGATAGCGCGAGCGATGATCCATCTTGCGCGTCTCCGGGACATAGGGTGGATCGCAATAGAACACGGCATGGGGGGCGTCCCAGGTGGAAAGCAGTAGCAGGGCGTCCCGGTTTTCGATGATGACCCCGGACAGGCGTTCGGCCAGGGCGTCCAATTCCCGGACATGCCAGCGAAAGCGAGCCGCCGTATCCCGCTCCTTGGAGACGCCCCAGTTATTCTCGTTGCTGGCGTTGCAGCCGTTGCCTGAAATCCCCTGATTCTGGGTGACGAAGAAAGCCCAGGCGCGGTCCACGCTGCCCGAATCCGGCGAACGCAGGACTTCCAGGGCGCGGGCAAACTCGGCGCGGGCATAGGGGGTGTACTTGAGTTTTTGCATCAACCGATCCCGCAATAGATCGTCCTGCAAGACTCGATAAAAATTGACAATGCGCTCATCGCGGTCGTTGACGACCTCCATGCCCCTGGCAGGGTGCGAACCCTTGTTAGGCCGGGCCAGGAGCACGTTGAGCGCCCCGGCGAATGGTTCCACATACAGGGCCGCCCCCACGGTATAGGGCACGATGCGATCCCGAATCCGGTTTTTTCCTCCAAGCCAGGAAAACGCGGGAGTAATGGCGGCCATCAGTTTTCCTCCAGCATGAAATGACGAAGTTCCCGCTGAATCCGGTCGATCAAACGCATGGGTATGTGCTCGCCATCCAGATAGCGGCAAAAGGTCTCCCGATCTTCCGCCGTCAGACAAAGAACGGCCTTATTCAACAGTTGTTCCATGTCCGTGGAAATCACCACATCCGGCAGTTCCTCAACGATCTCATCGTATTTCCTATTTCGGATGGTCGCCTCGTAGCGCCGGTAATGGCTGCGATAATCCGTTCGCACCTGCCAGTTCAGATAAATGATGAATCCCAATCCTTCATAGGCCCTTGATACATCATATTTATGGATGCAGCGCACGAATGTTTCCCGATATTCCTGATAAATATCATCCACATCATCCCAGGTGTGATAGCGATGATGGTTTTGCGCCAAACGGTACAAAAAAGGGTCTGCCCGCTTGAGCAAGGCTTCCAGTATTTGTGGAGATTTCCTGGCCTCCAGCACTTCGGAAGCCAGGATGGTGGCAAATGGCAGAGATGCGGACAAGGCCATCACTCCTATGCGAAGATATTTTCTATTGTACTGGTTTCATGAACAAAATGCCAATCGGAGCGCCTTGCGCTTCCCGCACGGTAGGCGGCGTATTGAACCGCTTTTCCATGATGGGCGTCAAAGCAGCCCCCACATTTCCAGCCGCATACAGCGGAATATCACCGCCACTCATCTGTTGCGAGATGACCGCATAACCGCTGCCCATGGTGGTGTTGGTATTCGCCATTTCCAGAGCGTTGTCGATGCCTCCCAGAAAAGAGGCGGCGATCAGCGAACCCCACCGATACAGGGTGTGATGATTGACGCTGGTGGCGACATAAGTACGGGCTGTTTTGGCGTTGATGGCGTAGGCGGAAATGGCGTAGCTTTGATGATTCCAGGTCATTTCGTCGAACTGGATGACCAGCCGGTCCTTTTCGCGCTTGAAGCCGCCCAGGAGTTTCCCGCCCTGGAAACGGCCCGCGACGATCTCGGCCTTCACCGGGCCGGGTTCGTTGCTGTTCATGGCCGTCAGCAGTTCGCCAAAGGAAATATGACCGGGATTCGCCAGCACCGGGCTTTTCGCCACCGTGCCGCTGCCGGGAACCGGAACCCCTCCTGCCGGGTGCAACCCTTCGTTTACGACGCGCAGGCTGGTGGTCAGCGGAGTAGGCACGGGCGCGTCGATGAAGCGCATCAATTCCATTTGCGCATCCTTATCCATGGTTTTCTGGTAGGCCGTGGGCTTGGGTGCCGCCGCAGGTTGCACCGGAGCCGGGGCCGGTGCGGGGGCGGGCGCTTTAGGGGCTACGGATTTTACGGGCGCTACCGGATGCAGGGCGCCGAGGGTGGGCACGTAGGTCTGGTTTTTCTGGGCCGCCTGCTGCGCCCGCTTCGCGTTCAACTGGTGCAGGTTTTGCTCATAGAGCGCCCCTCCCTTGTCGCCGCCAGGAAGATTCTTGACCCGTTGCGCGGAACCGGGGCTGCTCATGACCTTGGTGGTGGAGCTTCCGAGAAGATCGTAAGCGCCATAGGCGATCATGGCTACGGCGGTTCCCGTCAGCAGCAGGGCGTTGATCCGCGTTTCCGGGCTGGTATAAAACTGTTTCAGGTTGCCCCATACGGATCGTTTCTTTTCGGTTTCCTGAGTAGTGTTTCCAGCCGGGTCTTGCGTACTCATTCCTCACCCCCTTGCAGGGTGCTAACCCCTTCCTTTTGCGCAAAAACGATGGTGCGCGGCTCGCCGTTCACGGTCAGCATGGCCGTGTCCGTGGCGGGCAGTTCATAGGCGTGGACGTCATTGGGCGATTGCAGGGTGGCCAGCCATGCCGGGGCCAGAACGCTATGCCGGGTGCGCAGCCAGACATGCCCGTTGAGTTTCCAGGCTTCCCCATAGCCAAAGGGGATGCTTTCCGCCGAGTGGGGCATGGTGTCGTACAAGGCCCGCATGAGCACGGCGTCCGCGCTGTCCTGGGAGCGGCCCAGGCCGCCGATGGGCGGCATGGCCCCGGCAGGCAGCCCGTCCACCCGCACGATGATCCGGTAGTCCACTGCCTTCTGTCCGGTTTGCAGATCGAAAAGCAGCGGGGTCGGCAACTGATGCAGCAAAACCGAGAGGTTGGAGTCCCGGAACTTCTGTTTGGCCGCTACGATGATGGTGCTGGTCTGGACCGGAGCCGCGGCGTTCGCGGCGGATTTGCCCTCCTTGTTTTGCAGGGCGGTTTCCGTCTGGACGGCTCCCGGCGCTACCGGATTCACCACCTGAAAGGCCGCGCCATTGCCCACGGTGGCATCGACGACCATCCAGGGCTGACCCCACTCATTCACAAAGGACACGTCCGTCACATAGCCCGCCGCCATGGGAATCACCGGGATGCCGCCCCGGTTGGGATGCACGGTGATGACTTCGGTTTTCGCCAGGGGCGGCGTGATGGGTACCTCCGAGGCTTTCTGTGTCGCCTGTAGCCGCTTGCGAAACTGCATCAGGTCTTGCTCCTTGAGCGGAAGCAGGGATTTCGCCGCCGACTTGTAGAGCGTGTTTTCGGCAGGCAAAGGGGGCAGAGCGGCTTGGGCTGGAGACGCGGGGGCAACCGTGACCGCGCTCGGAGCCGACTGCAACTCCTGGGTCGTCTGCGGCAGGTTCGGAATCGGCGTGGATGGAATGTGTTGCGGGGCTGGCACGGGCACTTGCGGCACCACGACGACACCCGCCACGGCATAGGCCGGAAAGAGGCTCAACAACCATAGTTTTTTCATGATTTATTCGCTCCTAGCACAAAACTCTGGATACTGATGCCGGACGGGTTCTTGAGCGTCACGGCCCGCTGGATCAATACGGTGGCGAGATGGTTGCGGTCATTGATCTGGCTCGATGAGCGGAAAATCATCTTGACTGGGAACTGCACCTTCCAGGCGTAAATGCCATTGGGCAGATGCCCCTGCCAGATCACCACGCCCGGACCTGTCGGAATGGTCGAAACCATGAGATTGCGGTCACGGATGGCCTTGAGTTCGCCATGCGCTTTCAGGCCAGCGAGGAATCCCTGATACCCGGATGGCGTGAAATATGCCTGTGCCCGCTGGAGGTCGCGGCGATAATTCAGAGCCGACAGGCTCAGGGCGTCAGGGATTTTCTGCATGGCCCAGGCGATGACGGTGTGATCCGTGACATAGGGCACGTCCAGCGCCACCAGGGGCACGATGCGTCCGGTGTCGGACGTGGCGAAATAGACGGGCAAGGGCGGGTGCAGCACGATCCAGACCGCCGCAAACGTCGCCATGGCGCTATAGGCCAGTAGCGCCACATTGATGCGGCTGGCAAGCGTATAGAGCCGAAACAGCGAGACGTTGGTTTCCCAATGTTGCTGCGCCGCGTCCAATTCCCGCTGAACGGCCTTGCGGGTGCCATTTCCCGCCTCGTCTCCGGTAGGTGCCTCGCTCCCCGCAGGGGGTTGGCTTCTCGCAAGGGGTTCAGGCGACGGCTTTTTATTCATGCCGAACATGGGGCAATTCCTCCCGGATCAACTGACAGATGGTGGATAGATCGGTGTGGCAGAGGGAACCGGCATCGACGTTGGGGTAGATGTCGGACAGGTCGAACACGGCGGTCCAGGGATGCCTGGACTGGCGGTAAAAGAGGACCGGGATCACCCCGCCGTTGTGGTGGCGGGTAGCGTTGACCTGATTCCACCATGCCTGCCGGAAAGGGATCTCCTGGCGCTTCACTTCGATGGTAAAGCCGGGGATGCTCAGGGAATCTGCGCCCGAATCGCGGGTCTGCACGAGATTGCGCTGCACCACGGTTCCCAACTGTTCCGACAACAGACCGAACAGTTCCCGCTCTCCCCGCGCTCCCTTGTCGCGTTGCATCTTCGCCATGGCTTACTCCTGCACCTGGGGAAGCGTGGGCATGACGATATGCCGTACAGGGGGAACCGGAACCAGCCCTTGCCGGAAATTGGACACCGGAGTTTTCCCGTTTGGGGGTTGCACCCCGGCAGGGGTTTGTACAAAGCCCTCATGCAGCGCCGGACCCTGGAGGGTCGTCACGACGAAAGTGGGCGTTGCGGGCTTTCCGCCTTCCAGGTCGGCCAGCACCGCCGTATTGATGGCCACGATGTCGGCAATGGTCTTGCTGGCTTGCGGAAAGGTTTGGGGTAGCCCGCCTTCCTCGGTTTGATCCTCAAAGCCCTTTTCATTCTGGAGAAACGCGGCTTGCGGGTTTTTCGCCTGCAAAATGCGCTCGGCCTTGGGCAAGGAGCTTTTTTTGAGGATGGCGACCGGAATCATGAGATATCGGGCCTTGCCCGCCGACACCCCGGACTGCACCTGTTCAAAAAACCGATGGCACCAGAGACAATTCGGGTCGAAGAACACGATGGCCTTGGCCGGGGCCGTTTTCGCACCCCACACGAAGCCGTGAATCTTGTGCAGCAGGGCGGCATCTTTGGCGGGAATGGGATAGAGCGACGGCGCGGCCATCGCCGTACCACAGGACAGAATCGCGGTAGACAGGATGGCTAGCAGGAGCAGGGTGAAAGGCCGGACGATCATGCGGGAAACGATCCATGATGACTTATTTCGCATAGATTTTCTCCCAGGGTGGGGTGACGTTCCGCCCGGTTTTGAGGTTCATGAGCGGGCCAATGGCGAGATACTTTCCGGCGACGAGATACGCGATTTCCGGGCCTTTGGGGATTTGCAGCCGCACGATGGAGACACCATGCCGATGCGCGAAACCTGTCACCCGGACCTTGCCTTGGGTGTCGCGGGCAACCGATTTACGGATGCTGGCGTGGGATAAGGAAGGGCTAGGCAGAAGGATCAGACAGGCCACAACGCCCAGAATCGTTGCCACGATAATCCCCCATTTCACATGATTCGGTTCATCCTGCATGAGCAGCATCCTTGTCCCGCCAGTAGTGGTCCGGTATCGGCTTCAAAATGATCTCCCGCAGCATTTGCGCGTATTCATCACCAGGGTGATGCCGATTTTTGTGCAGACCCGTGAGGATTTTTTCTGCGGCTTGCGCCGAATCGCAGCGATGGCGGTCCATGACGCGGATGGTGTCGAGCAGGGCTTCCCCGTCCGGGCCGTCGCCGCGCCCCGGCATGGCGGCCTCGCGGCGGCGGATACGGTCGCCACGCCGTCGCGCCTCGCCCTGAATGGCTTCCTGGGAGCGCAGCATCCAAAGCTGTTCCAGTTCGATGAGTTGCTCTTGCGAAGCGTTGACATTCGGGCGTAAAGCGTTTTCTGTTATGCAGTCAACGACCTGCTTCCAGTTGGCATGGCGGATACCTTTGCCTTTGTCGCTTTGCTCTTTCGCCAAACGGTCGATGTTGCGGAAGCTGGGCCGTAGCCCGGATTCGATGGCGAATTGCACCAGTTCGGCCACCCGCTCGACGGCGCGATCGTGGACCTGCCGTTGGGCATTGTGGTGACCGCCGAAGCTCTCGACGACGAGGCCGAACAGCGGAAGCACGGGAAGGTTCGTGCGCAGGTTCACCGTGAGTTGTACGCCGGGACGGCGGGCGGCGCGTAGGCGGCCCACGGCCTGAACGATCTCGATGGTGTGGTATTCGCGGATGAAATAGGCGAAGTCCGGGTTATCCTTGGGGAGATTGCAGGAAGTTTCCGATCCCGGCAGATAGCTGATCCCGACATACTGGTGCTCCCAGGGATCGTCCTCGCGGGCGGGTTGCCAGTCGAGCTTGTAGAGTCTGCGGGTCGCCTCGTAGAGCATCCAGTATTGGTGCTGAGGCAGCGTTTGCAGACCCAGGATTTCCTGATAAGTCACCTTTTCCCAGCGATTGTGGCCTTCGTGGTCCAGATGCCAGTGTCCAGTAAACACATGGGGAAAGGTTTCGACGGGCAAGGCGTCCTGGTAGCGTTTTTTCATCAGGGCTGCCGCGTTCTCGGGCAGGGCCTCCAGGATGTCCACCGCGTCGCGCAGGGTTTCCGTTGGTTGCCGTTGCAGGGCTGTGGCGGACCAGTCGCGCCCGCGTATCCAGTGGATATGCAGATTGGGCGTGGCCGGGTACGCCTCGACGATTTCCGGTGCGAGGGCTTTCAGGGCGCGGCTGGGGGTCGCCGTCAGGACGGTAATGTCCTGTTTGCGGGAGTGTTTCATGAGGGCTTCTCCGATTTCCGTGCGTTCAAAGGCGATGGCCGTCCGGTCGTTCCAGAACAATGTGCCGTTTTGGATGGCGCGAGAGAGGCGATCCAGCAGGACCGGCCCGCGATGCTTGCGGCTGTCGCCCGCGATCCGGTAAATCCGCTCAAAGATCGTGACGTAGCTGAAATGCTTCCATTGCTCCACGAGCGCATGAAACTCGCTCCAATCGGGCTTTCCCGGCAGTGGCGGGATCTCGCCGTTCTTCCAGCCGGTGAGCATCAGGCCCTCGATATGGACGACCCAGGGCATGAGCTTCTGGTAGGCTTCCAGCCGTTCGTCCCGGTTCCCTTCCGCGTAAAAGCGTTGATCGGTCGAAAAGTTGTAATGGATGCTGAGGCGTAGCTGATAGATGGCTTCCGTGGCCCACTGGTTTTGCCGCAACAGGTCGGGGGCCTCGTCCAACACGATCTTCTCGCGCAACTTGCCGCCCACCTTGAACAGCATGGGGTCGCCGTTCAGGGCGGCGTGGGTGCTGGCGATGTGCGGCTCCTGATACCAGTGTTCGAGGCGTTGCATCATGTGCTTGCAGAGCGGCGCTCCCGTATCCTGTCCCTTTTTGCCGCTGGTCAAGCTATACAGGGTGGCGAGGCCGCTCGGGCATTCGGCATTGCAGAATTGGGCGACGGGAAACCCCAGGGCGCTGATGACCGATGCGGGCGGCAAATCCTCCGAGGCGACATGGCAGAGGGTTTCCGGGGGCGCTTCTCCCTTGGTGTCGAAGTACACCCGGCAATACCGCTCCGGTTGCGCCAGCACGGTTTCGGGGCTGACGCCCAGCAAGGGGCTGGCGCCTTGCAAGGGATTCGCTTTGCCGCAGCTTGCGGAATTGAGGCATTGTGAACAGTTCCCGGCGCACCGGGTCATGGTTTCGGCCCGGCTGTGGTGTTCCTGGGTATCGGGGTCCAGGTTGCGGGCCAGGGCGTTGCGGCCCTCGCGGGTCGGAGCGCAGATCAGGACGCTGGACGGCGCGTTGGGCGCGAGTTCGGCCAGGGCATGACTTTTCCCCACTCCCGTACCGACCGCGTAGATTTTGCGCTTGCCGGTTCCTGGTGCATTCAGGTCCGCATCGAGGTTTTGCCGGATCTCGTCGGCCAGGGCGTTCGGAGATTGGTTGCTCCACTGGCGCATCGGATGGTCCGGGTGGAGCAGGGTATTCGCCGTCAGGTGGAAGGGCGGCAGGGCTTTCCGTTGTTCCGGGGATAGATCGTTGGCGTCCAGTTTCCCGGTGATGGGATCGAAGGGCGTTTTGCCGTCTGGCCGGATCAGATAGAGCGCCGTGCTTCCCAACTTGGGCAACCAGCGGGCGGCCAGGGCGAGGATGGCCTGGAGGCCCCTGCCGTGCGGCTCCAGGTCCGGGCAGAGGATGATCCGCTCATACCGCTTGACGAGTTCGAGATGGGCGAAGTTGACAAGGCTCATGGCCGCGATCCGGTCGGCTGGCCCCTGGTGGGGCGGCGCGGACAAGGTGCTTTCCAGACCTTCCCCGATGATGAGGGTCAGCGCTCCGGGTTCCCGGTGATAGAACACCCGGCCTTTCTGGGGCAGTCCTGCCGGGTAGTGGCGATGGATTTTCTGGCCTTTTGCGTCCAGCCATGTTTCCTGCCAAGCGCGTTCATCGTGTTTCGCGGGATTGCGCAGGGGGGTGATCAGGACGGCTTTCACGTCCCGGTCCAGGATGGCGCGGGCTTCCTTGCCTAGATGATGGTCGATGGTGGTGTGCGAAAAGAGCAGGTCCGGGAACGGCCCGGTCAACCGGCGATGCTCCTGGAGATAGCGCAGGACCAGGGCGCGGGTGGCGATGATGCCGTCCACGGTCTGATGATGGGAAAACGGGCTTGCCATCGGGGGATGCTTGCGGGCGTGATCGAGGCGCTTTTCCAGCAGCGGCCCATCCACCGGGTACACATCGTAGGTGAGGGTATGGTCCGGCTCGCCAAAAGAAAGCACTTCCAGTTGACGGCGATGGAGTGTTTTGTATTCCGCCTTTTTGCCGCGCAGGGTTTCGTAATACTCGCGGCTGCGATCCCGGATTTTGCGTTGTCCGCGCCGCGATCCGGAGAAAAACACGCCCAGGTCGTTGAAGGTCTGGCGCAGGTTGCCGCAGACCGAACAATGGGCATGGGTCCAACCGCGCTCGTCCTGGGCGATCCAGGCCGAAGGGTTTTTATCGTCATGAGCGGGACAAAGGAAAGTGGCCTTGCGTGATCCTGCCCGGCGAAACTTTTGGACAAGCGGCTGGATCTCGGCAGCGATTTCTTCAAAGGATTTATGGCTTGACACGAATTGAATAACTGACATAGTATTTCTCCTGAATACTGACATATTCCACGGCGCTCGAAAGGGCGCCGTTTTTTTGGCCCCCCCGAAAGGGGGCCAAACGGGTTACGGACGGAAGCCCGGCGTCCACGCGGCCTGCTGTTCCTGGGCCTGGGGGGCGGCGGAGGGCACGAAGGCCGGAGCAGCCCCTTGCAGGGCGCCAGCCCCCGCGCCGGGATTAAAACCCGGCTGACCCCCCTGTGGGGCGGTCTGCTGGCCCTGTGGAGGGTAACCGGCCTGCTGTCCGCCCTGGGGCGCGAAGGCGGGCTGGCCGCCGCCGGGGCCGTTCTGCTGGAGGGCGGGGCCGGAGTTGTAGGGCTTCGGGTTGACCGATTCGCTGTACTGCGGGTCGTTTTTCTGCGGGCGCACCGTGACCTGCATCATTTTCCCGACCAACTGGCTGCTGTCGTCGATGGCCCCCGCGCCGGTGGCGATGGTGATGCTTTTCAACTCCGCTTCGGCAATTTCCCGCGCCTTTTCCGAAGCGTTCCAGAGGTTCAGGCGCATGGAAGGGGCGTACATGCCCGCGTACTGGCCGTCCATGACCTTGAGCTTGAGTTCGAGGTAGCCCTGGTTGGCGTCGTTTTTGGTCGCCTTGGCCTCCGCCGATTCGATGCCCACGTTGTGGGTTCCGGGCGGCAGGGTGCCGCTGTTTTCCTTGATGCTGCCGTAGTTCTGATAAAAACCGCTGAGATTACCCATGGTCGTTGCTCCTTTTTTTACCTTGCAAGGTGGGCACCGGACATTGCGCGGACGGGGAGGGTGCCCGACTCCCGGCCCGGCCACTGGTTAGTGACGTATCATGAAGGGTTGCACCCCGGCAGGGGGTTGCGCCCCAGCATGGGGTGGTGCCGAATTTTCCAGTTGCGCCGGAGCAATCGGCTGCGCCGGGGCGGCGGGTGCCATGCGCTGAAAGGCGGCGAGATAGTTCTGTTCCATTGCCGCCCAGGACAGGGGGAGCGTCGGCGGCATGTTGAATCGGTTTTTGCTCCAGTACGCCGGGGAAGCGCCGATTTCCAGCACCCGGTCGCCCATGGCGATGGCGCGGGGAGCGCCCTTGTCGTCGCCCTTGAGGGTCAGCCGTTGGGTGGCGAAGCCCATGATGTCCGCCCAATCCCGCCACAGGCCCGCCGTCTTTTCGTGCAGTCGCAGGATCGTGCGGTTGTAGCTGCCGTAGACCGGATCGTTGTTGGTTTTGTTGTTGCTCTGGGCGATGGCGATGGTATGCACCCCGCAATCGTTGACGGCCTGCAACTGGTCGCGGATCTCGGCCCACTTCTGGAGCGCATAGATGTAGCCCTTGCCGTAGCCGAAATCCTCGATATTCTGTTTGCGGCCCGTCTCGCAGACCTTCTTCCAGACCATTGCCTCCAGCGCGTCCAGGGAGTCGATGACCACGCTGTCAAAGGGCCGCTGGCCGGTGCGAAAGCCATTCACCAGTTCGTGCAGGGCTTGCTGCATCTCGTCGCAGGAGCGGATGCGCAACATGGGTACGGGAAGCACCCCGATGCCGTCCTCAGCGGCCAGGATCAGGGGGCGCGGCGCACCCGCCGCGAAAGTGGTCTTGCCGATGCCGTTTTCCCCGTGGATGACCACCTTGAGGGGGCGCGGCCCGCTGCCTTGCTGAATCCGGTCGAGAATGCTCATGGTTTCCTCCTATGCTGGACTACCAGGGTGGTGCCGATTTTTGAGCAGCCCCCTGCGGAGCAGCCGCTACGCCGAGATCGCCAATACTTCGCCCAGGCGGTCTACCGGGACGTGCTCGCGCAGGAAGCAAGCCAGTTGTTCCGGGTCGTTGGGGTCGATGACGCAGGCGGAGTGCTCCGGCTCTGTCATTGGCCGCCATCGTCCAGGGTGATGCCGGTTTTCCGTGTTGCTCATGCCCGCTCCGCGACGCGCTGTTTGAGGGAAGCAATGCCGCGCTCGGCCATGAACAGCAGGGCGGTATATTCTTCCTCGGTGGTGGTGATGAGATTGCTTTGCAGCATCTCGACCAGTTGCAGGTTCAGTCCATCCAGCAGCAGCGGCAGGCGGTTCAGCGTAATGCCGGACTCCCCGGCGACGATCCGCGACATTTGCGAGTTCGAGACCCCCATGTGGTTTGCCAGGACCGCTTGCGTGACCTGGGCGATGCGCCGATAGAGGATGGCCATCATGTCCCGCTCTGCCCCGATCATTTCCGTTCCATCCCTTGCGGCGACGTGGGACGCTCCCAGAGGTCGGGGCGCAGCTCCCAACGGGGGATCGCGCCTTGGGTGGCTTGTTCGATGCGAACGGCGGTCTCCGCTCCGATACGGCGACGACCAGAAAGCCACTGATAGATCATGCCGGGGGTGACGCCGAGAGAACGCGCCAAGGTGGCTTGGGTATGCAGTTGACAGTATTGCTGGAGATTCATGCAGCAAGAGTAGCCACAGCTATTCTATGTGTCAATAGCACAAGCGCATATCGGTTTGTGTAGCATTTGCTATCATGCAGCCTATGGAGAAAGACAAATTGAAAGAATTGCGGCACAGGAACCTGTTGATGCTCATGCAGGAGGCGCGGTTGCGCGGTTTGAGCGACGCAGATATGGCGTCTCGATGGGGTGTTCCTGATGCGTTGGTCAGTCAGTGGAAAACCAAGCGCCGGGGGATAGGCGAACAGAGCGCGAGAAAAATCGAGCAAAACTCCAGTTTGGTTCCTTATGCACTAGATCGTGAAGATTTTGAGATTGCCCGGTATAAACTTGGTGTCGGGGCTCCCGATTCAGTTGTTGCTGGCCCGGATATTGTTGTTTACTATCCGATATTAGGTCACGTTCCGGCAGGTGATCCAAAGTTGTGTATTGAACACGCAAGGCAATCCAAGGATACGGAATATATCGGTGTATCAAAGAATTACGGAAAAAATGCGTTTTTCTTGCGGGTTTCTGGAGACAGTATGTTACCCATACTCCCTCATGGATCATTGGTCTTGGTGGACCCCGATTGGGAGCCAGCGCACAACGAAATCGTTGTGGTTCGTGACGGCCAGGATGAAGGCACGGTTAAGCGATTAAAAAGCGACGGCGGGCAGTGGTACTTAGTGCCGGAAAACGAGCGTTATCCTATTCGGCCTTTGGGGGACGCAACGATTGTGGGTATAGTCGTGATGTCCGTTCAGCAATATCACTAGATACCTATATGGTATAACTTATAAGACAATAAGTTATTTTTATTAAAATAAAATAGCAGAAGCTATTGAACATAGAGAAAGCTAGTGGTATTCTTACTCCATCGACACAGCGATGGAGTAAGCCTCATGTACGACTTCCATTCTTTCTCCCCCCTCCCTGGCGATCGGTTCCCCGCTTGCCGATCCAATCTCTCGATGGCGACCCCGGTTCCTGAGCGGATGCAGGATCGTACCGGGCGGGTGTACCGCTATGTCGGTCCCATGATGGGGTCGGCGCTGGCTTCCGGTCAGATTCGCTTGTTCCCCGGTCATATCTACGCTCTCGAAGGGGACAACCATGCACATTGAGATCGTGGGCGCTGATCTGCCGCTGGCAGAGGTAACAAGGGTCGTGCGGCGTATGGCCGAGGAATTGGGTTGGGAAGCGCATTGGGACGGTGAGCGGTTTCAGGTGCGCCAGGGAGGGTGTCATGAAGATGGTCTGGATGCTGTTCATGCTGATGGTGGCCGTGAAGGCGACGGTGGCCATCACCGAGCGCCCGCGTCCCCTGTTTGACGCGCTGCATGAATCTGGCGAGGCGCGGGAAGTGGCCGAGCGGACCCGTATGGAGGTCGCCTTTTTCGTCGAGGCCGTGGAGCGGATACAACGGGCGGCCTTCGTCTGGATGACGCGGATCGCAGGAGGTCGAAATGGAACTGCCCACGGATATTCCCCGTTGGAATCCGGCCATGGCCGAAGCTTTTCAGAAAGGAATGGCGGCACGCCAAAATGGACAGTCCATTACGGATTGTCCATACAGTGCTATGGCAGCGTTCACAGCTAATCGTGAACGGTGGCGTTCTTATTCAAATGCTTGGCGTGACGGCTGGCAATGGGCCGCGCAGCAGAGCGCGGCAAAGGAGCAATCAATGAATACTGATAATTTGCGCGGCAAAAGCGTAGACGAACTAAAAGCTGAGATCAAGGAACTGGAAAAGTCCGTCAAAGAACTAAATCAGTCGATCAAGGACAGAGAAGATGCGATTGTTGTGTTGATTGCGGAATTCCAGGTTGGTGATCGCGTTGTCATGACGAATTACAGAGGCAAGGAATCGGTCTACGTAATTACGGAGCGGAGTGCTGGTTTTGCTCTGGACAGGGTGCGTTATTGGGGCAAGCTCATCAAGAAAGATGGCAGTCTTGGCGTGCTGAAAACTGATCTTTCTTATCATCAATTGCGTAAAGCGTGAGGGCCTTTTCCTTGCATCGATGCTGATGAGAATGCCGAATTTTACGATTGAGCAAGGAGTGCATCATGAACATCGAAAGTACAACCCAAGATTTTATGGGGTCGCTCAAAGCTGGCGATTCTTTCAAGATGGTTAGGTATTATCACTTAGGTTCGCCGGAGATCGTGGTTTGTGATGTAGAGCGCGTCACAAAGACGCGGGTAACGATCTGCATGAATGGCAGAAAAAAGGTATTTACCAAAGATGGCAAAGAGTATGGCGAATCATCGTCTTACCGCCGCATCTGGATTGATGTAAAAAATACACGCGAAGATGTTTTGTTGGAAGCAGAAAAGGAGATAGCGGAGAAAGCATTGCTGAACCGTATTTGGGGAGTTTCCCGGCAAACGTGGGAAAAGTTCAGCGTAGAAGATTTGCGGTTGGTGAATTCTATCTTAGATAAATATAATTAACCCGTTGTTTTGTTGGTGTGGACATGCAGGAGACGATAATGCCGAAGTTTAAGAAAGTAGAGTACCGGATTCCAGCCGCGTGGCGACACTGACTGGAGGAATCATGAACCGGATTGTCGCTTTGGATGTGGATGGTGTCTTGGCCGACTTTGATGCGCACTGGCGGCAATGCGCGGAGCATACGCTTGGCCGGGCCATCCCGCAGATCAACGAGGATCACCAGATGCGGACGCGATACGGTCTGACCCGGCAGGAATGTGACGCGGTGTGGCGGACCTATCAGGATGACGAGTGGTCCCGCTTGCCCCTGTATGTCCACGCGGCGGACCTGATCTACGCGCTGGAGGATTTGGGCTGTCAGGTATGGGCGGTGACCAGCATTGATGTGCGGCATCACGCCGACCGGGCGCGGTCGCTGCATGGGCTGATCCCGGCGAAGCGGGTCCTGTGTGTGGGGTTTGCACCCGGCACGGGCAATGCCGCGTCTGCCCGCGACAAGGCGGATGTTCTGCGTCACCTGGGGGCCGTGGCGTTTCTCGACGATCATCCAGCCAACGTCAATGAGGCTGTTGGGTCGGTCCTGCTGTCCGTGCTGCTGGATCGCGGCTACCAAGGCTTGGAAGCCCCGGAGCATGGGGTGACGGTGATCGACGACCCGATGGATTTCCCGGTGCTGGTGAAGGAAATGTTGCAACGAACGGGGGTGGCGGCTCGTTTTTCGGCATCACCCGTACAACGGCCAGGATTTTGAGGCGTCCTGCCCGGAAGGAGGTTTCGTCTGGGGGCTTATTGGCGAAAAGGACCAAAGACATGGCGGCACTGAGCAAGGAAGAACGCTTGAAGAAGATCGAGGATCAAGAGATGGCATTGGAACGCAAGAAACAGCGGTTGTTGCACGGCGATACCCTGGGTGGCGCGGAAGATCGCAAAGCCTTCCTCAAGGCGATGGAAGCCAATGACGGCTTCGGGTTTAGTTGGGCGGATACGCTGTCGCTGATCCAGATTTGCCAGGGGCAGGTGCCGGAGCAGGCCGTAGCGAACCGAGAGTATGCCCGGCAGGTCTTGGCGACCTATCGGCCCAAGCCTCGCGCAGCCATGCAGGCGGCAGCCCAGGAGAGCGTGTGATGGAACCTTTGCCGCTGTCGGTGCGGTTGCGCTATTGGCAATCCCTGATTCGGCAGGAGCTTGTCGATCCACGTCTGTATCCGGGCACGATTGAGGAATTGCGGGCGGCCTTGCGGGATGCTTTGCGAGAGATTCCCCAGGAATCGCAGGGATCGGGGCGTTGGCGCGGTGAGTTGGTATGGCGATGTTGAGCGGCATTTGGGCGCATGGCCGGGCCTGGGTGTCGCGCATTCAGTCGCGGGCCAAGCGCGGCCATCGGTCCCGCCAGGATGCGGCGGGGCGGCGCGGGTTGCGACTGGCCGAGATCGTGGGCGCGGATGAGGGCTTGCGCCCCGCAGGAGGCGAAACCTTTGTCCGGCGCATGGCGTATCTCCGCATGGTCGATCCTCTGGTGTTCGAGGAAATGGTGCTTGACGCCTTTCAAGCCAAAGGCTGGATCGTGGAGCGGAATAGCCACTATACCGGCGATGGCGGACTGGACGGCAAGGTGTACCGGGATAATCACTGGATCGGGATTCAGTGCAAACGCTACAAGGGCGCAATTCAGTCTGCCCATGTGGATCGCTTTGCAGCGGATCTCCAACGGTTCGGCTTGAGTGAGGGTTATTTCGTGCATACCGGGCGTACTCCGGCAGGCACGAAACATCGGCAGGGCAACGTCATCATTTTGTCGGGTCGGGATTTGGTGGATTTTTTGGTATAGGAGGGCAGGGACATGGGTGAGGCGCGGCGGCGGAAGTTGCAAGGCGAGTATCCTGCACAGACCAACAAGCCGCAGCGTGTCAATGCCCTTGATGCGGGCCGGGCTTTTGCGGTTTTGTATCGGGAAATATTGGACCATCTGCATGGTCAGTTCCCTGGTCAGAATGATCCGGTTGATCTGGAGGGAAAAGCTCATGCGGTGTTGGTGCGCATGATGGAGCTTGGCGTACAAAGCGGGTTTCCTGTGCATGAGCCGTTATTGCTTTTCGTTTCCTGGCAGGATCAGAGTAGAGGATGGTTAAAGCTGTCCATGCCAGAGAAGTGGGCGATAGCCAAGCGTTTACACAATTACGATGGTTTCCCGCACAAGGACGCGGTACGGAAGTACCTGGAGCGCGTTAAGATCCAGGTGGAAGGGGATCAGGTCATTTTTGGAGCTGGATCGCCGTGGGTAGGCAGTTGATCGCCTGATGCATCGCCTTTACAGTTTAATGGAGAATAGAGTGTGGCGATTAAAACTTTGTTTTTATTCCTTGCGATAATTGTTGGTAATTTGCTTTATTACTTTTTGTTTCGAGGGAAAAGCAATCGCGCACGGATTTCCTGGGTCATAGATACTTCGTTCATGCAGGGAGCCGCTTTGGCGCTCATGTATTTCACCGCTATCCATTGAGGATAGAGAAATGCTTTCCATCGAACCCAACGCTGGCCCAGCCCCGATTATCCAAGTCATCGACTCGGCCCACCGGGAACTTGATCTTGGCGCGTACTATTTCAGCGATCGCAAGGTGCTTCGCGCCGTCCAGTCCGCCGTGCGTCGGGGGGTGCATGTACGGATCATGGTGGAGCCGAAGCCCTACGGCATGAAGCCGTGGCAGGTACACAGGGAAGTTCGGGCCATTGAGGCGACCGGAGCGCATTTTCGCTACGTCCCTGGCCGCTTTGTGAGCCAGGGGGATGCCTACCGCTTTTACCATGCCAAGTATTGCGCGAACGGCCACGAAGCCGAAATTGGCACCGCGAACATGGACTGGTCTGGCCTGGGTGGCCGAAACCGGGAATACCTCTATGTGACACGCAACATGGACGTAGTGCAAGCCGTCCAGGCTGTATTCAACGCCGATTGGTCGCGCCAGCGGGCACCGGCCTGGACGCACCGGGTGCTGGTCCTGTCGCCCGGCACATCCGCCGCGCAACTGCTGGAAGTCATCAACCAGCCCGGCCCCATCGACGTGGAGAGCGAAGAACTCGGACCCTATCGGCCCATCCTTGGTGCCCTGGCGGCCAAGGGCAAGGATCTCCGCATGATCCTACCGGCCAGCATCGACGGTGAGGATCGGCGCGACGTGGCTTTCCTACGCGAGCACGGCTGCCGGGTGCGGCTCCTGCCGGTCAAGCCTATTTACCAGCATAGCAAAATGATCGTGGGCCGATCCCTGGCTTTCATTGGCTCCGAGAATTTCACCCAGACCAGCTTGGAGGACAACCGGGAAATGGGGGTGCTGCTGAACGGCGCGGATCTCGGGAATCTGCGGACGCAGTTTGACCGGGATTGGGAGAGGGCCGGAGGCGGGGTAGGGAAATTGGCAGCAAAGACCAAAGGCTGGCTTTCGCGGTTTTGAAGATAAAAGGAGTAGCCGCAATGCGACCCGATTATCCACGTCGAGCAATGACCCCAGACCGCATGGAGTCTTGGACCTACCAGTCCAAGTCTCGCATGGACAGCATCATCAAATTGGCCCGCAATCTGGAGACGGACCCCGAGCGCGAGCAGCGCGCGCAAAAATGCTTGTGCCGGATGTGCTATTACGGCAGTCGCTTGGGCGGTGCGGCCATCAAAAGCGAGTCGTGCATGTGTTGCGGTGTCGTGCAGACCTACGGCAGCACGAATACCGACGCGCTTTGCCTGCCCTGCGCCCAGGAGATGGGCCTGTGCAAGCATTGCGGTGGGGACCGCGAGTTGCGGGTGAAGCGGCGGAAGTGGCCTTCGCCCAAGGTTCCCTTCGACCGGCGACAGGAGCAGCGGGTGCACTATGCACAGGAGGCTTGGAAGGAGGAAGGTGAATGAATCGCCACGTATTGACGCTCAAGCGATCCCCGCGTTCGGTGAAACCTTTGGAAGAGCCTTCGAGGACTGCGGCCAAGGTGCAGATACGCAAATCGCGCAAGGTGCCGCCCCCCATGTCGGCGCGGGAGCTTCATGTCCGGTTGTGTCATGGGGATCTGGCAGAGGTGGCTCCGGTCCTGGGCCGCTATTTGCCGCTGGCCTTGGGTGTTCAGCGTGAACTGCGTCACCGTTTGGGCAGCGTGTTGACCGAGCGATGCCCGACTCTGAATCGTGCGGAGCGGATAAAGCGGATACGGGCGGTTTTGCAGCGGCATACGGCCTTGCCCGCCTATCTGGAAGCGGTCGCGGTCCCCGGCAGCCTGCGGCACGATCTGGACGGCAAGCCGATAGAACCCGTGACTGAGGAACACCGGGAATACGCCAGGGCAAAGTTAGTGGAGCTTGAACGGCCAGCGGTACGTTAGGCGCCTGATTGTCCCTGTGAGACTAAGCACAATTAAAGGAGGCATTATGTTCCTGATGTCCGTTCCGCTGGTCCGGGACTTCATCGCCCTGTTCCCGGAAACGCTGGAGTTCCGGGAGGGGATGCGTCGCAAGCCCTTCTGGAAGGCCGTGGCTGGATTTGTTCTGTCCTATCTGGTGATAGCGACCTTTTTTTACGAGGTCTGGTTTCACTTGCTCATAACGCACGTCCGGCATCACGGGGAACTGTTCGCGGACATTGGGATTTTCGTGCCCGCGCTCTTTTGTCTGGCAGCCTTCTTGCCGCTGCTGTCCGCCCAGGCGCGACGGCTGCACGACGCCCGGCTGTCGGGATGGTGGATGCTGTTGTGGCTGATTCCCTATCTGGGCTGGCTGGTTTTGCTGGTCTTGTTCCTGTTGCCGAGCAGGGCACCTTTGCGACCGGGTACCTGAAAAATCGGCACCACCCAGGTAGCAGACAGATTGGAGCGATGACATGGCCTTTCGATTCAATGAAGAACAGACGGCGATTCTGGATCACCTGCACTACCGGGACTCGCAGATTTTGGCGGTCAACGCCCTGGCGGGAACCGGCAAGACCACGACCCTCAAGGGCGCGGCGCAATATCCGCTCAAGGCGGAACGGCTCCGCTACTTCGTGTTCAACCGGCGTAATGCCGATGAAGCGGCGGCGGAGTTCCCGAACAATACCACCACCAGCACGGCGCATAGTTTCGCGTTTCGCGCTCCGCACCCGGACGGCGGCGGGACCATGGCCGAAGTCTACGGAGCCAGTACCCCCCGCCTGTTCAGTGGCAGCCTCTATGGCCCCCTGCGCGACCAGATGAAGCAGAGCACCGAGTTTGCCGACCGCATCCGGCAGATTCGCCAGGAGCTACGCTGTTCCGAGGGCCGTGCCATCATGGCGGTCCAATCCGTCCTGCGGCAATACTGTCAGTCGGCAGACGAGCAAATCGGGCCACAGCACATTGCCCCGGATTTGGCTGACTACATTCACCGGCAGGGCTTGCGCGGATCTCCGAAAGCGACCCTGGGCACGGCGGCCTGGGCCTGGGACAGGATGCGCGACCCCTTCTCGCAATTTCCCATCGACCACGGCGTCTACCTCAAGCTCTGTTCTCTGGCTCCGCCCCGGATTCCCGCCGACACCATTCTGTTCGACGAGGCGCAGGATGCTTCCCCGCCCATGCTGGCGATCCTCAAGGCGCAACTCCAGTACGGTACCCGTCTGGTCCTGGTCGGGGACACCTACCAGCATATCTACGACTTCACCGGCGCGGTGGACGCCATGGAGGTCATGCGCAAGGATCATCCCGATCTCACTCAGACCTTGCCGCTCTCTACCAGTTACCGCTTTGGGCAGGACGTGGCCGACGCGGGCAATCATGTTTTGCGGCTTATGGGTTCGCCGTACCTGTTGACGGGAAAAGGCCCCGACAGCCAGGTGATCGACGACCAGGTGGGCAATGTCCATGCCGTGCTCTTTCGCGGCAACGCGGGTTTGCTCCAGGCGGCAGTACAGGCCGTAGTCGCCGGTCAGCGCATCCATGTGGTCGGCGGCACCGGGGAGATCGTCAATCTGGTCGAGGCCATGGGGCGGCTCTATAAAAACGAGTTCGCCAAGCACCCGGAACTGAGTTTTTTCGATAGCTGGCATCAGCTTTCGGAGTACGCGCAAACCCCTCTGGGAAGCAATTTTGCGCCTCTGGTCAAAATCGTGGAACAGAAGCAGGGCCAGGTTGCAGACGTTGCCCAGGCGTTGCGCAATACCGAGACGGACCCGGCCAGGGCGCAATATGTCCTTTCCACCGGCCACAAGTCCAAGGGCGGGCAATGGAACAATGTGCTCCTGATGGATGATTTTCAGCGCAGTTGGCTCAATACCGACCCGGATGGCGAGCGGCTATACCAAGTGCCTGGCGACGATGCCCTCTGTCTGCAATACGTCGCCTGTACCCGCGCCCAAACGACGCTCTATACCAATGGGTTGTTGAATACGATGGAACGGGCCTTGGGGGAAGAACAGAGCTACGACGGTGCGGCTCAGAAAGCGTTGCGTGAGCGGATTCCCGAAGTGCTGGCCGGGATCGAGGCGTGGAAGAACCCGCCCTTGCAGGGTGCTAACCCCTTGCAGGGGGACAACCCCGTCACAGAGCCGAGCATTGTCCCGGACGTATCCCTGCGGGATGCACCGTGGATCGTGGGCCTTTCTGGGGAACCCGGCGCGGGCAAGGATACGGTGGCCGACATGCTGATAGCCCAGGTGAAGGAAGATGGCGGCAAGGCGGTCAAGCTGGCCTTTGGGAACGTGCTGTATCAGGATGTGGCCGCAGCTTACGGGATACCCGTATATCGTCTGCAAGATCGGCACAATAAAGACCTTCCGGCAACGGCCATGGCACGAGCCTATTGCAAGAACCCGGAAATGGTGGAAGCCCTGAAAGACCGGGGGGACAACCAGCCGCTTTCGCCGCGAGAAGTCCTGCAACTCTGGGGAGATTATAGGCGCTCCCAGAATCCCCATTACCTGATCGACCAGGTGCGGGAGCAGGCAGCGCACGCTTTGACCCAAGGGCAATCCGTGGTGATCTCGGATCTCCGCACGGTGCGGGAAGTCGCGTTGATTCAGGAAATGGGCGGCATGACCGTGCGCGTACAGAATCCAGAAATTACGGAGCGCATGGAGTATTTGCGGCAGAAGGGCGATGCAGCGGCTATTCACCCGCTGGAGAATGCCTTGCGTAACGTGCCTATGGACGCCGAGATCGTCAACAATGGGACACTGGAGAATTTGCAGAGCAAAGTTCACGACCTCTATGCGCATATTCGTTCTCAGAGCGAGTCCCCTTTGCAGGATGCAACCCTTTCGCCGGGTGCAACCCCTAAAACGTCTGTGGATTCCATAGGGGATAGTGCCGAACGCAACGCTTTTGTTTTGAATGATCCGGTGCCTTGCAGGCAGCAGCGTTTGTTTGCGTTGGCGGATTCTCTGGAATCGGCCAGGGCAGGGCGTTTTACGGATGGTCCTAGTTCCGATCTTGCGGAACTGGTGTCCTTTGGAAACCACGGCACCTTTCTCGCGGAATGTTTCCCCGACAAAGCCCCGATGATTCTGGGTCAACTCACCGATAAATCCCGCGATGGTTTTTTACGCTCCTTCTGCAAGAGCGATGATCCGCTGGCGAGTATCGAGCCTTCCGAGGAAGCACAGGTGCCACAGTTCGGGTACGGGAGACGCCCATGAGCCGTAAAATCTTTGTCAGCGAACACCAGATGACGTTTTTCCCGACCGACGCCACCAACACCCATCGTTTTCAGCTTCGCGGCTACCAGAATGAAGCCGTGAACGCGATGATGGCGGCACTCGACGAAAACGACCGGCACCCGGCCTGCATTGCCGCGACGGGCGGGGGCAAGACCGTCATCATGGCTGCATTCATCGAGCGGTACATGCGCCAGTACCCCGATGAAAGTGTGCTGGTGCTGGCGCACCGGGCCGAACTGATTACCCAGGCCGCCGAGCGGTTTTCCCACGTCCTCCCTCATGATCTCGTTCCGGCCATCCATTGCGCGAGTCTCAACCAGAAGGACTTTGGCAAGGTGACCGTGGCAAGCGTGCAGACCATCGGCAAGCCTGACGTACTGGCGTCTATGCCCGCGCCGGGCTTGGTCATCGTGGACGAGGCGCACCGTATCCCCATTACTGGCGACGGCCAGTATCAGCGTCTTTTGAAAACCTTGGGAGAACGGCACCGGGACATGCGCGTGGCCGGATTCACGGCGACGCCCTGGCGTCTGGACGGCGGCCATATCGTCGGCCCCGGCAATCCGCTCAATCACACGGCTTACCAGATCGAACCGGCACTCCTGATGGACGAGGGCTTTTTGGTGCGGCCACAGTGGGCCAAGACCCTGTTTCCCATCGAGACGGGCAAGGCCCGCTCCCGCAAGGGCGATTTTTTGAATGAGGACTTGCGCAGTGCCGCCGCCATTCAGCACAAGGAACGAATGCAGGATGTATTGACCCGCACGGCAGACCGGAATCACACCATCGTCTTTACCATCGACCGCAAACACGCCCGGATGGTGGCGGCGGCCCTTCCGGGCAGCGTCGTGGTGGATGGAAATACTGCCCAGGATGTGCGCGAGCAACGGATTCAGGACTTCGCAGATGGAAAATACCGCTATCTGGTCAACGTGGACCTGTTTATCGAGGGTTTTGATTTGCCCAAGATCGACGCCGTGGCGGTTCTTCGGCCTACCGAAAGTGCCGCTCGCTGGATTCAGATGGTCGGGCGCGGCCTGCGCACGGCGGACGACAAAACGGATTGCCTGGTGCTGGATTACGGCGGCAATCTCGACCGTTTCCCCATGCGCCCGGACGAACCCGGCTTTTTCCGCTACGATCCCAAAGGGCAGGGAGCCAATGTTCCCGGTACGCTGGTGGCAGGTCCGGCTAACCCCGAAATCCCGGTCGAATTGCCCGCGCCGCTCACCCATGACGTGACCAGGGTGGAGGCGACGGTTTTCCATTCCAACCACAAGGACCGGGACTTTCTCAAGGTGCGCTACTTCGTGGGCATGACCGCCGTGGAACAGACCTGGGTGGTTCCAAGCAAGGATTTTACGGATTTTTGGGGTCGGCACGGCTTCGGGGATGCGCCCAAGACGCCACAGGAGGCCGTGGGCCGGGTGCGGGACGGCGATTTGTTGTTGCCCCGTGCCGTTTCCCTGCGTTACCGGGCGAATCCCGACAAGGCGTTTGGCTATTCCGAGATCGTTTCCGAAGTACACTCCTGGGCCGAAACCATGGCAAATCGTCACATCTTTTTTACGGTTCCCGGCCACGAAGCGGGGGAAGCGTCCGGGTACCAAAAGGGGATGCCCTCAATGATCCGGCCTACGCCCATCTATGGGCAAAAGCTCTACGCGGCTCTGGTGGAGCGCGAGGCGGTATCTGACAGCGGCCAGTGGGTTACGGCTTATCCTACTTCTGATGGCAGGGCTGTTCACTTCGAGAAGCCGGTGATCCTGTTCAACAACCGGACGGGCATGAGCTACGTCGCGGAAAAGGAAGAACTGGACCGGATGCTGGAGAATCGGTTGAGCTTCCGGCCCTGGAAGCGCCTGGCAACCCCGGTGGCCGGTCAGCCCGTCACCTTCGATGGCAAGCCGTCGCTCCTGGCTCCGCATGAGTTGGGGAACCTGGGGTACCGTTGCGCCCAGAAGCAGTTGTTCGAGGCGGCGCGGGACTGGTGGGAACTGGCGGCGGCGCGGGGCGACGTGGCTTCTCAGAAGAATCTGGCGCTGCTGGATCAGTGGCATCACCCACAAGCCATCGAGCGCAAACCGACGATTGCCGAGCAGGAGGGCGTGGCCTTTGCCTATGGTGCTGGTAAGCGGCTATAATAGGAGTCTTCAAATGCCTCAATCAAAAGGAGTAGGGCAGATCGATATTCAAACCATTGCTAACGATTTAAGGAAGCATGAGGTTCGAAAATAGTCTTTTAACCAGCGCGATTTGAAGGCTTGCGGGTGATTACTGAAAACGAAATAATTCGTTTCATTATGGGGGAATTATGAGTTGGGATCATTATTATTATGAAGCAACTTGTCGGAAGTGTGGCGCAAAAGGTTTCAAGATTTGCTCAAGCTGATGACTGGAGCCGATCTGGAATATCATGGGAAGGATTCAAACCATTTCATGATGTTCCGAGTCATGAATATCTTGCCGAACGCATGAAAATAGACGAGAACGAATATGCTGTATGTAGCTGCGGTAGCACCGACCTTGAGATTGGGACCGTTGTTGTAAAAAGCACCTAAAAGTCATTACATCTGCTGAACGCATTATCTGGTCGATTAGGTGATGAATCATTCCCAATTCACTGAACAGACGGTTTTTATGTTTGGTTCCAACCGCCAGGGCATCCACGGACGCTGGCCGAATGGGTGGCGCGCGTCGAACTGGCAGCTAGCAAGCGCCGTAAAGTCGAGAAGACCCAGGCGAGACTAGCGAAAGAAAAGCAATTCAACCGCAAGATCGAGATCAACGCGACCTTGTGGCAACTGAAATCCGAACTTGATCAATTGAGCCGCTGAACCCTGGCATCGTAAGAACAGCAATCAAAGGAAAGAACATGGACAAACTGAAAATGCACTCACCCAACCTCACGCAGGAGAACATTGCTCGTATTCGTGAGCTGTTTCCGGGCTGCGTGACCGAAGCCAAGGGGGAAGGCGGCAGGGTGAAGCACGCGGTCGATTTTGACCAGTTGCGGCAGGAGCTTTCGGCGCACATCGTCCAAGGCCCGCAGGAACGCTACCACCTGAATTGGCCGGGCAAGCGCGAGGCGTTACTCACGGCCAACGCGCCAATTGCCAAAACGCTGCGACCTTGGCGCGAGGAAAGCGTAGACTTCGATACCACCAAGAATCTTTTTATCGAGGGCGATAATCTCGACGCGTTGAAGCTACTTCAGGAAAATTATCTCGGCAAAATCAAGATGATCTACATCGACCCGCCGTATAACACTGGCAACGATTTTGTTTACGCCGACGACTTTGCAGACGAAGTCTCTGAATTTCTCCTTCGATCAAATCAAGTGGATAGCAATGGAAATCGTCTGGCAGCCAATCCCGAGACAAGCGGGAGATTTCACTCGGACTGGCTGTCCATGATGTATTCGAGGTTAAAGTTGTCGCGCAATTTGCTGCGTAACGATGGGTTCATAGTAATTCATATTGACGAAAATGAATATCCAAACCTGGAGAAACTTTTAGCCGAAATATACGGCGAGAAAAACAATCTCGGCACGATTGTGTGGGACAAAAGAAATCCAAAAGGCGATGCTACCGGGGTCGCGCAGCAGCACGAACTAATCTGCATTTACTGCAAAGATCGAGAATTTTTTAAGGAAGCCTGCGAGTTTCAACGACCAAAAGAAAACGCAGGAAGAATGCTTGCAAAGGCTAAGCAGATTATTGGAAGAGAAGGAGGAGTCACTGAAAAGGCGAGAAAGGAATATAAAGACTGGATAAACCAGCAAGATCTAACTGGGGGCGAAAAGGCATACAATCAAATTGATGAGAATGGTGACGTCTTTCGACCTGTTTCTATGGCGTGGCCAAATAAGAAAAAGGCCCCGGAAGACTATTTCATCCCGCTAATTCACCCCATAACAGGGAAGGAGTGCCCTGTTCCCGATCGGGGTTGGCGAAACCCTCCTGCAACAATGCAAGAACTTCTAAACTCTGGACTGATTATTTTTGGCCCAGATGAGAAGACGCAGCCAACGCGAAAATATCGGCTGAAAGATAATTTATTTGAGAACATCCCTTCGCTGCTTTACTACGGCGGCAGTGACGACGCTTTGCTTGCAGATCTTAATATTCCTTTTGACACACCAAAACCAGTTCAAGTCGCCAAGAGATTAATTCAATCAATTTGCCGGAATGACGACATATTGATTGACTTCTTCGCTGGCTCATGCACGGCGGCTCACGCGCTTATGCTTGTGAACGCAGAAGACGGAGGAAACCGTCGATTCATAATGATTCAATTACCCGAGGAATGCGGCGAGAAGTCCGAGGCCAGAAAAATTGGGTACTCAGTAGTTACCGAGATTGGAAAAAATCGCATCAGAAGAGCTGCGCAAAGAATTCGAGAAGAGTGCTCTGAGATATTGTCTGCAAGAAGTTCGGATTTTGACTTAGGGTTCCGTGTACTGAAAGTCGACACATCGAACATGACTGACGTCTACTACGCCCCCGATGCGCTGGATAAAGCCGATCTCGACTTGTTTGTTGACAATATCAAGCCCGACCGCACGACGGAAGACTTGCTGTTTCAGGTGATGCTGGACTGGGGCGTTGATCTTGCGTTGCCGATTGTCAGCGAAACCATTCAGGGTAAGGAGGTGTTTTTTGTCGATGGCAACGCACTGGCCGCCTGCTTTGACGCACACAGCGGCATCGACGAAGTCTTCGTGAAGGAACTTGCCAAGCGCCAGCCGCTGCGCGTGGTGTTTCGCGATGCGGGGTTCAAGGACAGCGCTGTCAAGATCAACGTGGAGCAAATCTTCAAGCTGTTGTCGCCTGCCACCGAAGTGAAGTGCATCTGAGGAGGCTGCGATGAAGCTGAAATTCAAGACGCAGGCCTACCAGACAGCGGCGGTGCAGGCAGTAGTGGACTGTTTCAAGGGGCAGGTTCCGCATCACGGCGGCGTTCGCTACCGGATCGACCCCGGTAGCCAGAAAGCAGCCCCAGCGAATCCGCAAGCGGCGCTTGCGCTGGAAGCCGCTTCGCCTGAAGCCGCAGCGGAAAAGGAAGCTGCGTTTCGCAACGCCGACTTCACGTTATCGGAAACAGCGCTGCTCGACAACATTCGAGCCGTGCAGCAGGGTCAGAACTTGCCTGTGTCGGACGCACTGGTCAAGACCAAAGTGGCCAAGGTCAATTTCGACATCGAGATGGAAACGGGCACTGGCAAGACTTATTGCTACATCAAGACTATCTTTGAGCTGAACAAGCAGTACGGCTGGAGCAAGTTCATCATCGTGGTGCCCAGCATTGCCATCCGTGAAGGCGTGGCCAAGTCACTGCAAATCACTGCCGAGCACTTCCTGGAGACCTACCACAAGAAGGCACGCTTCTTCATCTACAACTCAAAGCAGCTGCACCACTTGGAGAGCTTCTCGTCGGACGCGGGCATCAACGTGATGGTGATCAACGTGCAGGCCTTCGCCGCACGGGGAGCCGACAACCGCCGCATTTATGACGTGCTGGACGATTTCCAGTCGCGCAAGCCCATCGACGTGATCAGCGCCAACCGCCCCATCCTGATTCTGGATGAGCCGCAGAAGATGGAAGGCGCTGCGACGCTAAAGTCGCTGGAGGAGTTCAGGGCGCTGATGGTGTTGCGCTACTCGGCTACCCACAAGACCACGCACAACAAGATCCACCGCCTCGATGCGCTGGACGCCTACAACCAGAAGCTGGTGAAAAAAATTGCGGTGCGCGGCATCGCGGTGAAGGGACTGGCGGGAACGGCGGGTTATCTGTACCTGCAGTCCATCGAGATATCGAGTAAGAAGCCGCCCGATGCGCGCATCGAGTTTGAGCAGAAGCTGGCGGGCGGGAACATCAAGCGGGTGGTGAGGAAGCTCTCCAAAGGCGACAATCTGTTCGACCTGTCAAACGGGCTCGATCAGTACCGTGGCTATGTGGTCGCGGACATCAATGCGATCACCGACACCTTGATCTTCACTAATGGCGTTGAGATCACTGTCGGCGATGCGACCGGTGATGTGACCGATGCCACGCTGCGCCGCATCCAGATCCGCGAGGCCATCAAGGCGCACTTCGACAAGGAACAGGCACTGTTCAGCCTAGGCGTGAAAGTGCTCACGATCTTCTTTATCGACGAAGTGGTCAAGTACCGCGACTACAGCGCACCGGACGAGAAAGGCGAGTACGCCCGCATCTTCGAAGAGGAATACCAGATCTACCTCAACGAGGTGCTGGATCTGGATGAGACGCCGTACATCAAGTACCTAAAAGGCATTTCTGCCGACAAGACTCACAGCGGCTATTTCTCCATCGACAAGAAGAGCAAACGGCTGGCCGACCCCACGGTCGCGGCGCGTGGCGAGAACGCGGGGCTTTCCGAAGATGTGGACGCCTACGACCTGATCCTGAAGGACAAGGAGAGGCTGCTGTCGTTCGCCGAGCCGGTGCGCTTCATCTTCTCGCACTCGGCCCTGCGTGAAGGCTGGGACAACCCGAACGTGTTCGTGATCTGCGCGCTCAAGCACAGTGACAACACGATTTCCCGCCGTCAGGAGGTGGGACGTGGCTTGCGGCTGTCCGTCAACCAAAGCGGTGATAGAATGGATCACCCGGCCACGGTACACGATGTGAACGTGCTGACTGTGGTGGCCAGCGAGAGCTACAAGGACTTTGTCGCGGCGCTGCAGAAGGACATCAGCGAGTCGCTGTCGGCGCGTCCGCGCGTGGCGGACGAGGCCTACTTCACCGGCAAGGTGCTGAAGACGGAGTCTGGCGATGTCGAGGTCACACCGCAGCTCGCCAAGCAGATCTACAAGTACCTGCTCAAGCACGACTACACCGACGACGTAGATCGCATCACCAGCGCCTACCACGAGGCCAAGAAAGACGGCGCGCTGGCTGCGTTGCCCGCCGAGTTGGCACCGCACGCCGAGCAGGTCTTCAAGCTGATCGACAGCGTTTTCAGCGAAAGTCAGTTGCCGGAGATTGGCGACGACCGGAAACCCAAGAAAAACCCGCTCAACGCTAACTTTGAAAAGCAGGAGTTCAAGGAACTCTGGAATCGGATCAATCGCAAGGCGGCGTACAGCGTTGACTTCGACTCAGACGAACTGGTGCAGAAGGCGGTTTACATCCTCAACGATAAAGATGCTGGGCTGCGAGTGACTCCGTTGCAGTACACCATCCAGCACGGTGAACAGGCTGCCGTCGTGACCTACGATGGGATCAAGGACGGTAAAGCGTTCGAATTGAAGGGCTCAGAAACGGAAATTAACCGCGTCTCAGTCCATTCAGCGGTCAAGTACGACCTAATCGGCAAGCTGAGCGAAGGCACCCAACTAACGCGGCGCACGGTAGTCGAGATTCTTAAAGGGCTGAACGCGGCTGTATTTGCGCAGTTCAAGACCAACCCGGAGAGCTTCATTGCCGAAGGAGTGCGTCTGATCAACGAGCAGAAGGCCACCGTTATCATCGAACATTTGGCCTACGACCCGGTCGAGGACAAGTTCGACCTCGACATCTTCACCGCTGGGCAAACTAAGCAAGACTTCAGCAACGCGGTCAAGACGCCCAAGCACCACATCTACGACTTCGTGCTGCCGGATTCCGGTTCGAAGCCTGAGCGCGATTTTGCCGAGGCGTTAGAGGCCAGCACTGAAGTCGTCGTGTATGCGAAGTTGCCGCGCGGTTTTTTGATCCCGACTCCGGTTGGCGACTACAACCCCGACTGGGCCATATCGTTTAAGGAAGGCTCAGTGAAGCACATCTACTTTGTGGCGGAAACCAAAGGGTCGATGTCGTCGATGGATCTGCGCGAGATCGAGAAAACCAAGATCAAATGCGCCCGAAAGTTCTTCGATGAGATGAATTGCCGCTTCGCCCCAGAGAACGTCAAGTACGATGTGGTCGATAGCTTTGCCAGGCTGATGGAAGTGGTTAGGTGAGGGCTACTATCTACTCCTGCAGTCTCAACTGGCGCAAATTAAATACCGATTTGCGCCAGATGATCAATAGGAGCCAGCCAAAAAATCGTTGTAACTAAATTTGCCGATCTTGACAGGCGTGTTCTGTGTCGAGTAGGAGAACAGCAAAAGTTGGGATGCATCGTCTTTGAAGAAAGGCTCGGTTTGCCGCACGTTGTATGCGATAGTCACCGTCATTGCTGCCGGCTTACACACCGAAAGAAGCAAATTGAAGTTCACGTAGTCCTTGGAATAAGGATTCCATTGATCGAATGAATAAAAAGATCGTTTAAGTTCAATTACCTCGATCGGTTCGCCGTCTGAGTCTAAACGAACAAGATCAATATCGGTTACTTTAATTATTGAGCCAAGGTTGTCTCGTTGCCATTTATGATATGCACTGCTGGTTGCATCATTGACGCTTTTTCCGCAAGTCCCATTTTCAACAGGGAGCCCTATTTTCTGAAACTCATTTTTTAATTCATCCAAGGTTAATTCGGCGGGTTGCTGACCAGGACTTCCAAACAAAACCTTTTCGATAGACTCTGCTTCATCATCAAACTTGACAAAAAACAATGGAATTTCTGATCGTGCAGCAATAATTTCCATAGTCTTAATGATCTCTTTTTGTTTGGTCCATGATTTACCAAATGCCAAAACAAGCACTTTTGGTGTTACCATTTGATCGCCGTATATGAGCATCCAAGCGTTACCAGACACCCAAACAAATGGATGTTTCTGTTCTTTACTCAACAAGTCATATACAGCATTGGTTTTGTAGTAACTCAATTCCATCTCCTTGCTTAACGAGCATCTGGTTTTGGCACTCATAAATTATTGGAAGCCTTCGTCTGGTGTTCTAAAACCCATGGTTTTTCTGGGTCGAATAGTCATCTCATCAGAAACTTTAGTCAATTACTGCTGGGAGCGGTGCGATAGATACGTTCTTTTCGGGAAGCGCTGGTGGAGCAGACCATTGGTATTTTCATTGGTTTTATGCAGCCCGCTTGGCTTCA
Organism: Gammaproteobacteria bacterium; assembly: GCA_023381645.1. The sequence goes on from JAMCRJ010000013.1 coordinate 105,699, forward strand.
CTTGTTTTTTGGTTGAACTCGCGGCTGGATAGGGTAGTGATGGTCATGGAATCTCCCCATGTCGGAACCATATAGATATGCTACTAGGTTGGTGCGTGGAATGCAAAACCGGGTGAACCCAGGGTGCTGTCCTCAAAATCGGCATCACCCCTGTGATAGCACTACAGGAGATTGCTCATGGACTTGACCCGAACCGGATACCGACCCAACCCCGAAACCATCCAGGCGTTGAAATCCCTCATGGCCCAGAAGGGCAGCGGAGCACGGGCCTTGCTCGTGACCGGCGAGGCGGGCACCGGCAAGACGGCTCTGGCCGAGGCCATTGCCGATGCCCTGGACGCCCGCGACCGCTACTACTACGTCCAGTTGCACTCCTGGACGGATGGCAAGCGGTTCTTCGATTATCAGAGCGGAACGGGAAGCGAGGAAAAAGGCTTTTTGACCAAGGTGGCCGAAGCCTCGCAAGTTTGCACCCAGATATGGGATGGCAACCAAAGCGAATTTACCGTGTCCAGTCCGAGCGAAGGCATACCCCCCAAAAAATGGGGCTGGACCGTGGCCTGTCTCGACGAAATGGACAAAGCCCCGGAATCCTTTGAGGCCCTATTCCTGGACTGGCTCCAGACGGGCCGCGTACCCGGAAAACCCGGCGAGCACCTGTACACCGACCTGGATCACTTGGTAGTGCTCGTCACCTCCAACGGAATGCGGGAGCACACGGAACCCTTCATGCGCCGTTGTCGGCGGCTGCGTATGGAGCGCATGGTTCATGCACTGGCCGTTGAACTTCTGATGACCCGCACCCAGACCTCGGAACGGGCCTGCGAACTGACCGTAGACCTGGCCCTCGCTTGCGAGCGGGTGGACGAAACCGTGATCTCCCTCCAGGAAATGACCCACTTCCTCAATGAAGCGCGGCACGTCTGCCACAGTCTGAACGACCTGAAAGCGGCGACCGTGGCCTGGCTCATGCGCCGGGACGAACCCAAAAACATCCTTCGTTCCTTTGAAGTGCAACGCATCCTGCCGTTGCTCTGGGCCGAGATCGAACGATTGCAGAACGAAGCAACGCGGGTTGGCACCCTGCAAGGGGAGGCCAAGCTATGTTACTGACCCGCGCCCTCATCTGCGAACGCCTGGGTGGCTGCACCTGGAAAACTGCCCTCAAGCGTCTTGAAATCCTGGGACTCGAACCCCGTAAGGTGGGCAAGGAGGTTTACTTGGTCGAGGACGACCTCGAAAGAGCCGTCTCCGGCCACAAGCGCCAGGAACCGACCGAGGAACCCGACTTTTCCGTCCTGGAGCGGTTGCGCAAGCCGGGGAGGCCAAAAAGAGGGTAAAGAAAAAATACTGTTCGCGCCTTGTCAAGTGGTGACGCTCCTTGCTAATGTTCATTTCGGGTACGGTCAGGGGCTCCTTCAGCGACTTGTCAGCAGGAATGGCTAGAACATGCGGCGAAGAAAAAAGAATGGGGAAGTGGTTGGTGCTATATTAGCTATTTTTGCGCTTGCCGTTTTGGGAAAGATACTTCCCAACAAACAAGCTGTTGACGGCATTTTTTCCTTACTAGCTATTGCGGGTGCGGTTTTTCTTATTGTGGCTTTGGGCATAATAATTTATCGCATCAAAAAGCGGCGCAAAATACGAGAACGCTTGCTTGCTGCTGGAACCGACAATCCCATGCAGTTGACGCCTATTCAGTATGAGCGATTTTGTGCTGCATTACTTGAAAATAATGGGTGGAAAACGCAATTAACGTCACGAACAGGAGATTACGGTGCTGATATAGTGGCAACAAAGGGCACCATAAAAATGGTTGTACAGTGTAAACAATGGACAAACTCTGTTGGTATAAAGGCTGTTCAGGAAATTCATGCCGCGATCAGTTATTACAAGGCGAATAAAGCGGTAGTGGTTAGTACAACAGGTTATACACATGCCGCCAGAAAGCTTGCTTCAAATACTGGCGTTATGCTTCTTGGTCATGAGGATTTGGCAAGGGGCTTCTGATATGGCAAAACGTGGCAGACCAAAGACAAAGGTAAGCTTTCTGAATCCCAGGGGGGAATCAAATACAGAGAGAACAAAGAGGTTAGCTAGGGAATGAAAAAGATACGGAAGAAGTGGTCCATGCTTTATTGCATCGGCTGTATATAGGAATTCTCGCGCCCCAGAGGTAGATGCTATCAGAAGATTTAGGGACTCTGTTCTCAGGCCGACCACGTTTGGACGAATCCTTATTATTTATTACTATAGGTATTCGCCAGTTCTGGCAAAGTTAATTGGTAGCAACAAGGTGATGGCAGGTGTTGTTCGTAGAGTGTTGAATGTTATTGCAAGGAGGTATTGAATGACCACTTCAAAGAAGGATGCGAGTAAGGCTGGAAAAGTGTTGTCTGATCCAAAGACGCCTAAAAAGGTAAAGTCTGTTGCCGCATCGGATTTGTCGCAGGCTAAACGAAAGAAAAAGTAGTTTCCAAGTAATCGGTGGGCGCGTGGCTTGCGTGAATTGCAGTATTGTCCTCATCTTGTTTCATAAGCAGGGCAGCACCGATCACGCGAGGAAGCTCCGTCAGCGGCGGGATGCGGGTACTGGAAGGCGGCGCGAGGAATTCTGTGCACCCGCCCATAAAGGTAAGTCCGGGTCGATGGCGAAGCCGTGCAGGTACCGTAGCCCGGAATCGGCGTACTGAAAGGACGTACTCTTGCCGCGAGTGTGGAGCCACAGCTTCCCCAAAGGCTCCGGCTTTCCGGTCACATCCAGGAGCACTTCTAACGCTCCAGGTTGCATGGTCCCGAACCCTCACTGGTCTTTTTGTCTTGCCCGGCGAGAGGTCGCGCACGCTGGCGGCGCTGCTCGGCTTGCAGGGCGAGTCCGATAGGGTCTTTCTGGCCTTCCGTCGGCCCAGAGCCATGATCCGATTTTTGAGGGCCAAGAAGCCAGAGGGCGAGGGCGAGCGTTTAAAGGCCCACACCGGGATCTCCGCGCTCCAGGCGTAGGAACGTACCCGGCGTGACACCGGCCCTTTCCGCAAGACTCGCCACGGTTACATTCCGGTGCAAGTGGGCCGTGCGCAGGTCTTGCCCCAATTTCTGCAAGGAGCGGTGCACATTGGGCGGCGAAGTGTTCTTGGCGAGTGGTTTCAAGCGTAATCATTCATGCCGGGTAGGAAAACACTATATCCTATCATAGATCACTGCTGTCCGGAGATTTAGTCAAATAAATTCAACTGGTTAACATTTGCGGATTCACATGGTTCGTCGGCTATATTTTCAACTATATGATTTATAGTGGATTTCTCAAATAGGGCGAGGCTTAAGGCCTGAAGCATAGTGTAGGGCACTTCGAATAACAAAAATTTCACGACTTGAGAATGGAATATTCCCCCTTCCACGCCGATTTCAGGCGATTTTTACGCATTATCCCTACTTTATCTGCATATTTTCAGTATTTTTAGCCTTTTTCGTGGGCTTTGGACGGATTGATCCCTACCTGGCCACCGATTGCTGCATTAAGCAGGTAAATCGCCGCATGTTATAGACCAGATTCATCATGCCGATTTTGACTTCAGCGCGAGCCATACCAATGGTGCGCAGAAACTTACCACCCTGCTGTACCATGGCGCCAAAGGCATGCTCAACCCGCGCTCGGTGGTGTGACCGGCGCGTGTTGGCCAACTCCTGGGCCTTGGTCAAGGGGCGGTTGCGTTGCGCCTTCTCGTGGATTCGGCTGCGGTAACCTTTTTGACACAGCATTTGCTCCGCTTCCGTTGAACGATAGGCGCTGTCCGCAAAAACCTGTACGCCCTGATTTTCCGGGTCCAGGAGCGCTTCCAGGCACTGACTGTCATGCACAGCGGCATCCGTGACCATGTACTGATGAATCAGCTTGTGGCGCTTGTCCACGTTGATATGGTTCTTGTATCCGAAGAAACTGCGGCCATTCTTTTTGGTCCAGCGGGCATCGGTGTCTTTCTGGCGGCGCTTGGCGGGCTGATCCTGCCACGTCTGGGGTGTTTCGCCCTGATTGACCTGTTCCCGCTCCTTCCGGTGCATCCGTTGCCGTGGAACCGTCACAAAACTCGCGTCGATGATTTGCCCGGCCCGTGCGGCGTAGCCGGCTTCCCGCAGAAAAGCATGGAAGGCCGTGAACAGTCGCTCCGTCAGTTTGGCCTGGGCCAGTGATTCACGGAATAGCCACAAGGTCGTGTGATCGGGTACGGCTTCCTCCAACCCAAGCCCCAGGAAACGCTGAAAACTGAGGCGATCCCGAACCTGGTATTCGGTTTGTTCGTCGCTGAGATTGTGCAGTTGCTGTAACACCATCATCTTGAAGAGCAGCATCCGGTCGTAGGGCTTTCTCCCTCCCGGCCCTTTGGGCTTGGCCTTCGGCACACTCTCCAGAATTGGGCGGAAGCGCTCCCAGGGAATGAGCCGGTTGAGCAGCGGCAGGCCGTCGCCCAGCAAATCTAGTTCCCGCAACCGGCGGTCTCCGGGGAAGAATCCTGTTTGCCCTACCAGTCCTGCCATCACCCGCCCTCCGATCTAACCTACCCCCTAGATTTTACTGCATATGGGGAGTTTTTCGAACCGCCCTGTAGAGGGAAGCATCAATATGTAGTCTTTTTTTGACAATTGCGACCAATACATAGACGGATATAGCAATCCATATCTGGGTACGCACCGCATTTTCTGACGTGCCAAAGAAGGCCTTGATACGGAGATGCTGTTTGATCCACTTGAAAAACAGCTCTACCTGCCAACGGCTCTTGTAAAGCTGAGTGATGGTTATGGCGGGCAGATCTAGGTTGTTGGTGAGGAAAACAAAAAGGCGGTCCTGCTCCGCGTCATAGAATTTAACGCGACGCAAAGGAACGGGGTAGCTGTTTTGCGTGTTTGTACCGGTCATTACGATGGTTTGATCGCAACGCAAGCCTGTTTCCTTGTCGATAGGCTGCGAATACAGGCGGCGATATTGCAGGTTATTTTTCGCGCGAATTACGAAGAAAGCCTGGGCGTTATGGAGATGATATAGACGGGAGAAATCGATGAATCCACGGTCCATCACATAGAAGCTTCCAGGCTCGTAGATTAAGTGGTCGAGAACGTGAATATCATGAAGTTTCCCATCCGAAATCAGGATGAAACTTGGAATATTACCTCGTATATCCAATAAGGTATGCAGTCGCACAGCGGCCTTGTTCTTGCGGAAACGTGCCCATGGAAAGAGAGATAAACACAGATCAATAGTCGTGGTATCCAGTGCATAGACGGTGTTATCTATATCGACGGAAAAACTGTCACCAGCGTAAAGCTTTCGGGCAATTTTAATGAGTTCAAGTGCGAAGTCTTCGTAAATATGTGCATCACGAGTTTCATTAGCATCGGCCAATGTGCTTCTGGATACACGTCCGCGAATGCCGAGATGGTACAGCTTACTGTTATGGGCCCGGAGGCAGATTTCGATATCGCGCAGGCTTTCGCGATAGGTCAACTGAGCAAATGCCATACAGGCGAATTGGTCAAAATGACTGAATTTTAGCACGGGATATTTACTGGGATATTTGGCGACGCAGCGGCGGAATGTATGCATAGGCAGATGATCTAAAAGCTGTGCCATAACCAATTTTCCAGAATACATGGGCGCTCCGAAATTGAAAATGGGCCATTTTGCGCCATTTTGAAGTCGGTGACACCTACCCGAGCAAATTTCGACTTGTTTTTTCAGTCGGTTACTATGAGGTCTGGGTCAAATCTCCGGACAGTAGTGATCATAGATGTACTTTTGGCGATTACTTGGCGCTCCAATCTAAGATCACCTCACCATAAGATGCTTGCTTGAATGGCGGCTGAAAGGTCACGGCATAGGTAATGCGAGGCGCAAAATTGAGCACCTTTTGACCGTGCAGCAGGGCAGGGAGTGGGGCGCTTACCCCATTGCTGTAACGTCTAAGGCATTGTCTAATGAAAAACTAACTTCCTTTCCGTTCAATGCGTTGTGTTGCCCTGTTTTTCCATAACCGCTTAGACAGTTGAGTAAATTACCTTTACGTAACAATAAAATAGGTCGAAAAGAAATACAATTTGTAATCAGTGGGTCGGGGGTTCGATTCCTCTCGCCAGCACCATATAAAACAGGCACTTGGCGCAATTTGCTAGGTGCCTTCATTTTTCCGGGCTAACCCAGGGCTAACCTCAGAGAGAAAAAC